>CACOJX010000025.1 GCA_902627645.1 uncultured Pelagibacteraceae bacterium | reverse complement strand
TTTCTAAGTTAATTTCAATTTCTGATAAATCAAAATTATTTTCTAAAGTAAATTTAGTATTTGAAAAAAAATGGGACTTAGTAGATACATCTAATTTTTTTAAACTAAAGTCTGATATATGATTAGTATTTTTTTCAACTTGTCTATATTCGTTTTTAATTAAAAAATCCTCATTAAAATATATTCTTGGGGTAAAAGTGTAGTCTTTATTTTCAGAGATTACTTTAAAATAAGGTATATCGATTGATCCGCCACTAGTTGATGAGTTAAGTAATGATGGAGTTAAGAAACCCGATTGTCTTTTAACTGTTGGGTCAGGATGAAAAAATTTTGGAAAATAAAAAATAGGTATATCATATAAATCCAACCAAGTATCTTTATAGCTTATAATTTTTTTGCCTTTATCATGAGAAATCTCTTTAGATTTTAAGGTCCAGGGAGGACATTTTTCTCTGATCTTGCAAGCAGTAAAAATCCCATTTTTGATAGTTGAAATATTATTTTCTGAAGTAAATGAACTTCCTTTAAGTCTAGCATTTTTTCCTAATTCGCCTTCTGCAAAATAAATTTGTATATCTTTAGCAGCAATTTTTTCATTATTTAAATCAAGCATTGCATTATTTGATTTATAGATGTTTGATTTACTATCCATAAACTCCATTTTTTTAGTTTTGAGAATTTTACTATTTATCAAATAAATAAATCCACTTAATTCAATTTGGTTATTAAATTTATCTTTAACGATTGTAAGTTTATTTGATTGTATTGTAGAATTTTTCCTCGAAAAAAGAATATCTTCACTAAATATTTGATGTGAATTATCTATATTTATTTCAGTTTTTGAGTCTGATGTAATTTTTTCTAGAATTTTATTGTATACAATATTATTACCGTAAATTTTGAGATTCTGGACTTGATCAATAATTGTAATATTGTTTTGAAGTTGTAAAATTTTAGTATTCCTATTATACTTTGCCTCATCTGCTGATAAATTCAAGCCATCAGAGGCAATAACTTTTACTCCATCCTTAGCAAATACAATATTATTATCTATTATTTCAATTGATTTGCTTTCAAAACTAAAATCTTCAATTGCAAATGCATTCATTATTGAAAAATATAAAAAAAGTAATGCAATAATTAATTTAGATTTATTTTTCATTAATTCTAATCATTCCTATTAAGGAAATTATTGTTAAAGTTAATATAGGTGTCCAAGTTGAGACTAATAAGGGAATTTTTTCATTTTTACCCATAGCACCAAAAAAGAAATTTATATAATAAATTACTACTGATAATAAAATTCCCATTACTATGAAAAAAAGCTTAGGTTTTTGAAATTTTAAATTAAGCATTAAAATTGCGGATAATAGGGTAATTATTGTTATTAAAAATGGATAAGCAACGATTCTATGGAGATGATAATCAATTTCAGTCGTTGAATAATTGATTGACAAATAATTTTCTTTTAATTCAAATAAATTCCATAGTGTTAGCGAGGAAAGATTTGAAAAGAGATTGTTAATTTCCTCATAATTAAAATTTGAAAATATGTTTATCTTATCTTTTATCTCAATTTTATTTTCATTATCAATAATCTTTACATTAAAAAGAACCCATTTATTTTCTCTTATATCTACTTTTTCTGCTTTAATATTTTTTTGAAATTCAAATTTGTTATTTAGCTGTATAATATCTACTTCATTTAAAGTATTAATGGTAAATCTATTAGCATTTACAAAATTAATTTGATCACCTATTTCATCTTTTATCCAAAGACCATTTTCAGTAATTGTGGCTAAGTATTTATTATCTTTTGTAAAATCTTTCTTTATATCTAAATATTTGAATTTCATTACTGCAGATAAATTATAAAAAATGAATATAATAAAAATTCCTATTATAAATGATAGAAGTGTAATCAGTTTAATAATCTTAATATTATTTAAACCATTATTTTTAAATGCGTTTAATTCTCCGCTATCTAGTAATTTTATAAATAAAAATTGAGAGGATAATAAAAAAATAAATGGAAAAACTTCATAAATTAAAGAAGGTACATTTAACAAAACAAGATAAATAGGATAAAAATAATCTACATCATAATCTGAAAAAAAATTAAGCTCCTCAAGAAGACCCATAATTAA
>CACOJX010000024.1 GCA_902627645.1 uncultured Pelagibacteraceae bacterium | reverse complement strand
TATTTATCAAGCGCTTCTTTTTTCTCAATTTCTTCAAGAAGTTTCATGCTTAATGTAGCCTTTCTTTTAGACATATCCAGCTCAGCAATCGCACAATCAACTTTTTCACCACCTGTAAATCTCGATGGACGAGCATCAGCAGCATTAATTGCTATTTGAGATTTTTTGATCATAAAATCCATTTCACAACCCTCTGGCCTCACAACTAAACCTTTATTATCAGTTGATATTATTTTGACCGTAATTGTTTGATTAATTTTTTTATCTTTAAACCAATCAAAAGGATCAGATTGTGTTTGTCGTAACCCGACTCTTATTTTTTGTTCAGAAATTTTTATTTCTAAAACTTTAACTTTTAATTTATCATTTTTCTTGTATTTTGATAATTCCTCTTCGCCGTTATTAAAATATGTTAAATCATTACAGTGTAAAAAAGCATCTACATCTATACCTTTTACATTAACAAATAAAGAATATTCATTTTTGTTTACTACCTCAGCCTCTACAACAGTACCTACTGGATATTTTTTTTCGAATGTTTCAAAAGGATTTTCTTTGGTTAATCTATGAGAAATAGCTACCCTTCTTTTGTCTTTATCTATTTCTGTAATGACACAATCTATTTCATCTCCAATATTAAACATCTTTTTGGCAGAAACATTTTTCTTTGACCAACTAAGTTCACTTGAATGAAGCAAGGTGGTTAACCCAGGTTCTAATTCACAGAACGCACCAAAATCCATAATCTTCATAACCTTTGCTTTATAAATTTTATTTAACTCATAATTTTCAATATGTTCAAATGGGTCTGGTGATAATTGTTTCACAGAACATCCAACTTGAAGTTTTTCTTTATCAACTGAAATAACTTTAAGGTCATGTTTTTCTCCAATATTAAAAACTTCATCTGGATGATTAACTCTTGAATAAGAAATTTCTTGTAAGTGAACTAAAACATCTAGTTCATCGTTAACATTAAAGAAACATCCAAAAGTACTATAACCTTTAACTTCAGCATTTTTGATAATGTCTCCGACTTTATATTTTTCAATAATTTTTGCCTTATCTTCTTTTTTAAAGCTTGAAATAATTTCTCTTCTTGAGACACAAGCGTTACCTCTCACTTTGTCTAATTTTATTAGCGCAAATTTTTGAGGCTCGTTCATTAAATGACTTATATCTTTTAAAGGTTTATCACTAATTTGGGATCCTGGTAAAAACATTAAAGAACCTGTTTCAATATGTTCAACTATACAACCACCTTTACATTTTGAAGTAATCTTACCCATTATAGGTTCATTTTTTTCATATGCTTCAACAAGCTTATCCCACCCTTTTATTTTTTGAGCTTTTGATGCCGAGACAATTACCTCACCATTTTTATCCTCAATCTTTTCTAATAAAACAGAGATTTTTTCTCCAACTTTAATTTTTTCTGATAATCCCATGTTTTTTAATTCATTAATATCTAAAACAGGCTCACTCTTTAAACCTTCAACAAATAAAAATACAAATTTTTCTGTTATTTTGTTGATTTTTCCTTCTATGATTTTTCCTTCTTCAATTTGAGATTTAGATAATTGACTGTTAAGCAATTTTTCGAATTCTTTAGACGCTGGGGACGATAGGTCTTTATAAATTTCCATTTATTTTTTGTTTCCTGTCTATAATTTTTTTAATTTTTAAAAAGCAGGATCTTTTAGATAACTTTGTTGTGTTTATCAATACTGAATCTTTAGTTTTCTTGAGGGGAGAAACTTTACGATTATAGTCACTTTTATCCCGTTTTTTAATACTTTTTAGTACGTCATTATATTTAATCTTTTTATTTATAGCTCTTAATTCTCTATATCTTCTAAGAGATCTTGTTTTTAAATTAGCAGTAATGAAGAATTTAAAATCAGCATCAGGAATAATTTTATAAGTAATATCTCTTCCATCAAGACAAGACCCATTAAAATTTTTTGGTGGATTATACGCACAATTTACTTGAAAAGCATGTACGAGTTTACGGATATTCTTTTTTTTTGAAATTATAGATGCTTCAGTTCCTACTCTATCTGAAATTAATTTTTTATTATTAAGATCACTTACTTTAAGTTTTTTTATTTTTGTTTTAATAAATTTTAGATTAAAATTTTTAGGATACTTAATTTTTAAGAAAGCAATTA
>CACOJX010000023.1 GCA_902627645.1 uncultured Pelagibacteraceae bacterium | reverse complement strand
CTATCTTTCCCGAAATCGTTCCATTTTTAATCAAGTTAACCAGTATTGCTAAATTCTTTGCACTTATTGGGCTTTGAGAAATTTCTAAATTCTTATTATTTAAAACGGCAAATAATTCTCCTGTAATCCAATTAACTGCTAATTTCATATCTTTGTTCTTACCCATTTTAGCAACAACTTCTTCAAAATACTTTGCGGTGTCAATATCTGATACTAAGATAGTAGCTTCATATGGTGACAATTTGAATTCATCAATAAATCTTTTCTTTTTATCATCTGGTAATTCTGGAATATCATTTTTAAGATCATTAATAAATTCATCAGAAACTTCCAATGGTAATAGATCTGGATCGGGAAAATATCTATAATCATGAGCGTCCTCTTTTGATCTCATTGATCTTGTCTCATTTTTTTTAGTGTCAAACAGTCTTGTCTCTTGATCAATTGACCTACCCTCTTCAATCATATCAACTTGTCTATTTGCCTCATATTCTATAGCCATTTGCATAAACTTAATTGAATTTACATTTTTAATTTCACATCTTGTTCCAAATTCTTTTGAGCCCTTTGCTCTTACAGAAACGTTCACATCAGCTCTTAAAGATCCTTCTTGCATATTTCCATCACATGTACCTAGGTATCTCATTATTGATCTTAATTTCTTAATATATGTACTCACTTCATCGGGTGATCTGAGGTCTGGTTTGCTTACAATCTCCATTAAAGCTACACCTGATCTATTAAGATCTACAAACGTATTCTGGGGGTCAAGATCATGAATACTTTTTCCTGCATCTTGCTCTAAATGTAATCTTTCAATACCAATTTCTTTTTGTCCATCGGGCATATCTAAAATTACTTTTCCCTCACCTACTATAGGATCTTTAAATTGTGAGATCTGATATCCCTGAGGTAAATCTGCGTAAAAATAATTTTTTCTATCAAATACTGATCGTTTATTAATTTTTGCATTAAGACCAATACCTGTTTTAATAGCTTGTTTAACACAGAATTCATTAATAACAGGTAACATTCCTGGAAATGCAGCATCGACTAAACTTACTTGAGTATTTGGTTCAGCTCCAAATTTGGTAGCAGATGTAGAAAATAATTTTGACTCAGATAGCACTTGGGCATGTACTTCCAAACCAATTACAACTTCATATTGATTATCTCCTCGATTAATTAAATATTCTGAGTTTTTTTTGCTCACTTAATCCACCAATCAGTAATTTTATTTTTGAAATTTATTTTCTCTTCCATTGCATAAGCAATATTTAAAATATTTTGTTCATCAAAAGCTTTACCTATTATTTGCAGACCTAAAGGATAGCCTCGAGAGTCGTGTCCTGCTGGGATAGAAATACCTGGAAGCCCTGCTAAATTTACTGGTACAGTAAATATATCATTCAGATACATTGAAACTGGATCATTAGTTTTTTCACCTATCTTAAACGCTGAACTTGGTGTAGATGGTGTCAAAATTGCATCAACTTTTTTATATGCTTCATCAAAATCATTTTTAATAAGTTTTCTTACTTTTTGAGCTTTTAAATAATAAGCATCATAATAACCAGATGATAAGACATAAGTCCCAATCATAATTCTTCTTTGAACTTCCGCACCAAAACCTTCAGATCTAGTTTTTTCGTACATATCAATTAAATTTTCACCTTTAGCTCTAAATCCATATTTAACACCATCATATCTCGCTAGGTTTGAAGATGCCTCGGCAGGAGCAACAATATAATAAGTTGGCAAAGCATAACTTGTATGTGGAAGAGAAATATCAATTGTCTCAGCTCCACAATCTTTGACACACTGTATTCCTTTTTGCCAAAGATCTTCAATTTCTTTTGGCATACCATCAACTCTATATTCTTTGGGTATCCCAACTTTTTTTCCTTTTATGTTGTTAGTTAATTCTTTGCTGTATTGATTTCTTTTAAAATTTATTGAGGTAGAGTCTTTTGGATCATAAGAGCTTATAACTTCTTGTAACAAAGCACAGTCTTTAACATTTTGAGCCATTGGTCCTGCTTGATCTAAAGATGATGCAAAAGCAACAATTCCATAACGTGAGCAACTTCCATAAGTAGGTTTTAATCCAACAGTTCCTGTAAAAGAAGCAGGTTGTCTTATTGATCCACCAGTATCAGTTCCAATTGTAATCGGTGTTAATTGCCCAGCCACTGCTGAAGCAGAACCACCTGATGAACCACCTGGAACTAAGTTTTTATCAATTGGATTTTGGACGTTACCAAAAAAACTAGTTTCATTTGATGAGCCCATTGCAAATTCATCACAATTTAATTTACCTAAAAGTATTGCGCCCTCTTTCCAAATATTGTCAGTTACTGTTGACTCATAGGTCGGTAAAAAGTTATTTAAAATTTTACTACCAGCAGTTGTTTTAACATCTTTTGTACAAAATAAATCTTTTACTGCCATTGGAATACCTGGTAATTTTAAATCTAAATTAGGTTTTTGATCAAATTTTTTTGC
>CACOJX010000022.1 GCA_902627645.1 uncultured Pelagibacteraceae bacterium | reverse complement strand
TGGAAGTGTTGCTAAGGTTAATAGTGGTTTAGAAAAAGGAAACTATATCGAACCAACTATTTTTGAAGGTAATAACTCAATGAGAATCTTCCAAGAAGAAATTTTTGGACCAGTAGTATCTGTAACTAAGTTTAAAGATGAGGCAGAGGCATTAAAAATTGCTAATGACACTCTATATGGTTTAGGAGCAGGTGTTTGGACTAGAAATGGAAATATCGCATACAGAATGGGTAGAGCAATTGAAGCAGGTAGGGTTTGGACTAATTGCTACCACGCTTATCCAGCACATGCGGCATTTGGTGGATACAAACAATCTGGTATAGGAAGAGAAACCCACAAAATGATGCTTAATCACTATAGACAAGTGAAAAACTTACACGTGTCTTACAGTGAGAAAAAATTAGGCTTCTTTTAATAGATATATTATAATGGCCCGTATTAAATTACGGGCCATATAAATATGAAAGTTACAGCAACACAATCAGCACTAAAATTAATTGAAGAATTAAAAAAGAATCACGGAAAAGAATTATTGTTTCACCAGTCTGGTGGATGTTGTGATGGTAGCGCTCCCATGTGTTATCCAGCAAAAGAATATCAAGTTGGTCAAGACGATGTAATGATTGGTAAGATTGGTGGGATCCCATTTTATATAAGTGAAACACAACACGAAGCTTGGAAAAATACAGATTTAATAATTGATTGTGTTGATGGAATGGGTGGAATGTTTTCTTTAGACAATGGAACTGGTAGAAGATTTTTAACAAGATCAGAAATCTGTATACCAGAGGACACTACGATAAATTAAATTTTTTAAAATTTATTCTAAACAAAAGAAGAATAATCAAAATAATTAAAAAAATTAAAGGTTTAAAAAATATCGTTTTCGACAACCAAATAAAATGCAAAACTCCAAAAATTGAAACTACATAAATCAAACTATGAAGTTTTTTCCAACTTTTTTTTAAAATTCTAACCATTCTGTCTGATGAGGTTATTGCTAAAGGAATTAATAGCAACCAAGCAGAAAAGCCTATAAAAATAAATTTTTTCTTAAAAACATCATCAATTAATGGTTCAAAATCAAATCTGTAATCGAGTCCAACATAACTAAGCATATGAATTGTGGCATAAAAAAAAGCAAATAAACCTAGCATTCTTCTAAACTTTATCCACTCTAAAGAATTAGTTATTATTTTAAGAGGTGTCATTGATAGAGTTAAAAGTATAAATATTAACGTCCATTCTCCAAAATGATTTATAATTCTATCAACAGGCTCAGGACCTAATTTATTGTAAATTAATTGATAGGCTATAATATAAATTGGCCAAAGTGATATTAAAAAAACAGTAGGTTTGTAATAATTTCTCAATTTATTTTAATAATTTTTTTTAAGGTCCATACCGCTATAAAGATGGGCGACCTCATCCCCATAACCATTAAACATTAAAGTTTTTATTCTTGGAGCCAAAATACTCTCTCCAATTACTCTTTCTGTAGCTTGGGACCATCTAGGATGATCAACTTCAGGATTTACATTTGAGTAAAAACCATATTCTCTTGGTGACGCATTCTTCCATGCAGTGTTTGGCATATTTTTTTTTAATCTGATTTTAACAATTGATTTTGCACTTTTAAAACCATACTTCCATGGGATGAATATTCTTAAAGGTGCACCATTTTGGTTTGGTAAAGGCCTGCCATACAAGCCAGTTACAACAGTGGTAAGAGGGTGCATTGCTTCATCTAATCTAAGACCTTCGATATAAGGCCAGTTTAAAACAGGATATCTTTGACCAACCATTTCTTCTGGATTATAAACTGTTTCAAATTCAACAAACTTTGCGGATGATTTAATTTGTACTTTATTAAGTAATTCACTTAATGAAAAACCTAACCATGGAATAACCATTGACCAACCTTCAACACATCTGAGTTTAAGAATTCTCTCCTCTGATTTAATTGCCAAAATTTCTTCAATAGGCAGCTCTAATGACTTTTCAACTTCACCCTCAATTTTAACACTCCATGGTCTTGTGGTAAAATTCTTTGCTCTTCTATGTGGATCGCCTTTACCAGTGCCAAATTCATAATAGTTATTATAAGTCGTAATATCTTCATAACTTGTGGGTTCATTTAAATTACTAGCTTTAGCATTAATTAAAGGTACTGAACTAAAAGCAATAGTACCTAAACCATAACCCATAGATTTAATAAAAGATCTTCTTTTATTATAAATTTTTTCCGGAGTAATTTCTGAGTGCTTAAATTTTTTCATTAACTATTGGATTTCCTTCTAACCATTCACTTTCCTCATTTTCATAGTGTTCTTTTTTCCAGATAGGAGATCTTTTTTTGATTTCCTCTATTATATATCTAGAAAGCACATAAGCTTGATCACGATGTTTGCAAGCAACTGCGATAATTATGCTTATCTCACCAAGGTCGAGATACCCTTTAGCATGTTCAATAAACACAGCTTTATCTTTAATATCTAGTTTTTGATCCGCTTCATTATAAATTTCTTTAAAGCTTTTGATCACCATTTCATCATGACTGTCATAAGTAATTCCAGTGACTGTTTT
>CACOJX010000021.1 GCA_902627645.1 uncultured Pelagibacteraceae bacterium | reverse complement strand
ATATTTCTTACAGTTTATAATTATTTCAATTTTCCTTTTATTATTTAAATTACTAGGATTAAATATTTCAAGATACATATCTGGAAAAATTTTATCTATTGTTGGACCTATTTTTAGGTCAAAAATTATTACTTTAAATAATATTGATCAGGCATTTCCTGGAAAAAATGAAAATTTCAAAAAAAAAATTGTAAGTGAAATGTGGTCAACATATGGAAAAATTCTTGCTGAATATAATTTTATAAAAAATTTTAGAACTAACAAATTTGAAAGATTGATTGAAATTGAAGGTCAAGATGAATTAGATCAAATCAAAAACTCAAATGAACCAGTTATATTTATCTCAGGTCATTTTGATAATTTTGAATTAATGGCAATGCATATCGAAAAATCTGGAATTGACCTGGCGGCGATATACAGGCCATTAAATAACCCTTTCTTAAATCCATTAATGGAAAATATAAGAAAAAAATATATATGCAAAAAGCAAATTAAAAAGGGAATTAGTGGCACTAAAGATTTATTAAAATATTTTAAGGCAGGAACTTCTATTGCACTAATGATTGATCAACGAGTTTCCGAGGGAATTAAGTGTAAATTATTTGGTAAAGATGCTTTTACAACAACTATTCCAGCTCAATTTGTGAAGAAGTTTAATTGTAAAATTGTGCCAGTACATATAGAGAGAAAAATAAATAGTAATTTTAAAATAAAAATATTTAAACCAATGTTTTTTTCTAAAGATGAAACAATTGAAAGCATCACTTTATCGCTAAATTCAATACTTGAAAAAATGATCATTATTAATCCTAGTCAATGGATATGGACACACAATCGTTGGAAATAAATTAATTCTTTTTCTCTCTTTTTATAGAAGCTTCTTTGTAAGAAAAATAAGGTTCTTGATCCTCGACACTCCAGTAACTTAAATTTTCAATTGGAATTTTTTTTCCAGAAATTGCACATATTACATGGTCACCATTCTCTATAATCTCATAGTTGTTTGGTAAATATCTTATTTTTGCTAATTTTTTTAACATTTTTAGTTTATATATTCTTATATGAAAGTTGGAATAATAGGAAGTGGTGGCAGAGAACATGCTATCTGCAAATTTTTAAACATATCAGATAAAATTGATAAAATTTACTGTTTTCCTGGAAATGCTGGGACTAAACAAATAGCTGAAAATATCGAAATTGATTTAGAAAATTTTGAAAACATAAAAAATTTTACTCTTAATAATAAAATTGATTTTTTGATTGTTGGTCCTGAAAAACCACTTGTTGATGGGATAGTTGATTATTTAGAAGAGCACAATATAAAAGTTTTTGGGCCAAATAAGCTTGCTTCACAATTGGAAGGGTCAAAAATTTTTACAAAGAAATTATGTGAAAATTTTAATATTCCAACTGCAAAATTTGGAGTTTTTTATAAAATCGATGAAGCAGAGAATTTTTTAAAAAAATGTAATTACCCAATAGTGATAAAAGCAGATGGTCTGGCTGCTGGTAAAGGAGTGTATATATCTGAAACTAATTCAGAAGCTAATTTAGCTGTAAAAGAAATATTTAATGGAAAATTTGGTCAAGCAAAACAGATTCTCATTGAAGAATTTTTAGATGGTGAGGAAATGAGTTTTTTTATTATTTCAGACGGGATAAGCTACAAACTATTTGGTACTGCTCAAGATCATAAAAGAGTTTTTGAGGGTGATAAAGGTAAGAACACTGGTGGAATGGGAGCTTACTCGCCATCGAGATTAGAAAATCAGGATTTGAATAATAAAATAATTAAAAAGATAATAGAGCCAACTTTAAAAGGTTTGAAAGAAAATGATATTTACTACAAAGGATTTCTTTATGCTGGTTTAATGATTGTAAATAATGAACCCTTTTTAATTGAATACAATGTAAGAATGGGAGATCCGGAGTGTCAAACTTTACTTCCTAAACTAAAAACTGATTTAGGTCTGTTGATAAGCTCATGTATTGAAGGAAAATTAATTGATACAAACATTGAATGGTTTGAAGATAAAAGTCTTTGTGTAGTAATGTGTTCAAAAGGCTATCCAGATAAGTATAAAAATAATGTCGAATTGAATTTGTTTAATATAGAACTAGAAAAAAATGAATTTTTATTTCATGCTGGTACAAAATCTATTAATAATAAAATATATTCTAATGGTGGTAGAGTTTTAAATGTCGTTATAAAATCTAATAAATTTAAGACCGCGAGGGATAAAGCACTCAAAATTTTAAAAAATATAAATTGGCTTAATGGATTTTATAGAAAAGATATAGCTTATAAAGTTATTGATGAATGAGAATCATTTCAGGAAAATTTAAAGGTAAAAAAATTAATCTTCCAAAAGATAAGAACACAAGACCTCTTAGAGATTTAGTTAAAGAGTCTATTTTTAACGTTATAGAACACTCTAATAAGATTAAAATTAAGATATCAGAGTCGATTATTTTAGATTTATTTTCTGGTTCTGGATCTTTCGGTTTAGAGGCAATATCTAGAGGGGCAAATAAATGTCATTTCATAGAAAATTATTCAAATGCTTTAGAAATATTATCTAAAAATGT
>CACOJX010000020.1 GCA_902627645.1 uncultured Pelagibacteraceae bacterium | reverse complement strand
AAACTTAATTAAATTCTATGTCTTAAAAAAATAATAAAAAGATAATATAGCGCAAATATAATGTCATTTATTCTCATTTTTGATGATCCTGAGACTCTACCTGGTAAGGAAATTGGTATCTCGGCTATGTTGTATTTTTTGGATAAAAAAAACATACTTTCCCAAAAAAATGAGTAGGAGTCATTTTTTGCAATTAAAATATCTTTAAGTTTTATTTTTTTAACATTATAGCATCTAAATGCTCCTGAGCTATCGTAACTGACATTTAAAATATTTCTAATTAAAATGTGCCTAAGATTTGTTAAAAATATCCTCCAATAACTCCAATCACTTAAAGAATTTTTTTTCAGAAACCTATTCGTAGAGATCATCTCATAATTTTTATTTTTTATTAACATCAACATTTTTTTAATATGAATTGGATCATGTGTCCCATCGCAATCCATTGTAATGATTATTGAATATTTCTTTTTGTACCCCCAAATAATTCCAGCTTTATGAGCTGAGCCAATTCCTTTTTTTTTGTCTCTTTTAAATAAGAAAACATTTTTATTTTTCTTCTTCAGTTTTGTAATTTTTAGTCGTGTATTGTCTTTAGAATTATCGTCAATAAATAAAATATCTTTTTTTATATTTTTTAATTTTCTAATTTTTTTCCAAATTGGATTTATATTTTTTTCTTCATTTAGAACAGGTATAATTATTAAAAGTTTCATTTTAATAATGCTTTTTTTAAATACTTAATTTCTAACTCACAATCTTTATAGCCACGTTTAACAATATTTAAGTACCTTTCGGTTGGGAACCTAAATTGTGTCTTTTTAACCATTGTATAGGTCATCACTTTTTTTCCATAATATTTAAAATAAAATTTTTTATAAAGAATTGGATAATCTTCATAAATATCAAGTTTTTTTTCATCACTTTTTGATATTTCAAATAATCCACCTGGAACAATAGATTTTTTTTTTGGCTCGATATCCGCTGCTCTATATTTACTTCTGAAAGTCAATTTGAAATCCTTCAAATTTATTTTTTTGATAAACACACTGTCTTTACACCTTCGTTTCATTTGAAAATGATGAAGATTACTTCCATAAGCGAAATAAAGCATTTATCTATCAACCACTTCTATTTTTTTTTCTTTTACAAATTTTAATATTTGAGTATTACAATTATCTATTTTAGATTGATCTTCTGACCGTATTACTATTGAGACACCAAGTTTACCGGCTTGAAAAAAAGGATAACTCCCTATCTCAACATCTTGATTTTGCGATTGAACATTTTTTAATGATTTTGCAATTTCACTTTCAACAGTCTTTAAGCTTATAGTATAACTTAAAATCGGTTTACCTCCTACAATTCTATTTTTCAAACTCCCTAGCATTGATTTTAAAATTGAGGGGACCCCAGGAAGACAAAAAACATTTTCAATACTAAAGCCAGGTGCTCCACTTGTTGGGTTTAAAATTAATTTAGCACCACTTGGCATCCACACCATTTTTTGTCTACCCTCATTAAATTCACCTGGTTTATAATATGCTTCTAAAATTTTATAAGCTTCTTCGTGCACTTCATATTTAAGACAAAAAGCTTTAGCTACAGACTCTGCTGTAATATCATCGTGGGTAGGTCCTATACCACCAGTTGTAAAAATATAATCATTAGTTTTTCTTAAAGCGTTTAATGTTTCTATAATAATTTTTTCTGAGTCTGGTACGACTCTTACTTCATTAACTTTTACACCAATTGAATTAAGCCATTTTGCTAAAGTGCTTGTGTTAGTATCCTGGGTTCTTCCTGATAGGATTTCGTTTCCAATTATGAGTATTGCTGCATTTACTTTTGTGTTTTTTTTCATTTTATATGTATAATTTGAAAATGGAATTTACCAAGTCTTTAATAAAAGGCAAACTAATCAAGCGATATAAACGTTTTTTTGTTGATGTAAAATTAAATGATAAAATTGTAACTGCACATTGTCCTAATACCGGATCGATGAAAGGTTTACTTGATGAAGGAAATGAAGTGTATCTTCTGAAAAATGATAATCCAAAAAGAAAGCTCAAATATAGTCTTGAAATAATAAGAGCTAAAAATAACTTGGTTGGGGTAAATACTCACATGGCTAATAAAATTGTTAATCATGGATTATCCAAGAATTTGATAAAAGAGATTAGAAATTGTGACATCATCAAACCAGAAGTTTTTTTTAATAAAGAAACACGGTTTGATTTTTTAGTAGAAAAAAATAAACAAAAAGCTTTCATTGAAGTAAAAAATGTAACTTTATTTAGGGATAAACAAACTGCTGAATTTCCTGATGCAATTACATCTAGGGGATCTAAACATTTACTTGCCCTTATTGATGCCATAAAAAAGGGGTATAAATCATACTTAATATTTTTAGTACAGATCCAAAATATGAAAAATTTTAAGATAGCAAGAGATATTGATGTTGATTATTATAACAACTACTTAATTGCGAAAAAAGCTGGTGTGAATTTTTTAGCTTATAGATGTAAAATAAATTCTAAAGATATTTTTATAGAAAAAAAATTAAAAATTTTAAATGACTGATTATTCAGAAAAATTTGAAAAAATGAGGATTGCAGGAAAGCTTGCATCGCAAACATTAGACATGCTT
>CACOJX010000019.1 GCA_902627645.1 uncultured Pelagibacteraceae bacterium | reverse complement strand
TGCTGGATTAGATGTTAGAGCTTTAATAATAGTCTCAAGTTTGAGAGATCCATTATGATATAGTTCTAAACTTAAAGATAAGAGTGTTTCAATACCAGAAGCACCAGTAGCTGCTTGAGCAAAAGTTAATCTTTTTGATTCTTCATCTTCAGGCTTGTGATCTGAAACAATTACATCAATCAAGTCATCTTTTAATCCTTGCACCAGAGCCAATCTATCTTCTTCTCTTCTTAATGGAGGAGATAACTTTAAAAAAGTTCTAAAATCTCCAACGTCGTTTTCATTTAAGGATAAGTTATTAATCGAAACCCCTGAGGTAAATTTAACAATTTCCTTTCTATATTTGATAACTTCAACCGATTTTTGTGACGATAATTGAGATATGTGATATCTACATTTGACTTTCTCTAGTAATGTTAAATCTCGCTCTATTAAAATTCTTTCTGCAATTTCTGGTATTCCTGATAATCCCAATTTAGAAGCAATTATTCCAGAATTTATCATACCATTTTTTGCAAGTTCGTAGTCCTCAGCGTGTTGCATTATCAAACAACCTAAATCTTTAGCTGAGTTCATTATTCTTGACATTAATCTAGGATTTTGAATTGTTTTTATTCCGTCTGTGAAAGCAATTATCCCTTTGGCTTGCAAAAGACCAAACTCGGTCATGTTGGTGCCTTCAATATTTTTTGTAAGAGAAGCAGATGGAAAAATGTTTATTTTTGACTTATCTCTTCCTCTTCTTTTTAAAAAGTCGACTATAGATACATTATCTATAATTGGATCAGTATTTGGCATCGTAACTACTGATGTAACTCCACCAGATAATGCCGCATTACTTAAGGTTCTAAAGTTTTCTTTATATTCATATCCAGGTTCACCAACAAAAACTTTCATGTCTACCAAGCCTGGAAAAATATATTTTCCTTTTAAGTCAATTGGTTTTTCTCTGGTAGGTAGATTATTAATATTTACTTTTTTCCCTATGGCTTCGATTTTACCTTCTTCACTAATAATCAAACCTCCAACTTCATTAATTGAATTATGAGGATCAATTATGTTGGCGTTTATGAAATATTGCTTTTTCATCATGTACAAAATATTTTTAAACAAGCCATTCTTACAGCTACACCTAGTTCAACTTGTTCTTTAATTACGCTTTTATTTATGTCATCTGCTAATATTGTATCTATTTCTATACCTCTATTCATTGGTCCAGGGTGCATAATTAATGCATCAGATTTAGCATGCTCAAGTTTATCAGGAGTTAAACCGTAATATTCATAATACTCTCTATTTGATGAGAGATATGAACTTGTCATTCTTTCATTTTGCAATCTTAGCATCATGACGATATCACAGTCTTTCAATCCTTTTTTCATATCAGTAAAAGTATTAACACCAAATTTTTCAATTTCTTTCGGCATAAGATTTGTTGGAGCAATTATATTTACTTCAGCTCCAAGCATATTGAGAAGATAAATATTTGATCTTGCTACTCTTGAATGTAGAATGTCACCACATATTGCAATTTTCAATCCTTCAATTTTATTTTTTCGAGTTATAATTGTTAAAGCATCTAAAAGAGCTTGAGTAGGGTGCTCTCTT
The DNA here is from genome assembly GCA_902627645.1 of uncultured Pelagibacteraceae bacterium. Classification (GTDB taxonomy): domain Bacteria; phylum Pseudomonadota; class Alphaproteobacteria; order Pelagibacterales; family Pelagibacteraceae; genus Pelagibacter. The sequence continues at coordinate 1,138 of CACOJX010000019.1, read as the reverse complement.
CTTCCATCACCAGCATTTAGCACCGCACAATTTACTTTTTGCGAAAGTAAGTTACAAGCTCCAGAGTCTTGATGTCTGACTACAATAATATCTGGATGCATCGCATTTAAAGTCATGGCTGTATCGATTAATGTTTCACCTTTTTTAATTGCAGAGTTACTTATATTCATAGACATAACGTCTGCTCCAAGTCTTTTTCCAGCCAATTCAAATGAACTTTGTGTTCTAGTAGAAGGTTCAAAGAATAGATTGATTTGAGTCTTTCCCCTCAAAACATCTATTTTTTTATTTTTACTTTGATTAACTTTTATAAACGAACTTGCTTCATCAAGTATCAAATTAACATCATTAATTGATAAATCTTGGATACCTAACAAATGTTTTTGGGAAATTTTAATAGCTTTATCTGTTTTTATTGCCATTAAAACCAACTCTATAACTATAAATGTCTACAATAGCAAGTATTAATTATTTAAAAAATCTATTGCTCCTTGTAATATAAATGCTGCTGCATTTTCATCAATTTTCTTTTCTCTTTTACTCACATTGATATCTAATTGACTAGATAGGTTAAAAGCACCAACTGTTGATAACCTTTCATCCCATAGACAAATAGGTATGTTTATGTTTTCCTCAATTTTTTGAGACGTGTCCTTTACTGATTGTGCTGATCTACCCATTGAACCATCCATATTTAAAGGATTTCCAATGATGATACCTTTAATATTATTTTCATCAATAATCACTTTTAGCTCAACAATTAATTCATTTAGAGTATTTCTGATTATTGTTTTTAGTGGAGTAGCAATTAATTGTTTTTCATCACAAATAGATACACCGATTCTTTTAGAACCAAGGTCTAAACCTATCAATCTACACTTATCTGAGTGTTTTTTTTTAAATTCTTCTAAAGTGATCATATTGTATATTTTAAGCTTAAGTGATAGTTTGCGTCATATTTAAATAGCATATGAGTATAGATCTTAAAACAATAAAACATATCTCTAAATTATCAAGAATTTCAGTCGATGAGAAAAGAGCTGAAAAATTAGCTAGTGATTTAAATTCAATTTTTGAATTTATTGAAAAACTAAACGAATTAAAAACAGAGAATGTTGAGCCATTAACATCAGTTGCT
>CACOJX010000018.1 GCA_902627645.1 uncultured Pelagibacteraceae bacterium | reverse complement strand
TATACTTTTAACGATCTTATCTCAGCAATTTCTTTTTCTTCGACTATTAATTTTGCATCTTTAAAATTAAAATGTGGAATAGGAAAAATCGAGTAATATAATTCATCACTAAACTCGATTTTGAAATTAAATTCGTCATCATATTGATTCTTAATTATTTCTTTTACGAAACTATCTTTGTAAAACGCAGGAGTTGATAAGTGAATAAATACAGAAAAAAAAATGATTATAATTGTTATTATGACCCGTTTATCAATTAAGAATAATCTAGTAAGTCTCTTTAAATTTGAAAATTTTAAGTTATTTAAAATATCGATTAATAAAAAGTTGACTTTATTTAGAAAGCCTAAGAAGTTTTTTTTTGATATAAAACTTAAATTAAACATTTTTTTTTAATAAAGTTATATAAAATAATATAAAATGATAAACTCTGATTTTTTAAAATCTCTCAATGATGCACAAAAAAAGGCTGTAACTCATCTAGATGGCCCTCTTTTAATAGTTGCTGGGGCAGGGTCTGGTAAAACAAAGGTTTTAACATCTAGAATTGCAAATTTAATAAAAGAAAAAAAAGCTTTTCCTAACCAAATATTGGCAGTCACATTTACCAACAAAGCTGCAAAAGAAATGCAAAATAGAGTAGGTTCAATACTAAAATCTAATGTAGCCGGTTTGCCGTGGCTAGGCACATTTCATTCTATTTGTGCTAAGATACTAAGGAGGCACTCACCAGCAGTAAATTTAAATTCTAATTTTACTATCATAGATACTGATGATCAATCTAGATTAATTAAAAACATTTGTAAGTCTGAAAATATTGATACTAAACAACTGTCTCCAAAATATATACTATCAATTATTGATAAATGGAAAAATAACGGCCTTTATCCAAATGAAGTAATTATCAAAAGTAAAAATGTTTATGAAAAAACTGTTTTACCACTGTATAAAATTTATCAACAAAAACTGATAGATTTAAATTCTTGTGATTTTGGTGACTTAATTTTACATAATGTTAAAATTTTTGAAAAAAATAATGATATAAAAGAAATTTACTCAAAGAATTTTAAATATATTTTAGTTGATGAATATCAGGACACTAATTTCATACAAAGTAGATGGTTAAATCTCTTAGCTGAAAAAAATAAAAATATTTGTTGTGTTGGAGATGATGATCAGTCTATTTACAGCTGGCGAGGAGCAGAAATTAAAAATTTTTTAGAGTTCGATAAAATATATAAAGAAACAAAAATAATAAGACTTGAGGAAAATTACAGATCTACTCAAAATATTCTATCTATTGCTTCTTCATTAATATCAAATAATCAAAATAGGGTAGGTAAAAAACTTAATTCCACAAAAGATGAGGGAGATTTAGTTAAATTAAATTGTTATAAAAATGGTAAAGATGAAGCTATCGGAATTTCTGATGAGCTTGAGCAAAATATTAAAAATAAAATTTCTTTTAATAACACTGCTATTTTAGTACGAGCTATATTTCAAACAAGAGAATTTGAAGAAAGATTTCTTAAAGCAGGAATTCCTTATAGAATAATAGGTGGAACTAAATTTTATGAAAGAGCAGAAATTAAGGATTGCATTGCATATTTAAGAATTATTTCACAAGAAAAGGATGATTTGGCATTTGAAAGAATAGTTAATAATCCCAAAAGATCAATTGGAGACAGTACAATTAAACAAATTAATGAATACGCCAAAAAAAATTTTATCAGCCTAGAAAAGTCCTCAAAAAAACTCATAGAAATGAACCTGATAAAACCGAAAACCAAAATAGGTCTAAATTCTTTTTTGAGTTTAATTGATAAATGGAGATATGAGCTTAAAATTAAAAAATTCAATCATATAAAACTATTACAAATAATCTTAGATGAGTCGGGCTATTCTGCAATGTTGAAGAATAAGAAAGATTTAGAAAATGAAAATCGATTAGAAAATATTAAGGAACTTTTAAGTGCAATGAAGGAGTTTGATAACTTAGAAAGTTTTTTAGAACATGTGTCATTAGCAACTTCGATTGATCAAGAATGGGAAGGTGAAAAGGTAAATTTAATGACAATGCATGCATCTAAAGGATTGGAATTTGATGCTGTTTTTTTACCTGGTTGGGAAGAAGGTTTATTTCCTCACCAAAAATCTATTGAGGAAAAAGGGCAAGATGGCTTAGAAGAGGAAAGAAGACTTGCTTACGTTGGAATTACAAGAGCAAAAAAACTTGCAATTATTTCGTTCTCAATGAACAGATTTTATCAAGGAGATTGGATAGACAGTATGGCTTCAAGATTTATAGACGAGCTTCCTTCAAAATATTTAGAGAAAAACTCGTCTTTTGATGACGCAAGAGATGAGATTGAGGACTTTGAATTTAATCAAGATTTCGAGGAAAATGATAATGTGAGAAGTCCAGGGTGGATAAGATACCAAAAAAGAATTAAATGACTCGAGAAAGAATTTATCAATTAAGAAAGAAATTTAAAGATTATGAGATAGACGGTTATATAATTCCTAAAAATGACGAATTTTTTTCCGAATACGCTCAAAAAGATAGATTAAAAACTATTTCTAACTTTACAGGTTCTGCTGGTTTTGCAGTAATTCTTAAAAAAAAATGTTATCTGTTTGTAGATGGCAGATACACAATACAAGCAGAAATAGAAGCAGGTAAAAACTTCAAAATAATTAATTATGAGAAAATAATAAATTGCAAGTTATTTAAAAGCCTTACAATTGGTATTGATCCAAAACTTTTCACATCACAACAAATCTGCAAATTTTTTTCTAAAAACAATAGGATCAAGGAGATTGAGTCAAATTTAGTTGACAAAATATCCAATAAATACAAAATTTATTCAAACCCTTTTTTTTCTTTAGGTAAAAATATTGTAGGTGAAACTCATCAAAGTAAAATTAAAAAAGTAGTTAAAATTATAAGAAAAAAAAAATCTAAATATTTATTTGTTAGCGCGCCTGAAAATGTTGCTTGGTT
>CACOJX010000017.1 GCA_902627645.1 uncultured Pelagibacteraceae bacterium | reverse complement strand
TGGTACTGGAAAATCTGGTCTAGGCACAATTAAATCTGAAGTTGATAAAGATTTTAACTACACTAAGGGGAGCGTAGGATTAGCTCGATCTTTAGAATATGATACTGAGGATAGTCAATTTTTTATAATTCTTCAGGATGAACCTTTATATGAAGGTGAATACACACCCATTGGAAAAGTGATTTTTGGCTTAGAAGCTCTTGAAAAAATTAAATACTTAAATAAATCTGAATATGTATTGAGGCCTGATTTTATAAATACTCTTAGATTATTTAATTAACCAAAGGTTTTCCAGTGGCAAGAGTATGTTTAATTCTGTCTTGGGTCTGTTTAGTTTCAATTAATCTCATAAAAGCATCAAGTTCCAATTTAAATAAATCATCCTCCGTAAGAGTTTTATCATTTGTAGTCTCACCACCACTTAATACATGGGCTAATTCTTTTGCTACTGTCAAACCATGATCCAATATAACTTTATCATTATAAAGTTTTTCCAAGATTTTATTCATATCATCTATGACTGCTTTACCAGGTAAATTAAATGTTAGCTCATTAGGAGTTTTAAAATCTTTGTTTTCATTTAATATTTTTTTGGATACTTCAAGTAAACTGTTCCTATTCATAATTTTCTTATTTTCAGGTAACAAGTATTTCAAAGGTTCCGCCTCAACAGGAGATGTTGCTGTTCTACCATAACCAATAATATCAAATACTTTTAAAGGTGCGTATTTTGGATCTTTCTTAGCCTCTTCGGTGTTTAACCATCTAGCCAGCATTTCTTTACATCCTCCACCAGCTGGGATTAATCCAACAATAGTTTCTACCAATCCAATCACAATATTTGTATGTGAGGCTACGAAATTACTTTGTACTAAAACTTCAAATCCTCCACCTAAAGTTAAACCTGATGGAGCAGATATAACTGGATATTTGGAGTACTTAAGATGCTTACAAGTTTCTTGGAAATATTTAATAAATTTCTCTATAGATTTGAAATCATTTTTATTCGCAAACTCCATTGTGTAGGTGAGATTAACACCAGCAGAAAATTGCATACTCTCATTTATTATTATTAAAGGTTTATCAGTTGCTTTCTTAAGTGCGTCCATGGAGTCATAATCAAGCGCATTAGCTTTTGTTGTAAACTCAACAATATTAAAATCATTAAATCTATAAATCGCAGCTGAACTATTACCATCAATACTTGAGGCAGTTTTCTTAATCTTGCCTAAAGTTTCAATTGATGTGTATTTTTGTCTTTCACCATAAAAATTTTCATCTTTAGAATTAGATAAATTTTCTAAAAAGTTATTACCTTTAAATTCATCAACTTTTTTAAAGAAATTTTTAACACCAATTTCCTCTAACATTTCAAAGGGTCCCTTCGCCCAATTAAATCCAAGTCTCATAGCCTCATCTATGTCATTAAATTCTTTTGTAATCCCAGGAACTAGTGATGAAGCGTATTTTATTATCTTGGATAGTACTGACCAAGCATAATCACCATATTTATCTTTTCTATTAATTAAAGCCTTTAAATCTACTTTGTCAGACTTAATATCTATTTTTTGACTTGTTGAATACTCTCCAGTTTCAAGATTAATAGCTTCCATAATTTTTCCATTATCGGTCTTCTTCATTCTATAAAAGCCACCTTTACCTTTTCTTCCTGTGTAGCCAGTTTCAATTAACTTTTTTACTAATGGGATTTCTTTTGCAACTTCATGAAACTCATCAGACTCTGGTAATTCTTTAATAAAACTTTTCAAAACATCAGCCATCAAATCAATTCCAATTAGATCATAAAGACCAAAAACTCCTGTTTTTGGAATACCCATTGGTCTTCCAAATATTGCATCTGCCTCCTCAATGGTAAGCTTCATCTTAAATGCTTCAGTCATTGCTATTTGCATAGCGTATACACCTACTCTGTTTCCCAAAAATCCAGGAGTGTCATTACAAACTATTGCTCCTTTACCTAATTCAACTTCACAAAATTCTTTCAATTGATTGATCTTACCTAGATCATTGTCTTCATTTTTAACAATTTCAAGAAGGCCCATATATCTAACAGGATTAAAAAAATGGGTAATACAAAAATCTTTTTTTTGTTCTTTATTTAAATTTTGAGATAAAACTTTAATTGGTATCGATGAAGTATTGGATGAAACTATTGCACCTTCTTTCCGACTTTTAAAGATTTTTTCATAAATTTGATGCTTGATATCAATTCTCTCAACAACAGCCTCTACAACCCAATCTGCCTTTTCAACGACAGAAAAATCATCATTAATATTTCCAACTTTAATATTATTTATTTTAGATTTATCTATTAATAATGGTGGTCTTGATTTATGTATTCTTTCTCTTGCATTTTCACTTATTTCAGTTTTTAAATCTAGTAATGTAACGGGGACATCTGCATTACATAGATGTGCAGCAATACCACTACCCATTGTACCTGAGCCAATCACTACTACGTTCTTAATCTTCATGATATGATTTATTATTGATTTATTCCTCTGAGTCTTTCAGATCTTCTTCTTAAAAGTTCAGCGGTTACTAATATTAATGTTGATAATATAATCAAACAAGTTGCGACAGCTAGAATAGTTGGACTTAATTGTTCTCTTAACCCAGTCCACATTTGAATTGGAATAGTTGTGTTTTCTAATCCAGCTAAAAATAAAACCACAACAACTTCATCAAATGAAGTCACAAAAGCAAATAAACCTCCAGAAATAACTCCAGGTAAAATCAATGGTAAAGTAATTTTCATAAATGTATTTACTGGATCACTTCCTAAACTTGCAGCTGCCCTTGTAACACTGTGATCAAATCCTGACAAAGTAGCCGTGACTGTAATTACTACGAAAGGTGTTCCTAAAATAATATGTGCTAGAACAATACCTGTATGTGTTGCAGCTAAACCAGCTTTAGCCATAAAGAAAAATATTGCAACACCAGAAATAATTAGAGGCACGATCATTGGAGAAATTAATACTGCCATGATCAAACCTTTATAAGGCATATGTCTACTACTCAATCCTAGGGCAGCAACTGTTCCAAGTATTACTGAGCCAATCGTTGCAAAAATTGCAATTACAAAACTGTTCTTAGCAGCCAATCCCCAAGGATTTTTAGTTCCATAAATCATATCTTTGTACCATCTTAATGAGAAAGCATCTGGATCTAGTCTCTTCATTCCCTCAGAAAAACTCAAAAATTCCTCTGCATTGAATGATAAAGGGAAGATTACAAATAGAGGTGCAATAAGAAAAAAGAAAACGGCTCCACAAATTGTTAAATAGACATAATGCCAAATTCGGTAATGGGGTTCGGTGTATTTTGGTAATGCCATTTTTATTATCCTAATTTAATATTATCAATTCCAACTATTTTATTATAAAGCCAATAAATTACTAAAACTCCACTTAACAACATAAGTCCCATTGCAGATGCAAAACTCCAATCTAATGTACTTTTCATATGAAAGGCAATTTGGTTACTTATTAAAGTTCCAGATGCGCCACCGACTAAGGCTGGAGTAATGTAATAACCAATTGCTAGAATAAATACTAATAAACAGCCTGCGCCTATTCCAGGTATTGTTAATGGAAAATAAACTTTCCAAAATGCTACAAATGGCGTTCCACCCAGTGATTTTCCAGCTCTCATTAAGCTTGGTGAGATGGTTTTCATTACACTATAAAGTGGTAGAACCATAAATGGCAATAATATTTGTGTCATTGCTACATAACTTCCTGTTTTGTTGTACATCATTTCAGGTCTATTATCGTCTGCAACCAATCCAATCCCTACAAAGAAATCATTTACGATTCCTTGCTGTTGCAATAAGATCATCCAACTAGCAGTCCTTACAAGTAATGAAGTCCAAAACGGAAGTAGTACACAAATCATTAGTAAGTTACTATACTTCATTGGTAGAGTAGCTAACAAATGAGCTATTGGATAAGCCATTAAAAAACAAAAAACTGTTACGAAGAATGCAATCTCCAAAGTTCTTAACCATAACACTCTATGAATTCTTCTATCCTCCTCAACGCTTACTATTTTGCCTTCTTCATTTACATACATATCCATTCCTTTTAGATATTTTTGACCTGTAAATTCAGGAGCTCTTCTTTGAATTGCTCTCCAGTACTCGACATCAGCCCATCGTTTATGCACCGACATTATTTGTTCTTTATAATTTCCTTCTTCAAATTTTTTTGATGCTCTACGAAGTTTCTTAATAATACTTTTAAATCCATTTTTAGTATAGTTTAATTGAGTAGATAATTTACCTTCACGTTTATCTTCAACTAATTTTATAAAATCTTCATGAAAAGCAGCAAAAACTTCTTCATCTGGTAACTCTTGACCATCCCAATTTTCCATTGCTTTAAAAGTTTTTGGAAGCATTTGTGTTACCATTTTATCATCAACACTTCTGAACAACATATCACCTATGGGAAAAACATAAGTGATAATTAAAAAAAACAATAAAGGAGCAACAAGTAAGAAAGCTTTAATTTTATTCTTTCTCTCAGCTTTCTTAAGACTTACCTCTAAAGGAATTCCATCTGTAGTTAATATTTGTTTTGTCTCTGAGCTCATAAATAAAAAGGGCGGTTATAATAAATAACCGCCCTTAAATTATAATATATAATTAAGTTTAATAAAACTTAAATTATAGACCAGCTTTCATAGCTTCCCATTTTTCACCAAGCTCTGTGCCGTTGTCAGCCCAGAAAATTGGATCTACTAAGAAGTAGTTTTTAGTGTTAGCTGGTGCAGTTGGCATTTGTGGTACCATGTTAGTCTTACCATCTTTATACCAAGGCTCACCTTTTTCCATAATTGCGATTGAAGATTTTCTCCAAGGCGCATATGCGATGTATTTAGCACTTCCTGCTAACATCTCTGCACTAGTCATCATAGCTAAAGCTTTTTTAGCCATACCATTAGCATCGTTTGGTCCACCTTTAACTTGTACGAAATATTCGTAGTCAAGACCTTGGCCATCCCAAACTTGTTTGATTGGTGCACCTTCTCCAATTTCAGCATTGAAGAATCTACCATTCCAACCAGTAGCCATTACTACTTCACCTGATACTAACAGTTCTGGTGGTTGAGCACCTGCAGACCAAAATACACATCCACCTTGTGGATCTGTACATAATTTTTTGATCTTGTTCATTGCTCTTTCAACACCTTTTTCTGTTTCTAAAGCTTTGTAGATTTTTGCTCCGCCTTTACCTGGCTTGATACCATCTGCAGCTAAAGCGATCTCTAAATTAGTTAAAGCGCTTTTGTAGATAGCTCTTTTTCCAGGGAATTTCTTTGTGTTAAAGAAATCTTTGATAGTCTTTGGAGTACCTTTAACGTTTTCAGTGTTATAAGCATAGTTCCAAGAATATAAAATATTTCCTACAGCACATTTACTTGGCATTGCAGTAAAGAAATCTTTACTTGCTGGAGTTCCATCTGGGGCTGGTGGGAAGTCTTTGTCAAAATCAAATTCAACAAATAAACCTTCATCACATCCAGTGATAGTATCCATTGCAAACACGTCGATTATATCCCACGTGATCTTACCAGCTTCTTTTTGTGCTTTAATTTCTGATAAACCACCTGAATAATCAACCCAAGCAATGTTAATGCCTAGTTTTTTAGCAGTTGGATCACCATAACCTAGCTTTTGAGACTCAGTGTAAGCCCCACCCCAAGACACTGCAGTAACTGTTGTTGCAAATGCTGAAGTAGCCAGTGAAAGTGCAAAAGAAATAGCTAGTAATATTTTACTTAGTTTTTTCATTTTTCCTCCGTTTAAACGTTTAAAAAACTAATTAAAACAACTTCGGAAGTGAGAGTCAACAGCCCTTTTTCACTTATTCTATAATAATTATAAGATGTTTATTTTGGGTCCAGCGCTCGAGCGTCTTCACTATTCCAGCCTATCTTAATCTCATTTCCAAGCTTAATATCCAGATTTGCAGAACTGTTCGGAACTTTTAAAATAAATTCAGGATTACCTAATAAATTAATTCTCACTCTTGTGTGGTCACCATGATAAATTACTTCCTCAATTTTACCATTGTGAATATTGTCCATTTTATCTTTAGGATTAATCAAAGCTCTTTCAGGTCTTAATGAAACTTTAGTTCTCTCGCCTTTTGATTTGACCGATATAGGATTTGCAATTATTTCAGCGTTAGCAAGCTTCACTTTGCATTTACCACCTGATAAATCAGAAACTTCACCATTAAATGTGTTGTTCTCACCAA
>CACOJX010000016.1 GCA_902627645.1 uncultured Pelagibacteraceae bacterium | reverse complement strand
AATAATTGAATAAGTATAGAAGTCATAACTGTAATGAGTTAAGAAAAAAAAATGTAGGTAGTGATGTAATTCTTTCAGGTTGGGTTAATAAAAAACGTGATCATGGAAATTTATTATTTCTGGATTTAAGAGACAACTATGGGATCACACAATGTATTATCGATAAGGAAAATCCGCAATTTAAAGATCTTGAAAAAATTCAGTTGGAGACTGTAGTTAAAATTAATGGAAGTGTTGTTGATAGGTCTAATGAAACAATCAATAAAGATATTGAAACTGGCGAAATTGAAGTAGCAATAAAAAGTTATGAAATTTTAGGAGCATGTAATGAGTTACCCATGCCCATTTTTAGTGACCAAGAATATTCTGAGGAGATTAGATTAAAATACCGTTTTTTAGATTTAAGAAGAAAAAAAATTCATGAAAATATTATTTTAAGATCGAAAGTAATTTCATTTATTAGAAAAGAAATGAATGACTTAGGATTTTTAGAATTTCAAACACCAATTTTGACTTCTTCAAGTCCTGAAGGGGCAAGAGATTTTCTTGTACCAAGTAGATTAAATCCAGGGAAATTTTATGCATTACCACAAGCACCTCAACAGTTTAAACAATTAATAATGGTGTCAGGTTTTGATAAATATTTTCAAATCGCTCCTTGCTTTAGAGACGAGGATGCTCGAGCAGATAGAAGTCCAGGAGAATTTTATCAATTAGATTTAGAAATGTCATTCGTTGAGCAACAAGATGTATTTGATGTTGTAGAGAAACTTCTTGTTAATACTTTTAAAAAATTTTCTAATAAAAAATTAATGTTTGATCAATTTCCTAAAATTTCTTACTCAGAAGCTTTAATAAAATATGGGAGTGATAAACCCGACCTAAGAAACCCATTAATAATAAATGATATAACTGAAATCTTTAAAAGAGATGATGTTTCTTTTGAAATATTTAAAAAACTTATAAAATCTGGTTCTAAAGCAAGATGTATAGTAACAAAAAATACTAAAGATAAACCAAGAAGTTTTTTTGATAATATTGATAAATGGGCAAAAGAACAAGGTGCTTCAGGATTAGCTTACTTTACAATTGAAAAAGATAAAGAAATCTCAGCAAAAGGACCTGTCGGTAAATTTTTTTCAAAAGAAGCTTTAAAGGAAATAATGAATAGTACTGGAGCAAATGTTGGTGATAGTATTTTTTTAGCTTGTAATAAACCAAATGAAATAGAAAAAATTACATCATTAGCAAGAGATAAAATTGCTAGGGATTTAGGAATAATCGACGAAAATTTATTCGCTTTTTGTTGGATAGTAGATTACCCAATGTTTGAGAAGGATGAGTTAACTAATAAAATAAAATTCAGCCACAATCCATTTTCTATGCCTCAAGGAGATATAGATAAAATAAATTTTGATAAACCTTTAGATATATTAGCTTATCAATATGATATTGTTTGTAATGGCATTGAGCTTTCGTCAGGAGCAATAAGAAACCATATACCAGAACTTATGTATAAGCTTTTTTCAGTAGCAGGATACACAAAAAAAGAGGTAAACGACAAATTTAGTGGCATGATTAATGCTTTATGTTTCGGAGCACCACCACATGGAGGAATAGCACCTGGGATAGATAGAATTGTTATGCTATTGGCAAATGAGAAAAATATAAGAGAGGTAACCATGTTTCCGATGAATCAAAATGCCCAGGATTTAATGATGAATGCACCTTCGGAAATTGATGAGGAACAATTAAAAGAATTAAATTTATCTCTTAAACTAAAAAAATAAATTATTTTTTTCCTTTAAGATTTATTTTTACATCTGATAAATCAACTAAGTTTTTTTTATAGTTATTTCTTACAAAACCTTTACTCGTAATGTCCTTTACTATCTTCAAAAGTTGATTTTGATCATCGGAATTTTGATCTTCTGAAGTTATGTTATCCGAAACCCCAATCGATGGTGTGTGTGCAAGATCTTCTCTATTTTGATAGGAAATAGCTAATTCCCTGAAAATATAATCTAAAATAGAAGATGCAGTAAGAATTCTATCGTTACCATGAACTTTGCCCGAAGGTTCAAATTTTGTTCCTACAAATGCGCTGATAAATTCATCCAAAGGCACTCCATACTGCAAACCTAAAGAAACAGCTATAGCAAAGTTATTCATTAATGCCTTAACAAGCTCTCCCTCTTTGCTTGTATCAATAAAAATTTCTCCAATCTTTCCATCTTCATATTCACCTGTGTGTAGATAAACCTTATGGTCCCCAATAGTTGCTTTTTGGATGTAGCCCTTTCTTCTATCAGGCATACTGAATCTCTTACTGTTAATTTCAGAGCTAATTTTTTTTGAGTTTATGACTTTTTCTAATTTTTTTATCTCATTTTTTTCAGTGTTTGGAGATAGATTAATTTTTTCATTTTTAATCAGTTTATTATTTTTAGGATCTAAACTTTTTGTTTTTCTATTATCAAGCTTTACATCTAAAACTTCGAATATTCCGTCATCTCTTTTCTCAAGATTTTTTAATTCGGTTTCATTTACATCATCTAAGTAATGATTTACTTTAAATGTACATGTATAATAAGTTTCAACTAAGTATTTTGCCATTTGACCCCAATTTTAAAATTTAATTTGAATTATGATTTAAATTATTTATATACAAATTCAAATTTTAGTCTAATTTAATTTATACAATTTTGAATTGAACATTATTAATTTTTTATGTTGACACTTTTTAAAAAAATTTTCATTTGGTGGAATCAAGACACTTTAGGAACTAGAATAAAGACAATTTTATTTGGAAAATTAGTTGGTAAAGATACTTTTGGAAATAAATATTATGAGAGCAAAAGTGGAAAAAGATGGGTTATTTACTCAGAAGAAATTGACGCATCTAAAATTCCTGTTGAATGGTATTCTTGGATACATCATACACCCAATAATTTACAGAATAATCAAGAACCAGAAAAATATTCTTGGCAAAAAACACATAAGCCAAATTTGACAGGTACAAAGAAAGCTTATCATCCTAATAAAAATAGCAATGAAATTCAAAAAAAATATAAAAGTTGGAAAAATTAATTTTTTTATAAAAGCTATCATAGTTTTTCTTTATCTTATTTCTAGCTCTTGTTTGGCAGTGGAAAAAAAATATACGAAAATTAAAATTCTTGATAAAATAAGCTCAAAAAATATTTCTTTAAAATTAAAAAATGGTGAAAATTTTAATCATGATGATTTACAGATTAAAAGTATCAAATGTAAACACTCAGAATTTGATGATGATCCAGAAATTATTGCTTATGTTCAGGTTAAGGATTTAAGTAATAAAAATAATGATGAGGTATATGTATTTAATGGATGGATGTTTTCATCAAGTCCTTCTATAAATCCATTTGATCATCCTGTTTATGATATTTGGTTAACTGATTGTAATTAGATTAGTTTTTCTTTATCAAGCCAACTTACATTAAAATCTGAATTTAAAAATTTTTTATGACTTAACAACTTTTTATGTAAAGGGATAGTTGTAGTAATACCTTCAATTACAAACTCATCTAAAGACCTATTCATTCTTTGAATAGCTTCAATTCTATTTCTTCCATGGCAAATAAGCTTACAGACCATACTATCGTAATAAGGAGTAACTTTGTATCCTTGAAATATTGCACCATCTACCCTTGTTCTAAATCCTGAAGGCTGATGACACATTCCAATAATCCCTGGTGAAGGCTGAAAATTTTTACTTGGGTCTTCAGCATTTATTCTACATTCTATTGCATGACCTCTTGGATTTATATCACTTTGTTTTAGAGCAGTTTCACCTGAAAACGCTATCCATATTTGTTCTTTTATAATATCTATTCCAGTGACCATTTCTGTGACCGGATGTTCAACTTGAACTCTTGTATTCATTTCTAAAAAATAAAATTTTCCATCTTCATAAATAAATTCAACTGTTCCTGCGCCCTCATAATTAATTTTACTCACCATATCGACAGTTTTTTGAAAAAGATCTTTTCTTATTTCATCATTTAAAACTGGACTTGGTGTTTCCTCAATTAATTTTTGATGTCTTCTTTGAACTGAACAATCTCTTTCATGTAAATGAACTGTCCTATTTTTGCCAGCTAATATTTGGACTTCGATGTGCCTTGGGTTTTGGAAAAATTTTTCAATATAAACTTCATCGTTACCAAAATATTTCTTAGCTTCTGATTTTGCAGTTAAAAACAATGTTTCAAACTCTTCCTCTTTATTTACAATTTTCATTCCTTTACCACCTCCTCCTCCAGCAGCTTTAATTAAAACTGGAAATCCAATTTTTTTACAAAGATTTTTAGCCTCTGTAATATCCTTTACTCCACCTTCAGATCCTTCGATAACAGGTAAACCATTTTCTTTAGCTATTTTTTTTGCTTGAATTTTATCACCCATCATTTCAATATGTTTTGAAGATGCCCCAATAAATTTAATTTTATTTTCCTCTAAAATTTTAGCAAAATTTGCATTTTCAGATAGAAATCCATAACCTGGATGTACAGCTTCTGAATTTGTTAAATCCACAGCTGATAATAAGGCAGGAATATTCAAATAACTATTTGCAGGTTGATGTGATCCTATACACACACTCTCGTCTGCTAATTTTACATGCATACTTTCTCTATCTACATCAGAATGTACAGCGACTGTGGAAATTCCCCACTCTTTACATGCTCGGATTATTCTGACTGCAATTTCCCCACGGTTTGCAATTAAAATTTTCTTAAACATTATTCTAAGATGATTATTGTTTGTCCAAATTCAACCGGTTGACCATCCTCAACGCATACTTCTTTTACAATGCCATCAGCAGATGAGGGAACATGATTCATTGTTTTCATTGCTTCGACAATCATTACAGTATCACCTTTTTTAATTTTTTTTCCAACTTCAACAAATTTTTTTGCACCTGGCTCAGGTGCATGATAAGCAGTTCCAATTATAGGAGAGGTAACTTCTATACCTGTTTTTTTTTGATTGTTATTTTTTAATTTTTCTGTAGCAAGACTTGGCTGGTTATTAGATGATTCTAATTGATTTCTTATCGAAATATTATTTTTTGAAACTTTTATTTTTGTATCTTTTTCGGTGTACTCTAGTTCAGTAAGATTAAATTCATCTAAGTAGTCACTTAATTCTTTAATAATTTTTTTATTAATTTTCATTGTTTAAGAAGCTTTTGCATTGAAATTATGGCTAAAATATAACCATCACTACCCAAGCCAAAAATTCCTCCAGTAACGACATCGCTAATGAGAGATTTTTGCCTGAATTTCTCTCTTTTATAAATATTTGATATATGCAGTTCTATAATAGGTTTCTTAAAAATACTAAGTGCATCTCTTATTGCGACTGAAGTATGAGTAAATGCAGCAGCATTGATTATTATTCCATCGAATTTTTTTATTGAGTCTTGAATTAAATTAACTATTTCGCCCTCAATATTTGATTGAGTAAACTCAATATTTAAGCCCAATTCTTTTGATTTACTTATACAATTTTCTTTCAACTCTGAAAAAGTAATTGATCCATATTGAGATTGTTCTCTTTCTCCTAATAGATTAAGATTTGGACCATTAATAATAATAATTTTATTATTCATTTAACTCTTATATACGATGGAAAAAATAAAAAAAATAAAAATTAAATTAAATGGCAAAGAGAAGCAAATAGCTGAGAATTCTAAAATTAGTAAGCTAATAATTGATTTTAAAATACCAATTAAGAAAGTGGCTATTGAATTAAATCAAGAAATATTAGATAAAAAAAAACTACATAAAATAAAACTTAAAAAAAATGACAGGGTTGAAATTGTCCATTTTATAGGAGGGGGTTAAAAATGAAAGATCAATTAATAATAGCTAAAAAAAAATTTAACTCTAGATTAATTGTAGGTACTGGAAAGTACAAAAATATGAAAGAATGTGCGAAAGCTGTGAGATTATCAGGAGCTGAAATAGTAACTGTAGCGGTTCGCAGAGTGAATATTTCAGATAAAAAAAAACCACTGCTTATGGATTATATTGATCCAAAAAAAATTACTTATTTACCTAATACAGCAGGATGTTTTAATTCAAAAGAAGCTTTAAGAACATTAAGATTAGCAAGAGAGATAGGAGGATGGAAGTTGGTTAAGTTAGAAGTTTTAGGAGATAAAAAAAATCTCTTTCCTGAAATGATTGAAACACTTAAATCAACAGAAATTTTATCAAAAGAGGGTTTTAAAGTTATGGTTTATTGCAATGATGATCCCTTAATGGCTAAAAGGTTAGAAAATGTTGGCGCATCAGCAATCATGCCTTTAGCTGCACCAATAGGGTCTGGTTTAGGAATTTTAAATACAGTCAATATTCAAATTATTAGAAATCAAACAAAATTACCTTTGATAATTGATGCAGGTTTAGGACAAGCATCAGACGCAACAATTGCAATGGAATTGGGATGTGATGGGGTATTAGTTAATACAGCTATCGCTGGAGCTAAGAGACCATTTGATATGGCTTTAGCATTTAAAAATGCAGTTTTAGCAGGAAGACAATCTTATTTATCAGGTAGGATTCAAAAAAACTTAATGGGAAAACCATCTTCACCAACAAAAGGAATTATTTAGCTTTTTTAAAAAATTTTTTTCTTTTGAATGGTTTTTTCTTAAACTTTTTTTTCTCTTTAAATTCAATAATATTTCCATCCTTTTTTTGTTGTTCAAGATTTTTTAATTTCTCATAATGTTCAACTAATTCTAATGTTTTTTTTGATTTATTTTTAAAATTTATAATATATTCAGGAATTATCAGTTTATTATCACTAATAATATCAATCTTAATCTTATTTTTTTTTTCAAAATAAGTTAAATCTTCTATAAAATTTTCTTTTAAAAAATTTGAAATCTTTTCACAAACTTTCAATTCTACAAATTTAGCTTTATTAAGAACAGCTTTGATTTCTACAACTTTTAAAAGTTTTTGAGCAAAAGACTCATCAGTTAAAGAAATTTTCCATTTAATTGCACTTTCTCTAAGTCTTTGTCTTGACATCTCCAGTAATCCAAAATTACTAATTCTACCAATTTGAATTCTAGCTCTGTCTAACCTGCATCTTTCTTTAAGTTTTCTTTCAACTAATTTTCGATTTCCATAACTCAACATGTCAATGAAATCTATAATTATTAAACCTGACAAATCTCTTATCTTTATTTGTCTAGCTATCTCCTCAGCTGCTTCAAGATTAGTATCAAGCGCTGTACTTTCTATATTTTTTTGTTTAATTGAACTGCCAGAATTTATATCAATTGACACCAAAGCTTCAGTAGGATTTATTACAAGATAACCACCAGAATTTAATTTAATTTCTGATTCAAATATTTGATTTAATTTTTGCTCAATATTTTCGTTAATGAAAAGTGGTACTTTGCCTCGGTATTTTTTAACTTTTTTTACATGAGATGGCATAAGTAATTTCATAAATGATTGTGCTTTTTTATAACCCTCATTACCTTCTACTATTATATTTTTTGTATTTTCATCGTACATATCCCTCAAGGTCCTTTTAATAATTTCACTCTCTTGATGAATAAGAGAGGGCGCGATAGAATTTAGAGCTACATCTTTAATTTTATTCCAAGTATTTTTTAAAGTATCAAGGTCATGATTAATCTCATTCTTTGTTTTATTACTTCCTGCCGTTCTAACTATTAAACCCATTTCTTTAGGTATCTCTATTTCATTTAAAATTGTTCTTATTTTTTTTCTATCAGCAGGATTGAATATTTTCCTTGAGATACCACCGCCCTTAGGTGTGTTAGGCATGAGGACTATGTATTTTCCAGCTATTGAAATGAAAGTACTGAGCGCAGCTCCTTTTTGACCTCTTTCATCCTTTATTACTTGAACCAAAATTACTTGATTAGGTTTTATTACTTCTTGTATTTTATATCTTTTAAATTTTGGTTTATTTTCAATTTTATTTTCAAATCCTTTTTCATT
>CACOJX010000015.1 GCA_902627645.1 uncultured Pelagibacteraceae bacterium | reverse complement strand
GAAGCTGATTTAGAAGAAAAAAATGAAATTCTGAATAAGCGAGAACTAGATCTCAAAATTAGAGAGGAAGAGCAAAAGAAAAAAGATCTAAAGGAACTAAGAAAGAAACAACGTGAGCAAAAACAAAGGGAAGAAGAGGAGTCAAGACAGAAAGACCTTGAGGCTCAAAGAATAAGAGAATGGGAAGAAAAATTTGATGAAGAACAAAGAATTAAATTAAAAGAAGAGCTAATAAGAGAAGAAAAAATTGAACAAAGAGAAAAATTGAGAAGAGCTATAAAAGAACAAGAAGATAAGACTCTTCAGGATGAACTATTCAACAGACTTGACGCTTTTGAAGTTAATGAAAAAACTAAAAATTAATTTATCAAAAATATATTAAAAGAAGCTCCTCTATATAACTAAAAATATCAAATTTTGTGAATAAAGAAAACAAAATTAAACTTTGGAGTATTATTCAAGAAGCTGGTGATTATTTGGTTGGACAATTACCTGATCATCCCAATCATCCAAAAGGTAGAAATCCTTACGCACATGTGGCTTTATGTGTAAAAGAAAAATTTAATGTAAGCTATAAAGATATTCCTGATAAAAAACTTAATGAAGTGATTAAATACATTGAATTTTTAAAACATAATCCAAATTGAATTATTGCTTAGGAAAATAATCTTTTAAATCTCCTTCCCTGTAAACATCTGCAGTACAACAGTGTAATCCACCACCAAAAGCATAAGCATCTCTTAATTCTACTGGAATCACCTCCATTCCAAGTTTATCAAGTTGATCTGCCTGATATCTTTCGCTTTTTTCTACACAAACTGTTTTGGGATCTAACACTAAAACATTCATTGAAAGCCAAACAGATGAATAACATAATGCAGGAGGTTCATTATGAGCAGGTTGGGCTGCATCAATTATTTCCCACCCATTTCTTTCAAATAGTTTTCGTTGGTCTTTAGGTAATCTTCTTTGAGGATTATTTATTATTAAACCTTCTTTGATAGGAGTAAATGTTGCATCAATATGGATCGGATAAGGGTCTCCCGGAAAATTTACAGTGTGTACTCTGTGATCTTTATAATGTCTCTTTAGCCAATCTATTCCCTTTAAATTTGTCGTAAAACCATGTTGAACTACTAAATCTTTGCCAAATCTCAATACATCTGCTGCATCAAATAATGGCTCTTCTTCAGTGGTCACAAAAAACTTATCTTCAGTCCATTTAAGTCTTTTCTGAATACCAATTTTATCAGACAAATAATCTTTACGATAATCAGCATCGGTTAATCTCGGTTTAGGAGCTGACTCATGTCTCATATTTGGATCAATATTATAATATTTTTGTATAAGCGGTCGATAACACAAATACTCAAACCATCTACATCTATAGCTCATAGTAGCCTCTAAAATTTCATTTCCAACAGTAAGCAATACATCTCTAGGGGGCATGCATCCAAACATTGTTTCAGCTTTCCAATCTGGTGTTGATGTTTTTTGATTAAAATCAATAGGAGATGGCCTATCTACTTTAATTCCTCTGTTCTCTAGTAAGTTTGAAAAATCATTCAATAATTGATTTGCTTTATCAACTGTATCTTTAGTTCTTGGGCCAAACTTGCCTCTCATGTCAGAGTCCTCTGGAACTTTTGCATCTAATGCTGGTTCTGGTGCTGGTATACAGGTTCCATCTGCCCTGCCTACTATTACATGTTTAAGAGGATCCCACTCATTCCAGCTATTTACAATTTTTTTTTGCTCGCTCACTTTAGTTATTAATAATATTATGTTCTGGGCCAAAAGGAAACTTGGTAATATTTTCTACAGTGTCTTTACCGATTACTAAAATATCATGCTCCCTGTAACCACCAGCACCTGGATTACCTTCAGGAATTAGTATCATTGGCTCCATTGATATAACCATATTTTCCTCTAAAATAGTATCTATATCCTCTCTAAGCTCTAGACCAGACTCTCTTCCATAAAAGTGTGATAGCATTCCAAAAGAGTGTCCATAACCAAAAGTTCTATATTGTAAATATCCTAACTCAGCAAAAAGCTCATTTAACTCATTACAAATGTCCGAACATTTAACACCTGGTTTAACAATCTCTAATCCTCTTTTATGAACTTTAACATTAGCCTCCCAAGCTTTGAGAGAAGCGTCATTGATTTCACTCAAAAATAGAGTTCTTTCCAATGCTGTATAATAACCAGAAATCATTGGAAAAGTATTTAAAGACATTATATCTCCGTTTTGCAAGGTTCGATTTGTTTTGGGATTGTGAGCCCCATCAGTGTTAATACCTGATTGAAACCAAACCCATGTGTCCATATATTCTGCATCCGGATAAGTTTTAGCAATCTCTATTTCCATTTTATCTCTTCCTTTCATTGCAACTTCTAACTCTGTTGCACCTACTTTTATATTCTTACAAATTTCTTCTCCTCCTAAATCAGCAATTCTTGCACCATTCTTAATAATTTGTATTTCTTCTTTTGATTTTATCATTCTCAATTTCATCAATTCTTTAGAAATATCACTAAACACTGAAAATGAAAAAATAGAGCCAATTTTTTCTCTTACATCTAAGGTGATATGATCGTTTTCAATACCAATATTTTTAGGTGGATCATCTCTACCAACAATTGAAACTATTGCTTTTAAAAAATTATCTCTTTTCCAATCAGTGTAAATCACATTATCACAATGTGATCTACGCCAAGGTTGGCTTGCATCTATGTTTGCTGATATAGTTGAGATTTTATTTTGAGTAATAATACATCCATAAGAACGACCAAAAGAACAATAAATAAAACCAGTGTAATAAGCAATATTATGCATTGAGGTTAAAATTACCATATCAAGATTTTTTTTATCCATTATAGTTCTAAGTTTATTTAAGCGTTGATTATACTCTTTATCAGTGAAAGGAAGTTTTGCTTTTTTACCATTGTTTAGTGTAAAAAAATCTGGCCGTTCCATAAAAATTTTTATTAATTAAGTGCAATAAATCTTCTATTGGTTCTCATGACCAAACTGTAGTAAGTGATTGATATGAACAGAAAGAACCCACCAATTATTGTATTGGTTGAAGGTATTTCATTAATACCAAAAAGCGGCAACCAAACCCAAAAAATCCCACCAATAACTTCAGTTAAAGATAGCAAAGTAAGTTCTGCGGCTGGGATAGCTTTTGAGCCTATTGAATATAATATCAAACCAAAACAAACTAGAGTTCCATGTAAAGAAAACAGAGTTCCATTATAACTTGTAGAAAAAAACGATAAATCCTTACCTATTATAAATAATGAGGCAGTTACAAAACAGAATAGGCCAGAAATTGCTACAGTTGTAAATTTAGGTGTTTCTTTTCTCCATCTTAATGAGACTGAAAAAATTGAAAAACCAATTGAGGAAGTAATTCCAAAAACAAAACCTATCAAAGAAGATTTTTGAGTGTTACCCAATGCTATTATTATTATTCCAATTGTTGCGAGTATAATTGCTATCCATACATTCGCACTTATTCTTTCTCTTAAAAATAAAAATCCAAGTAATGCTGTAAAAAAAGGCATTGCAGCTAAACATAATAATGTAATAGCTGCTGTTGTGTGAGTTATTGAATATATAAAACTAATCATTGCAATACCGAGCCCTACCCCACCAATCAAACCTGAAACACCAATTTTCAAATAATTTTTATAAAATTGAATTCCCTCTTCAAAATATAAATATAAATTTAACACAATAAAAATAGTAAGGCCTCTGCCAAAAATATACTGCCAAGGCACTAATTCTGGCTGATCCATATATCTAACTACTAATGGACCAAATGACCAAAGAATACCTGCAAATAAAACAACTGGTATTGCGAGTTTTTCATTTTTAATCTCAATCATAAGACAATATTTAATTGTAAATAGTTACAACTACAACAAAAATAGATAATTTAAATTAAATTGTTGTTAGAGTAATTTGGAAAAAAACAATCAACAGTTTCACCCTTTTTAAATCTTTCTTTACCCGAAGGTAACATCACCCAAATATTTGACTGAATAAATGACTTAATTCTAAATGACTCCTGACCTTTTAAAATTTCAACTTCTAGTTTACCATTTTTGGTTGTACTCAACTTACTTTTTACAAACCGAGTGAGGTCATTTTTTTTTCTAAATTCATTCTTTAATCTTGCTTTAAAAGAAATTTCTTCTTTTATACCAAGTAAACTCCTAATATATGGATATACAAAGAATCTAAAACAAGCAGCTGATGAAATTGGATTTCCAGGTAAACCAAAAACAGCTTTGGGCTTACCTTTTATCTTGGCAAACAAAATAGGTTTACCTGGTCTAATTGCTACACTTTTAAAATAATTAGATAATTTAAATTTACTCACTACACTTGGTACAAAATCAAATTTTCCAGCTGATACAGCTCCAGATGTAATAATCATGTCAATTTTGGATTTAAGCATTTTGTTTATATGTGACTTAAATACATTACTGTGGTTATCCCTTAAAATCCCACCATCTTTAAAATTGAATAAAAAATTTTGATTTAAAGAATTTATATAATGACAATTTGAGTTTCTAACTTCCCATTCATGAATTTTATCTTTATTAGTAATCTCATTGCCAGTTGAAAAAAACAAAATATTTGGTTTTTTTGTGACTTTGATTTTTTTTACACCTAATGTTTTTAAAGCTAGTATATGATTAGATTGTAAAATTGTTCCTTGAGATATTAATAAATCACCCTTTTTATAATCAGAGCCTTTAAATCTCACGTGTTCAAACTTTGTAATTTTTTTATTTAATAAAATATATTTTGCATTTTTTTTATTTGGGTAAAAATTTATTTGTTCAATTGGGATTATTGTGTCAAAAGATCTTGGAATTAACGCACCAGTCATAATCTCGACTGTTTCAAATTTTTTGATCTTTTTTTTAATTGGTTTATTTCCTGCTGCAATTGATCCAATTATTTTAAATTTTTGATATATCTTTTTATTTAATTTATATGTTTCACTGGATTTTAACGCATAACCGTCAAAGGCAGCATTATTTCCTGAGGGATAATATGATTGAACATATATATCTTTTGAAGTTACTCTATTTAAACATTTGCTAGTTTCTATATGCTCTTCACCTAAATTAATTAAAGACTTTTTTAATATATTTTTTGATTTATTATAACTTATCATTTTCTAATAATATTTTTGCAGTTTTTAAATCTTCTTCTGTATTAATATTAAAAAAAGGATCCTTATTATTTTCATGATCAAAATCAATTGTTTTTACACCCATTTTATTTGCCCAAAGTTCTACTTTTCTGTCTCCTTTATTTAAAGCAAACTCCAATTTTTCGTATAATTCTAGTGACCATAAACCAAAAATGTTATGTCGTGTATTTTTTGATTTCATAAAAAATAAATTACTTTTATTTAAATCAACCTCTTTATAAAATTTATTCAAATGTTTTTTTTTAAAAAATGGAGTGTCAATTGGAAAGGTCGATATCCATTTATAGTTTTTTTTATTATCTTTTATCCATTTCATTGCACTGAGCACACCTCCAAGAGGTCCAAGGCCTTTTTGAAAGTCGCTAGTTAAAGAAATTTTATTTGAGTTCGAAAATTTAATTGGTTCATTTGTCACAACTAAAATATCTTTATAAAAATCTATTATTTCGTCTAAAATATAATCGATAAGTATTTTATTGCCTAATTTGACTTGAGATTTATCTCTTCCAAATCTCTTAGATTTACCTCCAGCTAGTACTACAGCTAAAATATTGTTATGATCCATTAAATAAAATATAAAACATTAAAATTTGATTTAAAGAGATAATATGGATCTACGAATTTTAGAAATAGCATCAAATACAGAGAACAATAAGATTCTAGATAATCACACGCATAAATCAAAAAATAAAAATCATATTTGTGGTGATGAAATGGAAATCAGTCTTGTTGTCAAAAATAATAAAGTTGTAGATATGGGTTATCAATGTAAGTCATGTGTATATTGTCAAGCATCTGTTAGTCTTCTTTCGCAAAATATAAAAAATAAAAGTCTAGATGAAATTAAAGATTTAATTAATATTTGTGAAAATATTTTTGAAAATACAAAAGTAATGTTAGAAAAAAAGTGGACAAATTTTAAAGAACTATTTGATAAAAAAAATGTATCACGGAAAGAATGCTTGCTTCTTCCTATGAGAACTGTATTAAAAGCATTAAAATTGTAATGATAAAAATAAATAAAGAAATTTTTAAAAAAGCTTTGCTTGCAGGAATATTTTCTGCATTTACTATAGGTGTTCTCACTGTTTTAACTTATAAGAGTGCTCTAGGATTATTTTTAGCT
This sequence comes from uncultured Pelagibacteraceae bacterium, assembly GCA_902627645.1. GTDB lineage: Bacteria > Pseudomonadota > Alphaproteobacteria > Pelagibacterales > Pelagibacteraceae > Pelagibacter. Next base: position 6,560 of record CACOJX010000015.1, on the reverse strand, counting down.
GGTTCGTTTGGATCATCCATGGTTTTATTGTTTGGTTTTCCAGAAAGTCCTTTTGCTCAACCAAAAAATGTTTTTTTTGGTCATTTAGTTACTGCGCTAGTAGGTGTAGTTTTTGTAATCTTAATTCCACTTCCTATGTATGTTAATATAGCTTTAGCAGTAGGTGTTGGAATTTTTTTGATGATACTTTTTAATGTAGTGCACCCTCCAGCTGGTGGAAATCCAATTATGGTAATTATTGGCAGTGTTTCTTATGATTACTTGCTGAGTCCAATAATTTTTGGATGTATTATAATTATTTCATTGGCAATTATAATTAATAAATTTTTACTTAAAAAGAATTATCCGTTAAAATGATTGGATGAATTCTAATTATAAGGTAATCAAATTTAATAAGAATAAATTTGAAAAAATTGATGATCTTATTTCAATAGAAGAACCTTTAGAAATCTCAGTTAAATATAAAGATCAAAATAAATGGGTAGCAAACAGTCTTTCAATAACAATGAGAACGCCTGGTCATGATGAGGATTTAGTAAGAGGTTTTTTATTTAATGAACAAATAATTCAAAGTATAAGTGAGATAGATAAAATAGAAAGTTATGGGGATAAAGTTGGTCAATACAATATTCAAAATAAGATTCAAATAACTCTAAATAATTCTAAAAATATAAATATTTCTAAAATTAAAAGAGACTTTTTAACAAATTCATCATGTGGTGTTTGTGGAAAATCATCACTTGATTCCTTAGAAATAATAAAAAAAGAAAAAACTTTTAAGACTGAGCCTAAGTTAGCAAAAGACATTATTGTTAGATCGCCCTCAATATTAAGACAAAATCAAACTGAATTTTCAAAAACTGGAGGAATTCACGCAAGTGGATTATTTTCATCAGATGGAAAATTAATATCTCTTAGAGAGGATGTTGGAAGACATAACGCTCTGGATAAAATGATAGGTAATGCCCTAAATAAGAACCAAATTGATCCTAAAACTCAATTTGTAACTTGTTCTGGCCGATTAAATTTTGAGCTTGTTCAGAAAGTTTTAATGACCAATATTGGCCTAATGATTGGTGTAGGTGCGCCAACTAGTCTTGCAATAGATCTAGCGAATAGATTTGACATGACCTTGATAGGTTTCGTAAAAGAGGATAGTTTTAACGTTTACACAAATAACCAAAAAGTTATTGTAAATTAGAATTGCGGGAAATTTAGTGTCAAAAAATATTAGTAATTTATCTGGTAGAATTGGGTTAAAAGACAACCTTTTTAAAAAGATGTCTGAAAATGTTCTTAATGACTCTCCAAAAGATATTAAGGATATTGCTAAAGAATATAATTTGGGTGTTTCAACGATCCATGGGGCTGAGAGTTTTTATGAATTCTTAAGACCATCTCATAGAGAAAAAAAAGCTTTTGTTTGTAATGGAAGTGCATGTATGTGCGCTGGTACTCAAGACAAATTAAAAGAAACATTAAAATCAAAACTTGGAGATGACAAAGTGGGTGAAATGTTTTGTCTGGGCCACTGTTATGAAAATCATGCATTTCACTATGATGGTGAAAACTATGCAGGAAAAGATATTGAAAAAATTGATCAAATTTTGAAAGGTGAAAATATAAAACAGGAGAAATTTTTCTCAAAGAGTTATGCAACTACCAGCTTTTTAATGGATGATAAACTTTCATCAACAGACCAATTTAAAGAACAATTAAATAAATTTTTAAGAACAGATAAAAAAGAAATTATTAAATCTTTACTAGACTCAAACCTTACAGGAAGAGGTGGTGCAGGTTTTCCAACGGGAATGAAATGGGATTTTTGTAGTAAAGCAAAAGGTGATAAAAAATATGTTATTTGCAATGCTGATGAAGGAGACTCAGGTGCATTTTCAGATAGATACCTTTTAGAGGATCAGCCCTTAAAAGTTATTTTTGGAATGGTAATATGTGGTCTGGTTATTGGAAGTGATGAAGGAGTGTTATATATTAGAGGTGAATATCCAAAATCCATAGAAGCAATAAATGGATGTATCAATGAACTTAAAAAATTAAACTTACTAGGTGATAATATTTTAGACACTAACTTTTCTTTTGACCTTGGAATTTGTATTGGTCAAGGAGCTTACATATGTGGAGAAGAAACTGCTTTAATTGCATCTATTGAAGGAAGGCGTGCTGAAGTTGATGTGAGACCTCCTTTTCCAGTTACTGAAGGACTTTATAAAAAACCTACTGTAGTTAACAACGTTGAAACTTTAGCTGCAGCAACTGGTATTTTAATTAATGGTGCTGAAAAATTCTCATCGATTGGAAACAAAAAATCCGCAGGAACAAAATTAGTTTGTTTAGATAGTTTTTTTAATAATCCAGGTGTTTACGAAATTGATATGGGAACACCAATGAAAAAAATATTTAATGAAATTGGTGGTGGTTATAAAGAACCAATTAAAGCATTTCAAATCGGTGGTCCTCTTGGTGGTGTTGTTCCATTAGATGAAATTGATAATTTAAATTTAGATTTTCAAGAGTTTGGTTCTAAAGGTTTTATGTTAGGTCATGCAAGCGTAGTTAGTATTCCTAAAGATTTCCCAATGACTGAGTATATTCATCATTTGTTTGAATTCTCTGCTGAAGAATCTTGTGGTAAGTGTTTCCCAGGAAGACTTGGATCTTACAGAGGAAAGGAAATGTTTGATCAAGCAAAGAAAAAAACAGCTAAAATTCCTCTAAAATTATTAAATGAATTGTTGGTAACCATGAAAAAAGGCTGTTTATGTGCCCTTTGTGGTGCAATACCAACTCCCATTATGAACATCTTAAAGTATTTTGGTGATGAAATGAAAAGTGATATGGTAAAAGATAATTAATGAGTTCTGAAAAAAGAAAAATTGCTTATATTGATGGCAAACCATATGAAATTGGGGCCAACCACACATCGATTTTAAAATTTGTAAAAAGCTATGTAGGAGAAAAAAAAGTTCCTACACTTTGTGATGACCCAAATTTAGCTCCATATGGTGCATGTAGAGTTTGCTCTGTTGAGGTGGCGTTAGAAAAAGATGGTCCAACAAAAGTTGTTGCTTCTTGCCATACACCAGTAGCTGAAAATCAGCATATTTTTACATCAAATGAAAATCTTCAAAATTTAAGAAAAAACATTGTTGAACTAGTTTTAACTGACCATCCAATGGAATGTGGAACTTGTGAGGTGAACAATAATTGTGAGCTTCAAACTGTAGCAAATGATTTAGGCATTTCAGATCATAGATATAATAGTCCAAAACAGCATAAAGGTATTCCAAGAGATACTTCTCATGATTATATGAGAATGAATTTAGACAACTGCATCAATTGTGGAAGATGTGTAAGAGCTTGTGATGAAATTCAAGGTTCTTTTGTTTTAACAATGTCTGGAAGAGGATTTGAGTCAAGAATTACCACTGACAATGATATGATGTTTGGGGATTCATCGTGTGTTTCTTGTGGAGCTTGTGCACATACTTGCCCAACAGATGCAATTTCAGATGTTTTTCAATCAAAATCAGCTGCTGTTGATAAAAAAGTAAGAACGACATGTTCATACTGCGGAGTTGGATGTAATTTAGAAGCATCAATTAAAGATGAAAAAGTTGTTGCAATCGATACTCCAAAAGAAACAGAAGTAAATGCAGGTCATACCTGTATTAAAGGTAGGTATGCATTTGGTTTTTATGATCATCCTGACAGACTTAAAACTCCGTTAATTAAGAGAAATGGAAAATTTGAGGAAGCGACTTGGAATGAGGCTTATGATTTTATAAAAAAAGAAATGCAAAGGATTACAAAAGATCATGGGCCTGATGCATTTGCAGGTATTTCTTCAGCAAGATGTACTAATGAAGAAAATTATGTATTTCAAAAAATGATAAGAGCTGCCGTTGGTACTAACAGTGTAGACTGTTGTGCAAGAATTTGTCACTCACCTACTGCTTGGGGAATGCAACAAACATTTGGAACAGGAGCTGCAACTAATTCAACTGAAGATATTTATCATGCAGATCTATTTTTAGTTATAGGCGCAAATCCTACTAATGCTCACCCAGTTACTGGTGCAAAAATTAAGCAACAAGTAATGAAAGGGAAAAAGCTCATTGTTTTAGATCCTATCACTACAGAACTAGCCAAATTAGCAGATTACCATATTAAATTGAGACCAGGAACCAATGTTGCAGTGTTGAATATGATGTTGCATTTCATTATAAAATCAAAATTATATAACGCAGACTTTATTAGAGATAGAACAGAAGGATTTGATAACTTCCTTAAAGAAATTGAGAGACAAGATGTTGATAGATTAGCAAAAGTTGCTGGAGTAGATAAACAATTAGTTAAGGAAGCTGCTATTGCATACGCAACTGCAAAAAACTCAATGGAGTTTCATGGTTTGGGTGTTACTGAGCACGAACAAGGTTCAAAAACAGTGATGCTGATCGCTGATCTTGCGATGATTACAGGTAACATCGGAAGAAAAGGAGTTGGAGTAAATCCTTTGAGAGGACAAAATAATGTTCAAGGGGCTGCTGATATGGGATGTCAACCTCATCAAGGTGCAGGATATTTTGAAGTTGCTGATACAAAAAATCAAAAATTTTATTCTGAAAAATATGGTGTAACACATCCAACAAAACCTGGTTTGAAAATTCCTCAAATGTTTGAGGCAGCAATTAATAAAGAATTAAAAGGTGTTTGGATTATTGGTGAAGATATTGTTCAAACAGATCCTAATAGTGCTCATGTAATTGAAGCAATGAATTCGCTAGAACTTTTAGTTGTACAAGAAATATTCATGAGTGAAACAGCAAAATTAGCAACTGTTGTTTTACCGGGAACTACTTTTTTAGAAAAAGATGGAACTTTCACTAATACTGAAAGAAGAGTGCAAAGAGTTAACCGAGCAGTTGCTCCTCTACCTGGTACGAAGCCTGATGGAGTAATAGTTACCGAAATGATGCAAAAACTTGGGTTTGATCAACCAACTTATGATGCTGATCAAGTGCTTGCCGAAATTGCAGATATTGTGCCTTTCTTTAAAGGGATAACTCGAGAAAGATTGGGTAAACTAGGTTTACAGTGGCCTGTAAAAGAAGATGGAACAGATACTCAAATATTACACACTGAAGAGTTTAAACTTGGAAAAGGTCGATTGAAAAACTTTGACTGGAAAGAATCATCTGAAATTGAAGCTAATCATAAAGATTACCCTTTAATATTAACAACTAGTAGAGTTTTACAACATTACAATGCTGCTACAATGACAAGGAGAACTAGTAATATTAACATCGTTGATGAAGACGTTCTATTGATACATCCTAAAGATGCAGCGAATAGAGATTTAAACACAGGAGATATTGGAAGATTGTATTCAGGAAGAGGTGAAGTTGCTTTAAAGGTAGAAGTTACTGATAAAGTAAAAGAAGGTATAGTTTTTACTACGTTTCATTTTCCTGAACATATGGTTAATATGGTAACTGGTCATGGAAAAGATGAGGAAACTATGTGTGCAGAATATAAAGTTTCATCTGTTCAAGTTCAAAAAATTTCAAATCAATTCAGAACTGAAATACAACCAAAAGAAAATCAAGCTGAAGTAAGCTAATTAAAATGACCATAGGATGGCATTTTAACAATACTTATTCAAAATTATCAGACACTTTTAGAGAAGAGATAAAACCTGTTCCAGTTAATAATCCAGAATTAGTTTTGCTTAATGAAAGTTTAGCCTCTGAATTAAATTTAAATTTTTCAAATATTGATAAAGATGAACTTTCAAAAATTTTTTCTGGAAACTCGTTACCAAATGGAAGTAATTCTATAGCGCAGGCTTATGCAGGTCATCAATTTGGCCATTTTACAATGCTTGGGGATGGTAGAGCAATATTAATTGGTGAGCATACAACTAAATCAAATAAAAAATTTGATATTCAATTTAAAGGATCAGGCAAAACAGCGTTTTCAAGAAATGGTGATGGCCGAGCAGCTCTTGGTCCCATGTTAAGAGAATATATAATAAGTGAAGCTATGAATGGTTTAAACATTCCTACTACTCGAAGTTTAGCAGTAGTAAAAACTGGAGAAAATATTCAAAGAGAGACACTTTTACAAGGTGCAATACTCACTCGTGTTGCCTCTAGTCATATAAGAGTAGGTACTTTTCAATATATTGCAGCTAGACAAAAAGAGGATGAGTTAAAAACCTTACTGGATTACACAATTAATAGACATTATCCTGAAATAAAAAATTCTAATAATCAAGCTTTAGACTTATTAAATCTTTTAATAGAAAAGCAGTGCAATTTAGTAGTGAACTGGATGCGGGTTGGTTTCATTCATGGGGTAATGAATACTGACAACATGACTGTTTCTGGAGAGACAATTGATTATGGTCCTTGTGCATTTATGAATAATTATGATCCGAAGACTGTTTTTAGCTCAATTGATCAAACTGGTCGATATGCATATTGTAATCAACCTATTATTACGAAATGGAACTTGGCTAGATTTGCTGAATGCTTGAT
>CACOJX010000014.1 GCA_902627645.1 uncultured Pelagibacteraceae bacterium | reverse complement strand
TAAAGGAAGAGGAGAAACTAAATCAAGTGTTGGTTTGGGATTATCAATAGCCTCGGATATTATTAGATCTCACGGTGGACATATTCAGCTTAGAAAATCATCAATGAGCGGCCTTGAGGTTAAGATTTTTTTACCCGCTTAGTTTTTTTTCTACTTTTTTTTTCAAATTTTGATAATTTTTTTTCAATTTTTTCTACTCTTCTCAATAAAACTTCAAATTCATCTTTGCTTGTTAATTTCATCTTAAAAACAACTTCATCCCTTTTGGATTTCAATATGTTTAATATTTCAGAGCCAAGATCCTTTGATGTAATTAAGCCTTGTTCAAAAATTTTTGAGAGTTTATCAAGAACAAATTTTGAATTTTTCATATTTTTATTTAAATATCTGGTATAACTTATATTCATTTATCAAAATGTTCATTAATAATTTTGACCCAGTTGCCCTAGAATTTTTTTCATTTGAAATCAGATGGTATTCATTATCATATATTGTTGGAATTCTATTGGGTTGGATTTTAAGTAAAAAATTTTTCATTATTAATAAAGAAATTAAAAAAAAGTTTGATGACTACATTACTTATCTAATTTTAGGAGTCATAATAGGTGGAAGGCTAGGATATGTTTTATTCTATGATTTAGAATATTTTTCAAAAAATCTAATTGATGTTTTAAAGATTTGGCAAGGAGGTATGTCTTTTCATGGAGGTTTAATTGGAGTAATAGCTGTGAGTATTTGGTTTGCAAAAAAGAACAATCAAAATCCTTTTGAGTATTTAGATGTTGTCTCTTTAGTTGCGCCAATAGGAATCTTTTTTGGCAGGATTTCTAACTTCATAAATTCTGAATTGTATGGAGTTGAGACAAACTTTTTCTGGGGAGTTAAATTTGTTAAAATTGATGAACTTTATCGGCATCCATCTCAATTATATGAAGCATTTCTTGAGGGTTTGGTTTTATTTTTGATCTTATTATATTTTAGAAAAAAAAGATTTTTGAAAAGTCCTGGTTTGATATCGGGTATATTTTTATTTTTTTACTCGATATTCAGATTTATTATAGAATTTGTTAGAGTCCCAGATGAGCAACTAGGTTATTTGTTCTTAAATCTTACGATGGGCCAAGTTATAAGTTTTGTATTTTTATTATTTGGTATTTATTTAATAAAGAAAAAATTCATAATTCAAAATGAGACGTAAAATTCCTTTGGATAAATTTATAAATTTGTGCCTATACGATAAAAAAATTGGTTATTATATGAAAAAGAATCCTTTTGGAAAAGAAGGGGATTTTATAACAGCGCCAAATATTTCAAGACTTTTTTCTGAAATTGTAGCTATTTGGATTATTAGTTTTTGGAAAAGTTTAGGTTCACCAAAAAAATTTAATATTATAGAACTTGGAGCTGGGAATGGTGAAATGATGAAAATACTAATTGAAAGTTTTCAAAATTTTCCATCTTTTTTTGAATCATGTAATTTAATAATTCATGAGAAAAGTCCAAAGTTATATAAAATCCAAAAAAAAAAATTAGGGAAATCAAAAATAATTTGGTTATCTCAGATCAATAAAATTCAAAAGATTCCCAGCATATTTATCGCTAATGAATTTTTTGACTCATTAGCAATTAAACAGTTTAAGAAGAAAAATAATATTTGGTATGAAAAATTCGTTGATTTTCATAACAAATCAAAAGCAACTTTTGTGGAAAAAAAAACTGATATAAATAAAATAGAAAAAAAATTAAACTTTAAAGTATTTCAAAATCAAAATTTTGTTGAGTATTCTAACCTTGGCATAGATTATCTTAAGAGAATTTCTCAAATTATAAAAAAAAATACTGGTGGACTGTTATTGATTGATTATGGATACTTAGACAAAAAAATGAAAAACACTCTTCAGGCAATTTCAAATCATAAATTTGCCAATATTTTAGATAATATAGGAAATGCAGATATTACTCATAATATAAATTTTGAATTATTTAAAAAAGTTACAAAAAGATTAGGTGGTTTAGAAAATATTTTGACAACTCAAAAAAACTTTTTGACAAAAATGGGTATAAAAGAGCGTGCTGAAATTATATCAAAGAATTTAAATTTTACTGAAAAGGCTGATGTTTTTTACAGGCTAAAAAGACTAATAGATGAAAAACAAATGGGCGAATTATTTAAAGTTATGTTGATAAAAAATAAGAAAAATAAATTTAATTTAGGATTTTAATTTGATTTTATCTAGTAAATTATCAAGATATAAAAAAATTAAGCATGGTTTTTTTAATAGAAATGGTGGAAAATCAAATGGTATTTACAAAAGTTTAAATTGTGGACCTGGTTCAAAAGATAAAAAAAACAATATTCAAAAAAACTTAAAAATAGTCAAAAATAAAATTGGTAAAGGATGTAAAAATATATTTTTAATGAATCAAATTCATAGTGGGAAAGCAATTTTTATCAGTAAAAATTTCAATTTTAAAAAAAAAATAAAAGCTGATGCAGTATTAACTGATCAAAAAAAAGTTCCTATTGCTGTATTAACTGCAGACTGTGTACCAATTTTAATTTATGAAAAAAAAAAGAATTTAATTGCTGCAATTCATGCTGGCTGGAAGGGTGCTTTTAAGAATATAATTAAAAATGTTATTAACTTTATGTTAAAAAAAGGATGTAAAAAAAAAGATATAATTGCTGTTATTGGTCCATGTATTCAAGAAAAAAATTATGATGTGAAAGAAAACTTTAAGAAAAAATTCATCAAAAAATATAAAAAAAGTAAATTCTTTTTTAAAAAGAAAAAAGAGAAGCTTTATTTTAATCTACCTAATTTTATCAAATATCAACTGAAATCAAACCAAATCACAAATATAGACACTATAAAAATTGATACTTTCGATAAAAAAAATAATTTTTTTAGCGCAAGACGATCTTTGCAATTAAAACATGATGATTATGGTAGAAATATTTCAATAATTATGATTAATTAAATTTTTAATGAAATTATTAACTGGAAATAGCAACAAAATTCTCAGTAAAAATATTGCTAAGTATTTAAAATCAAAGCTTGTAAATTCAAGTATTAGAAAATTTTCTGATGGAGAAATTTATGTTGAAATAAATGAAAACATAAGAGGAAACAGTATTTTTATAATTCAATCAATTTCATCTCCAGCAAATGACAACCTAATGGAATTACTTTTATGTATTGACGCTCTTAAAAGATCTTCAGCAAAAAATATAACTGCTGTAATTCCGTATTTTGGTTATGCAAGACAGGATAGAAAAGTAGTACCAAGAACATCTATATCTGCAAAACTTGTTTCAAATTTGATTACAAAAGCAGGAGCTGATAGAGTTGTAACTGTAGATTTACATGCTGGTCAAATACAAGGATTTTTTGACATTCCTGTAGACAACCTTTTTGCAACACCAATATTCGCGCGTCACATTAAAAAGAAAATTAAAAGTAAAAAAATTATTTGTGTTGCTCCCGATGTTGGTGGAACTGAAAGAGCAAGAGCTCTAGGTAAACTTTTAAATGCTGGTCTTGCAATCGTAGACAAAAGGAGACCAAAGCCTGGACAATCACAGGTGATGAATGTAATTGGGGATGTTAGAGATAAAACATGTATAATAGTTGATGATATTATTGACTCAGGAGGGACTATTATTAATGCTGCAAAAGCTTTAAAAGATAGGGGTGCAAAAGAAGTTTATGTTTACATTACACACGGTGTTCTAAGTGGCGATGCTGTAAAAAAAATAAAAAGTTCTGTTATAAAAAATTTAGTAATAACAGATACAATTGAAAATCATCAAAAAACTAAAAATGTGAAAAACATTGAAGTTTTACCAATTTCAGGCCTTATGGGAGAAGCTATAAAAAGAATATCAAATTCGACATCTGTATCAGATTTATTCAAATAATTACCTTGATTATTTGTAATCATGGGTTAAAAACCTGTGTTTTATGAATTCTTTAGAAGCAAACATTAGAAATGACTCAACTAAAGGGCAACTAAACGCTCTAAGAAAAAATGGAAACGTACCAGCTATAATTTATGGTGGTAAAGACAAAAATCAAAAAGTTTCAATTTCAAAAAAATTACTTAAAACATTAATTGAAAAAGAAAATTTCTTATCAAATATAATAACCCTTAATGTAGACGGAAAACCTCAAAATGTTTTACCAAGAGAGGTAAAGTATCACATAATTAGTGATGAGCCTTATCATGTTGATTTTTTAAGAGTTTTACCAGGTGTAAAAATAAAAATTGAAGTACCAGTAAATTTTATTAATCACGATAAATCACCAGGTTTAAAGAGAGGCGGAGTTTTAAATATAGTTAGAAGAAAAGTTGAATTAAAATGTCCAAGTGAAAAAATACCAGAAAGTTTAACTTTAAACCTTGATGGTATAGACATTGGGGAAAGTTTCAAGATTTCATCTGTAAAATTAGATTCTGAAGTAACACCAACTATTCAAGGAAGAGACTTTGTAATTGCAACTCTTGCTGCGCCTACAGTTATGAAAGAACCTGAAAAACCAGCTGAAACAGAAACTGCTGAAGGAGAAGTTGGCGCAGAAGGTACTGAAGGAGCAACAGCAGCAGCCGAGGGAGAAAAACCAGCAGCAGATGGTGCTAAAGGTGACAAAAAAGAAGGTGATGATAAAAAGTCATCTGAAAAAAAGCCTGCTGAAGAAAAAAAATAATTAATCAACCTTGAAAATTTAATCAATCAAAAATTATGCTTTTATTTGTAGGATTAGGTAATCCAACACCTGATAGTGAAAACAACAGGCACAATGTTGGATTTAAAATTATAGATTCTATAAATAAAAAATTTAACCTCTCAAAGCAAAAACCTAAATTTAAAGGACTTCTGACTACAGGAAATATAGGTGACAAAAAAATTTATGCAATTAAACCTCTTACATTTATGAATAATTCAGGAATTTGTATTAAAGAATTAATAGAATATTTTAAAATTGATGCAGAGGATGTGATTGTTTTTCATGATGATCTTGATGTAGAGTTTGGAAAGATTAAAGCTAAATTCGGTGGATCAAGTGCAGGTCATAATGGGGTCGCATCCATTGATAAATTTATAGGTAAAGAGTATTCAAGAGTAAGAATAGGAATTGGAAAGCCCAAAGCTTCAATAGAGGTTGCAGATTACGTTTTACAAAATTTTGATGAGGACGAAACTGTGGGTATTGAAAAAATATCAAAAGATATCACTGACTCTATTTCTATTTTAGTTGAAAAAAAATTAGATTTATTTTCAAGTACAGTAAATAATAAATAATGAGTTTAAAATGTGGAATAGTTGGATTACCAAATGTTGGTAAATCAACCTTGTTTAATGCGTTAACAAATTCTAGTAAAGCTCAAGCAGCAAATTTTCCATTTTGTACAATAGATCCAAATATCGGTATTGTTCCTGTCCCTGACAATAGATTAAAAAATTTAGCAAAAGTTTCAAATTCAAAAAAAATTATAAATACTACGATTTCCTTTGTTGATATTGCGGGATTAGTTAAAGGAGCATCTAAGGGTGAAGGATTAGGTAACAAATTCTTATCCCATATAAGAGAAGTTGATGCAGTCATACATATGATAAGATGTTTTGACTCTAGCGACATTCAAAATGTAAACCCTAACGTAGACCCTGTAAGAGATCTTGAAATTATTGAGACTGAAATGATGCTAGCTGATCTTGAGTCTATACAAAAGAGATTGGAAAAAAATAACAAAAAAAACTTTGATGAGACTCAAGTAAAGATACTTGAAAAAACTTTAAATTGTATAAATAATAATGAAGATTTTAACTCTTTAAAATTAGAGTTTGATAAAAAAGAGCTTAATCAAAGTGGGCTTCTATCCATAAAACCAAAAATATTTGTGTGTAATGTTGATGAACCAAGTATAAAAAATGGAAATAAATATACTGAAATATTTATTAATAAATTTGGACAAAACAACACCCTGATAGTATCTGCAGATATAGAAAATCAAATTAACGATCTGGACATAGTAGAAAAGAAAAATTATATGGACATGATAGGTTTAAAAGAAACAGGATTAAATGTATTGATTCAAAAAGGCTATCAAATCCTTGAACTAGATACTTTCTTTACCTCAGGACCAGAGGAAACTAGAGCATGGACTATTTCAAAAAATTGTACAGCACCTAAAGCAGCTGGGGAGATACACACTGATTTTGAAAAAGGATTTATTAGAGCTGAAACAGTTTCTTATGATGATTTTGTTGCAAATGAAGGTTGGATAAATTCTAAAACAAATGGCAAAATGAGATTAGAGGGAAAAGATTATATCGTAAAAGATGGTGATGTATTAAACTTTCGTTTCAATACGTGACCATATTCTTTTCATGCTAAAGTAAACTAAAATCGTAAGAATTATCAAATAAACAATAGCCTTAAATCCCATTCGGTGTCGAGACTCTAAGTGGGGCTCGGCTGCCCACATTAAAAATGTAGTTACATCTTTTGACATTTGTTCAACTGTTGCACTTGTTCCATCTGCGTATTCTACCAACCCATCAGATAATTGATTTGCCATCTTTATTTTATTTCCATACATATACTTATTATAATAAACTCCATCATCCAAATTAACCCCAACTGGAGGATCCTCATAACCTTGAAGAAGTGAATAAATATAGTCAACTCCACCTCCTCTAGCTTTTACTAAAACAGACATATCTGGAGGATAAGCCCCACCGTTTGCTGCTTGAGCGGCCTTTACATTCTCATAAGGCATTACAAATTTATCAGATAATTTCCCTGGTCTTGTAAACATGTCACCATCTGCATTTGGTCCATCTTTTACTTCAAAAGATGCAGCTATTGCTTTTGCTTGAGCTTCGGTAAATTCTGGTCCACCTTTTTCAGCTAAATTTCTATAACTCAAGTACTTCATAGAATGACAAGATGAACACACTTCAGTATATACTTGATATCCCCGTTGAAGAGCGCCTCTATCAAATTTTCCAAATAAACCCTTAAAACTCCAATCAGTTTTTAAATATTCTACCTTTTCGGCTGCATAGGAGTTAAAAGATGAACCTATAAACAATGTTAATAGGAACAATAATCTGAGAAAATTTTTCACTTATTTGTTAAACTTTCTTTATTCTTGGCCATAGCTAAATTTGGAGACCCCCCTAAAACAGGCTCAGTGATACTTAAGGGCACTGGAAGAGTTTTTTCTTTAAAACCTAAGATAGGTAATACTACTAAAAAATGTAGAAAATAATAAGCTGTAGCTACTCTAGCAACCAATAAATATAGACCTTCAGCTGGCATTGCACCCACATACCCTAAAATTAAAACATCGGCAACAAGGATCCAATAAAATTGTCTGTATAAAGGTCTAAATACTGCTGATCTAATTTTAGATGTGTCTAACCAAGGAAGAGCTGCTAAAATTAGTATGGCCGAAAGCATAGCAACAACACCTAAAAGCTTATCAGGAACTGATCTTAAAATTGCATAAAAAGGTAATAAGTACCATTCAGGCACAATATGTGCTGGTGTTACAAGTGGATCTGCCTCGATATAATTATCAGCATGACCTAGAATATTTGGAGTGTAAAAAACAAAAAATGCAAAAACAATCATAAACATCAATAAAGCAAAACCATCTTTGATTACAATATATGGATGGAAAGGCACTGTATCTTTAGAAGGTTTTTTTATATCTATACCCACTGGATTATTATTTCCAGGAACATGTAATGCCCAAATATGTAAAACGACCAAACCTAAAATTAAAAATGGTATTAAATAATGAAGTGTAAAAAATCTTGTTAATGTTGGATTATCAACTGAATAACCACCCCATAACCAAGTCACAATTCCTTCTCCAACTAACGGTATAGCACTAAATAAATTTGTTATTACAGTTGCCCCCCAAAAACTCATTTGCCCCCAAGGAAGTACATAACCCATAAATGCAGCTGCCATCATTAAAAGATAAATAATAATACCAATTATCCAAATTATTTCTCTTGGTGATTTATAAGACCCATAAAATAAAGATCTAAATATATGGATATATACTGCTAAAAAAAACATTGATGCACCATTTGCATGAATGTATCTAATCAACCAACCATAATTTACATCTCTCATTATATGTTCGACACTATCAAAAGCCATATCTGCATGAGCAATGTAATGCATCGCTAATACTAAGCCCGTTACAATTTGAGTAATCAAACAAAAAGTTAGAATTCCCCCAAATGTCCACCAGTAATTTAGATTTTTTGGAGTAGGATAATCAGTTAAATGATTAGCTAAAGTTAACAAAGGTAATCGGTCATTGAACCATTTTCCAACCTTTGACTTAGGGATATACTCGTGTTCACTCATTATTTTTATCCAATCTTAATTGTGTTAGCATCAACAAATTCATATTTTGGGACTTCCATGTTAGTTGGAGCTGGACCTTTTCTAATTCGTCCAGATATGTCATAGTGAGAGCCGTGACACGGGCAAAACCATCCATTATAATCTCCCTTTTGATCAAGTGGAACACACCCGAGATGCGTACATACTCCTAACATGACAAGCCATTCAGGATTCTTTGCGCGATCCTCATCTTTTTCAGGATGTTTCAAATCTTTTAAGTTGACCGACTTCGCCTCATTAATTTCATCCAGTGTTCTTCTTCTTATAAAAACTGGTTTGCCTCTCCAAAGAACTGTTATAGTTTTACCTGGATCTACAGTACTTATATCTACTTCAGTGCTAGCCAATGCTTTTACAGATGCATCAGGATTCATTTGATCTATCATAGGCCAAACTGCTGCACCAACTCCCACTGCTCCTACAGCATATGTGGCTGTAAATAAAAAATCTCGTCTATTGGTTTTTTTTTCTGACATTAATATTTTATATCTAATATATTCAAATTTGATAATTTCTACTTAAATATATGATTTCATATAATATAAAATAATAAATTTACTACTGAAAGAATGACACAGAATTCAGCAATTCATGGGCCTAAAATTGCATTATTTGAACCAGATATACCTCAAAATACAGCAGCTATCATAAGGACCTGCGCTTGTCTTGGGGCAAAACTAGAGATTATAGAGCCCTGCGGTTTTTTATTGGACGACAAAAGGTTTAAAAGAGTAGTTATGGACTATATGGACAAAAAAAATATCAGATTTTATCAAAGTCATGAACATTTTTTTAAATCAAAAAAGAATCAAAGAATTGTATTGATGACAACAAAAGCATCTATATCTTATACAAAATTTAAATTTGATAAAAAAGATACAATATTATTTGGAAGAGAAAGTGCTGGAGTTCCTAACAAAATACACAAATTAATTAAAGATAGATTAAAAATACCGATGAAAAATAATAAACGATCACTTAATGTAGCTTCTTCTGTAGCAATTATATTAGCTGAAAGTTTAAAACAAATTAATTTAATATGAATTTAGAATTCAAAAAAGATTTAACAAGTAATTGGTTTAAAATACTTCAAGATTCTATATGTGAAAATATTAAAAAACTTGAGAAGAACAAAATACAGTTCAAATCAACTTCTTGGAAAAGAAATCTTAAAAAGGACGAAGGAGGTGGTGAATATAGAATATTACAAAATGGAAGAATTTTTGAAAAAGTGGGAGTAAACTATTCTAAGGTCTACGGACTATTTCCAAAACAATTTAAAAAAAATATACTTGGTGCTAAAAGAGATCCTAGATTTTGGGCATCAGGAATTTCAGTAGTAATGCATATGAAAAATCCCCATATGCCTGCAATGCATTTTAACACAAGGTACATTTGTACTACTCAAAATTGGTTTGGTGGGGGAATGGATGTAACACCCTCAAAAATAGATATTAATGAAAAAAAAGAGTTTCATAATATTTTAAAGAATATGTGCGATAGACATAACAAGAATTATTATAAAAGGTATAAAAAATGGTGTGATGAATATTTTTATTTACCTCACAGAAAAGAACAAAGAGGTATTGGGGGTATTTTTTTTGATTATAAAAAAAAAAATTTTATGGATGATTTTAAATTTGTAAGAGATGTAGGTGTTACTTTTCAATATATTTTTAACAATATAATTTCAAAAAAAATAAAAAAAAAGTGGACCCTCAAAGATAAAGAAATACAATATATTAAAAGAGGAAGATATGCTGAATTTAATTTGCTCTATGATAGAGGAACAAAATTTGGTTTACAAACTGGGGGAAATACTGAGGGTATATTGATGTCATTACCACCAATAGCAAAATGGAAATAAAATGGACAAGGAACCAATTACTTTAAACGGACTTAATAAATTAAAAGAGGAATTAATTTTTTTGAAAGAAAAAAAAAGACCTGAAATTGTAGCAGCCATCGCTGAAGCTAGATCTCATGGAGATTTAAAGGAAAATGCAGAATACCACGCAGCAAAAGAGGAGCAGTCCCATAATGAAGGTCGTATTACAGAGATAAATGATATTATAGCTAGAGCTAATGTAATCGATGTCACTAAATTGAGCAATGACGGTAAAATAATTTTTGGCTCAACAGTTTTTTTAGAAAATCTAGATAGTGGAGAAAAAATAAATTATAAAATTGTTGGAAAAGACGAGGCTGATCTAAAACAAAAATTAATTTATTTCAAATCACCCATCGGTAAAGGATTAATTGGAAAAAATAAAGATGATCTAGTAGAAATCAATACACCAGCTGGAATAAAAAACTTTGAAATTAAAGATGTAAAGTATATTTAGTTTTTAATAATACTATTGATTTGTTGATCTGAAATTTTAAAATTATTTTTTACCCACTGTTCTTCTATTGCTCTAAGTTTTTCTCCCAGTTGTTTACCTTCAGGAATTTCATATTTTTTCATCAGAAAATCAGCGTTTACTGGTATCATAGGAATTTTGCTATTTTGATAATAATCAATTAACTCATTTAAGGAAAAATCTGATTTTTTAGATCTTATTACTCTATAATTTAAAATATCAAGAACTGCTTGTTTACCTTTATAGTAAAAAATCTTGTTCATATTGTTTTCTGTGAATGTTTTTGAATTAATTTCTTTTTTGTAAAAATCGTCTAAATTTTTAATTCTTTTTTTATCATTTTTTGAAAGATTATATTTATATAGAAAATAATCCATATTATCACTTTCATCAATAACCATGAGTGAAATCAAAAAAATAAAATCTAAGTTTTTGATCATGTTCCTCTTATCAAAGTTTAATTTTTTAAATAATCTTATATTTTTTAATTCTGGAAAAATTGATAAAACTAAACTTAAACTTTGTTCATCTTGAGTTAATTTTTCTAGCGTGCTAGACTTAATTAATTTTCTCAACTCATCTAATAGTCTCTCTTTTGAGATCTTACGAATTCCCTCAAGATTAATTTTTAAAATCTTTAAAATCTCAGGTTGGTGCTTTTTTTTTGAGTAGATTGTATAAAACCTCAAGTATCTCAGAATTCTTAAATAATCTTCTTTAATTCTTTTATCTGGATTTCCAATAAAGTTTATAGAACCATTTTCCAAATCTTTTTTACCTTCGTACGGGTCAAAAATATTTCCATCTTGATCTGAGTAAATTGAATTAATTGTAAAATCTCTCCTCGATGCATCCATTTTCCAATCTTTTGAAAATTTCACCTTTGCATGGCGTCCATCAGTTGAAATATCCTCTCTTAAAGATGTGATTTCAAATTTAGACCCGTCGATAATGGCGGTAATAGTCCCATGCTCAATACCACTTTCATAAAAATTAATATTATTTTTTTTAAGTGCATCGCATAGAAGTTTAGGCTCTAAATTAGTGGCAAAATCAATATCATCAACTTTTTCTTTATTTATTATTTTTCGAATGCAACCACCTACGTATCTAATTTCACTATCTGAGGAATAATTTTTTATTGCTTTAAATATTTTACTTATAGTAGCACTTTTTGAAAGATCCTTGATATTTTTGCCAATGTAATCAAGATTATTGGATCTTAAAAAAAATTTGTCTATAAAGTTTTTCATATTTGGCTGGGGCGCTAGGATTCGAACCTAGGATGCAGGTACCAAAAACCCGTGCCTTACCGCTTGGCTACGCCCCATCATTAACTTCGTATAACACAAAAAAATAGAATTTATATAGTTTTTGATACCATACTCCAACAATTTTTATATTTTTTGTGAAATTTTTTTTTAGCCTTCTCACATATCTTTTTTGAGCGAAAATAAGCAACTAATGCTGAACCAGAACCAGTCATTCTTACAAATATAGACCCTGACAAATTGTCCAAAAATTTTTTAATATTTTTTAATTTTGGATAATGAGTAAAAGCAGGAGATTCTAGAGAATTTCTCATATATTTTAAATAATTAAGATCAAACATTCTTCTACTTGGTTTATTAAACTTTGGAGAATGAAATTTTCTTACTTTTGAATAAATATATTTTGTTGAACATCCAAATGTAGGTTTGACTATTAAAACATGGATTTTTTCACAATTTTTAAAATACTTCATTTTATTTTCTGAAGTTAAAATTGTATTTGTTGAATTAAGTCCTAAAATTACGTCAGAACCTATTAATCTACAGATTTCAATGATCTCTTTTTTAGTAATTTTGACTATTTTCTCTTTTAAAAAGTATTTTAAAACATTTGCAGCGTTCATTGATCCGCCACCTAATCCTGCTTTAATTGGTATTTTTTTATTTATTTTGATTTGAAAATTTTGATTTTTTAAAAGTTTTTTTTTTTCTAAAATATTTAATAATCTAAGGATAGAGTTTTCTTTTGAAATATTTTTTGAAAATTTTCCATAGAATGAAATCTTGTGTTTATTTGACTTTATTTTTTTTATTAAAATATCATCATATAAATCAATAAAAGAAATAATACTTTCGATTTTATGAAGAGAGGATTTTTTTCCAGTAATATTTAAGGCCAAATTAACCTTGGCGTGTGATTTGATTTTCTTAAAATCCATATTAAGATTGCTCTAAACCGTCAACAATTTTAATGTTGATTTTTTCTATCATATCCTCTTCAACATCATTCATGTTAAGAACGTTTTCCCAAAAATATCTTGCTTGAATTTTTCTATTCAATTTCCACAAAATATCTCCATAATGATCGTTTACAATAGGATCATCTGGCATTAATTCTACTGCTCTTTTTAAAAATCTTTCAGCTTTTGCATAATCCTCGAGTAAATAATATGCCCATCCAATTGAGTCGATTATGTATGGGTCGTCACTTTTAGATGCATAAGCAGTTTCAAGCATTTTCATAGCTTCATTAATTTGATAATCTCTCTCTAACCAAGAATAAGCTAAATAATTTAAAACATATGCATCATCAGGTTTTATTTTGAGTGAACTGAAAAAATCTTTATCTGCGTTTTGATAATCACCAATTCGTTCATAGCTGGCGCCCCTCCTGTAAAGAATATCC
>CACOJX010000013.1 GCA_902627645.1 uncultured Pelagibacteraceae bacterium | reverse complement strand
AGTTTAAATACATAATAAAATGCAATAATAACAAAAATTTGACTAAGTAAATAATATGCCCAATCCTGAGAACCAAAAATATTAAAAAAAACTTCCAAAAAAAAAGCACTCATTGGGGGATGTTTGTCGAAACCCCAATCTAAATTACTACCCCATGCCAAAGCCTCTATTGTATCTAAGGGTAAATTTTTATTTGTTAGAGAAGGAATCAGTGTCCAAATTATTAGATGAGCTAAAGCAAAAATAAAAAAAATATTGTTAATATTTTTGTTCAAAACATTCATAATTAGATATTTACAATAATTAAGGTTGCTTGACACCCCTATTTTGCTGAATATACTCCCTCGAGTTCAAATTGGAAATATGCCTAAAACTAGGAAAGTTAAAAAAAAGATTGCTAAAGTTAAGAGCAAAACCACCATTAAATCAAAAACAAAAGTAATAAGTAAACCTAAGACAGTAAGTAAACCTAAAGAGACTGTTAAAGGGCCTATTAAAATTTCTAAAACATATATTCCTAAAGAAACCGAAAAATATATGTGTGAAAAACATAAGGTATTTTTCAGAATGAAATTACACGAATGGAAAAAAGAGTTAGTGAGAGCAAATAATGAGGCTCTTTATAATGGAAGTATGGATGATAATAGCATTTCAGCGGATATAGTTGACCAAGCAAGTTCTTACACAGATAAAAATGTGGAAATGAAAGCTATTAATAGACAAATAAAATTAATCTCTGAGATTGATAAAGCCTTACTGAGAATAAAGGATGACACGTATGGTTATTGTTTAGACACTGCTGAACCAATTGGATTAAAAAGACTTATGGCTAGACCAGTGGCAAAATATACAATTGCAGCACAAGAAAAACATGAGAAAGATGAAAAAGTTCACGCAGATGACTAAAAGGAAAAAAAAAGAAAAAAAAATTCATAATCCGATTACTTATAATTTTACGAAAAAATATATTTACTTTTATTATGCTTTTTTTTGGATATTGTTATTAATATTTGTTTTTAGTAGATGAACAGTAAAATATTACTTATTATAATTATAGTGTTAGCTATAGAATTATCTGGTCATGGAATTATAGTTTCTTTAATGAGACTATTAAATTCTATGAATTAATTTGCATCTAGAACGGCATGTAAAAATTGTTTTGTTCTCTCATTTTGAGGGTCTCCAAAAAGTTGTTCTGGGGGACCTTGTTCAAATATTTTTCCTTCATTAAAAAAACATACCCTGTCTGAAATTTCTCTAGCAAAACCCATTTGATGAGTGACCATTATCATTGTAAGGTTATGCTCTTTATTTAAAGATCTTATAACATTCAAAACTTCTCCGACCACCTCTGGGTCCAAGGCTGAGGTTATTTCGTCTAAAAGCATAACTTTGGGTCTCATAGCAAGTGCCCTAGCGATAGCAACTCTTTGTTGTTGTCCCCCAGACAATCTGCTTGGGTGTTGATCTTTTTTATCTGTTAAACCAACCAATTCAAGAAGCTCTAAAGCTCTTTCCTCTGCCTCCTCTTTTTTCATACCTAGCACTTCAACAGGTGCCTCTATACAATTTTGCAGAGCAGTCATATGTGGAAACAAATTAAATTGTTGAAACACCATTCCTATTTTTGACCTTCTTTCACGAAGATATTTTTCATTTGCTTCTACTTGGGTGCCATTTGAATTCATGTGTGTAAGAGGTTCTCCATCCAAGTGAATTACTCCTCCATTTATTTTTTCTAATGTCATTAAAACTCTTAATACTGTTGTTTTACCAGAGCCAGATGGTCCTATAATTGACACCATTTCATTTTTTTTTATCTCTAAATTAAGTTTATCTAAAACTATTAGATCGCCATATTGCTTGGTTACTTCGTCAAACTTTACTATAATCTCATTTGAATTATCTTTGTTCATAGCTTATTTTTTAATTTTTCCTTGAGATATATTAACATCTCTTTCCAGTTTTCTAACCCACATTGCTGCAGGAATTGATAAAGTTAAAAATATAATACCTACTAAGGTGTAAGGTTCTAAATATCTATAATTATAACCACCAACAGCTGTAGCTGCATGGAATAATTCTGCTACACCAATTGTTGATAAAAGAGGTGTATCCTTAAATATTCCAACTAAATAATTTCCCATTCCAGGAATAGCTATAGGAAATGCTTGAGGAAGAACTATTCTTCTGTAAGTATAAATTGTAGAAAAATTTAAAGCTCTACAAGCCTCCCATTGTGTTTTTGAAACACCCTCAAGTGCTCCTCGATATACTTCTGACATATATGTTCCAAAATGAAGACCAATAGTAATCATTCCACATACCCAGGCAGATAATGTAATACCAAACTGTGGTAAAACGAAATATACAAAAAACAATTGTATTAGTAATGGAGTTGATCTTATAAACTCTACTATTTCTCTATTAACCCAGTTAAAAATTTTAGAAGGTGTTCTTTGTGCTAATAAAAAAAATAATCCAACAATTAAGGCAATCATGTAACCTACTCCGGCCGCAATAATAGTGTTCAATGTTGCAATTGCCATTTGTGGCAATATTTCATAAGTAAAATCCCATCTCCAACCCATTTCCATAATTTAAACTTTCTCCTTTCCAATTTTTCTAGCTGCTAAAACTTCTAACCATCTTAAAAATGGAACCAATGCAAATCTAGCCATTATGTAATAAATAAGTAATGCTGTTCCAAAACATTGTGCTGACAACCAAGTTATAGAGTTAATTTGTTTTGCTTCAAAAGTAAGATCAACCACAGTAACCAAAGCTACCAATGCGGTAGCTTTTAACAACTCTACAGTTAAATTTGCTGCTGGTGGTAATATTATTGGAAAAATTTGTGGAATTATAATCCTTTTAATTCTTTTTGCTGGAGTAAAATTTAATGAATGGGCCGCCTCCCATTGTCCTTTGGGTACCGCGAGTATTCCAGCTCTAACTATTTCAGCACCATATGCTCCAAAATTTAAACCTAAAGCCACTACACCTGCAGTGAAAGCCTCTAATGATATTCCAAAAAAAGGTAAAACATAATAAGCCCAAAATAATTGTACCAAAAGAGATGTTCCTCTAAAAAATTCTATATATACAGTTGCGGTACTTTGTATTATTGGATTTTTTGAAAGCCTCATCAAACCGAATATCATAGAAATGACTACATAAAGAATCATTGAACAAATGAGAACCTTAACAGTTGTTACTGTTCCAAGTAAAAGGGTTATTCCGTGTTCATTCAAAAATTCAAAATATGTCAAAGTAATACCTTTAAATTTTAAAAACCAGGCAACACTTAAGTTGCCTGGTTTAATTTTTTAAATAAATAAATATTTATTATTTAGTTGAGCAAGCCCACTCTGTACTCATGTCTGGTGGAGGAAGTTGAGCTTTATCGTAACCATACTCACCAGCTCTCTTTAACATTTTACTAGGATTTGCCATAACCTTAGCTAAAGCAGCATTAAATGCCTCTCTAAACTTGTCATCAGTTTTTCTGAAACCAATTCCCACAACATTTAAAGTTTCTTTTGGCATTAATTTTGGATCAGTTACCTCAAACTTACCATTAGTTTTCTTTTCATGCTCTTTTGCACCAAAGAATGTTTGTACCGCAACATCTGCTCTTCCAGCTTTCATGGCTGCTAAAATACCAACTTCACCTTCAACCAAGAGCATTTGACTATCTGGCACACCATATTTTTTAGCTGCCTCTACAGTATTAAAACCTGTACCTGTAACCAATTTAGCTCCAGTTTTTATAACATCAGCATAATTGTTAATATTTTTTGGATTTCCTTTTGGCACTAGCATTGCATCACCAAATACGCCTATAGGATCTGAAAAGTCCATGTTCGCACATCTACTTTTTAAGATATACATTCCGCCAGTAATCATA
Organism: uncultured Pelagibacteraceae bacterium; assembly: GCA_902627645.1. GTDB lineage: Bacteria > Pseudomonadota > Alphaproteobacteria > Pelagibacterales > Pelagibacteraceae > Pelagibacter. The sequence continues at coordinate 9,875 of CACOJX010000013.1, read as the reverse complement.
TCTGCACGGTCTGCATTTAATCCTGGAATTAATCCTGACCATTCAAAAACTTTCGTTTCATGCTCAGTTATACCCATTTCTTCTAGAACGGTTAAAGCTATCATGTTAACAAACCCTAATGCCTCACCGCCATCTCCAGCATAAGCCCAAGGCACCGCTGTTCCAAAACCAAGTCTTAGTTTGTGTCCATCTGCAAGTCTTTCTGTAAGAGTTTTCGCATTTACAGAAGAAATTGAAAAAAGAAGCACAAGTAAAACTGTCAATGATTTAATAGATTTCATTATGTTTCCCCTCTGTTGATTTTATGAAATATTAAATCAAAAATAGACGTAAAAGTATAGCTGAAAAAATTACAATCAAGAGTTGATTAATTCATTTTATTATAATTTCATCATCAATACTTACTTTGCCATCTTCTAAAGCTGTAAGATAAATACCCATATCAAAATGATTGAATGTTTTTTTCAAAGATTTTAATAAATCTAGACTATTGTCATCTGTGTTTGGCTTCAAGTTGATTGCTACACATCTAGGAATATTTTTTTCAACTTTAAAAGAAATATTATTTATCTTAATAATTTTTCCAATCCAGTTACGCTCTTCCCACGCATCAATTCCATTAACATAAATATTTCCTCTAAATCTTTGAGCTTCAATTTTTTGGTTTGTTTTATTTTGAAAATCTTCAACGCTTTTAATATTAATGAGAGATATAGAATGAGTTAAAACAGTCTTGTTTGATATTGATGTATCAAAAAAAGGGATTTCTTTATTTTTCATCAAAAACAATGGTTTTTGAAGAGATTTCTCTAATTCTAAAAATTTATCTGAAAGCAGCTCATATTCACCTAGTTCATCACTATTAATTGTTATAATCTCATTATTTCTTTGAGTTAATGTCAGTTTATTATTATCTAATATAAAATTATACTTGTTTAAAGAAGGTGAATTTTTTAGAGTTAAAATTTTATTCCATTTACCTCTTCTTTCATCAAGATTTTTTTCAAACAGCTGTGCTTGATTTTGATCTAAACCTTTAGAAAATGCAAAAATTCTATCCCCAACAATTCCAATATTCTTTTTAATTTCACAACTTTTAATGTTCTGAAAAGAAATAGATTTTACAGGACAGTAACTTATTGAAGAAATTGAAACACTCATATAATCTCTAGATAATATGTCTTATCTTTCCTCAAATCAACTCAAACAGTATATGGATGAGGGATTTGTTTCTCCAATAAATATTTTTTCAAAAGAAAAGGCAAAAGAAATTAGAAACGAAATTGAACTTATTGAAAAAAAAATACCAGGAGAATTAGATGAGTCAGGAAGATATAATGCCCATTTAATATCTCCTTTATTAGATGAAGTAACTCATAATTCAAAAATTTTAGATGCAGTTCAAAGTTTGATAGGTGAAAACATTCTTGTTTGTGGAACAACTTTGTTTATTAAAAATCCAAATGAAAAAGGATTTGTAAGCTATCATCAAGATGCAAAATATATTGGTTTAGAACCACACAATTGGGTCACGGCCTGGGTTGCTATAACTGACTCAAATGAAAAAAATGGATGTATGAGAATGTGGTCAGGCTCTCATAAAGATAATTTAAAAGAACACGATCAAAAATTTAATGAGGGAAACTTATTAACTAGAGGGCAAACTGTTAAAAATGTACCAAAGCAGGAAACTACTCCTTTAATTTTAGAAGCTGGACAAATGTCCCTTCACCATCCAACTGTTGTTCATGGCTCAGATTTAAACAAAAGTAATGATAGAAGAATTGGTTTTGTAATTCAGAGCTATATTGGGACAAATGTTAAACAAGTTTTAGGTAAAAATAGTGTTCAACTTGCACGGGGGGTTGATGAATTTAATTACCATGAAAAAATTGGTAGACCTCAAAATTTATTGGATACAAAAGATATTGAATTGAAAAAACTCGAAAATGATAATCTTCAGGAAATTTTTTACAAAGGTTCAGATAAAAAAGGTAAATTTTAATTAAAGTTTTGGAATCTCTGAGCCATTTTTATAAAGATCATAGCCTTTAATAACCGCATCACGACTGGCAATATCTAAGTACCACCGGGAAAGATTTTTAAATTTCTTAAGCCCTATATCATGCCACTCATGTCTGGCAATCCATGGCCACGTTGCAATATCAGCTATAGAATACTTTTCACCAGCAAGATATTTTGAGTTTTCTAAACGATTTTCAAGGTCTTGATAAATTTTTTTTGTAATTTTAAAATATCTTTCCTCACCAAATTCACTCTTACCAGGATTGTAATGATGAAATTGGTGATGTTGACCTATCATAGGACCTACATATCCCATTTGTGCCATAAGCCATTGATTTATTTTAAGTCGATCTTGTTTATCATAAAATTTTCCACTCTTTTCAGCTAAATAAATTAAAATTGCTCCAGACTCAAAAATACTCTCATTGTAATCGTGATCTATAATTACAGGAATTTTACTAAAAGGACTTATTTTAATGAATTCAGGATTAAATTGTTCTCCAGCAGATAAATCAACTTTGGTTAATTTATATTTGTAACCAATTTCCTCAAGCATAATACTAATTTTTTTTCCGTTAGGAGTATCAGCTGTAAATAATTCAATCACCTTTTACACCAAGTCGATTTTTTATTGTCTTCGATGATGTTGTAAATTCAAATCTATATTTTTCATTAGGTCTTGCCAATTTAAAGCATGCTCTTGCTGCTAAAGCCCCCTCATGAAAACCAGATAAAATAAGTTTTAACTTACCTGGATAAGAGCATATGTCGCCTACTGCATAAATGCCTTTTTGATTGGTCTCGAACTTTTCAGTATCCACTTCAATAGTCTTTTTATTAATATTTAAACCCCAATTAGCTATTGGTCCCAATTGCATAATTAATCCAAAAAACCCCAATACATAGTCTGTTTTAATATTTTTAGTTTTCTCATTATCGTGTTTAATATCAATGCTCTCAAGTTTTTTTGATCCCTTCACCCCGATCATTTGATACTTTGTAAAAAGGTTTATTTTTTTTGCTTTAACAAGTTCGTGAACTTTATCGACTGTTGCTTGAGCAGCTCTAAACTCATCCCTTCTGTGAACTAAGTTCACATAAGAGTCACTAGAAAGTTCTACAGCCCAATCTAAAGCACTATCACCACCTCCAAAAATTGTAACTGTTTTTCCCTTAAAAATACTCTTGTCTTTAATTGAATAAAAAATAGATCGGTTTTCAAATTTTTCACAATCTTTAGGAGAAAATTTTCTTGGTTCAAACGAACCTACACCACCTGCAATTATAACGTTCGGGGTAGCAAAAATTTTTCCACTATTTGTTTTAACAATCCAATTGTTATTCTCTTTTTTAACTTCATCAACTCTTTCTTTAAGATGAAATCTAATATCAAAAGGCTTAAGTTGATTAATTAAATTATTTGTTAATTCTTCTCCTGTACACTCTGGTACAGCTGGTATATCATAAATAGGTTTATCTGGGTAAAGCTCAATACATTGTCCTCCAATTTTATCTAAGTTATCTACAACTTCACAATCAAGTCCAATCAATTTGAGTTGATGCGCAGTGAACAACCCTGTTGGTCCAGCTCCAATTATTAATGCGTCTGTTTTATTCATTTAAGCTTGTTTAGATGGAATGTTAACTATAAGTCCATCAAGTTCATCTGAGACAATGATCTGACAACTCAGTCTACTATTTTTTTTTGGTTCAAATGCCATATCTAACATATCTTCTTCGCCATCCTCTTTTTTTGGAAGTTTATTTAACCAATCTTCTTTGACATAAACATGGCAAGTTGCACACGCCATTCCACCACCACAATCAGCATCAATCCCTGGAATGTCATTTTGAACCGCTCCCTCCATAACGGTTAAACCATTTTGCACATTTATTTCGTGAGTTTGATTGTCATTTGTTATGTAGGTTATTTTTGCCATTAATAATATATATGCGTAAAAAAAAATAGGGCAAGTATGTAAAACATACTCGCCCTATAATTTTTAATTTAATTTAGTAATTATCTGCTTCTCGCACCAGCTGAACTTACTGCAGCAGCCCAAATTACTAGACCGAATGCAATCTTGTTTATAAAGTCAGCTAAGTTGTAAACTACGTTTAACGAGTTAGCATCTACACCACCTGTTAGGTAACCAAATACATAACCTAATGGATAAATTGCCCAACCTACAGTAACAATCATTCTCATTGCACTGAACGCAGTTACTAGAGCTTTGTTTCCGCTCTTCGCAGCAGCTTTACCAGCTTCACCTGAGAATACTTCATAAAGAATGTATACCCAACCAGCCATACCAATTATGAAACCAAGTGTAGCGTTGATGTATCCTGCTTCTCCTAAGTATCCACCGATTAACATTACTAATGAACCAATTAACAATCTCCAGAATATTCCAGAGTTTGCTTTTCTTACAGCTACTAGAATTAAATAGAATTCTATCATCTGTAATGGCACAGTAATTAACCAGTCAATATATCTATATACTGTTGGTGAGTCGCCAGTTGTTACCCATACATCCCTCATGTACATGTAGTGGATAAAAGCGATACCAGTTACTAGACCTGCAACAGTTACTGACGTTTTCCAGCCAGGAGCAACAGTGCTTCTTTCCATGAAGAAGAACGCTGTAGCTGCCAACATACCCATTGAAATTACCCAAAAAGATATTCCAACAAAGTCATCTTGAGCTAACATAGCGGTCGCAGCGTTTGCTACACCAGTCACACCTATTAAGGCAGCAACTGTAAGAGCAAACAATTTAAGTTTTTTCATAAAAAACTCCCTCTTTAGTTAGTTTTTATTAGTTTATATAAACTAAGCTTAGGCTTCCCTAAGCAAAAGTTGGGGGTTAATAACAAATATAAAAAGATAAATGAAGTCAAAATTGCTATTAATAAGCATTGATTTTACTTGTTTTTTGAAATTAAATACAATTTGTGATTTAAAAACCACAATAAATACTACGTACGAATCAATATTGCTATGTCAGATAAGTTTAACGAGATTTATAGAAAATCAATAGAAAGCCCTGAAAAATTTTGGCAAGAAGCCTCCAATGATATCTTCTGGTTTAAAAAACCTACAAAAATATTAAACAATTCTAATCCTCCTTTTTATAAATGGTATGAAGATGGTGTCACAAATACTTGTTATAACGCTTTGGACTTCCATATTGACCAAGGTAAAGGCAAAAAAATTGCATTAATTTATGATAGTCCAATTACTGGAAATAAAAGCAAACTAACTTATGAGGAATTAAGATCAAAAGTTTCAAAATTTGCCGGAGCTTTAAGAAATCAAGGTTTAAATAAAGGTGATAGAGTAATAATTTATATGCCAATGATACCTGAAGCTGTCATCGCCATGCTGGCATGTGGAAGAATAGGAGCAATTCATTCAGTTGTTTTTGGGGGGTTTGCCTCTAATGAGCTTGCAAGCAGGATAGATGATAGTAAAGCAAAACTTTTAGTGACTGCCTCTTGTGGTTTTGAACCAGGAAGAACAGTTGAATACAAACCATTAGTAGATGATGCAGTCAAACAAGCTAAACATAAAATTAGTAAAATGATTTTATTTCAAAGAAAAGGTAATGAGGTGAAATTAAATGCACCAAGTGAAATAAGTTGGGATGAAGCTCTTTCAAATGCGAAAGATACTGAATGTGTTGAGATGAATTCTAACGAATTTGCATATATACTTTATACATCAGGCACAACTGGAACCCCTAAAGGTATTGTGAGAGACATAGGGGGTCATATAGTTGCTCTCAAATGGACAATGAAAAATATTTATAACATTGATGAAGATGATATTTGGTGGTCTGCAAGTGATATTGGTTGGATTGTAGGTCATTCTTATATTGTTTATGCTCCTCTGTTTAAAGGATGTACAACTGTACTATTTGAAGGTAAACCTGTTGGGACTCCTGATGCTGGTGCATTTTGGAAAATCATTTCTGATTACAAGGTTAAATCATTGTTTACCGCACCTACAGCTTTTAGAGCGATTAAGAAAGAAGATCCTGAGGGAAAATTCTTTTCAAAGTATGATTTAAGTAAATTTGAAAGTTTGTTTCTTGCTGGTGAAAGAGCTGATCCAGATACAATCAAGTGGGCAGAGAATTTACTCAATGTTCCTGTGATCGATCATTGGTGGCAAACAGAAACGAGTTGGGCAATTAGTTCAAACTGCACCGGAATAGAAATGATGAAAACAAAATACGGTTCAGCATGTAAAGCTGTTCCTGGTTATGATGTTAAAATCATAAAATCAGATCAAACTTTGGCTGAACCAAATGAAATGGGAGATATTGTTGTAAAACTTCCACTTCCTCCAGGAACTTTTCCAACTCTGTGGAATGCTGATCAAAGGTACAAGGAAAACTATATGTCAAATTACAATGGATATTATCAAACTTATGACGCAGGTCATATAGATGAAGATGGTTACATCTGGATTATGTCCAGAACAGACGATATCATAAATGTTGCAGGACATAGATTGTCTACAGGAGCCATCGAAGAAGTCCTATCTGAACATCAATCAGTTGCTGAATGTGCAGTATTAGGAATTGCGGATAAATTAAAAGGTCAATTACCTATAGGTCTTATCGTATTAAAAGCAGGAGTAGATAAAGATAATGATACTATTTCTAAAGAGTGTATTAAAATGGTAAGAGATAAAATTGGTCCTGTAGCAGCCTTTAAAGTTGCTATAGTAATAAAAAGACTTCCAAAAACAAGATCAGGTAAAATTTTAAGAGGAACAATAAGAAAAATTGCTGATAATATAGATTATAAAATGCCTCCAACTATCGATGATCCAGCAATATTAGATGAAATTAAAGATGATCTTATTAAAAATAATATTCTAAAAAGTGCTTAAAACTTATTTATTTCTTGTTGGGGCAATATTTTGCGAAGTAGCTGGAACAATGTTGTTGCCTGTATCACAAAATTTTACCAAATTAGTTCCAACAACTTTTTTGGCAATCTTTTATTTAACAGCTTTTTATTTATTAACTTTTGTTGTTAATAAACTACCTATAGCTATAGTTTATGCCACCTGGAGTGGTCTTGGAATTTTTACTATAGCTATATTAGGTTATATTTTTTTTAAGCAAACATTATCGTGGCAAGCAATTATAGGATTATTTTTAATTGTTATAGGTGTAGTGCTGGTAAATAGTTTTGCTGTTGAAGCTAAATAATAAAAAATATCTTATTAATTGTCAAAGTAATGAGATAATCAATGGTAAAAATATTTTTATTAAATTTTTTGTTGTTAAGTTTCTTCAAAAATAAAAAAGCTTGGTATCTTCTTTTCCACCACTCTCTGTTAAAAAATTTTATATATTTTTTATCGTAATTATCTAAATTTTGTCTATAAAAAGTTAAATTATCATTGATTAGATTAAATTGATTTCTTTTTAATGCAAAAAAAGTCGAGATCCTAAAGTCAAACCATAATTCATTCAAATCTTTGTAATTAATCTTATTAATATATTTCTGAAGACTTTTTTTTCGAAAACTCAAACAACTTGTAGGAGGAAACTTTGGCCACTTATTTTTTCTTTTGAAATAATTATTTTCAACCCTCTCCTGCTCAAAGTTATTTTTAAATAGAACTGGAAGATCAAAAACAATTTCACTTTTTTTATTTTTTAGAAAAAAATTAACAACTTTTCTAATTTTGTTTTTCTTAAAAAAATCATCTGAGTCTAGAATACAAATAATTTTACCTTTACAAATTTTTAAAGAATTTCGAATGGCATTAAATTGATTTTGTGAAAAAATCTCTCCTCTTTTTTTGTTTTTAAAAACTTTGATATTATTATGTTTTTTTTTAATTTTCATAATCTTTTTTAATGATGAGTCAGATGATCCATCGTCAAAAAATACAACTTCGATACTTTTATAATCTTGATTGATTGCTGACTTAACTGCTTTTTCGCAAAATTTTTCTTTATTATAATTATTAATTAATATTGATACTACCGGATCTATATTGCTCATTTGAATTTTAACGGCAAGCCCTCGGGTTCACCTAAAATTTTTCCATCTCTCATCTTTATAATACCACCTATTATTGTCGAAATAGGAGTACCTTTAAATTCATATCCATCAAAAGGCGACCAACCACATTTACTTTCAATATTCTTATTTTCAATTACAATTTTTTTCTTCATATCTACAATTGTGAAATCAGCATCAAAATCTTTTTTGATTAAACCTTTGTTCTTAATTCCAAAGATTTTAATTGGGTTTTCACAAACAAGATTTATAAATTGAGTAAGTGAAAGCTTTCCCTCATTTACATGATTTAACATGACTGGAACAAGAGTTTGAACTCCAGGCATACCTGAGGGTGAATTTGGATATTCCTTATCTTTGTTTTCTCTTAAATGAGGTGCGTGGTCTGAACCAATCGTTTCATTCAGATTGTTTTTTACAGCATACCATAATCTATCATAATGAGATTTGTCTCTTATAGGTGGGTTCATTTGAGCATATGTTCCTAGTTTATCATAGCAGTCAGGTGCATATATAGTTAAATGCTGGGGAGTAATTTCAAAAGTAATATTTCCTTTATGTTGGGTTAAAAAATCAATCTCTTGCTTTGTAGTTATGTGAAGAATATGTGCTTTTTTGTTATATCGCTCAGCAATTTTAACAATTCTCCTTGTTGATGAAATTGCACATTCTTCGCTTCTCCAAACAGGATGTGTATGCACTTCACCCTTTTTGATTAGTTTTTTATTAATATTCAAAATTTGTTCATCCTCTGAATGAACTGCTACTACTTTAGAACTATTTTTAAAAACTATTTCAATATCTTTTTCATTGGCAACCAAAAGATTTCCTGTTGAGGAGCCCACAAAAAGTTTAATTCCACAGCACCCCTCTAAATTTTCTAGATCAGATAATTCGTTCGCATTATCCGCAGTTGCACCAAAATAAAAGGCATAATTGCAATACATTCTATTTTTGGCTAGATCTAATTTTCTTTGGAATTCTTTCTTGGTCGATGTTGGAGGATTTGTATTAGGCATTTCAAAAACTGAAGTGATGCCCCCCGCAACTGCTGCTCTACTACCTGAATTAAGATCTTCTGTATCTGTTGATCCTGGCTCTCGAAAATGAGTTTGAGTATCTATACAACCAGGTAGAACGGTTAAACCTTTAGCATCAAATATTTCTCTGGCTTTTTCAGAAATTTTACCGATGTTGTGAATTTTTCCATCTTTAACTGAAATATCTACATCCTTTAATTCACCATCGACATAACACTGACCGTTTTTGATTATTAGATCTAACATTTATAAAAAAAGTAATTATATTAAAATTAGAAGATATCAAGTAATTATGGAAAATAATGTATATATTTTAGATGATAGAGCAATTCTTTATGTGAGTGGTCATGATGCTAAAGATTTTTTACAAAATTTAATAAGTAATGACATAAACAAAGTAAATGATAGTTCAAGTTGTTTTGCTTCCCTTTTAACACCTCAAGGAAAATTTCTTTATGAATTTATAGTTATTAAACATAAATTAGGTTATTTCATTGATTGTGAGAAATCCCAATCAGAGGAAATATTTAATCAGCTAAATCTTTATAAAATAAGGTCTAAGGTAGAAATTTTGAATTTAAGCAATGAATTTGTTGTTGCTAGCTTTGATTATAATAAATATTTGTCTATAGAAGGCTCAAAAGATATTTTGGGTTTTACATTTAAATATCGAGAAGATCCCATAATCCTTGACCCTAGAAACAAAAATTTGGGGGCAAGACTAATCATTAATTTAGAAAAACTTTATTTATCATTAAA
>CACOJX010000012.1 GCA_902627645.1 uncultured Pelagibacteraceae bacterium | reverse complement strand
TATTTGATTATTTTCAGAACAAAAAGCTGAGGATTTTACAATTTTAATGAAGTTTTCGTTTCCACTGAAATTTTTATCAATATATTTAATAATTTCATTTCTTAAATCATCTATTGAAGCTTTATCTTGAACATCAATCTCTAAATGATCGTTATCGCTGAAATCCCTACTAGCTCCAAATAGTTCTAATTTAATTTTCAATTTATTTGTTTACCTTTTTTAAATGGATCTAGTAGTAGTTTTTTGTGATTATATTTATATTTTTTATTATTATAATGGAGTGAATTAACAACCAGTATTCTTGAATTTTCTACATCAATTAAAATCATATTCCCGCCATAGCCGCCCATACCAAATATAATTTTGTCTTTTAATCCTGGAAAATCCATATGAAATTGACCCCCGTATGATTTTGTACGATTAAATAAGGGCTCTTCTTTTTCTTTGCTTCCTTTTGGTATTCTTCTTTTATAAATTTCTTTTAAATATTTTCCAACACAAGTATCATTCTGATAATCATCCATTATAGCTTTTGCTATTCTGAGATAGTCAAATCTCGTTGCCATTATATTAGGATGTCCATTTCCCCAATTTTCATTTAAACTAGTGTAGCCATAACGAATGCTATTTTTGATCTTTATTTTATCGTTGAAAACTTTGCTATAAAATTTGTCATAATCTTCACCAATTTTAAATTTCATATAGTTTAAAATTAACTGAGTGACAAATCCATTGTAATTGTATCTTTCCTTAGATTTTTTTGTATTTTCGTTGTTAAAGTGAGAGCGCATGGTTGTTGCAATATCTGCGTCTTCATATGGGCCTAATTTACTAGTACCATCTTCAAACTCGTCGATATATTTTTGATCACCAGTATTCATATTTAAAAAATTAATTAATTTTTGATCATGATAAAGAGAATCTTTTATTATAGGCCAGTCATTTACTCTAGCATCAACTCCATCAATATAACCCTCACATATTGCGTGACCCACTAAATAAGAAGTTACTGACTTACCCATTGACATTGAATAAAATTTTGTTTCATTATTCAAAAACTCTCCTAGCATTTCTTTAGGAGAAAGTTCGTCAATTAATACTTCACCATCTTGATAATATAAATAACTAAGGATAGCTTTGGTTTTCATTTGCTTTTTTACAAATTTATCTTCAATTAAGTTGAATTTAAAATCGTAGGAACTATTTGTCGGTTTAAACTCTTTTAAATGTTGACTTCTATCTCTATATGAATATTTCCATAAATAATAAATCAGCGTATCTCTGTTTGGGTTTGAATGATAGGCAATATTAGTAGCTGATAATGCTTTATTTTTTATTTTGATATTTAGATTGTGAGATCCTTGCTCATTTAAATATTGATGATGTCCGTTTTCAGAAAGCCACTTACTAAAAAACCAATTTAAACTCTCAGCAAATAGATTGTTTGAAGCTAATAAGCTAAAAGTTAAAATTAAGAATATTTTTTTCATTTTTTAAGCTTAGATGAAAACTTTAGATTTTCATTGTTAAATTTAGATTTATTCTTATTTATAAAGTCGTCCATTATCTTTACTTTTTCATCTTCAAATTCGGCAACTTTTCTCTCATTAAGATCGACATATAAAGCTAAAATTTCAATTGTTGAGGCTAGAAATTTTTTTTCTTTGTGAATCATTTCCATTTTATATTGAAGTCGTTTTTTATCGTGATCAAAATAAACACAATTAATATCAACTTCATCATTTAATTGAAGTTCTTGATTGTAAGTAATGTGAGACTCTACAATCATTGTACTTTTCTTAGTTGTTTTTGCTGAGTGCTCACCCATCTTGAAAATATTATTTAATGTATCCGCACCATATTTATCAAACATTAATAGATAATATGAAACATTCATATGATCGTTGTAATCAATCCAGTCTTTGATTACTTTTTGAGTACTTAGATAAACGGACATGTGAAATTAAAATATATTCTTTAAAAATTCAGGCAATCCATCTGGATTGGTCCATAATCCAGTTTTTCCACCTTCTTTAATTAATAACTTCACGTTATCTATTTTAAGATGTGGATTTATTATTTTACTTAAATCATAAATTGTTATTAATGCAGCATTCACGCCCATAATAGCTTCCATCTCTACACCTGTTTTAGCTACCGCTGATACAACACAAAAAACTTCTAATGAATTATCAACTTCATTCATAATTATTTTTGTTGCAGTATGATCAATTGGAAGCGGGTGACATAAAGGAATTAGCTCACTTGTTTTTTTTACTCCTAATACAGCCGATACCTCAGCTAAAGTAACAGGATCTCCTTTAGGCATTTCTTTATTTTTGATTAAATCAAAAACTTTTTTCCCAACATAAATTTTTCCTGATGCTAATGCTCTTCTAAATGTTTCTTTCTTAGATGAAACATCCACCATATTAAAAGAATTTCTCTGAAATATTTCCTTAGCCCAATCTTTAAGTTCTTTATGATTTATAACTTTTAATTTTGTCATTAACCACCTGTTGTAGATAAATTCTTAGTTAAACCTGTTTCTCCAAGCTCTAAATAATGAGACTCTTTTTTAAATTTCATTTGACCTAGAATAAGATCTTGTAATTCCTCGATTTGATCATCTTTTTGTAACAAGTGTCTAATACTTATTCCTGTATTACCAAACAAGCATAATCTTAGATCCCCTCTTGAAGTAATTCTTAAACGATTACAAGTTCTACAAAAATCTTTAGAGTATGGAGCTATAATTCCAAATTTCCCTTTGTATTCTGGATTGATATAATTAAGAGATGGTCCTGCATCTTTACCAAATGTTTGATAAATCCATTTATTTTTATTCAGATAATCTTTAAAAATTTTTGAGGATACGTGATATTTATTAAAATAGTCTAAATTATCTCCAGTTCTCATTAGCTCAATATGCCTAAAATCAACTTTATTTTTTTTTATAAATTCCGCCCAATTATTAAAATCTTTTTCACTCGCATTTATGTTATTTAGGAGAACAGCATTTATTTTAATGTTATCAAAATTTAATTCTTGGAGATTTTTAATTCCTTTTAAAATTTCTGGTAACCGATCATGACCTGTAATATTTCTAAAGATATTTCTATCGAGGCTATCAATGCTAATATTAATACCGTTAATCCCACTCTCGACCAACTTTTTAGCTTTTTTATCTAAATGATAGCCATTTGTTGTAATTACAACTTTTTTAATTTTAGCTTCATTTTTTAAAATCTTTATAACATCAAAAAAATCTTTTCTTACTGTTGGTTCCCCACCAGTAAGTCTTATTTTAGATACTCCTAATCTAGAAAAAACTTTAGCTAAACGTTTTATTTCTTCTAAATGAAGAAATTTTCTATTATCACTTTTATCAACCTGATAACCATTAGGTAAGCAGTAACCACATTTAAAGTTACAGACATCTGTTATTGATAATCTTATGTACGGAAACGATCTTCCAAAAGAATCTTTTAAAGTTTGCATTTAAAAAAATGATAGCACATTAAAATTTAACATGCATCAATTATGAGATTACTTCCAGTCCGCTACTGGAAGTTATCTTTTCAAACTTTTCTTATTGTCCTGGCGCTTTGTAACCAATTTTACTTGCTTTTGCTGTAGCTTTACCAAAATCTATAGCTTCTAGCATTGTTAGATTTTCAACTGCACCCGAAGCTTCTACTACTAATTTGATAGCAGCAAAATCGTCAAAGCTTGGCACATCTGTTACAACTATAAAGTCATAAGATCCTCTTACAATATCCATGCTATGCATTTGACCACCCATTGCTTCAGTAAGTTGTTTTACCACAGCTTTTCTATCACTTGCTGGATCCTTAAGAAATCCTTGAAAAGCTTTTGCAGTATAATTTCCCATTATGTATGCTTTCATTAATAACTCCTTTCAATATTTAAAGGCTATCATGAAAAGTCAATTATTTGACATGCAAAAATTACACAGTAGACACAACTTATAGTAATGCTAAGTTAAATAATGTACGAAAAATTTGGACAATTTATCAACGGTAAATGGCAACAATCATCAGATAAAGGAACATACGAGGTAATAAATCCTGCTAATGAAGAAGTTTTAGGCAAAGCATCTAAAGCAACACCAGAAGATGTAGATGCTGCATTACAATCCGCTTCGAGTGGACTAGAGGTATGGAAAAAAACACCACCATGGCAAAGATCTTACATTATTAGAAAAATTGCAGACAAGATGAGGGAAAAACAGGATGTTTTAGCAAAATGGATGACACTTGAAGTAGGAAAGCCTTTAGCTGAGTCTAAAGCAGAAATTAATGCAGCTGCAGATATTTTTGAATGGAATGCTGAAGAAACAAAAAGAATTTATGGTCAAACAGTAGAAAGTAGATTTGAAGATACTAGAGTGCATGTTTATTACCAGCCTGTAGGGGTAGTTGCAGCCTTATCGCCGTGGAACTTTCCTGCAGTTTTGTCAGCAAGAAAAATTTCTACAGCATTAGCAGCTGGTTGTTCAGTTATAATTAAGCCTGACGTAATTACTCCAGGTGTTGTTATGGAAATGGTAGATATATGTAAAGAGTGTGGAGTGCCACCAGGGGCAGTCAATCTTTTATCAGGAGATCCACCAAGTATTGCTCAACAACTAATTGCTTCTGATATTGTTAAAAAAATTTCAATTACAGGATCTTCAAGAGTTGGAAAATTAATTTTAAAACAAGCTGCTGATAAAGTACAAAGAGTAACGATGGAACTAAGTGGGCATGCACCATTTATTGTTTTTGACGATGCAGATATAAAAAAAGCAGCTGACATGGCAATAGCAGCTAAGTTTAGAAATAATGGACAGGTATGTATTTCACCAAATAGATTTTACATACACGATAGTAAAAAAGATGAATTTGTTAATCTATTTGTTAAAAAAACTAATAAATTAAAGATAGGTGATGGAATGGATCCCTCAGTTCAACTTGGTCCTCTAACTACTAAAAAAAGATTAAATGAAATAGAGGAATTGGTTGAAATCACGAAAAAAGAGGGAGCAAAAGTTTTAACAGGAGGGAAACGACCCCAAGGATTTAATAAAGGTTTTTTTTATGAGCCTACAGTGTTTGACAATGTAAAAGATGAATATACCATCATGAAAACTGAACCATTTGGTCCTTTGGTACCAATGTTATCATTCAAAACATTTGACGAAGTTATTGAAAGAGCAAATAATCACGAACTTGGTCTCTCAAGTTATATTTGTACTAATTCTATGGAAAAAGCTCACAAAGCTTCAGAGTTAATGGAGACAGGAACAGTAGCTGTAAACACTCCATTGGTTGCTATCGCTGAAGCACCGTTTGGTGGAATAAAACAATCGGGCTATGGAAGAGAGGGTGGGTCTATGGCGATCAAAGACTACTTGAATATTAAGTACACGCACTTAGGTTTAAAGGGATAAATAAATCAAGAAATGATTGAACTAGTTATTGCATTTGGAGCTGGTTTAATTAGTTTTTTGTCACCTTGTGTCCTACCTTTAATACCAGGGTATATTTCTTATATTTCTGGCAGTTCATTAAATGAATTGATTGAAAAAAAAAATATTAATTTAATTCCAATTATTTTATTCACAATCGGATTTTCTATTGTTTTTATAGTTTTTGGAGCAGCTTCAACATTTTTAGGGCAAGTCTTATTACAAAACTCTCATGAGTTGAGAGTTGCCGCTGGTTTAATAATTATTTTACTTTCACTTCATATAATTGGTTTGATAAATATAAAATTTTTAAATTTTGAAAAAAGAGCAGAAGCAAAGATAAGTAAAAATTTTTATAGTCCAATCATAATTGGGGCAGCTTTTGCTTTTGGTTGGACAC
This sequence comes from uncultured Pelagibacteraceae bacterium, assembly GCA_902627645.1. Taxonomy (GTDB): domain Bacteria; phylum Pseudomonadota; class Alphaproteobacteria; order Pelagibacterales; family Pelagibacteraceae; genus Pelagibacter. The sequence continues at coordinate 9,434 of CACOJX010000012.1, read as the reverse complement.
CTTGTATAGGTCCAATTTTAGGTTCTATTTTAGTTCTTGCTGCAACAGAAGAAAGTATTAACAGAGGAATTTTGCTTCTATCGTTTTACTCCTTAGGTTTAGCTTTACCATTTATTCTATCAGGATATCTTATTCAGAAATTTTTGATTTTTTCAAAAAGTTTCAAAAAAAATATAAATTTAGTATCAAAAATTGGTGGATTAATTTTATTAATTACTGGTATTTTAATACTAACTAACCAATTACAAGCATTAGGTTATTATTTATTAAATATTTTTCCATTTTTACAAAATTTTGGGTAAATTAAATTATGAAGATTTATCAAATAGACTCTAGTGCACGAAAAGAAGGATCAACATCTAGAGCCTTAGCAAAAAAATTATTAAAAAAGATTAAAAAACCAGAAGATGAAGTAGTGTATAGAGATTTAAATGATGAAATGGTTTTTGTTTCAGGTCTAACAGAGTCAGGTATGAACATAGATGAAAAAGATCAGAATGAAAATCATAAAAAAATGTTCGAGCTTTCAAATCAACTAGTAAAAGAATTGAAAGAAAGCGATGTAATAATAATATCAGCTCCAATTTATAACTATGGCCCACCAGCTACATTGAAAGCTTGGTCAGATCTTGTAGCAAGAGTTGGTGAAACATTTAAATTCAAACCCAATGGTAGAAGAGAAGGGCTCTTAAGAAATAAAAGAGCATACTTGGTAATCACCTCAGGAGGAACAAAGTTAAATGGAAAAGAAGATTTTCTTACACCATGGCTGAAATTTATTCTTAATTTTTTTGGAATAGAAAAAATTGATACAATTAGTGCAGATCAAATGGCTTTAAATTATGATAAGTCTATAAATGATGCTGAAAAACAAATTTTAAATATTAAATAAATAATGAAAAAAATAGACAAGGAAGATGAAAAAAAATTTTTGGAGGCAGAGGATCATCGTCTTAAAAAAGATTTTAAAAAAGCTATAGATATTTTCCATGGTTTGCTCTCAAAATATCCAAATTTTCCACCAGCCTTAAATAATATTGCAATATGTTACTCAGGATTGAATAATGATGATGAGGCAGAAAAATATTATCTTAAATGTTTAGAAATAGAACCAGTTTCTTTATTAACCATAAATAATCTAGCCAAACTTTATTATAATTCAAATCAGTATCGAAAGGCGCTCCCAATACTTAAAAAATCTCTGTTAAAAAAAGAAAACCAGATTGATGTTGTAGAGATAATTGCTACTTGTTTATACACACTGAACTTTAAGAAAGAGACTGATAATTTTTGTCGAGAGGCTTTAAAGAAATTTCCAAATAGCCAAACTATAAAGAATTATTATGGTAAAAACCTATTGAGATTAAACAAACATTCTGAAGGACAAAAATATTTAAATGAAAACACAGGTGTGATAGAATTTGGTGAAGAAAATTTTAATATAGAAAAAAAATGAAAAGATTAGAAATTCAAAATAATCAAAATCCTAATTTTATTGGAAATTGGGACATAGAAAATGATGAGCTGTGCAATCAGATGATAGAATTCTTTGAAAAAAACCCTGATCGTCAAGTAAAAGGCCAAACAGCCGGAGGTGTAAATGAGAATGTTAAAAAATGTACCGATATAACAATTCGCCCCGAAGATCTTGCAGACAAAAAATTCCAAATTTTTAACACATATTTTGAAAATTTATTTCAATGTTTTAATGACTATAAAGAACAATATGATTTTTTAAAAACTTTTGTAAAAAAACTACATATTGGACCTTTTAATATTCAAAAATATTATCCAGGAGATCATTTCAATAAAATCCATGCTGAGAGAACAGACATGTCAACTATTCACAGAATATTTGCATGGATGACTTATTTAAATGATGTTGAGGATGGAGGAACAACAGATTTCGATTATTATAAAATTAAAGTTAAACCAAAAACTGGAAAAACTTTAATTTGGCCAGCAGAGTGGACTCATGCTCACAAAGGTTCAGTTTTAAATGGTGGGGAGAAATATATTATTACAGGTTGGTTACACTTTACAGATTAAATTTTCTTTTTAAATGTTTTAACTTTCCCTCGGTACTATCATAGTCAATATAACATCCCTGTAGAAAACGTTTTCCCTCATTGGCATTGTAGGTAGTTCTACCATGAAGCAATCTATGATTATCCATCATTAATAAATCACCAGGTTGAAGTTTAAATTCTATTCTGTATTTGTCTGAATTATAAAGCTCGGAAATTTTTTTTCTTGCTGAATAATATAATTCCAATTTTTCTTTATCCATTAAAGGAACAAAATCTAATCTTGGACTAAATCTAACTTGTTTCAATTTTCCAAATTCATCTAATTGAATCATTTCAGCCCAATTTTCTAAAACAACATTTTGATCTATAAATTGAAATCTTACTTTTATTTGAGTTAAAATTTTATAAAAATCATTAAAATCTTTTTTTAGTTTTTCTGTAACCGTAAATCCATCAACTAAAGTTGATAAACCCCCATTAACTTCATTTTCAATACAATGTAATAGCTGAATACACGGCACTGGATTTCGATATGGGTTGTCTGTATGAGGAGCTAGGGGTAAGGATGTGTAAGCTAAATCATTAGGATTTGGTTTTGATTTAACATTAAAAAACTCACCAAAATTAGTTCTTCTTATACTTCCAATCGAATTTGCAAAATTTACAATAAAATTATCTTGGGTAGGTACTTTTTTAAATATTACAAAACCATATTGGTAAAAGCTTATGAGGGCTTCATGCATTTCTTCCTCTTCAAAAATATTATCCTTAAATTTAAAATTATTTAATTTTTTTAATGAGGAGTCCCATTTTATTTTTTCAATATGCTTTACATCATTTATATTTGAAAATTCTTTCAATATATTTTGTATTGCAAGTTTAGTATGTACTCCATCTTTAAAGGTGATTTCTAAATAATTTTTCGACAGATTTAAATTATCGATCTCAATTTTTTCATTGAGTTCAGTAGGATCAAATAGTCTTTGTTGTGTACCTTTATCAACAAAACTGTCTCCACTAACTCTCTCTCTTAACCAAAAGGGATGTATTTCTTTTTTCAAGCCCTGGTTTTCAAAAAATACCTTGTTATTTTCTAATTCAATTTTCATTTATAATATTAATCATTATTAAAAATTTAGCTTTAATCAATAGTAATAAAATAGTATTAGTCCAGGGTGTCAAAATTAAAAACTTCAGATTATGTTATCTACTCTAAATTTATTGAAAATTTAGCAAAGAAACTTACTAAATTTTATTACTCTAAATTAAATCGACCATTTAAAATATCTAATAAACTTAAAGGGAAGGGGTATGATCCTGTGACAAGTGCTGATAAAGCATTTGAAAAATTTATACGAAGAGAGATTAAAAAGAAATTTCCAAAGCATCAAGTAATAGGAGAGGAATTTGGATACCAAAAATCAAAGAGTGATTTTACATGGGTTTTAGATCCTATAGATGGAACAAGGTCGTTCGTAATAGGAAATCCGTCATGGAGTAATTTAGTTTCATTAAATTACAAAGGTGAACCAATTTTAGGTCTTGCAAACTTCCCAATCTTAAAAAAATATTATTTTAATACTTCGAATAAAAATTCTTATGTTTTTGAAAATGGAAAAAAAAGAAAAATAAGTGTAAATAAGAAAATTTTATTTTCCAAATTAAAACTTTCTGGAGCTTTTAATGGGTGTCTTTCTCCAAAAAAACAACAAAAAATTTTAAAGATTTTAAAATTGATGCAATTTCCTTGTACGGATGCTTTAAGCTATTCGCATTTAGCCGAGGGTAAAATTGATGTAGTGATACAAGCAGGAAACAGAATTTGGGATATTCATCCTTTAATTCCAATTATCAAAGCCGCAGGAGGTATTGTTACTAATTGGAGAAATGAAAATGCTGTTAAAGCAGGAAATATTTTAGTTACAACGAGTAAAACCATTCACAAAAAGATGTTAAAATTATTAAGGCCAGTATCTAAGTAGTCTTCCCCAAAGTATTTAATAAAATTACACCAATTATAATTAAAATTATTCCAATAAATCCGTAAATATTTGGAACTTGGTTATACTTAAATATACCAAACAAAGTTACTGCTGTAATTGTTAAACCACCATAAGTAGCATAAGTAAATCCAACAGGAATTATATTCATTGCTTTTGATAAACAAAAAATACAAGCAACTATAGTGATTGCACAAAAAATAGTTGGACCAATATTTGTAAAACCGTTTGTAGACTTTAAAAAACCATTTGCAGCTATTCCAAGAATGATTGCTAAAGCCAAAAAGATATAGCCAGATAAATTTGTCATAAATTATCCTGTTTTACCCAGTAGATTAACAATTAAGACTCCTGATATAATCAATATCAAACCAATGATTGTAAATAGATCAGGTACTTGATTGAATTTATATATTCCAACAATTGAAGTCGCTACTATGCATAAACCAGCAAAAGATGCATAGGTAATACCAACAGGTATAGTTTTCATCACTATTGAAAGAGTGAACATACAACCAATTATTGTGATAGCAGTAATTAAACTAGGAACTAACAATGTAAAACCATTTGCACTTTTAGCAAAACTATTTGCTGCAGTTCCTAATACAACTGCAATTATAAGAATTAGAAAAGCTATAACGTTACTCACAAATAAAAGATATTCTTATTTGGTAATTTTATCTACAAATTTTTTAATTGGAGGACCCACAAGAAGAGCAGCAATTATTGCAATCGGAAGACTTATTGACCATGCTTTAAAAAAACGATCGACATACTCATTATCCATTCCAGTATTTATATAAGTAATTATTAGTGTCATTAAAAGGCTCATCCCAAATCCCATAACTAATATAAATAAAAGATTAGAATATTTTTTTGGAAACATTTTTTAAATACTTTGTTTCTGCAATTCAATTTGAAGCATTTCCATCATAATCATAGGAGACTTCATAAATGGATGAACTTTGTGAGCTTGAATATAACTATCAATAGCTTTTTGGTAGTTTTTTAAAGCTGTTTGAACTAAACCTTGGCCTGTTAGTGCACCGAAATGTCTTTTTTCTATCATAAGTACCTTGTCAATATCAGCTTGTGATTGCTCGTATTTACCCATTAAATATAATACTGTTGCTCTTTTATTCCAAGCTTCTGCCCAATTAGGATCAAGCTCAATTACTTCAGTAAATTTATCATATGCAGCATCAAGTTTATTATCCATCATTGCAGATGACCCATCAGCTAATAACTTTGTTAAATTATTTTTAGTTGGGTGAGTAGTCCAAAGATCCCAAATTTTATCCTCTATTTTTTTTGAATTTTCAAAATTTAAAGCACTTTTTAATTGAATAAATAATTTATCAATTTCTTTTTTATTATCATCGGCGAATAAAGAAGATGAAAATAAGAAAAAAATAAAAATGTATGAAATTTTTTTCACTTACTTAGACATTGGAGTAGCGCCAGTTTCTAAACTAACAATTTTTCCGTCTTTATATTTATAAACCGCCATTACAGCTTCAACATTTCCATCATTAAATGTAACTAAAGAATGATGTACACCTACTTCATCATTCTCATATACAACTCTTGCTTTATCCTGATTAATATCACCACTCATTGCCCATTTAATAACATCAGCTTTTCCCAAAGAATTTCCAGATTTATGCATTGTGAACTTAAAATCATCATGTAAAAGTTCATTCATTGTGGCTTCGTCTTTCTTATCTATTGCATCAGTATATCTTTTTAATATCGACATTTTATTACTCTTTATGTGTATATTTTATCAGCTAAACCGTAGCATAAAATTGCACTCATAATTGTAAATACAAACGGTGCAATAACCCCTTCGTTTGTAGTTTTTTCATTCACACCTGTTTTATTTATTTTAATAGAATAAAAATTACATAAAAAAATACATAGATTATTTATAAAAACTAAATTTAAGAATCCCCATGTATTTTCCAAACCTCCAGGTCTAATAAAACCTACATAGATTGACATTAAAAATACAGCAAGCATAAATGCTCCTGCCATTCTAATCATTATTGCTCCACTCGGGTCTATACCAAATCTTTCCATAAAGCTTTTAGTACCAAAAATAGTTTGAAATGCGTAAACACCAACACCAATAAAATGAACTAAGTAAATTACTAAATAAAATATCCCATTAAATTTTTCTAACATTTTTTCTCCATTTTTAATAAGAGTCTGACTCTTCACAGATAATAATTGTACTTTTTGGATCTGTGGCTGCTCTTCTATGAGTAACAATATTTTGATGTGCTTCAGAATTATACCAACCTAAAGCCTTTTCTTTGTTTGGAAATTCCATCACAACTGTAAGGGTGGGCTCATCTCCTTCTAAGACTAATTTATTTGGAGTTCTTACAAGAAACTTTCCATCAAAAGGTTTAAGTGTGTCTGCAACTTTACTTGCATATTCTTTTGCAAACATATCTTTGTCTGTAACTTTTGGAACTGCTACTAAGTATGCTTTTGGCATTTTATCTCCTTTGTTAAATTAATATAAAGTTTGAACTACTTTTTTAACTCTTTCTGCACCGTTAGGAATTGTGGATGCTATAAATGAATGACATTCTTCGGTTTTTGCTTTGTCATACTTAGAGCCATAATATTTATCTACAGCTTTGTTCACTCCATCATCCCACTCTTTTTCTGAAATTCCAATCTCAAGAGCATATGTTTTCATGACTTTCACAGATGCCATAGACTTTTCTTTCATGCTGTACTCAAATTCCTCACCAGATGGCAAGAAATAGTTTGCCATATATATTCCGCTGCATTCCCATGCCTTAGATTTTTCGTTTTTACTCATTCCTGCATAAGCAGATGTAAAAATAAAAAAAGATAAAATTAAAATTATTTTTTTCATAAGTTTTAATGTTAATTAATATTAGTATAAAAATGTAACTGTTTTGTTACATGTCTGGTATGCGTTATTATAACCAGCTAGGAATAGGGAGGTTTTTTTCCTTTAAAAAAGATTTATTAAACATCTTTGAGTTGTATTTATCTGATCTATCACAAAGAATTGTTACAATCGTTTTTCCTGGACCTAGCTCTTTTCCTAATCTAATTGCACCTGCAATATTAACTCCGCAACTAGTTCCTAAACTTAATCCCTCATGCTGTATTAAATCATAAAGTACAGGTAAAGATTCTTGATCACTAATTGAAAAAGCGCCATCAATTTTAGCTTCAGCAAAGTTCTTAGTTATTCTGCTTGAGCCAATACCTTCAGTTATTGATCCACCCTCAGCTTTAAGTTCTCCATTCATAATGTGATTATAGAGAGCAGAGCCTGTAGGATCTGATAAATAAATTTTTATATCTTTATTTTTTTCCTTTAAAAATTTACTTACCCCACCAATGGTGCCCCCAGTTCCTGATGCGCACACAAAGCCATCTACTTTACCATCAGTTTGTTCCCAAATTTCTGGACCAGTTGTTTCGTAATGACCTTTCGCATTAGCAGTGTTATCAAATTGATTAGCCCAAACTACACCATTGTTATTTGTACTTTTTAATTCTTCAGCAAGACGGCCTGCAACTTTTACATAGTTTCCATCATCTTTATAAGGCTTGGGTGGTACCAGTCTAAGATCTGCACCAATATTTTTTAAAGTATCTTTTTTTTCCTGAGTTTGGTTGTCATTCATTACAATTATTGTCTTATAACCTAAGGAATTTCCCAAAAGACATAGACCTATCCCAGTGTTACCAGCAGTACCTTCAACAACGATTCCACCTTCTGAAATTAGTTTCTTTTCTTGTGCATCTTTTATTAGCGCAAGAGCAGCTCTATCTTTTACGGATCCACCTGGATTTAGGTACTCTGCTTTTCCATAAATATTACATCCAGTTATCTTAGAGGCTGCTTTTAATTTAATTAAAGGAGTATTGCCAACTGACTCGATAAAGTTGTTTTTAATTTGTGTCATTAATCTTTATCTTTATCAGTAACAGCATAAGGTTGAAATCCTTTTGTAGCATCACCAACTTTTGTAGCTGGAATTCCTACCATTATTGATTTTTCAAGAACATTTTTAGTAACCACTGCATTTGCACCAATTAAGGAATTCTTACCAATTGTTATTGGTCCTAAAATTTGAGCACCAGATCCAACAACAACATTATCTTCTAAAGTTGGATGTCTTTTAGTATTTCTTTGATCATTAGTATTTATACTTGGAGCAATACCTCCTAATGTGACATTGTGATAAATAGTAACATTATTTCCAATCTCAGAAGTTTCACCAATAACTACTCCCATACCATGATCAATAAATAAATTTTTTCCAATCTTTGCTTTTGGATGAATTTCTATCCCAGTTAAAAATCTTGAAAATTGAGAGATGATTCTTGCAATTAAATCAAATTTTGCTATCGCAAAAAAATTTGCAATTTTATGAAAAAAAATCGCCTTAACTCCTGGGTAAGTTAAAATTATACTTAATTTAGATTTTGCCGCAGGATCTCTGTCTATTATAGATTGTAAAAAATCATTCATAAAATTTGTCAACTTGATTTAAAAAAACAATGCTTATATAGTATTTCCGTTAAGTATTTAAAGGAGCAAATATGTACAAAAATACGAATTGTTTTCATTTAGCCATTCCATGCGGAGATTTGGAGATAGCTAAGAAGTTTTACAGTGAAACGCTAGGCTGTAGACTTGATAATTCTGCTCAAGAATGGGCAGATGTTGATTTTTGGGGAAATGAGTTAACCCTTCATGCAAGTGAGCATAAACTTGATAACGAAAGACATGATGTTGATATGGGCAATGTTTCAGTTCCACATTTTGGAGTTCACTTATCTCGTAAAGACTTTGATGCTCTCAAGAAAAGACTAAAAGAAAAAGGTGCAAAATACTATGACGAACCTTATTTAAGATTTAAAGGGACAAAGTATGAGCAAGAAACTTTCTTTGTTAAAGATCCTAACGAAAATATTTTAGAGATTAAGACATTAACTGCAAACGCAGAATAATTTAAGTCCTAGATGGAATACCTAATATTAGGTTTCTTTACTGGGCTTAGTCTAATTTTAGCAATTGGTGCACAGAATGTATTTGTTATAGAGCAGGGACTAAAGAGACAATTTATATTTACTGTTTGTCTGATTTGTTCGATTTCAGATTATCTACTAATTTTTTTAGGCATCATATTATTTGAATATTTCAAAAATTATTATAATGAGACTGTTGAGCTTATATTAAATATTTTACTATTAATATTTTTATTACATTTTATTTACTCAAAAATTAAATCAAGTTTTTCAAATATTGATTTTTCTACAACCAAGTCTGAAGAGAATTTTAAAAGTATTTTTTTAAAAACGTTAGGATTTACCTATCTGAATCCACACGTTTATTCTG
>CACOJX010000011.1 GCA_902627645.1 uncultured Pelagibacteraceae bacterium | reverse complement strand
TGATGTAACTGCAGTCGTAGATGAGCATTATGGTGATACAAGTAGAATGTTTTGTGTAGGCAAAACTCCTGTAAAACTAAACAACCTTATTAACACAACTTATGAGTCTATGATGAAGGCAATTAATATTTTAAAACCTGGTATTAAACTCGGTGATATTGGTCATGAAATTCAATCATATGTTGAAGAAAAAGGTTTTTCTGTAGTTAGAGATTTTTGTGGACATGGAATAAGTACGACATTTCACGAGCCACCCAATATTTTACATTATGGCCAAAAAAATACTGGGTTGAAATTAAAACCTGGGATGACTTTTACAATTGAACCAATGATTAATGAGGGAAAGTTTGCTACCAAAGTACTGAATGATGGTTGGACTGCTGTAACTAAAGACAAATCATTGTCTGCACAATTTGAACATACAATAGGTATAACAGAAAATGGTTATGAAATCTTTACAGAATCTGTTAAAGGTTATTCAAAGCCCCCTTACTTATAATTAATGATTAAAAGATACTCGAGAAAAGAATTAACAGATATTTGGTCAGAGGAAAATAAATACAAAATCTGGTTAGATGTTGAAATAGCAGCAGCACAAGCAATGGAGAAGCTTGGTCAGATCCCTCGAGGAGTTGCATCTGTTGTTAGAAAAAAGGCAAGAATTAATGTCAAAAGAATTCATCAAATAGAATCTCAAGTAAAACATGATGTGATTGCTTTTTTAACTTCAGTTACGGAAAAAGCTGGCATCAAAGCTAGATACCTTCATCAAGGAATGACATCATCCGATGTATTAGATACGAGTTTTAATATTCAGTTGATACAGTCAGGAAAAATTATTCTTAAAGATTTAGACCAAATTTTAAGAGTACTTAAAAAACAAGCACAAAAATATAAATTCACTCCCTGTATAGGTAGAAGTCACGGAATTCATGCAGAGCCAATAACTTTTGGATTAAAATTGGCATCATTTTATGAGGAGTTTAAAAGAAACAGAATAAGATTGGTTAATGCAATTGAAGAAGTATCCACTTGCGCAATTTCTGGAGCTGTTGGTACTTTTGCAAATATTAATCCAAACGTTGAAAAACATGTTGCTAAAAAACTAGGTTTAAAAGTAGAGCCTATATCAACTCAAATTATTCCAAGAGATAGACATGCTTTTTATTTTTCAGTTTTAGGAATTATAGCGGGTTCCATTGAGAGAGTTGCAATTGAAATAAGACATTTGCAAAGAACAGAGGTTTATGAGTTGCAGGAATATTTTTCTAAAAATCAAAAAGGTTCCTCAGCAATGCCACATAAAAAAAATCCAATACTGAGCGAAAATTTGACTGGTCTTACAAGGATGGTTAGAAGCACTGTTATACCTGCCCTAGAAAATATTGCCTTGTGGCACGAAAGAGATATCTCACATTCAAGTGTAGAGAGAAATATTGGGCCTGATGCGAATATTACTGTTGATTTTGCATTAGTTAGATTAACAAATATTTTAGATAATATGATTGTTTATCCTAAAAAAATGTTAGAAAATTTAAACTTAACTAAAGGATTAATTTTTTCTCAAGAACTTATGCTTGAACTAACAAAAACTGGCCTAAGTCGAGAACAATCATATAAAATGGTTCAAACTTATGCGAAAAAATGTTTTGCTGAAAACTCTAACTTATTGAATGTCATCCAATTAGATAAATATATAATAAAAAATATTCCACCAAAGAAATTGAAAGCAATTTTTAGTTACTCTAAACATTTTAAAAACGTAAATTTAATTTTTAGAAGGATATTTAAATAATGAAAAAAGGTAAGAAATTATACGAAGGTAAAGCAAAAATTATTTATGCCACTTCTGATAAAAATTTAGTAATTCAATATTTTAAAGATGATGCAACTGCATTTAACAATCAAAAAAAATCTACTATTGAAGGTAAAGGAGTCTTAAACAATAGAATTTCAGAGCATATCCTCTCAAATTTATCTGAAATAGGAATAAAAAATCATCTAGTTAAAAGATTAAACATGAGAGAACAGCTTGTTAAATTAGTTGACATAATACCAATAGAGTTTGTTGTAAGAAATATAGCTACAGGATCTTTAACAAAAAGATTGGGTATCGAAGATGGCACAGTACTTGAGCGTCCATTAATTGAATATTGCCTAAAAGATGATAAGCTAGGAGATCCAATCATAAGTCGAGAGCATATATTAACTTTTAACTGGCTTAATTTAATCCAACTAGATTATATTGATGAAACTCTAACAAGACTTAATGATTTTCTTTTAGGAATGTTTAGAGCTGTTGGAATAAAATTAGTAGATTTTAAAGTCGAATTTGGCTTAACGCATGAAAGTGGAAAAACACAAATTGTTCTTGCAGACGAAATTAGTCCTGATACCTGTAGATTGTGGGATGCTATTACAGACAAAAAACTTGATAAAGATAGATTTAGAAAAGATCTTGGAGATTTAATACCGGCTTATAGTGAAGTAGCTAAAAGACTTGGAATTCTTCATGAGCAATCTAACGTATCTGCAGTTAATGTAACAAAATTATCATCAATTAAAAAAAAAAATAAATGAAAGTTTCAGCAGTAATAACTCTTAAAAAAGATGTTTTAGATCCTCAAGGTAAAGTAATACAACAAGCTTTAAATGGAATGGGTTTTAAAAATATTGATGAGGTTAGACAAGGAAAGTATTTTGAAATTGATGTTCAAGAGAATGATCCAAAAAAAGCTAATGAAATAATCGAGGAAATTTGTAAAAAACTTTTGGCAAACTTGGTTATAGAAAACTATAAAATTATTGAGACACAATAATTAATGAAATCATCTGTAATTACTTTTCCTGGTTCAAATTGTGACAGAGATATGGACGTTGCACTCAAAAAATTTGGCTTTAATAACAAAATGGTTTGGCATGATGATGAAGAGTTGCCAAAAAGTGATTTAGTTGTTTTACCTGGTGGTTTTTCTTACGGTGATTATTTGCGATGTGGAAGTATGGCCTCAAAATCAAAAATTATGCAATCAGTGATTAATTTTGCTAAATCTGGAGGTTTGGTAATGGGTATTTGTAATGGTTTTCAAATTTTAGTTGAAACAGGTTTATTGCCAGGAGCTTTGTTAAGAAATAAATATTTAGAATTTATCTGTAAAAATGTTTTTGTAAAATTAGATAATAATAAAAATCCTTATTTTAAGAATATTGATAAAGAAGTTTTAGAATTTCATATTGCTCATAATGAAGGCAATTACTTTTGTACTCCAGAACAGTTAAAAGAAATTGAAGATAATAATCAAGTTGCAATCTATTATTGTAGTGACTCTGGTCAAATTAATGAAAAACACAATCCAAATGGATCAATAAAAAATATTGCTGGTATATTAAATAAAAAAAAAAATGTTTTGGGGATGATGCCTCATCCAGAAAGAATGATTGATAAATGTTTATCTGGTGAAGATGGATCCATATTTTTTAAAAATCTCATAAACAATTTAAAATAATGTCTGTAAATGAAAAAGTAGCCATAGAGCACGGTTTAAAAGCAGACGAATATGAGAGAATCTGTAAGTTGCTCAAGAGAACCCCTAACATTACCGAGCTTGGAATTTTTTCAGCTATGTGGAATGAGCATTGCTCTTACAAATCCTCAAGACTACACTTAAAAAAATTACCTACCTCAGGAAAAAAAGTTATTCAAGGACCTGGTGAAAACGCTGGTGTGATTGATATAGAGGACGGAGATGCAATAGTTTTTAAGATAGAAAGCCATAATCATCCATCTTTTATTGAACCTTATCAAGGTGCCGCTACTGGAGTTGGTGGTATTATGCGAGATGTATTTACTATGGGTGCACGACCTATAGCTAATCTTAACTCAATTCACTTTGGATCTACACAAAACAAAAAAACTAAAAATTTATTAAGAGGTGTTGTTCACGGAATCGGTGGTTATGGAAACTGCATGGGGGTTCCAACTATTGCTGGTCAAACAAGTTTTGACAGTTCTTATAATGGAAACATTTTAGTAAATGCAATGACTTTAGGATTAGTAAAAAAAGATAAAATTTTTTATTCAAAAGCAGCTGGAATTGATAAACCTGTTATTTATGTAGGATCTAAAACTGGAAGAGATGGAATTCATGGTGCGAGTATGGCATCAGCAAGTTTCGATGATAAAATTGAGGAAAAAAAGCCTACAGTTCAAGTGGGTGATCCTTTTACAGAAAAACTTTTATTAGAGGCTTGCTTAGAATTAATGGCTGGTGATTCTATTATAGCAATTCAAGATATGGGGGCAGCAGGATTAACTTCATCTAGTATTGAGATGGCATCAAAAGGAAAATTGGGTATTGAAATTCATTTAGATAAAGTCCCATGTAGAGAGACAAAAATGACTCCTTATGAAATAATGTTATCAGAAAGTCAGGAGAGAATGTTAATCGTATTAGAAAAAGGCAAAGAAAATTTAGCCAAAAAAATTTTTGACAAATGGAATCTTGACTTTGCAGTAATAGGTAAAACAACTAATACAAAAAATATTGAACTTTTTTTTAATAAAGAACAAGTTGCAAAAATACCAGTAAATATACTAGTTGAAAATTCTCCGATGTATGACAGGAAATGGAGAAAAACCAAGTTACCAAAAAAAAATAAGATCATAAAAAAAGATTTTAAAAATTTAAAAATACTTGATGTACTGAAAAAGATTTTATCTAATCCAAATGTATGTAATAAAAAATGGATTTGGGAGCAATACGATCATACAGTAATGGGAGATACTATTCAAAAACCAGGTGGAGACTCAGGTGTTGTTCGAGTTCATGGTTCTAAAAAAGCTATCGCAGCAGTCGTTGACTCCTCTGCTGTTTATTGTTGGGCTCATCCTCACACAGGTGGTAAACAAATTGTTTGTGAAAGTTGGAGAAATTTAATTTCTGTTGGAGCTAACCCTATCGCTATAACAAATTGTCTTAATTTTGGAAGTCCAGAAAAAGAGGAGAACATGGGTGAGTTTGTCGAGTGTGTTGAAGGTATAGCTGAAGCAGCTAAATATTTATCTTTCCCAGTAGTTTCTGGTAATGTTTCTTTTTACAATCAAACAAAAGAGATTGGTATTAAACCTACTCCAGTAATTGGAGGAGTAGGTCTAATTAAAGATCATAATAAAATGATAACGATGAATTTTAAAGATGAGGGAAATGTTATTTTGGTGCTTGGTAAAACTGAGGGACATTTAGATCAAAGTTTATTTACAAGAACAATTTTAGATGAAAAAAATGGACCACCCCCAGAAATCAATTTATTTAATGAAAAAAATATTGGTGAAACACTTCTAAAACTCATTGAGCAAGATCTTATCAAAAGTGCGCATGATGTATCCTTGGGGGGATTAATTATGGGAATATCAAAAATGTGTATTAAAGGTGACATTGGCATTAAGCTTAAAAAACCTAAATCTTTATTAAGTGAATTTGAGTATTTTTTTTCTGAAGATCAAGGAAGATATATAATTGAAATAACTAAATCGAATTTGAAAAAAGTTTCAAATTTTTTGAATAAAAATTCTGTTTATTTCGAAGAAATTGGAATATTAAAAGGAAAATCATTATATTTTGATGAAAAGACGATTGTATCAATTGACGAATTAAAAACATACAATAATAATTGGCTTAAAGATTATATGAGTAAATAAGATGGCAATGAATTTAAAAGAAATTGAAAGTTTAATTAAAGAAGCTTTATCTGATGCTATTGTTGAAATACAAGATTTAGCAGGAGACGGTAATCATTATTCAGCGACTATTACCTCGTCACAATTCTCCGGTAAAAGTAAAATTGAACAACACAAGATGGTATATAATTCTTTAAAAGGCAAAATGGGAAATGAACTTCATGCTTTAGCTATTAAAACAAAGGAGCAATAATGAATGACGACATAAAAACTTTAATTCAAAATCATTTAGACAACAATGAAGTGTGTTTATTTATGAAAGGTACACCTGATGCTCCTCAATGTGGATTTTCAATGGCTGTT
This sequence comes from uncultured Pelagibacteraceae bacterium, assembly GCA_902627645.1. GTDB lineage: Bacteria > Pseudomonadota > Alphaproteobacteria > Pelagibacterales > Pelagibacteraceae > Pelagibacter. Next base: position 12,515 of record CACOJX010000011.1, on the reverse strand, counting down.
TCCAATATGTTAAAAATAATGGAAGTAAAGTTTCAGGGAGTTAATGTTTTAGAAGACCAAAATTTACGTGAAGGAATTAAAGTCTTTAGTGACTGGCCGACTATTCCGCAATTATACATAAAAAAAGAATTTGTAGGTGGGTGTGATATTGTTAAAGAAATGTATGAAAGCGGGGAACTTAAAAAAATTTTTGAGGATAAAGGAATTAATTTTAAAAAATAATTATCTTGAATAATATTCAATAACAAGGTTAGGCTCCATTACGATTGGATATGGAACTTCCTCAAACTTAGGAACTCTTACGAATTTTAATTTTTTATTTTTTTCATCTAATTGAATATATTCTGGAATTTCTCTTTCTTTATTCGCTAAAGCTATATCAATAATTGCTAATTGTTTTGACTTATCCCTAATTTCAATTGTATCCTCTTCTTTAACTGAGAAACTAGCAATGTTTACTTTTTTGCCATTTACTTTCACATGATTATGATTAATCAATTGTCTCGCTGAAAAGATGGTGGTTGCAAACTTGGCCCTATAAATGACTGCGTCTAATCTTCTTTCTAATAAACCAATAAGGTTTTCACCAGTATCCCCTCTTTGCATACTAGCTTTTTTATAAATATTTCTAAATTGTCTCTCGTTGATATTTCCATAATAAGCTTTAAGTTTTTGTTTTGCTTGTAATTGAATTCCATAATCTGAGGGTTTCGAACTTTTGGTTTGACCATGTTGACCAGGTCCATAAGCTCTTGTGTTAAAGGGACTTTTAGGTCTTCCCCATAAATTAACCTTTAGTCTTCTATCAATTTTATGTTTAGAGTTTAATCTTTTTGTCATTTAGTAATGGGTTTTATAGACTCGCTTCGAATTTTGTCAATCAACGTTTTTTACCTAAACTTGCAAATACGCTTGATAAAATACGTGTTTCTTTATCTGAAAGGTCCATCTTGTAAAAAATATTTCTTAAATTCTCTAACATTATAGGTTTTTTTTCTTCCGGTTTAAAAAAATTTATCTCCTCTAAATTTTTGACACAAAGATTTACGGTGGACTGAATCTCTTTCTTAGATGCTCGTTTCACTTTATTTGATTTTTTGAAATTTTTAGTTTTATTCTGGTTTAAACTAAATACAAGCTGAGCAATAATTATTAAACTATGTGAAAGATTGAGAGATCTAAATTTAGGGTTTGATGGTATTTGTAAAGTGTAATTTGCATAACTAATTTCATTATTAGATAATCCAGACGCCTCTGATCCAAATAAAAAAGCTATTCTTTTGTTAAAATTTATTTTTTTAAGATCCTCTAATTCAATGTGTTTAATATTTTTATTTCTGAATCTTGCTGATGTAGCAATCACAATATCTACGTCACTTACTGCTTGTTCTAATTCATTATATACTTTACTTTTAAGAATAATATCCTTTGCTCCAACGGATGTGGCTAGAATCTTATCATTTGGAAAAGTGGGTTTTGGATTTATTAAAGTTAATTTTTTAAAGTCAAAATTCTTTATTGCTCTTGCACATAAACCTATATTTTCAGATAATTGAGGTTTATGTAAAATAAATGAAATATTATTTTTTCCCATATTACTTAATCAAGCCATGATTTCTATTGTAAGAGGAGATTTCTGAAATTTTAATTCCTTGTAAAAATTTTTTATCAACATCCCATATAGAAACTTTCAGTGGAAAACATTTTGCAATATCTGAAGAATGCTCTGAACCGCAATCTCCACCTGGGCAAGCAGAAAGAACACCTAAAAGATCTGTCTCTGCAAAAAATTCTAAATAATCTCCAGGTCTAACAGGACTTGATTTCATAAAATATTGCTTAGTATCATTAGTGAAGCCAGTAAGCATAAAAACATTGAGAACATCATGAACAATCTTTTCTGCATCATTAATATCTAAGCCTTTTTCTTTGACTAATGCTCTTGTTAAATTTGAATGACAACAATAATGGTAATCATTTTCTGATAATAGTTTTGAAGTATAAGGATCACAACGAGTTCCAATTACGTCATGAACTGATCCACCATCTTTATCATAGCCATACCAATCTAAAGTATCCCAGGTAATTGTAGCTAATGACCTCAAATATGGAAAGCAACTAAACATTTTATCTCCTACTGAAATATGTGTTCCATATAAAGCTCTTGTCTTACCGGAGTAAAATTTTTCATCAAGATTATCAGCTTGAAAGAGATTTAAATCACCAACTTGTGGACCTTCAACACTTTCTATTCTAAAAAAATTACCTGACTTAACTTTAAATATTTTTGCATCTCTTGGGGGTACTAAAATTTCTTCTTTTTTTTTCAGTTGTTTTCTAGCTTCATGTAAAATTTTTAAATTATTATCAAGACTTTCATTAGGATAACAAACTACTGGTTTAGCTCCTGTTCTTTCATCAATATCTTTAGGTTTTTGTGAAAATTTATTAATTTTCATTTATTTACTTGCTGGGGCATTATCTTTGAATAATTTGTAATCTAAACTGTCAATTAATGCTTTAAAAGAAGCCTCAATAATGTTTGTTGATACACCAATGGTAAACCAATTTTTTCCTTTTGAGTCTGTACTTTCAATTGAAACTCTAGTAACAGCTTCTGTTCCAGTGTTTAAAATTCTTACTTTATAATCTACCAACTTTAGGTCTTTTAAATATTTTGAATATTTAGCTAAACGATCGACATTTCGTCTTATTGCATTATCAAGCGCATTAACAGGTCCATTCCCTTCACCTTCGCAAATTATTTTTTCTCCATCTACTTCTAATTGAGCTTTGGCAGATGAAACTATGTCACCAGATTTATTTTTTTTGACAGAAACATCATATTCGTTGATAGAAATATATCTTGGGATCTCTCCAATGATTCTTCTTGCTAATAATTCAAACGATGCGTCAGCTCCATCATAACTATAACCTATGAATTCTCTATCTTTAACTTCATTCAAAAGTTTTTTAATTTTAGGATCATTTTCCTCGATGTTAATTTCTATACTTCTCAATCTTGAGATAATATTTGATTTACCCGATTGATCAGAAATTACTATATTTCTATTGTTTCCAACATCCTCTGGATTTATATGTTCATAGGTTTTTGGATCTTTTTGAACCGCTGAAACATGTAAGCCACCCTTATGGGAAAACGCTGATGCACCAACATACGGTAAATGTTGATTTGGTTTTCTATTAAGAATTTCATCTAATAATCTTGAACATTCTGTTAAATTCTTAATATTGTTAGATTTAATTCCAATTTCAAATTTAGAAGAAAAATCTTTTTTTAAGAAAAAAGTTGGTATTAATGACATCAAATTTGCATTTCCACATCTTTCACCTAAACCATTTATTGTACCTTGAATTTGTCGAACACCTGATAGTACTGCTGCCAATGAATTAGCCACCGCATTACCAGTATCATTATGTGCATGAATTCCTAAGTTTTTTCCTGGTACTACTTTTATAACCTCACTAACTATTTGTGTAACCTCATGTGGAAGTGTACCTCCATTCGTATCACATAGTATCACCCACCTAGCACCTTGATCATAAGCAGCTTTAATACATTCTATTGCATATTTAGGATTTGCCTTATATCCATCAAAAAAATGTTCTGCATCAAACATGAATTCTTTTTTTGCTTTAATAAAATGTTTTGCACTCTCAGAAATATTATCTAAATTTTCCTCATTTGTTATTCCTAAAGCAACATCGACATGGAAGTCCCAAGACTTACCAACTAAACATACTGTAGAGGTATTAGAGTTCATTAGTGCAGATAAACCAGTATCATTTTCTGCACTTCTTCCAGATCTTTTTGTCATTCCAAAAGATGTTAGCTTTGAATTTTTAAAATCATGTTTCTTTTGAAAAAATTCTGTATCTGTTGGGTTAGCTCCAGGCCATCCTGCCTCTATATAATCCACACCCAAATTATCTAGAGCTAAAGCAATTTTTTCTTTGTCCTCCAAAGAAAAGTCGACTCCTTGCGTTTGAGCTCCATCTCTTAGAGTTGTATCAAATATGTATAATCTTTCTTTACTCATTTAAATTTCCAGAGTGTTTTACCATCTTTGTCTTCTATTAAAACACCTTTGTCTAAGAGCTGATCTCTAATTCTATCAGCTTCTTTATAATTCTTATTTTCTCTAGCTTTATCTCTTAAACCAAGCATATTTTCAATTTCAGTCTCAGTTATAGATACTCTTTTCTTTTTTAATTCGTTCCATTGCTCACTAGTTTCATTCATCAAACCAATAAATTTACATGCAGAAATAAATAGATCTATGTTTTCACCTTTATTAGCTTTTTCAAATAACTTATGAAGGTTGGTGATATATCCAGGTGTATTCAAATCCTCATAAAGTGGTTTTAGAATTTCGTCTGAAACTTTAACAGATTTAAGATTAGATGAATATAATTTATACCACTTATCTAAAGTACTTTCACAATCGCTCAATAATTTGTTGTTCCAATCTAATGGTTGTTTATAGTGTGCGCTCATTAAAGCCAATCTAATTACTTGGCCACTAATCTTATTTCTAAAATCTTTTATTTTAAGAATGTTTCCTTGTGACTTAGCCATTTTTTCATTAGACATAGTTATAAACGCGTTATGGACCCAATAATTTGCAAAAACTTTTGTATCATTTGCACATCTAGATTGAGCTATTTCATTTTCATGATGAGGAAAAATAAGATCTATACCTCCGCCATGAATATCAAATTCATTACCTAAAAATTTTTTTGACATAGCTGAACACTCCAAATGCCAACCTGGTCTACCTTTGCCCCAAGGTGAGTCCCATGCAGGTTCATCATTATTTGATGGTTTCCATAAAACAAAATCCTCTGAATTTTTTTTATTTTCACTAATTTCTACTCTAGATCCAGCAACTAAATCTTCTAAATTCTTATTTGATAATTTTCCATAATCAGAAAATTTTTTAACCTCAAAATAAACATGCTTTTTATTTTCGTATGCAAATCCTTTTTTAATTAAGTCGTTTATCATTTCAATCATTAGCTTGATGTGTTCAGTTGCTTTTGGCTGATAGGTTGGATTTTCACAATTCAAAAAGTCACAATCTCTAAAAAAACTTGAGGTTACTTTTTCTGTAAGTTCTTTTGTAGAAATTTTTTTCTCTTGTGAGGATTTAATTATTTTGTCATCAATATCAGTTATATTTCTAACATATGTTACTGAGGGAAATTCATTTTTTAATAATTTAAATAAAATATCAAAAATTACTAGTGGTCTGGCATTTCCTATATGAGGATCGTCATAAACTGTAGGTCCACAAACATACATTCCAACATTTTTTTTTTCTTTAGGAACAAACTGTTCTTTTTTGTTACTTAAATTATTTGTTAAAAAAATATCCATATCAGTTGATTAAGAAATATACCTTATTTGATGATTTGTTAATCTAATTGATTAACTAGGAATCTTGCAAACTGGAATTGGCTCCATTTTATGCAAGTTTTGATTTCGAATTTTTTCGTATTGTTCTCTGTGAGGTGATTTTGGGTTACCCATTGCATCTTCAAGTTCAGAATAATTGAATCCTAATTGACCCTCATCTGTTCTTCCATCATCCCATAATCCATCGGTTGGAGGAGCATCAATAATTTCTTTTAATATGCCTAATTCTTTACCAAGTTCCCAAACTTCAGTTTTATTACAATCTGCTATAGGAGAAATATCAACGCCACCATCTCCATATTTTGTATAAAAACCTACTCCAAAATCCTCTACTTTATTTCCTGTTCCAACTACAATACCTTTATTTGCTGCTGCAACTTGATAAAGGGTAGTCATTCTAAGTCTAGCCCTAGAGTTAGCAAAACCATGGTCATTATCAAATTTATTAAGTGTTGTTGAAAATGTCTCAAAAAGTTTATCTAAATTTAAAGTGTGAGCTTCAACATTTTTAAAATTTTTTACCAGCCATTGTTGGTGCTTTAAACTAAGATCATGTTGATTTTCTTTTTGTTTAATCGGCATTGTTAAAACAATAGTTTTAATACCTGTCATCGCACTTAGAGTGCTTGAAACAGATGAATCTATACCACCAGATATTCCAATAACTAATGATTGTGCCTTGTTTGGCATTTGGTCAACGTATGTTTTGATCCAGTTTGATATAAATTTTACTTTTTCTGATGATGTCATAACAAATATTTAACTATCTTAAATTTTTATGCAATAGCTTAAGATGCCGCTTGAATAGCATTTTTAGAATAGCTGCTATTCTTTTTAATCTCATCAGAAATTAAAAAGGCTAATTCTAAAGCCTGGTCTGAATTTAATCTTGGGTCACAATGTGTGTGGTATCTGCTTGATAAATCGGCATCAGATATTTTTCTAGCTCCACCTGTACACTCTGTCACATCTTGGCCAGTCATTTCAACATGTAGACCACCTGCGTAAGATCCCTCGGACTGATGTACACCAAAAACATTTTTGACTTCATTAACTACATTATTAAATGGTCTCGTTTTAAAACCTGTAGTAGATACAATTGTATTTCCATGCATTGGATCACACGACCAAATAACATTAAGACCTTCTTTTTTAATTCGTCTTATTAACTTTGGTAAAAACTTTTCTACATTTTGGTGACCAAATCTTGAGATTAAAGTTATTTTGCCTTTTTCATTTTTTGGATTTAGCACTTCACAAATTTTTGCAATCTCCTCAGGTTTAGAAGTAGGACCGCATTTTATTCCAATTGGATTTTCAATTCCTCGACAAAATTCGACATGTCCGCCATCTAATTGTCTTGTTCTATCACCAATCCAAACAAAATGAGCTGATGTATCATGATACTCACCAGTAGTAGAGTCTACTCTGGTCATACTTTCTTCGAATGGTAAGTGCAACGCTTCATGTGATGTCCAGAAATTTACAGTGTATAATCTATTATTAAAATCTGAAGTTATTCCACACGCTTCCATAAATGCTAATGCATCAGCAATTTTATCCTCTAAATCTTTAAATTTTTTCGCTTGAGGACTTTTTTTAATATAATCTAAGTTCCATAAATGAACTTTATTCAAATCTGCAAAACCGCCTTTTGAAAATGCTCGCAAAAGGTTGAGTGTTGAAGCTGATTGAGAATATGCTTTATACATTCTTTTTGGATCAGGTCTTCTAGCTTTTTCATTAAAGTCTATTGCATTAATGTTATCCCCTAAATAACTTGGTAATTCTATATCACCTTGTTTTTCTGTTGGAGCGCTTCTTGGTTTAGAAAACTGTCCAGCAATCCTACCAAGTTTTACAATAGGTAAAGAGGCCGAGTATGTCATCACCAAAGCCATTTGAAGAATTACTTTAAAGGTATCTCTTATATTATCAGGATGAAATTCGGCAAAACTTTCGGCGCAGTCACCACCTTGTAATAAAAAAGCTTTACCATCAACCACTTTAAATTATGCAAAACTTTCGAGGCCTATCTCCATATGGATGGGCATCAGCTCTATCTTGCTGTTCTTCTATTTTTCTTCCATTTTTCAGTGTTATTATTACCTTTGCACCAAAAGCTTTTTTCTTAGGGTCTGGATCATGATATTTCTTAGTCCATTTTTTATCCTCATGGGTTTTTATAGATCTCCATATCTTTATTGTAGTTTTTCTTTTAGCTCTGGCTTTTGTGTACGATTTAACATGATGCCAATTGCCGTCCTCTAACGCAACTGCGAATATGTACATTATTGAATGATCTAAAGTTTCTCTGCTAGCATTAGGATCCATTTTTTGAGGATCATTTGCACCAGTGCCAATTACATAGTGGGTATGATGACTAGTATAAATATCAATCTTTTTAATCTGATTTAAATTTTTTACTTTTTTTTTAAGTTTTTTTGCCAAATCAATTAAAGCTTGAGATTGATATTCGGCAGAATATTCTTTTGTATAAGTTTCCAGAATTGCTTTTTTTGTTTCACCTTTTTTTGGAAGTGGAACTTTATATAATGCTTTTTTACCATCTAAAATTCTGGCTATTACACTATCTTCACCTTCGTAAATTGGACTAGGGGCTCCTTCACCTCGCATAACTCTATCAACAGCTTCTATCGCAAGCTTCCCCGCATGTGCAGGGGCATATGCTTTCCAACTTGAAATTTCACCTTTTCTAGATTGTCTTGTAGAAATTGTAGTATGAAGTGATTGTTGAATCGCTTGATAAATTGTTTCAGTATTTAATCTTAACATTGTTCCTATACCTGCTGCAACACTTGGGCCTAGGTGAGCAATATGGTCTACTTTATGTTTATGTAAACAAATTCCTTTTACTAAATTAACTTGAACCTCGTAGGCAGTTATAATTCCTTTTAAAAGATCTAAACCACCCTTTTTATTTTGTTGAGCTACACTAATTAACGGAGGAATGTTATCTCCTGGGTGGCTGTAGTCTGCTGCTAAAAAGGTGTCATGAAAATCAAGTTCTCTAACTGCTGTTCCATTAGACCAAGCTGCCCACTCACAATCAAATTTTAATTTATTATTAATACCAAACAATGTTGCACCATTTTTTCGAGAATGTTTTAAAGCCATTTCTCTAGATGAAATTACTGGTTTTCTATTTAAAGAGGCAATTGCAACGGATGCATTATCTATAATTCTGTTTATTGCCATCTCCACTGCTTCTTTACTTAGTTTGGAGTTATCACTTGCAATTTCTGCAATTTTCCATGCAAGCTGTTTCTTTTTTGGCAGGTGTATTTTAGACGGATAAACTTTTACTTTATGAATAATCAAAAAAAACTCCTAATTAACGAAACTGTTTTTAATAGTTAAAAAAAAATAATCAATATTAAAGATATTTTGTAATAATTTTTTCAATACCTACAAAGTCTCTTATAAGGTGATTATGGTAAATTTCAGTTGTATTTTTTTCTGTATAACCATCCTCAAGTAAAATAACTGGAATTCCTGCAGCTTTTGCCGCGTTAGCATCTGTTTCACTATCACCAATCATCAAAGTTTTTTTAAGATCCCCGTCTAAAATTTCAACTACAGATGTTAAATGTCTTGGATCAGGCTTACAATAATCAAATGTATCGTGACCTGCTACATATTCAAAAAAATCATAAATTCCAATTTTTTTTAAAAGATCAATCGCTAGATGTTCCTGTTTATTTGTACAAACACCCATTGAAATTTTTTTTTCTTTTGACCATATTAAAAAGTCTTTTACACCATCAATGAGTTTACTTTCGTTGACTATATTTTTTCCATAATAATCTACAAATTCTTTAACCATTTCTTTTTTGATTTTTTCATCCTGGACTTTTCCAAATTCTTTTTTAGCCTGACCCCATATAGAGCGACCAAGCATTGCACCAGCACCTTGGCCTACTAAGTTTCTTATTTCCTCAGTAGACTTGGTTGGATATCCAAATTTGCTCATTACATGATTATGGGCTCTCATTAAGTCGGGGGCCGTATCCACTAAAGTGCCATCCAAATCAAAAAGAATTGTAAAATTTTGTTTCATAATTAAAAGTATTTTTAAGAAATATTTTGTGAATTAAGAAAGATATATACTTAATGTAAGTAATTTTCTAGATGAAACAATTAAATATAAATAAACTTCAAAATTCACTGAGATTAAAATTCTTAAAATTTAAAGTAAATATGATTGCTCCTGAAACAATCTATTTTTCTAAAGATACGAAAATTGGAAAAAATGTAACCATAGAACCATATGTAGTTATTGGATCAAAAGTGAAGATTGGTAACAATGTTACTATTAAATCTTTCAGTCATTTAGAGAATTGTAAAATTGAAAATAAAGTTGAAATAGGTCCTTATGCAAGAATAAGACCTGGAACCACCTTAAAAGAAGGGTCTAAGATTGGAAATTTTGTTGAAATTAAAAAAAGCACTCTTGGAAAAAAATCTAAGGTAAATCATTTAACTTATATTGGTGACACTTCAATTGGTAAATCAGTTAACGTTGGAGCGGGGACAATTACATGCAACTATGATGGAATAAAAAAATATAAAACCAGAATAAAAAACAATGTTTTTATTGGTTCCAACTCTTCATTGGTAGCTCCAATAACACTTGAAGAAAATAGTATAATTGGAGCAGGATCAGTAATTACTAGAAATGTAAGTAAAAAATCTCTAGCACTTACTAGAAGCCAACAGTTAGAAGTAAAAAATTATAAAAGAAAATCTAAATAATTATGTGTGGAATAATTGGAATAAATAGTAATAGACCTGTTTCATCTACAATTATCAACTCTTTAAAAAAATTAGAATACAGAGGGTATGATTCAGCGGGTATTGCTACGCTTTCACAAAACGAAATTAACGAAGTTAAATCTGAAGGGAGAGTTGATAATCTTGAAAATAATTTGTTAGTTCAAAAAATGGAAGGAACCATTGGTATAGGGCATGTTCGTTGGGCTACACATGGATTGCCAAATAGTATTAATGCTCATCCTCACTCTTCGCAAAATGTTTCAGTAGTTCACAATGGAATAATTGAAAATTCAACTTTATTAAAAAAATTTTTAGTAGGTAAGGGTCATAAATTCAAGTCACAAACTGATACAGAGGTGATTGTACATTTAATCACAGAAAATTTAAAAACTGAAAATATTGTCAATTCAATTAAAAAAACTCTTAAATCACTACATGGTAGCTTTGCACTTGGTATAATATTTAAAGATCAACCTGATTTGATTGTTGGTGCAAGAAGAGGGTCTCCATTAGCTGTTGGGTATGGTCCGAATGAAAATTATTTAGGTTCAGACTCATATGCACTTAAAGCAATGACAAATAAGATTACTTATCTAAATGACGGTGAATTCTGTATTATAAAAAAAGATCATGTTGAATTTTTTAATGAGGATGGAGATAAAATAAATAAAAAAGTTTTAGAATTATCTCTTGAAGATGAAAAATATGACAAAGGTGATTACAAACATTTCATGGCTAAAGAAATAGAGGAACAACCTATAACGTTAAAAAATGGAATTAATGAATATGTAGATACATTAAATAATGATATTAATATTTATAATTTTCCTTGGAAAACAAGTGAAATTTCCTCTGTAACCCTAATTGGCTGTGGAACAGCTTATCATTCTTGTCTACTTGCGAAATACTGGTTCGAAGAATTAACCTCATTAGATGTAAATGTAGATATTGCGTCAGAGTTTAGATACAGAAAAAATAGATTTAAGAAAGAAACTTTATATATATTTGTATCTCAATCTGGTGAAACAGCCGATACTTATGCAGCATTAGATTTATGCAATCAAAATGATATGAAAACATGTGCTGTTGTAAATGTAATTGAAAGTTCGATTGCTAGAGACTCTAAATTTGTTTTACCAATACATTGTGGGACCGAGATAGGTGTTGCATCTACCAAAGCTTTTTTGGGCCAAATCTTAATATTATATATTTTAGCTTTGAAACTGGGATTACTAAGAAAAGATTTAAAAAAAGAGTTATTTAATGAAAAACTTAAAGACCTTAAATCTCTCCCAAAATTAGTAGAAAAGACTTTATTAACCGACAATAAAATACAGGCAATATCCAATACTTTTAATGAGGCCAAAGGTTCAATGTTTTTAGGAAGAGGTTTTTCTTTTCCAATAGCACTAGAAGGTGCATTAAAATTAAAAGAATTATCTTATATCCATGCCGAAGGCTATCCAGCCGGTGAAATGAAACATGGACCGCTAGCTCTTATTGAGGAGGGAATGCCTGTTGTTGTGTTAGCACCAAGAGACAATTATTATAAGAAAACTATTTCTAATATGCAGGAAGTTATTGCAAGAGGAGCAAAAGTTTTACTAGTAACCAATAAAAGTAGTGATGAAGTAGTTTCAGAAAATATTTGGGAAAAAATTGAAGTTGAAAGCACCAACGGTGACCTTTTGCCCTTTCTTTTAACTATCCCTCTACAAAAATTAGCTTATTATTCAGCTCTTAAAAAAGGATTTGATATAGATAAGCCTAGAAATTTAGCTAAATCAGTAACCGTTGAATAATAGAAAAACTCTGATACAACAATCCTGAGTTGAACATGAAAAATTGGAAAGTAAATAGCTGGAGAAAGTATCCTGTCAAACACATACCAACGTATAGTGATGAGAGAGAGCTTAATAGTGTTTTAAATAAATTAAAAACTTTTCCACCACTTGTATTTGCAGGTGAGACTAGACATTTAAAAGATCAATTAAATTAAAAACTTTTCCACCACTTGTAGCATCTATCTATCATTTTATCTATTCCCTCTACAGCTTTTGCATCAGATCTTGCAATTATTTTAAAATTTTCATCTTTTTTAGCAGAAACACACTCTTTAATCTTTTTAACCATAGCGTCAGCTGAAATTAATTCTTTATTATCAAGATGACCACATCTTTTTCTCTCAATTTGGTCTTCAATATGTACCGCAGTGATACCAAATTCTTCGAATGTTTCGATTGTTTCTTTGCAAGACTTGAAACCCGTATCAATATCG
>CACOJX010000010.1 GCA_902627645.1 uncultured Pelagibacteraceae bacterium | reverse complement strand
TGGGTCTTTTTTTCGATTTGGGGCTATATCAGAATGTCCTAAAATATTTGCTTTTTTTATATCATATTTTTTTGAAAGATACTTTAATAGTTTAATTAAAGAAAAGATTTGTTTTGAGGAAAAATTTTTATAACCATGATTATGTCCAGGATTGCTTATTTCGATCCCAATAGAATACTTGTTAATAGACTTAAATTTCTTCCAATTCGATTTTCCTGCGTGCCAAGCAGTGTATAGATCTGGTACTAAATTTAATACACTACCATTTTTTTTTATAAAATAATGTGAACTTACTTTTGACTTATTATCTCGAAGTCTTTTAATAGCTTCGTTCTCTTTTTTCATACCAGTATAATGAATAATTATAAAAATTATTTTTTTTTTGGATCTCTTTGGTAAATCAAAATTAATTGAGTAATATTTGGTCAGATTTAGGGCTAATTTTAAGCTCATTTAAAGTAAATAGTTAATTTACATTAAAATTTAATATATTATAAGACAACTATGATAAGAAAATTTGCAATAATTGTCATTACAACCCTTGCGTTAACTATGAATTCCTATGCTGGATCAGATGGTGAATTACTATTAAAAAAAAATGATCCCTCTAATGTAAAGGATTGTTTTGAAGGTCTCAACAGGGCAACTTTTGCTTTTAATCAAAGTTTAGACGGACTTTTGTTTGAGCCAGTTGCAAGAGCTTACAGAGTTTTACCATCTCCGGTAAGAACTGGTTTCAGTAATTCTCTAAGTAACTTGTCAAATTTAGTAACGATACCAAACAATATCCTGCAAGGAGATTTTAAAAGTGCCGGTGTCAACTCGGGAAGATTTGTTGTTAATACGACTGTAGGTATTTTAGGACTTTTTGATGTAGCAGAAAATATTGGTTTTTCGAAAAACGAAAAAGAGGATTATGGTCAATCATTAGGGGCCGCAGGAGTTGGGCCAGGATGTTATTTAGTTTTACCTGTTTTAGGCCCTTCTACAGTAAGAGATACTGCTGGATCAATTGTAAATCTACTTGGGGGTGATCCTTGGTATAATGTTAGCGTAAAAAATGATACCAGATATTTTAATGAAAGCGATTACTATATAAGCAGAGGTGCTGCAGGAATTGATTTTAGAGCAAAAAATATCGAAGCTTTTGATAATTTAGAAGAAAATGCTATAGATTTTTATGCTTCAGTAAAAAGTTTATATTTACAAGACAGAAAACAAAAAATTTTTAATTCAAAAGGTGTTATCAATGCAATGGATGACTCTGATTGGGAAGAAATAGAAAATAAATAATTTTTTAAATGTTTAAAAAGTTATTAATTTGTTGCTCAATAATTTTTATTTATTCACTTAATTTTTACAAAGCAAATTCTATAGAACCAGATATATTTGTCCAATCTACAGTTAATAGAGCATCCAGTACACTAAGTAAGGAAAATACAAAAGATGAAAGAATTGCAGAATTAAAAAAAATAGCACTTGATACGGTTGATATTAAGGGTATTGGTTTTTACTCTCTTGGAAGTCATAGAAAGACTTTATCTGATGAAAAAAAAAAAGAGTATTCTGAGGCTTTCAAAAATTATTTTTTAAATAGCTTCTCAAGCAGACTTGCGGAGTATTCAAATCCTGTAATAGAGGTAAATTCCAAAGAAAAGATTAATGAAAATTATACTATTGTTTCTAGTACACTTGCTGCAACAGAAAAAAGACCGGCAATAAAGATTGATTGGAGAATATATACAAAAAATCCTGATAAGCCTCTTATTAGAGACTTGATTATAGAGGGATTAAGTCTTGCAAGAACTCAAAAGGAAGAATTTAATTCAATTATTCAAAGTGCTAATGGCGATGTCGATGTTCTAATTAAAAATTTAAAAGAATTCTAAATCAATAAATTTTTCTGGTGGGCCCGCCAGGACTCGAACCTGGGACCAATACATTATGAGTGTACTGCTCTAACCAACTGAGCTACAGGCCCTTTTAACAAAAATATTTATATTACTTAAATGAAAAAGACAAGCAAAGATAAAATTGTAAAGATAAATTTAATGGTATAATCAAAAAAATTTAAATTATCTATTTCAATCATTGCTATTTTAATAGCTTCTATATTTTATTTGGTGAAAATTTAGGAATTTTAAAAAAAATGAGCTTTAATTCATTTTTGAAAAAAAGAATAATGAAAATGGATAAATTTTTTTTTTCTATCTTTTAAAAATTTAAATATTTTATGAATAGGTATGAAATATAAAACCAAATATATTAAACTTTTGATTCTATTATTTAACGAAAAATAATTTATATCATAATTGTAACTATCTTCTTTGGCATTCTGCTCTAAAACCTCATTAGACGCATTAATTTTTAAGTGATCTTCAATAATTTCATCAAAATTTTTTGATATTTCATTTTCTATTTTTTTACATCTTATAAAAAAATGGGTTCTTTTTCCTTTTACAAATCCTTGATGTAATAAACCAGCATCAAATATAACTACATCTCCTGCTTTCACATCAAATTCATGATAAAAATCTTTAGGTAAATTAGTATATCCAAATTTATAACTCTTCTCTTTTAATGACGGATAATTATCTGAAAGTTTTTTTTCATCATTTCTTTTCACTAATCTAAAACCTTTTTCATCAGTTAAATAAATTATAATTACTATATTTTCTAAGTTGCTGTTATGCCAATCTCTATGCCAAGTAGATTGATAGTTATATTTTTCATTATGCTGAAGCTCAATCTGAGTAATTTTAAAATTTTTCCATTTAGTATATTTAGATATTGTATTTTGTAAATTTAGCTCAGCTAAATAATTGTTTAAATTATTGTCTAGTTTTTTATGGCCGGGATATCTAACTGAGAAAAAATTTACAAAATTATTTATAAATATATTGTGATAAATTTTTGCATATCTCCATTTAATTTTTTGCGCTTTAAGCAAAGTATTATTTGCCTCAACCAAAATTTTGTTTGGATCAAAAAAATTTTTTATTAATACAAATCCTTCTTTATCTAACATATTTTTATTATTTTTATTTACTTGTTTGGTGGGCTGTGTTGGTTACGCTCCAACTACCCCTGCAATGTCAATGCAGTACTCTACTATTGAGCTAACAGCCCTACAAAATATTTTTATTTTATCATTATTAATTCTTGATGAAAATATTTAAATTCGAATTAGACGAGTACATAAGAGCTAGATTAATACAAAAAAGAGTTAGAGAATAATCATTAAAAAAAGAACCACTCGGGATTAATGGCATAAAAATAGTTATCAAATATAATAAACTACCAAGCTGAATATAATTTCCATGTTTTATCACAAAGACAATTTTTGAAAATATCAACTTATAAAATAAAAATAATAAAATAGCTGTTCCAACAAGACCATGTTCTGATAAAAACTCTAAATAAATTTGGTGAGGATGAGTTGTACACAAATAATGTTTTATTTGATCTTCTCCTCTTTTATTAGGATTCGTGCAAGCCTCGACTCTATAATTTTTAGTTCCAACACCAAATAACCGATAATTATTAAATACTTGTAAGCCTGACCTATAAATGTGTAGATAGTAACTTTCATCAACATTTAAATGCGACTTTATTTGATGAACATATCTTAACTTAAAATAGTCTGACTTATAGATTAGAGTTGTAAAAGAAATTAGTATGATAAGTATTGATATTAATTTGATTTTTAAATCAATTTTTTTTAAGAAAGTAAAAAAAAGAAATACACCTAAAAGGGCTTTAAGAGTGTTAGCTCTTTCTCCAGTTACAAAGATAGAGAAGAAAAAGGTTATAGTAAGTAATATTAAAAAAATATTCACCTTCTTATACTTTTCAAATAAGTAACCCATTAAAATTAAAAAGAAAGAGTAAATAAATCCTCCAACGATCGGTTCATCTTTAAAAAAACTAACTAATCTAGATCCATATGAAACAATGTTTTCTCCGGTCTCAGGATAACCAAGTAAATTTTTTCCATTGAATTTCTCAAAAAAAACATCAAAAACTACAACTGATATTATTAAAAACCAGGCAAACATCAATCTTTGAGAAAAAAGATTATCTTTAAAAAAGTAATTGAAAGCAGCAAATAAAATTATAATTCTTATAAATCCTAAATTTCTAAATATACCAACTTCAGCATCTAATGAAATTAAGGTATTGAAAATCAAATAGAGATAAAGAATTAGAAGATATTTAATAGTTTTGTTTTTTAAAAAAGAAAAGTCTTTTAAATAGATTAAAAGAAATAAAAAAGATAAATCTATTAATAACACATTGATTAATGAAACTGATGAACCAATTATAATCGAGATTGGCATTAAAGAAAAAAGTATCAAAAAATAATTGTTTAATCCTTTGTTTGTCATCATAAATCTAAAATCTTAAACCTTTACAAATAATTCTTTTTGAGGAATGTATATTCTTTTGTTCTGATCGTATTACTTTTACATAATTAAATAATTTTAAGAAATAATCTGGTCTTATAGTGTCAAAGATTAAAATAGTGTTCTCATAAAAGATTTTTTTTAAATATTCTTTATAGATATTAAAATCATAATGATAATCTAAGGAATAAAGTGAGATAATATAATCAAATTTATCTATTGGAAAATTATTTTTGTCAAAATCGTATATTTTATAACTATTTTTGTGCATTCCATTACTTTGTAAAAAAAAATTTAGTTTAGTTAAACTATTATAGGCCTCTAAATTATCTTTATCCCAACCATAATAAATTTTCTTTGAAACATAGTTTTTTTCAATAATTGAAAAAAAATTTTGTTCAAATTTATAATTTATCAACAACTCTAAACCGCACATGCCGCTACCTATTGATAAAAAATTTTTTTTTTTAAAATCTATATAATCTGACAATAAATTAAATTCTTTTTCCATTTCTTCAAAATATTTTTTTCCTATATTTTTTGAATTTATAAAATATTTAGAAAAAACATTTGTAAAAAAATATCTACCAAAAATTTTTCTAATTTTTCTTTGGAACGGGGATAATAATTCAATCCTCTGAAGAAGAATTAATCTTGCGATTTCTCTATCAAGATTAAAATTTTTCATTATGAAAGATTAACTTTCTAAGAAACTTTTTAATTGTTTTGACCTGCTTGGATGTTTTAATTTTCTTAAAGCCTTAGCTTCTATTTGCCTTATACGCTCTCGAGTTACTGAAAATTGAAGACCAACCTCTTCTAGTGTATGATCCGTGTTCATTCCAACACCAAATCTCATTCTTAAAACTCTTTCCTCTCTTGGTGTAAGTGTAGATAAAATTTTAGTCGTCGCTTCACCTAGGTTTGATTTAATTGCTTGTTCCAAAGGAGCTAGCGCTTTCGTATCCTCAATAAAATCTCCTAAGCTGCTGTCTTCCTCGTCTCCAACTGGTTTTTCTAATGACACAGGTTCTTTTGAAATTTTTAAAACTTTTCTGACTTTATCCAAAGGCATTCTAAGTTTCTTGGCCAATTCTTCTGGTGTAGCTTCTCTTCCAAACTCACTTAAAATTAATCTCTGGGTTCTCACAATCTTATTAATTGTTTCTATCATATGTACTGGAATACGAATAGTTCTAGCTTGATCAGCAATTGATCTGGTTATTGCCTGTCTTATCCACCAAGTCGCATATGTTGAAAATTTATAACCTCTTCGATACTCAAATTTATCAACTGCTTTCATTAGTCCAATATTACCTTCTTGTATTAAGTCTAAAAATTGTAAGCCTCTATTTGTATATTTTTTGGCAATCGAAATAACTAATCTCAAGTTAGCTTCTACCATCTCTTTCTTTGCAACTCGTGACTCTTTTTCTCCTTTTTGAATTCTACTAACTAATTTTTTATAATCAGTAACCGAAATACCAAGTTTGTGACTAATTTCTACAAGTCTTTCTCTTATATTCTTAAACTCATCTTTATTTTTTGCAAAAAATTTCTTCCACTCTACATTTGTATCTAGAAACTTTTTTAAATTAGGATTTATTTCATTTCCTATATAAAATTTGATAAACTCATTTCTTGAAATCTTTTGATCCATTGCTAATCTCAATAAGTTTCCCTCTAATGAAATTATTTTTTTATTTTCAGCATAATGCTTTTGTACAAGTTCTTCTAAAACCGATGGTGAAAGTTGAAGTGTTTTGATATTTATTAAAATATCATTTACAATTTTTTCATAGGTTTTTTCTTTTGAATGCGAAAATACTTTTGAAGCAAGTAAACAATCTAATTTTTCTTTCTGATATTTTATCAGTTTATTGTATTCTTTAGTAAGTGTGTTAATGGTTTTTAAGATTTTGGGTTTTATCTCTGTTTCCATTGCTGCAAGGGTTGGATTAAAGTCTTCGTCATTTTCATCACTAGTATTTTCTTCTTCTCCAGAATTCTTTTGTTTGGCGCTTTGACCGGTAGTCTCATCCTCCATATAATTGGTATCGATATCAATAATTTCTCTTACTAAAATTTCATCTTTTTGTAATTTGTCGTTCCACTCAAAAAATTGTTGCGCAGTAATTGGACTTTGAGACAATGCAATCAACATCACATCTTTTCCTGCTTCAATTCTTTTTGCTATTGCAATTTCACCCTCTCTAGAAAGCAGTTCAACTCCCCCCATCTCTCTTAAATACATTCTGATTGGATCATCGCTTTTATCAATTGTTTTGCCCTCTTCTTTAGATGAATTTTCTTTTTTTCTTAGAGCTTTGAAATCTGATTTTTTTTCAACAAGAGAAACTTTTTCATCTAAAATATGAATAAAAGCTTGAGCTAAATTTTCATCTGATAAGTTTCTTTTTCCGAGAGATTTACTTAATTCTTCATAAGTTATAAATCCTCTATGGGTACCTCTTCCCATCAATCTAGCAAATGATTTTGTAATTATTCTTTCCACAGCTATATATTTGAAGAGTCTTATATAATGTCAAATCCACAAAAATCCATTACAAAATTAGGACTTTTAATTGAGATTTTGCTTTTTTTTTAGCTCTTTTTGTAGTTCATTAAATGTAGTTTCGCTCAAATCCTTAGAAAACTTCGACTCTAGCTCTTGAATTCTAAGCTCCAAATCATAACCCTTTAGATCTCTGATAGCGTCATTCAATAATTCAATTATTTCTGCGTCATCTCCAGATTTGTTCTTTAAGATATGTTTAATTGGTGCAAACTTATTTATTTTATCCAATAATTGTCTATCTAAATTTAAACCTTCAAGATTAATTTGATCATCAGATTTTAATTTTTCCAAGATAGACTCAAATATCTGCCTATTTACCTCTGTAAATAATTTAATATTTTCGATTAAATAAATATTTGATTGTAATAAATTAAGATTGTTCATTATTAAATATAGTAGAGAAAATTCCTTAAGCTCAACGCCTGTCAATGATTGACTCTCTTTAAAATGCTTCTTTGTGGCTTCTAATGATTTTGTTTTTTTTACGTAAAACTTTTTAGTATTTTGATTAGAGTGAGGAGTTAATTCGGCTATTTTTTCTAAAAAAAACTCAAGAACATATTTTCTTATGAAATTATCTTTAATAGTATTAGCTATAGATCTAAGTTTCTTTTCAAATATTGCCATTGAAGAAGGATTGTTTTCAGTTTGTTTTTTATAATGACTAAAAATAAATTGATGAATAGATATTTTATTTTGCTTTGTAAAATCAAAAAAATAATCTTTACCATGTTTATTAACGTAACTGTCAGGGTCTTCACTATCTGGTAAAAACAAAAAAGAAATTTGTTTTTCAGGTTTTAATTCTTTGATAGAGTTCTCTGCTGCTCGTAAAGCTGCTTTATAACCACTTTCATCGCCATCAAAACAAATTATTATATCATCAAAAAACTGATTTAATGTAAAAATCTGTTTATCAGTTAAAGATGTTCCAAGATTTGCAACCACATTTTCAATGCCATTTTTACTTAAGCCAACAACATCCATATAACCTTCAACTAAATAGATATGATCTATTTTATTAGACAGTTTTCTTGCAAGATCTAAATTATAAAGATTTGAACCCTTTTTAAAAAAGTTAGTCTCTGGTGAATTGATATATTTCGCTAAATAATCTAAATTTTCAATTATTCTACCACCCAAAGCGATTGGTTGTCCTGAAATATTGTTTATCGGAAATATCAATCTTCCTTTAAATCTCTCTACACATTTTTTTTTCTTTTCATCAAAATAAAATAAACCACTTTCTAATAAAGTTTTTTCACTAAATTCTTTTTTAAGTTCATCAAAAAAACTTGGATTTTTTTCAACAAAACCAATTTTAAATTTTTTAACTTCGTCTTTGCCTAATGACCTATTCTTTAAATAATCTCTAGCGTTTGAGAGTTTTTCGTTTTTTAATAGTTGATCATGATAATAATCAACATACTTGCTGTAAATTGATAAATACTCTTTCCATTTTTTTTCTCTCTCCTCATCTTGTTTTGTAAATAGATATGGTTGCATTCCTGCAATATTAGCAAGATATTTTACTGCTTCTCCAAACCTTAAGTTTTGAGTTTTCATAACAAAATCAAAAATGTTTCCATGCTCTGAAGTTGCAAAACAATGGTAAAATTCTTTTTCATCATTAACTGTAAAGGATGGTGTTTTCTCATTTTTAAACGGTGATAGTCCAACAAACTCTTTTCCTCTTTTTTTTAAAGCTACAACTTTTGAAACAACGCTAGAAACTTTAAGACGAGTTTTAATTTCATCTAAATATTCTTTTGGATATTTCATTATTTATTTAATAATTGTTTTAACAAGGCGCCAGCTTTTGAAAAATCAATTTCATCAGCGTGATTTTTTTTTAATTCACCCATTACTTTTCCCATGTCTTTAATAGAGCTTGCACCTAATTTAGAAATAGTTTCCTCACATATCTTTTTAGTATCTTCGTCATTCAGCTGCTTAGGTAGAAAGCTTGATAGAATATTAAATTCGTTTTGCTCAATTTCTAGAAGATCAGAGCGATTGTTTTTTTTATAAATATCGATTGATTCGGTTCTTTGCTTCATCATCTTTTTTAATAATTTTTTGATATCTTCATCATCTGTTTCTTTTTTGTTAGGACCAGACCTGTTTGAGATATCGAGATCCTTAATTGATGATAAAATTAACCTATAAGTTGAGATTTTTATTTTATCTTTAGATTTTAAAGCATTTTTATATTCAGTTTCGATTGTTACTTTTAATGACATAATTTTTAATCTACTTTAAAGAAAAAATTCTTCAAAAGAAAAATTGTTTTTTTACAATTTTATAATACATCTCTGTTGCGATAATAAATCAATTATTGTATTAACCTTTAACTTATGAGTTGTAATTGACTAAAAAAGTAAAAAAAGCTCACTTAAAAAATTCTCAAAAAAACACAGGTATTTTAGTTTTAGAAAACAAAAAGATTTTTAGAGGTATTGGAATTGGATACCAGGGAGAGGCTACTGGTGAGGTTTGCTTTAATACCTCATTAACGGGATACCAAGAAATAATATCAGATCCATCTTATGCTGGACAAATAATAAACTTTACCTTTCCTCACATTGGAAATGTAGGGACAAATAAAGAGGATTTCGAATCTGATAGAATTTGGACCAAAGGAGTTGTTTTTAATTCTGAGATAACATCGCCATCAAATTATAGATCTTTTCAACATTTAGATGCTTGGTTAAAAAAAAATAAGATAGTTGGAATTACTGGACTTGATACAAGAAGTTTAACGAATTTTATAAGAGATAAAGGTGCACCAAAAGGAACCATTGCTTACTCAAATAAAAGTAAATTTCATATTAGCAAACTTATTAATTCTACCATTAAATGGAGTGGCCTAAAAAATTTAGATCTAGCAGAAAAAGTTACCACGCAAAAAAATTATATTTGGAAAGGACTTAAAACTTGGAGTAAAGAACATGGCTACAGAAAAAATAATCAAAATTTATTGCATGTAGTGGCCATAGATTATGGAATAAAAAAAAATATTTTGAGATATTTTTCTGATTTTAAATGTAAAGTTACTGTGGTTTCTTGTAAAACATCTGCAGAAAAAATTTTATCTCTTAAACCTAATGGTGTCTTTTTATCTAATGGACCTGGAGACCCGGCTGCAACAGGAAAATACGCAATTCAAATAATTCAAAATCTTATTAAAAAGAAAATACCATTATTTGGTATCTGCCTTGGTCATCAGATGCTCGCACTTGCATTGGGTGGTAAAACAAAAAAAATGAAATTAGGTCATAGAGGAGCAAATCATCCAGTTAAAAATTTAATTAGTGAAAATGTCGAAATCACAAGCCAAAATCATGGTTTTGAAGTTGTAAGAGAAAACTTACCAAAAAATATTCAGATTACTCATAAATCATTGTTCGATAATAGTATCGAAGGAATAAGATTAAAGAATAATCCTGTATTCTCAGTTCAATATCACCCAGAGTCAAACCCGGGACCACAAGATAGTGTCTATTTATTCCGGGAATTTATTAACAACATGAAAAAAAATGCCAAAAAGAAAAGATCTTAAAAAAATTTTAGTTGTAGGTGCTGGACCAATTATTATTGGTCAAGCTTGTGAATTTGATTATTCAGGAACCCAAGCTTGTAAGGCATTAAAAGATGAGGGTTATAAAGTTGTATTAATTAATTCAAATCCAGCAACAATTATGACAGATCCAGATGTTGCTGATAAAACTTACATTGAACCTATTACTTTAGATGTTTTAGAAAAAATTCTCAAAAAAGAAAAACCAGATGCAATTCTCCCAACTATGGGAGGCCAGACTGCTCTTAACCTTGCAATGGAAGCTGAAAAAAAAGGAATTTTAAAAAAATATAAAATTGAATTAATTGGCGCAAATTCAAAAGCTATTTCCAATGCAGAAGATAGAAAAAAATTTAGAAAAAACATGATTGATATTGGTTTGGATCTCCCAAAATCTGAGATCGTAAGCAATATCAATCATGCATCAAAAGTTTTAAATAAAATTGGTTTGCCAGCAATAATTAGACCAGCTTTTACGCTTGGAGGTTTGGGAGGAGGAATAGCAAAAAATAAAAAGGATTACCTAAAAATTATCAAAAATGGTTTGCATGAGTCTCCAGTGAGCCAAGTACTTGTGGAAGAGTGTTTAGAAGGTTGGAAAGAATTTGAAATGGAGGTTGTAAGGGATAAAAAAGATAATTGTATAATTATTTGTTCAATAGAAAATGTAGATCCGATGGGAATACATACAGGTGACTCGGTTACTGTTGCTCCTGCGTTGACATTAACTGACAAGGAATATCAAGTAATGCGAAATGCTTCTATTGCATGTTTGAGAAAAATTGGGGTTGAGACAGGTGGTTCAAATGTTCAATTTGCAATAAATCCTAAAAATGGGCGAATGGTAATAATTGAGATGAACCCTAGAGTATCAAGATCGTCAGCTCTCGCATCAAAAGCAACTGGATTTCCCATTGCCAAAGTTGCTGCAAAACTCGCAGTTGGATACACGTTAGATGAATTAAAAAATGAAATTACCAAAGTTACTCCAGCATCATTTGAACCAAGTATAGATTATGTAGTAACCAAAATTCCAAGATTTACTTTTGAAAAATTTTCAAGTTCTCCGGCAATTCTAGGAACATCAATGAAATCAGTAGGGGAAGCAATGGCGATCGGAAGAAACTTTAAAGAGTCTCTTCAAAAAGCACTGGTTTCTCTTGAGACTGGTTTCTCAGGATTAGACAGAATATTTAATCTAAATAAAAAACAAATTGAAAAAAAACTGAGAGAAAATATTCCAAATAAAATCTTACTTGTTGCTGAGGCAATGAGGAAAAAAATCAAGCTTAAAAAAATTTATAATTTATCAAAAATTGATCCGTGGTTCTTAAACCAAATTAAAGAAATAATAGAAAATGAAATTAAAATCAAAAATAACGGATTACCTAAAAATTTTGATGATTTTAACCAAATAAAATCAATAGGATTTTCAGATAAAAAACTTTCTGAGCTGTCAAATTTATCTGAGGATATTGTGAGAAAAAAAAGAACTGCACTTAAAATTTTGCCAGTGTTTAAAAAAGTTGATACTTGTGCTGCAGAATTCAAATCCTTTACACCATACATGTACTCAACTTATCAAAGAAATTTCTCAATAAATTCAGAGTGTGAAGCTGACCCGTCTGTTAAGAAAAAAATTATAATATTAGGTGGAGGGCCTAATAGAATAGGACAAGGAATAGAATTTGATTATTGCTGTTGTCAAGCAAGTTTTGCCTTAAGAGCATCTGGTTTTGAGACTGTAATGGTTAATTGTAATCCTGAGACTGTTTCCACAGATTATGACACCAGTGATAGATTATATTTTGAGCCTTTAAAAGAAGAATATGTTTTTAATATTATAAAGAGAGAGAAAGATAAAGGGAGTTTAGTCGGTATCATTACGCAATTTGGTGGTCAAACTCCAATTAAATTAGCCAAATTTTTACATGATAATAATCTTCCAATTTTAGGAACTCAATACTCATCTATAGATCTAGCAGAAGATAGAGATAGATTTAGAAAACTTTTAGAAAAATTAAATTTAAATCAAGCTGAAAGTGGAATTGCAAAAAATTTCAAACAAGCAATTAAAATATCTGAAAAAATAGGTTTACCCTTAATGGTAAGACCCTCTTATGTTCTTGGAGGAAGGGCGATGGAAATTGTTTATGAAAAAAGTCAGCTCAAAAATTTTGTGGAAGAAGCTTTTAAAGCTGCGGAAAAAAATCCGATTCTTATAGATAAATTTATTGATCATGCGATGGAAGTTGATGTTGATGCCATATCTGATGGTAAAGAAGTGCATGTGGCTGGGATAATGCAACATATTGAGGAAGCAGGAATTCATTCTGGCGACTCTGCTTGCAGCTTACCTCCTGTTTCCATAAAACCCTTTTTAATAAAAGAAATTGAAAAGCAAACAAGAAATTTAGCTATAGCTCTTAAAGTAAAAGGTTTCATGAATGTTCAATATGCAATAAAGAAAGATGAAATTTTTGTTATTGAAGTAAACCCAAGAGCTAGTCGGACTGTTCCTTTTGTCTCAAAAGCTAAAGGAATACCATTGGCAAAAATAGCTTCGAGAGTTATGGCAGGTGAGAAACTTTCAAAATTTAATTTAAAAGATAAATCTAAAGGAATGTTTGCTGTAAAAGAGGCTGTTTTTCCGTTTAATAAATTTCCTAATAGTGATTTATTGTTAGGTCCAGAAATGAAATCAACTGGAGAAGTGATGGGATTTGACAAAAATTTTGGAATGGCATACGCAAAAAGCCAGATAGCATCGTCTAATTCGTTACCTACAAGAGGATTAGCTTTTTTATCATTAAAAGACTCTCATAAAGATGAGGGAATAGAGCTTGCAAAAGAACTTTTAAAACTGAAGTTCCGTTTGTGTGCCACAAAAGGAACTGCTGAATATATTCAAAAACACGGTATGAGTTGTAAAATTATTAATAAAGTTAGCAGTGGATCGCCTCATATCGTTGATGTGCTTGACTCCAAAAAAATAGCTTTAGTAATTAATACTGGTGGTGGTAACACAGAACACAGATTAAACGATGCTATTGCTTTAAGAAGAGCGACACTTAAAAATAAAGTGCCCTACTGCACAAATATGTCAACAGCGCTTGCATGTATTGAGGGTATTAAATCACTTAAAACGAAAAAATTAGAGGTCACGTCTCTTCAAAATATTTAATCAACTTTCCAATCAGTCTCAAATGTAACATAGTTGACTTGAATACATCTTCTTTCTTTAACAATTTTTTTCTTTTCCATACCGTGCCATGTATTTGGACCACTTGTAAAAAAATAACCATAATTATGCTTGTAGGGAACTGTTTTAACTTTTTCTAATTTTTCATTATAAAAGTCAGTACCTAATTCCTCTGACTCATTTGCATTATTTACAAAAATAAGTCCTGACATTAATTTTTCTTTAATGTCACAATGCGGCTTTAGCCAAAAACCTTCACGATCACATATAACTTCAAGTCTGACATAAGAACCAGATAAATCTTTATTAATCATTTTGGAGATTGTTTCGCATGTCTCTTTAGATTGGAGTTCATTGATAAATTTTACTAAATTTGGAAATTGGGAAGCATTTTCTTTTGTAACAAAACATCTAAATTTTATTGCCTTACCACCTGAGGCTATACCTTCTCTAAATTCAGCGGCACCGCCATCAATCGCTCTTGTGCCATCGTAATTGAGATTATGTTTGCTTACATCAGGAATATCTGCAGCTTCTATTTCTTTAATAGCGTCTTCACTTAAAGCATTATTATATTCCCAGTGATTAAATGGAAATTCATACCTTTTTGAGTTTTTAAGTATAGAATTAAGAAAAGTCATAATCTTTAAATTGTTTCTCTATATATCCTGATATTCTATGAGTTTCATTAAGTTTTTTATAATTCCATTCTTCCACGCTGTCCTCTAAGTTTTTAATTATATCTAGGGATTTAAAAAGCTCAAAAAATTTTTTGAAGCGAATATTTTTTTTGATAGCTGGCATTTGAGCCACATATATTGGTCTTCCTGTCATAGCTGCTTCAGATATCATAGATGTAGAGTCACAAGTTACAATGATATGATTAGCTAGTTTAAGCGACGACAAATAAGCTTTCTTATCAATATCTTGAATTATAATCTGGTTATCATCAAAAAAATTTTGGGCTTTATCAATAATTCTTTGTGGCGTTCTCATTGAAGGTACAAAAATTAGCTGGTAACCTTGATTGATAAAATTTTTTTTAGTTTTAACAAAAATTTTATCAATTATTTCATCATTAAAATCATAATACTTATTTGGACCACCGGCAATAAACGCTATTACTTTTTCTTTTTTAATTCGAGGTTTTAGATAATCAATATTTTCCTCTAACTCTTTTTCAGTAAGATAATGAATTGCTCCTTTAGATTTTAGAACATTTATACCCTCAAGACCATCATGCTCTGGCGCGATAACAAAATCAAAATTATTTAATGATACTTTTGGATCTTGAATATGAATGTTCATTATTTTACTTCCAAATTTTTTTTTTAAAAAAATGGATGGAACTACACTTTTTCTTCCACACGAAATTACTATATCAAATTTTTTCGTTATCTTATTTTTGAAAACAAAATCTTTAATAGGTGTTAATTTGGGAGGAATCATTTTCCAAAAATTATTTAGTTCAATTTTTTCGTGTATAAATTCAAGATTGAGAGCTTTAGCAAGCCCTTCAACTTGGCTAATCATGCCATGCATACCCTCGGTCAATAATAAACCTTTTAATTTAGTCATTTATCACTATATAGCTTTCATATGAGTCAAAATCCAACTAAACACACAAAAGTGTTGATAATTGGGTCTGGTCCTGCTGGATACACTGCTGCAGTTTATGCGGCGAGAGCAATGTTAAATCCAATTTTAGTTTATGGGTCAGAGCCTGGGGGCCAACTAACTACCACAACAGATGTTGAAAACTTTCCTGGATTTGCTGATGTAATTCAAGGTCCATGGCTTATGGATCAAATGAAAGAGCAAGCAAAAGCAGTTGGAACAGAAATGATTGAAGATCATATAAGTTCAGTAAATTTAAAAACATCACCTTTTGAGGCTGTAGGTGACACTGGTCAAAAATATACTGCTGATAGCATAATAATTTCCACAGGTGCCCAAGCTAGATGGTTAAATATTAAATCTGAACAAGAGTTTAGGGGATTTGGTGTATCAGCGTGTGCAACATGTGATGGTTTTTTCTTTAAAGATAAAGAAGTCGCTGTTGTAGGTGGAGGCAATGCAGCTGTTGAAGAGGCAATGTTTCTTACAAAATTTGCCTCAAAAGTAAAATTAATTCACAGAAGAGATAGTTTAAGAGCTGAAAAAATGCTTCAAAAAAAACTTATGGAAAATAAAAAAATTGAAATCATTTGGGATACAGTTGTTGAGGATGTAATTGGAGATAAAGATCCAAAAAATGTAAAAGGAATAAAAGTCAAAAATGTTAAAACAAATAAGATTGATGAAATAAAATTAGACGGTGTTTTCATTGCTATTGGTCATGACCCTGCAACTAAATTATTTAAAGATCAACTTAGTATGGATAATGAGGGTTATTTAATTACAAAACCAGATTCAACAGAAACTAATGTACCAGGCGTTTATGCAGCTGGAGACGTTAAAGATAAAACATTTAGGCAAGCGGTAACTGCTGCTGGTATGGGATGTATGGCAGCATTAGAGGCTGAAAAGTTTTTATCTCATTGAAGTGAAAAATAATCTCCATGTTTTCTTGGGTGCCACAGTTGCAGATGCAGCAGCTAGGCCATTACATTGGGTATATAATCAAAAAAAATTAAGTATTTATATTAGAGGAAAAAAAGACTTTTCTTTCTTAAAAAAAAACAAAAGTCCTTTCTATAATATAAAAACTGGGAAAGTCTCTGGTTACAATGAAATAGGCCAAGTAATGTTTAATACACTGCTGGAGGGACACGAAAATATAGAGAAACGATTCAAAAAAAATATTCTTAAAAACTTTGGCCCTGGAAGTAAATATTGGAAAAATTTAAAATTGAGATCTAAATATAAAAAAGTCAAAGACTGGCGTGGTATGATTAAAGGACCATGGATACATCAAAACATTATTGAGACGGTAAAAAACATCAAATTAAAAAAAAAGATTTCTGGTGGGCTAAAAGTTAATGAGTCAGATGGTTTTTGTGCTACACTTCCATATTTTCTCTATGGCTTTGATTTTAAAAGTTTAGAAAAAATTTTCAAAATAGTAACAGTTTCAAAAATAAGTTTTAAATATGCTCTAGCTAAATTTTATTTAATAGATTTTGCATTAAAAGGAGCTAAAGACCCAATCAAAGAATTCATTAAAAAATTCAACAGAAATTATTTTTTTAAGGTGATTGTTAATGACATTAAAAAAATAAGAAAATTTAAATCAAAGTTTGATCCAACTACCATAAGGAAATTAGGTATGGCTTGTAGCTATCCAGGAACTTTTAATAGCTCAATATATACAATCATTAATTCAAAAAATTATAAAGATGCTATTTTAAAAACGATAAAAGCTGGTGGGTGCAATTGTTCTAGAGCAAATTTTACTGGAGCATACTTTGCAGCTTTAAAAGGTTCAAATTCTATTCCAAAGGATTGGATTAAAAAAACAATTCCAGCAAAAAAGGTTTTAAATCAAAAATAATTATTTGTTTAAGTCTTCACAGAAAGATTTAATTCTTAGCATTGCTTTCTTTAAATTTTTCATCGATGTAGCATAAGAAATTCTAAAATAACCATCTAAACCAAAAGCAGAACCTTGAACAACGGCAACATTTTCTTTTTCAAGTAATCTTTGAACAAAATTAGTATCAGTTTTAAGTTTTGTTTTTTTATTTAATAACCTTTTACAGCTTGGAAATACATAAAATGCTCCATTTGGAGTTAAACAACTTATTCCTTTTATACTATTAAGGCTTTTTACAACAAAGTTTCTTCTATCTTTGAACGCTTTAGCTCTTGTTTTTATAAATCCTTGTTTTCCATTTAATGCCTCAACAGCTGCTGCCTGACTTATTGAGGATGGATTTGAAGTAGATTGTGATTGAATTTTACCTATAGCTTTTATTATTTCTTTTGGACCAGCAGCATAACCTATTCTCCATCCAGTCATAGCATATGATTTACTTACTCCATTCATTGTAAGTGTCCTGTCTTTTAATTTTGAAACTTGAGCAATTGTAAAAAAATTGAAATTATCATACCTAACATGTTCATAAATATCGTCACTTAAAATAAAAATTTTTTTATTTCTTATTAAAATTTTAGCTAAGTCATAAATCTCTTTTTTTGAATATCCTGCTCCTGTTGGATTTGAAGGGGAATTTAAAATAATCCATTTAGTCTTTTTAGATATTGCTTTTTTTAATTTTTTTGGAGTAAGTTTAAAACCTTCTTGTTCAGTGCATTTAATTATTTTTGGTTTTCCTCCAGCTAACAAAACCATGTCTGGATATGATACCCAAAAAGGTGCCGGTATAATTACTTCATCCCCTTTATTAAGAGTTGCCATAAAAGTATTATAAAGAACTTGTTTTCCTCCTGTACCAACAGTTATTTGATCTATAGAAAAGTTTAGTTTGTTTTCTCTTTTAAATTTCTTGATAATAGCTTTTTTAAGTTCTGGTGTGCCATCAACGGCAGTATATTTTGTGTCTCCCCTTTTAATAGCTTTGATTGCAGCATTTTTTATATTTTCTGGAGTGTCAAAATCTGGCTCCCCAGCTCCTAAGCCAATTACATCTTTACCAGCTGCTCTTAATTCTCTAGCTTTCTGAGTAACCGCAATAGTTGGTGAAGGCTTAATTCTTTTTAAACTGTCTGATATTATGCTCATTGAAATATAAATTAATTCTACTACGTTCTTTAATATATGGAAAATACATATCAAGATTTAATTACAGATATTCAGAGTAAAAATCCAAAAATCAGTGGAAAACTTGAAGGTGGTAAAAAATTTAAAATTAAATCTGATTTTAAACCAGCAGGGGATCAACCAGAGGCTATAAAAAAGTTAGTTAACGGTGCAAACAAAGACGAATTTAATCAAGTATTACTTGGTGTGACTGGGTCTGGAAAAACTTTTACGATGGCGAAAGTAATAGAGGCTACAAATAGACCAGCCTTAATTCTAGCTCCAAACAAAACTCTTGCAGCTCAACTTTATGGGGAAATGAAAACGTTCTTTCCTGATAATGCTGTTGAATATTTTGTTTCTTATTATGATTACTACACACCTGAAGCCTATGTACCTAGATCTGACACATATATAGAAAAAGAAGCATCAATCAATGAACAAATAGACAGGATGAGACATTCAGCAACAAGATCTCTCTTGGAAAGAGATGATGTCTTAATTGTAGCCAGTGTATCATGTATTTATGGTTTGGGCTCTGTTGAAGCTTATAGCAAAATGACTTTAACTCTTCAAAAAAATTATGATTATAATAGAGAGCAAATAATTAAATCTTTAGTGGCTTTACAATATAAGCGTAATGACCAAAATTTTTACAGAGGTACCTTTAGAGCTCGTGGAGAATATCTAGAAATCTTTCCTTCTCATTTAGAAGATAGGGCATGGAGACTAAGTTTATTTGGAGATAAACTTGAAAAAATTGAGGAGTTTGATCCACTTACAGGTAATCAAGTAAGGGAATTAAGTTTAATCAAAGTTTATGCGAATAGTCATTATATAACACCCAAACCAACTGTTGAACAAGCAGTTATAAATATAAAAAAAGAATTAGAGATTACACTTAAAAAACATCGATCGGAAAACAAATTGCTTGAAGCTCAAAGATTAGAAGAAAGAACAAAATTTGATCTTGAAATGATAGAAGCAACTGGTTCTTGCGCCGGTATTGAAAATTATTCAAGATTTTTATCTGGCAGAAAACCAGGAGAGCCACCACCTACTCTATTTGAATACTTTCCAGATAATACATTAATTTTTGTTGATGAATGTCATGTAACAGTTCCACAACTAAACGGAATGTATAAAGGAGATAGATCAAGAAAAAGCACCTTAGCTGAATATGGTTTTAGACTTCCTTCTTGTATGGACAATAGACCATTAAAATTTGAAGAATGGGATTTAATGAGAACTCAAACAGTTTTTGTTTCTGCAACTCCTGGACCTTGGGAATTGGAGCAAACAAAAGGTAAGTTTATTGATCAAGTAATAAGACCTACCGGATTAATTGATCCCCCTGTTGAGATAAGACCTGCAAAAAATCAAGTGGATGATTTAATGCACGAGTGTAAAAAAGTAATTGAAAATAATCATAGAGTTTTAGTTACAACTCTTACAAAAAAAATGGCTGAAGATTTAACAGAATATCTTCATGAAAATGGAGTTAAAGTAAGATACTTGCACTCAGACATTGATACTCTTGAAAGAATAGAAATTATGAGAGATTTAAGAATGGGAGTTTTTGATGTCCTGGTTGGAATTAACTTATTAAGAGAAGGTTTAGATATTCCAGAATGTGCTTTGGTTGGAATTTTAGATGCAGATAAAGAAGGCTTCTTAAGATCTGAAACTTCATTAATACAAACTATAGGAAGAGCTGCAAGAAATGTTGATGGAAAGGTTATCCTATATGCTGATAAAGAGACAAAAAGTATAAAAAAAGCAATTCAAGAAACTGAACGAAGAAGAAAAATTCAATTAGACTACAATAAAAAAAATAAAATTGATGCCAAAACAGTCAAAAAAGAAATTAATGATATTTTAGAGAGTGTTTATGAAAAAGATTATGTAAAAATTAGTGAAGGCTCTAATGTTGGTGGCAATCTTAAAAAACACTTAAAAGCTCTTGATAAAAAAATGAAAGAAGCTGCATCAAATTTAGAATTTGAAGAGGCAGCAAAAATAAGAGACGAAATAAGAAAATTAGAAAGCACAGAGCTTGAAATCACATTAAATCCAAAAATAAGACAATATGATGTAAAAAATAAACTTTATCCAAAAGGTAGATCGACAATGGGTATGCCTGGGACTAAAGTCACGAAAAAAAAAGATAAAAAATGGAAGCACAGAGGATAATTATTACTGGAGGGGCCACAAGGATTGGTGCCGCAATAGCTAAAAAATTAGCAGGTCCAAATAAGCAAATTGTGATCCAATACAATAAATCCAAATCAAAAGCAGAAAATCTAAGAAAAAATCTTGAAAAAAATGGATCAAAAATTTATTTAGTAGAAGGAGATCTCCGTAAAGACAAAGATATTCAAAAAATTCTCAAATTTTCTAAATCAAAATTAAAATATTTTGATTGTTTAATTAATAACGCATCTTTATTTGAAAATGACAAATTAGAAAACTTTAGTAATAAAAGTTGGGAAAATCATATTTCTACAAATTTAAAAGCTCCTGCTCTCTTAACTCAAGAGTTTTCAAAAAATATTAAGGGTAAAAATAACAATATAATCAATATAATTGATCAAAGAGTATTTAAACTTACTCCATATTTTTTTTCTTACACTTTAAGTAAAACAGGTTTATATACATTAACTAAAACTTCCGCGATGAGTCTTTCGCCGAATATAAGAGTTAATGGTATTGCGCCAGGACCAACAATCAAAAATAAAAGACAATCACAAAAACATTTTAAAAGACAATATTTGGCTACACCGCTAAGACAACAGGTCGATGTTGAAGAAATTTGTAACGCAGTTGACTTTTTTATTAAAAACAGATCTATTACAGGACAAGTTATGGCAATTGATAGTGGACAAAGTTTAAATTGGCAAACACCTGATATAATTAAAGGCAAAGAATGAAAAAAAATAATCTTAAAATAGTTAAAATAGATAAATCAAAAAGCTTATTTAATTACGAAAAAAAGATACTTATAAATGATTTAATTCTAGATTTAAAACTTGGTTATTACGATTTTGAAAAAGAAAAATCACAGAAAGTTAAGTTTAGTCTAGAAATTGATTACCAGGATAAAAAGCCAAGCAATGATAAAGATATAAAATCTATTGTTAACTACGGTACAATTGTCAAACTCATTACAAAGTTAGTTAAAAAAAAACACTATAACTTTTTGGAAACCCTAGCTGAAGCTGTTTTTGACGAACTATTTAAAGATAAAAGAATAGCAAAAATAATGTTAAAAATTGAAAAATTAGAAATTTTAAAAAAATGTTCATCTGTTGGTATTCAAATTACCAAAAAAAGAAGTCATGATAAGCTCTGAAATTGGCAAAGAAGTAATTAAAAAAGAACTTCCACTAATTCCTAAACTTCCTGGTGTTTATAGGATGTTGAATGAAAAAGGAAATATTCTTTATGTTGGAAAAGCAAAAAATCTACCTAATAGATTAAAAAGTTATGTTGCTGAAAAAAATCATATCATCAGAACAGAAAGAATGCTGTCTCAAACAAAGAAACTAGAGATAACAACAACATCAAATGAAAGTGAGGCTTTACTCCTTGAAGCTAATTTAATCAAAAAACATAAACCAAAATTTAATATTCTTTTGCGAGATGATAAATCTTTTCCATTTATTTTTATTAGCAACAAAGATAAGTGGTCACAGATAAAAAGACATAGAGGAAAAAAAACAAAAGAAGGCTTTTATTTTGGACCTTTTGCATCAGCGGGCTCAGCTAATTGGACAATAAAAATGATACAGAAAATTTTTCACTTAAGAGTTTGTGATGATACAGTTTTTAAGAATAGACAACGTCCTTGTATTTTATATCAAATTAAAAGATGTTCTGGTCCGTGTGTTGGATACATAAAAGAGGAAGAATATAAAAAGACTGTCGAGGATGCTATTGAATTTGTCTCTGGCAAATCAAGAAAAATACAGAAAAATCTCTCAGACGAAATGGAAAAAGCTAGTGAGGATTTGGATTTTGAAAAAGCAGTTGTTTTAAGGGATAGAATAAAATCATTAAACATTATTCAATCATCTCAAAGAGTTAATGAAGCGAACTTAATTGAAGCTGATGTAATTGCTGGCTATAAAGAGTCTGGCAAAACTTGTATACAAGTTTTCTTTTATCGTTCAAAACAAAATTGGGGCAATCAAGCTTTTTTTCCAAAACATGACCCTGATGAAAAACTAAGTGATATATTAAATTCTTTTGTTTCTCAATTTTATGAGAATAAAAGTGTTCCCGCATTGGTAATATTGTCTGAAGAAATTAAAGAAAAAATTTTGATTGAAAAAACTCTTTCTCAAAAAGAGAATAAACAAATAAATATTTCTATCGCAAAAAAAGGATCAAAATTAAAAGTAGTCAATCAAGCAATTAAAAACGCAAAAGATAGTTTAAATAGAAAGCTTTATGAAAGCCAAAATAACAGAGAACTATTTGATGCAGTTTCTAGTAAATTCGATCTGGAAACGAATATTAATTTAATTGAAGTTTATGATAATAGTCATACTCAAGGAACAAATAGTGTCGGTGCTTTGATCGCATATGGTGATGAAGGTTTTATTAAAAAAAGATATAGAAAATTTAATATCAAAATACAAAAAAATGAACAAGACGATTACGGTATGATGCGTGAAGTACTTAACAGAAGATTTAAAAGAGCAATTCAAGAAAAGGATAATTACCTAACTTTTCCTGATTTAGTTTTAATAGATGGTGGAAAAGGTCAATACTCAGTAGCAAGGGAGACTCTAAATGAGCTAGGTCTTCACGACTTACCGATAGTTGCTATAGCAAAAGGGAAACAAAGAAATAGTGGCAATGAAACTTTTTTTCATAATGGCAGAGAGTTTAAATTTGTAAAAAATGACCCTACCCTCTTCTTTCTTCAAAGAATTAGAGATGAGTCTCACAGATTTGCAATAAGTGCTCATAGAGCTAAAAGAAAAAAAGGGGTTAGCAAATCTCTTTTAGATCAAATTGAGGGTATTGGTTCTATAAGAAAAAGAGCACTATTAAACCATTTTGGATCTGCTAGGGCAGTAGAGTCAGCAAGCCTAGATGAAATAAAAACAGTTGAAGGCGTTGAGGAAAAAGTTGCAAAAAAGATATATAATTTCTTTCACGAATAAAAATATTATGCTCAGAAAAATACCAAATATTTTAACTGTGGGTCGGATTTTAATTGTACCTTTTTTCGTGCTGGCATTTTACCTTCCAGGTTTCTACGGAGATTTGACAGCATTAATCCTTTTCATAATTGCATCATTTACAGATTTTCTTGATGGAATGTTAGCAAGATTTTTAGGAGAGGAGTCAAAACTTGGAGAATTATTAGATCCAATAGCAGACAAAATAATTGTAGCAACTGCACTAATTCTCTTAGTAATGGATGGCACTATAAGAAACTATGAGGTTATAGCTGCAATAATTATTCTCACAAGAGAAATATTAATTTCTGGTTTAAGGGAGTTTTTAGCTAAGGGAAAAATAAAATTACCAGTATCTAATCTTGCAAAATTAAAAACTGTATTACAAATGGTTTCGATTGCTCTTTTACTTTCTGGAGATACAGGAAATAAGATAATAAACTTTCAAGATTATAATGCTCAAACTATTGGGATTGTCTTATTATGGCTTTCAGCAGCATTAACTCTTTTTACTGGTTATGAATACATACGCAAAGGTATTGATCATGCAATCTCTGAAGATAGCAAAGATTAAGCTGCTTTTTTTTTTCTGACAACTCTTTGGTAGCTTTCGTTCAAATCGATAATCATCTCACAAACTTTAAATTGATTGTCAGCTATACAAGAAACTGGCGTAACTTCTGCGGCAGTACCAGTTAGGAAACAGCCAACAAAATTTTTTAGTTCAGATGGATCAATTTTTCTCTCATGAACTTTAATATTTTTTGATTTTGCAATTTCAATTACAGTTCTTCTTGTAATGCCATCTAAAAAAGAGTCTGGTACAGGAGTGTGTAATTCGCCGTTTTTATCTTTAAAGAAAACGTTAGCACCAGTCGCCTCAGCTACTTTTCCCTCGTGATCTAACATTAGAGAGTCGGTATAACCATCTTTTTCAGCCTCATGTTTTGACAGAGTACAGATCATGTAAAGTCCAGAGGCTTTCGTATCCCAAGGAATTGTATTTGGTGCAGGTCTTCGCCAGCTTGAGATATTTAACTTGATACCTTCAATTTTCAATTTTGGATCAAAATAAGAACCCCACTCCCAAGTTGCAATTGCAACATGTATTTTAGTTTGTTGTGCAGATATAGCCATCATTTCACTACCACGCCAAGCTACAGGCCTCACATAACCATTTTGAACATTTTGAATAGTAATTATTTTTTTAGAAGCTTCATTTATTTCTTTTTCAGTATATGGAATTTCAAAACCCATTCTTTTAGCTGAATAAAAAAATCTAGAGGTATGCTCTTCTAACTTAAAAATTGAACCATCATAAACTCTTTCACCCTCAAACACACAACTTGCATAGTGTAATCCGTGGTTTAAAACATGAACTTTTACATCAGACCAATCTACAAGATTGTTGTTGTACCAAATTTTTCCATCTCTTTTATCGTAAGGTATCATTGTTGAAATTTTTTTTTAAATTATTTAAAAATTATCTTTGTATCTTGGATATGTCAATATAACTTACCTATTATGAAAGATTTACTTTATTTAAAAGATCAGCAATTAAAAGATTTAATAGAAAAACTTTTTATTGTCTATAGAGACACTTTTACCGATCCAAAAAAAATTTTGAACAAATATTCATTAGGAACTGCTCACCATAAAGTAATACATCTAGTCTCAACATATGAAGGAATTTCAATATCTGAACTTTTAAAAAAATTAAAGATTACTAAACAAAGCCTAAATAGAGTGCTCAAAGACTTAGTAAAACTTGATGTAATTAATTTTAAAAAAGATGAGGTGGATACAAGAATAAAGCATGTGTATCTTAATGAGAAAGGAAAAAAAATTTTCCTTGAAATTTTTGAAACTCAAAAAAAGAGAATATATAATGCATTGCTAAATTCGAGCTCTGATGAAGTTGTAAACTTTGATAAAGTCTTAAAAAAAATTATAAATGGATAAAATCATAGCACATATCCTAATGGTTGATGATGATGAGGGTATAAGATCTCTCGTAAAAAAATATTTAAATGAAAATAATTTTTTGGTCACAACTGCAAAAAGTGCTGAAGATGCATCTGAAAAAATTAAAATTATAGACTTTGATATGATTATTTTAGATATAATGATGCCAGGCAAAAGTGGCCTACAATTTATTGAGGAAAATAAAAGACTAATACATACTCCAATAATACTTCTAACTGCCAAGGGTTCTGCAGATGAAAGAGTTGAAGGTCTAGAAATTGGTGCCGATGATTACTTGCCCAAACCATTTGAGCCTAAAGAACTTGTCCTTAGAATTAAAAATATATTGAATAAAACAAAAGAAACAAATTTGAAAAGAATAGTTAAGTTTTCAAATATACAAATTGATTTGAACAAATTAATAATACTTAATAATAATAAAGAATTTAAAATAAATAATACAGAAAAAACTATTCTAGAAAGAATGATTAATAATCCTGGCAAAACATTTTCTAGGGAGGCCATAGGTAAACTTATAAATTTAGATAAGGAACGGTCTGTTGATGTAATAATAACTCGACTGAGAAAAAAAATTGAAGCAGATCCAAAAAATCCTAAATTTTTACAAACTTTAAGAGGTAGTGGTTATGTTCTATGGATTGAATAAATTTATCAAAGATTTATTACCAAAAAGGTTATTTTACAGAGCACTATTAATTGTAGCTGTTCCAGTAATTTTATTGCAATTATTAGTCACAATAGTTTTCTTTGACAGCCTATGGATTAAAACCAATAAAGGTATGACACGAGCTCTGGTCGGTGAAATAGATACATTTATTGTTGCCTTTGAAAATGAGGATAACGATAAAGATTATCTAATCGATTTGTTTTCAATTTATTTAGATTTGAATATCAAACACTTTCCCGAAAAAGAATTTAATTTTGAATTAAATGAAAGATGGTTTAGCCCAATAGATAGATCTTTAAGAAGAGAGCTAAAATCTAGCATGGGTAATAATCAATTTTGGTTTAGCACTACAGATTATTTAGAATTAGTAAATATCAGGATAAAATATAAAAATGGATATTTTGAATTTTTAGTTCCTAGAGACAGACTTTCAAGTTCTTCTGCAAGATTATTTGGTTTGTGGATATCAGTCCCAGCAGTTTTTTTAATTTGTGTTGCAATGATTTTTCTGAAGAATCAAACAAGACCAATTACCAATTTAGCAAAAGCAGCTGAAAAATTTGGAAGAGGTGAAGAAGTAGATGATTACAGACCTTCGGGATCACTTGAAATTAGACAAGCTGGTTACGAATTCGATAAAATGAGAAAAAGAATTCTCAGACATCTTAATCAAAGATCTGAAATGTTATCTGGAATAAGTCATGACTTAAGAACGCCATTAACGAGGATGAAACTACAACTATCTTTTATCAAAGATAAAGAAATCTCTTTGAAAATGAGTGAGGATATAAATGAAATGGAAAAAATGCTAAATGAATATCTGCAATTTACTAGTTCAACTCACTCTGAAAAAAATGAGATATTTGACCTTTCGAAATTATTACACGAAACAATAGATAGATATGAAAATAAAAACATATCAAAAAAGTTGTCTCAA
>CACOJX010000009.1 GCA_902627645.1 uncultured Pelagibacteraceae bacterium | reverse complement strand
AGGTATATATGGTTTGTTGAATGCAATAGCTAAAATTGCTTTTGCAGTATAATTTCCAATCCCAGGTAGTTTTATTAAATCTTCAAAATTTTTTGGTAATTTTCCATCAAAAGTTTTGATGATCACTTGTGCAGTTTTTTTTAAATTTCTTGCTCTTGAATAATAGCCAAGGCCTTCCCAAAGTTTCATTAGTTTTTTCTCGCTAACATTTGCAAGAGAATCAATAGATGGTAAATTTTTAATAAACCTATTAAAAAAAGGTATCACAGTCAAAACTTGTGTTTGCTGTAACATAAACTCGCTTATCAATGTGTAATATTGTTTTTTTTGTGAGGAAACTTTTTTTCGCCAAGGCAAAGACCTCTTATTTAAATCATACCATTTAAGAATTTTTTTTGTTATTATCTTTTCTTTCATATGCAATATAAAAATAATACTAAGCAGAGATGGAGCACCATTCAAGGTTTAAGATCTCTTAAGGACACTTTGCCAAAAAATATTAAAAAAGTTATTAATAATAGAGGCCATATTTATTCAGAGACACTAAATAATTGGAAGCTTATAGCAGGAAAAACTCTTTTTAAAGTTTGTTATCCAAAATCTTTTAAAAACTCAAATAAATTTGGAGTAAGTACTTTATTGGTAATGGTAAAAAGAGGTCATGAGGTAGATTTAGAATATTCAAAGAAAGAGATTAGAGACAGAATCAATAATTTTTTTGGTAAAACGGTTGTTGAAAAAATTAAATTTACAACTTTTGAAGATAACCAGAGAATTTTAATAGAAAAAAAATCTCTTAAAAAAGATGTGACAAAAGATAAATATAAAAATAAAATTGAAGATGTTAAAAATGAAAAAATAAAGAAATCTTTACTTGAGCTAACAAAAGTATTTAAAGAAAAATGAAAAAAATATTTTTAATTTTATTAGTGTTTTTAGCAACAAGCTTTAAATCCAATGCTGAGATAAAAAGGATAATTTCTGGTAATGAGAATGCCAAAATTACTATCATTGCTTATGAGTCTCTGACATGTAGTCATTGTGCAAGTTTTCACAAAGAAATTTACCCTAATTTAAAGAAAGATTTCATAGATACAGGTTTGGTAAAGATAGAGTTTAGACATTTCCCATTAGACGTTGCTGCTTTTAATGCCTCTAAAATTTCTCAATGTAAACAGGATCAGGGTTTAGAGATCTTAGAAACTTTATATTCTAACCAACAGGCTTGGGTAAAAGGAAATACGGTAGAAGAAGCAAATAATTATCTCAAGGCATTCCTTAGAAACGAAGGATATAATATAGATTTTGAAAAATGCATAAATAACAAAAAAATTGAGGATTTTATTTTGAATGATCGAATCGATGGCTCTAAAAAATTTAAAGTAAATGCTACTCCTACGATAATAATCAACAATGAAAAGTTTGAAAAATCCCTTAATTACAAAAATTTAAAAAAAACTTTAGAAAAACTGATATAATTTAGTCCATGGACTTTAAAAAAATCCAGCTAAATGGATTCAAATCATTCGCTGATAAAACTAATTTTCTTATTGAAGATGGTTTAACAGGAATAGTTGGACCTAATGGTTGCGGTAAATCAAATATTGTTGAGTCTCTAAGATGGGTAATGGGAGAAACATCTGCAAAAAGTATGCGTGGATCAGGTATGGAAGATGTAATTTTTTCAGGTACCTCAAATAAGGCCT
Source organism: uncultured Pelagibacteraceae bacterium (assembly GCA_902627645.1). Classification (GTDB taxonomy): domain Bacteria; phylum Pseudomonadota; class Alphaproteobacteria; order Pelagibacterales; family Pelagibacteraceae; genus Pelagibacter. Next base: position 27,126 of record CACOJX010000009.1, on the reverse strand, counting down.
CGAAAAATATTGCTGAAGTATCTGTTACAGTTTCCAACGAGAATAACGAGGGACCCATTCAATATCGAGAGCTTGAAGAGATAAATGTTAGACGAAAGATAGAAAAAGACAAAGGGTCAAAATTTTATATTAATGACAAAGAAGTAAGAGCTAGAGACGCACAAATGTTTTTTGCAGATTTATCTACTGGGGCTCATTCACCATCAATGATCAGTCAAGGTCGTATTGGAGCACTTGTAACTGCCAAACCCACCGACAGAAGAGCGATTTTAGAGGAAGCGGCAGGAATTTCAGGTTTACATGTTAGGAGACATGAGGCTGAATTGAGATTAAATGCTGCTGAAAATAATTTAAAGAGGGCTGATGAATTAAGAAGACAACAAGAAAAACAATTAGCAAACTTACAAAAGCAAGCAGAGGAAGCAACTAAATATAAAAATATTTCTGATGAAATTAAAAAAGTTGAGGCAGGTTTATATTATTTAAAATTATTAGAAATTGACAATGAAATAAAAGTTGAAAATGAAATTAATTCTGAAGCTGAGGAAGAAGTAAGTGGATTTAATAACAAGATAAATGAAATAGAACGTTTGATAAAATCTGAAACAGAAAAAGTAAACCCTCTAAGAGAAAAAAATATTGAGAATGTATCAAAAATTCAACGCCTTAATTTAGAGCTCAAAGGCCTTGATGAAGAAAATTCAAGGGTTCAAGATCAAATTGAAAGTATTAAAAAATCTCTTCAAACATTTGATGAAGATATTGGTAGAGAAAAAGGTATAGTCATTGATGCAAATTCTAATGAGAAAAGACTTAAGGAAGAAAAAAATGATTTAATTGAAATAGATTCAAAATATTATGAAACCGAAAAAAAATCTAACGAAGATTTAGATAACACCAAAGCAAAACTCAAAAAAGAAATAGAGAGAATTAAAGAATTAATTAATTTAAATAAAAATCAAGATGCAATTAATAGTCTTGATAATTGTAATTTGTTAATAGATGGTTATGCAGACAGTTACAGTAAAAATCAAAGTATTAAAAAAGACTCTATCAAAAGGAATGAAAGAATAAATATTATCGAAAAAGAAATAGAAAGTTGGAAAAATTTATTATCTAATTCTGAAAAAATGGTTACTGAATTGACTGAAAGAAAAAATAAATTAAATATTGAACTTGAAAAATTAGAGAACCAACCAAAATTGCAAGCAGAAAAAAAAGGTCAAATTTCTGAAGGATTAAGAATTTCTGAAGAAGAAAAAAATGAAAATGAGACAATAATAAATGAAACTGACGAAAAAATTGAGTCTTTGAGAGATCAATTAAATAAAATTCAAGAACAATCAATTCAAATTAGGGAACGTAAAGCAAGTTCAGGGGCAACTATCGAGGGTCTAAAAAAAAGAAAAGATGATTTAATAGATAGAATTAATTCAGAACTAAACTTAAGTGAAGAAAATATTTTAGAGAACTCAAATTTATTTGGAGCTGAAGAACTTCCTGATGCTGTAATCCAAGAGGATTTATTAGACAAAAAAAAACAAGAGCGAGAAAAACTAGGTTCTGTAAATTTAAAAGCTGATGAAGAAACAAACAAATATGAGACCGAAATAAAAAAAATGGAGAACGATAGATCTGATTTAGTAACAGCTATTTCAAAACTAAAAGAAAGCATTCAAGAACTAAATCAAAAAGGACGAGAAAGATTATTAGAAGCTTTTGAAAAAGTTAATAGAAAATTTAATGATGTTTATACAAAATTATTTAATGGTGGAAACGCAAAATTAGAATTAGTTGACTCAGATGACCCTTTAGAAGCAGGACTAGAAATGTTAGTAAGTCCGCCAGGTAAAAGGCTTCAATCAATAACATTATTATCTGGAGGTGAACAAGCACTGACTGCATTATCTCTTGTTTTTGCAGTTTTTTTAACTAATCCCTCTCCAATTTGTGTGCTCGATGAAGTAGATGCACCGCTCGATGATGCAAATGTTACAAGATTTTGTAATTTGCTTGATGAACTTACAAGCATAACTAATACAAAATTTGTTATAGTAACTCATCACGCGTTAACAATGTCTAAAATGAATAGGCTCTATGGTGTAACAATGCCTGAAAAAGGTATTAGCCAACTAGTTGCTGTTGATTTACAAAAAGCAGAAACTATGGTTGCTTAATTTAATGTAATAAATGCCTAAGGATCCATTTAAAACTCGCTTAGAAATTGCAAAAAAAAAGGTTTCAAAGAGAAATTTAACTGAAAAAAAACCCAATCCATCCTCGATTGGAGTGGCATTTAAGCTAAGTACTGAATTAGTGTCAGCAGTGGCTGTGGGGACAATTATTGGGTTTATTTTAGACAAGACCTTTGGTACTAAACCATGGTTAATTTTAATATTTTTTTTTGTAGGGGTAATTGCAGGAATAACCAATGTAATTAAATCTGCGAAAAATATGCAAAAATAGATATAAACTTATGGCAGCAAACCCGATGACTCAATTTGAAGTTTATAGAATTGGGCCAGAGATCAAGATTGGAACTTTTGATATTTCATTTACAAACGCAAGTTTGTTCATGGTAATCACTTCACTTGCAATTTTAATTATATTCAATTTAGGTTCTAACAAAAAATCTATTTTACCAAATAAGATACAGCTAATGGCAGAACTAAGCTACACTTTCGTTTCAAAAATGATTAATGATACCGCGGGTTCAAAGGCTAAACCATATTTTTCATTTATTTTTTCCTTATTTATGTTTGTTTTATTTTGTAACATGTTTGGTATGATACCGTACACTTTTACAGTCACTAGTCATATTATTGTTACTTTTATGCTTGCAGCATTTATATTTATTGGAGTTACAATTATAGGTTTTATGAAACATGGTTTCGGTTATCTGAAACTTTTTGTCCCAAGTGGAGTACCTATTGTTTTGCTTCCATTAATAATTGTTATTGAAATTATCTCATATTTAAGTCGACCTATAAGTTTATCAGTAAGATTGTTTGCTAATATGATGGCGGGTCATACGATGATGAAAGTTTTCGGAGGCTTCGTCATAAGTCTCGGAATAGTCGGTGGATGGCTTCCACTGAGTTTCTCGGTTGCTTTAACTGGCTTGGAAATATTAGTTGCTTTTCTTCAGGCATATGTTTTTGCAATTTTAACATGCATCTATTTAAATGATGCTTTAAATTTACACCATTAATTAACATAGGAGGATATAATGGAATTAGAAGCAGCAAAAATGATCGGGGCAGGTTTAGCAGCTATTGCTTTAGCCGGTGCTGGTGTTGGAATAGGAATAATTTTTGGAAATTATTTATCAGGAGCGATGAGAAATCCATCTGCGGCTCAAAAGCAGTTTCCTAATTTACTTTTAGGCTTTGCTTTAGCAGAAGCAACAGGACTCTTTGGACTAGTTGTTGCGTTAATCATTCTGTTTGCGTTTTAACTAATGATTAAAAAAATATTTTTTCAGTCTATATTTTTTAATTTCTTTTTAATCAAAGAAGTTTTTGCAGCTGAAAGTGGAGGTATGCCTCAATTAAATCCTGAATTTTGGATTTCACAAATATTCTGGCTTATACTTACTTTTGGGATTTTATATTTAGTTTTGTCAAAACTAATATTGCCCAAAATCAGTAAAAACTTAGAATTAAGAAAATCTCAAATACAAGAAAATATTGAGGCTGCAGAAAAACAAAGAGAAAGTAGTGAGTCTAAAATAAAAGAATATGATGAAATTATTTTAAAAAGTAAATTAGAGGCAAAAAATATTTTTAAAGAAGCTAGAGAAAAAGTTCTTAAAGATATAAATCAGAAAAAAGAGGTTTTGGATAAACAAATTAATGAGGAAATTAAAAAAGCAGAACAAGAAATTGCAAAACTTAAAAAAGAGTCGCCAGATAAAATTAATAAAATTGCAATTGAGACGTCCTCAGTTTTAGTGAAAAAGTTGATAGGTGCTGATGTGAACAACAGTAGTATCACTGCAATTGTTGATGATTTATCAAAAAAAAATGGGAATAAATATTATGGTAATTGACTCAACTTTTTGGGTAGCAGTATCGTTTATTATTTTTTTAGCTTTACTGGTCTATTTTAAGATACCACAAAAAATTAATGAAATTTTAAATAAATTAATTTTAGAAATTAAAACTGAAATTGATGAAAGTGAAAAACTTAGAACTGAAGCCAAGGTTTTGTTGGAAAATGCACAAAAAAAATTAGATACTGCTCAATCTGTCAGCAATGATATTCTGGAACAAGCTAAAAAAGATAGTGATAAACTTGTGATTGAGCTTAATGATAAATTTCATAAAACATCGGAGATCAAAAAAAATTTAGCTGAAAATAAAATAAGTCAAATGAAAGAATCTGCAATCAAAGAAATTAAAGATATTTCAATAAGAATTTCTGTAGATGCTGTTAAAAAAATTATTACAACTTCTGTTGATAAATCAAAGCTTGATACACTGTTTCAAAAAAACTTAGATGAAACTAAGAATGAGTTAAAGAAAATTAACTCATAATACTCTTACAATTTTCCAAAAAAACTATAAATTATAAGAATGAATTCACTTGTGATAGGCTCGGGTTTTGGTGGTATAGCCGCAGCACTAAGACTAAAAGCAAAAGGGCACAAAGTTACCTTGATTGAAAAACATCAAGATCTTGGTGGAAGGGCAAGAGTATTTAAGAAAAATGGATTTATATATGACGGTGGTCCAACAGTAATTACAGCACCTTATTTAATTAACGAATTATTTGAATTGTTTAAAAAAAATCCAAAGGATTACATAGAACTTGCTCCTTTAAAAATTTGGTATCAATTTATTTTCGAAGACAAAACTAGATTCAATTACTCTGGAGATGAGATGGAAATGAAAAAACAAATTGAAAAAATTAATAAAGAGGATGTAATCGGTTATGAAAAATTGGTAGATTTTACAAAAAGAATTTTTGATAAAGGCTTTAGTGAGCTGGCTGATGTTCCATTTGATAAACCATTTGTAATGATGCAACAATTGCCAGCTCTTTTAAAGCTTAAAAGTTACAAATCTGTTTATTCATTAGTTTCATCGTACATAAAAAATGAAAAATTAAGAAGGATGTTCAGTATGCATCCATTACTAGTTGGTGGTAATCCTTTCACTACAACTTCAATTTATGGACTTATTTTATATTTAGAAAAAAAATGGGGTATTCATTATTCAATGGGAGGAACTGGAAATATAATAAAAGGATTTGAAAAACTTATGTATGAAGAAGGAATTAAAGTAATCAAGGGTCATGAGGTAACAAAAATTATTACAGAGAAAAAAAAGATTACTGGTGTTCAACTAAATGATCAAACTATTATAAATTCTAATAATATTATTTGTAATGCAGATCCACCTGCAGTTTATGAAAAAATGTTAAATGGAAATACAAATAACTCATTTTTATTTAATTGGAAAAAAAATCGAATGGAATATTCAATGGGATTATTTGTTTATTATTTTGGTACTAAAAGAAAATATGAAAATGTAGAACATCATACAATTAAATTTGGTAATAAATATAAAGAACATCTAGATGATATATTTAATAATAAGAAGTTGAATGATGATATTAGCTATTATCTCCACAGACCATCTTCAACAGACAAGTCTATGGCTCCAGAGGGGAAAGATTGTTTTTATGTTCTTGTGCCTGTTCCAAATAATCAGTCGAATATTGATTGGTCTTTAGAGGGAGAAAAAATGAAAAATTTAGTAATTGATAAAATGCAAAACGATCTAATGCCTAATCTGAAAGAAAATATTGTTGAGGATTTTTATTTAACTCCAGATTACTTTGAAAAAGATTTAAATACTAAACATGGTTCAGGTTTTTCAATCCAGCCAAAATTTTCACAATCTGCTTATTTTAGATTTCACAATAAATCAGAAGTTTATGATGGTTTATATTTTGTTGGTGCAGGAACACATCCAGGCGCGGGAGTACCTGGAGTTTTATCATCAGCCAAAGTATTAGATAAAATAATTTAATGAATAAAAAAAACTATCTAGCTATTTTTGCTAAATCATTTAATTGGGCAGGTTTTTTTTTACCAAAAAAAATTTATCAAAATTCAGTTAAACTTTATGCATTTTGCAGAGTTCTAGATGACATAGCTGACGAAAAAACTGATTTAGAATTTAAGATTAAAAGATTTGACGAAATGAGAAATTTTTTAAAAAAATCCTATGATTCAGATATTAAAGAAATACATCCGTCCGACGAAAATAAAAAAATTATTCATGATGTAACCACTCTTGCAAAAAATAATAATATAAAAAAAATAATTTTAGAAGACTTAGTCGATGGTGTTGCCTCAGATTTAAAAAAAAAAATTCATATTAGATCTGTTAAAGACTTATTAGTTTATTCTTATAGAGTAGCTGGAACAGTTGGTTTAATGATGTCAAAAATTCTAATGGTGAATGATAGAAGGGCTTTAAAAGGTGCAATTGATTTAGGTATTGCAATGCAATTGACAAATATTGCTAGAGACGTGATTGAAGATAAGAAAATGAATAGAGAATATATAAAGCCAGATTTTGAAAATATTCAAGCAACCTTAAAACTTGCAGATATGTTTTATGAAAGCTCATTTAGTTCTATCCAAAAAATCCCATTTAGATACAAATTTTCTATAATTGTTGCTAGACGAATTTACAGACAGATTGGAAGAAAAATTTTACAAAAAGGCAACATGGAAAATTATGAAAAATCGGGAAAAATATATGTGAATAATTTTGAAAAAATTTATCAGACAATTATTTCTATATTTGATTTAATTTTGATTTATTTAAAAAAGTTAGAGCCCCATCAAAGAGCAAAAGAACATGTTATTATTTCTCAGGAAGTAGATCTAAATGAAAGAATTTGATTTTATAATTATTGGTGGTGGATGTGCAGGTTTATCACTTGCATATGAACTTGAAGTTCATGAAAAATTAAAAGATAAAACTTTAGCAATTATTGAACCAAGACAAGAATATAAAAAAGATAAAACATGGTCTTTTTGGAAAGTAGCACCTCATAATTTTGATGATTGTGTAAAGAAAAATTGGGAAAATTTTTCAATAAATGTACCTGGCAAAACAAATTATCTTAAATGTAAAAATTATCCATACCAAAGTATTGATAGTGGATTATTTTACCATAAAATAAATAGTAGACTGAAAAAAAATAAAAATATTTCTTTTTTCAAAGATGTTGCAGAAATCAGTACAAGAAATTCATTCATTTTTAATAGTGTTCCTGAAATAAAAAAAAATCACTTAAATCTTTGGCAACATTTCTGTGGTGTTGAAATTGAAACAAAAAAAGATTTTTTTGATGAAGAAATTTTTAATCTAATGGATTTTGATTGTGATCAAAGAGAAAGTGTGCATTTTTTTTATACTCTTCCTTATTCAAAAAATAAGGCTTTAATTGAAACTACCTGGCTATCAACAATGAACGACAATTCACAAAAAGATTACGATAATCAAATTAAAGAATATATAGATAAACACCTTAAAATTAAAAATTATGAAATTAATTATAAAGAAGAAGGGGCTATTCCCCTTTTCTATCCATTATACAAAAAAGAAAAAAATAAAATAAATATTGGAACTGCTGGTGGAATGACAAGATTAAGCACTGGTTATACTTTTTTAAATATCCAGGAGCATAGTAAATATATTAGAGAAAATATTGAAAATATTTCAAATTCTAAAAGATTTGAAATAAGTAAAAAATACCGATTTTTAGATGATATTTTTCTAAGAGTTTTAAACAAACATCCTGAAAAAATGTCAGATATTTTCTTTAAAATGTTTAAGACCTCACCAAAGACTGTTATAAAATTTTTGTCTAATAAAAGTAATTATTTAGAAGATTTAAGTATAATTTTGAGAATGCCTAAATGGACTTTTATTAAAGCGTTATTTTATTAGCAAATGAATAGTCAAATAAAAAAAATAAATTTTAACCACTCTTTTATTTTCTTTTTATTTTGTAACATTTTTTCATTATTAACTTTTGTTAATAGTAATCTTAAAATATCACCATTAATTTGCTTCTTATTAATTTTGAGTATAGGTGTATCTCATGGTTCACTTGACAATATGAAAGGGAAAAAACTTTTTGAAATATTTAAAATTGATAATTTTTTTATTTTCTACTTATCTTACATTTCACTAGCAATTTTAATAATAATTTTTTGGATAATATTGCCTTCAATCTCACTGGTATTTTTTTTGATAGTTGCATCATATCACTTTGGAAAAGAAGATACTTCTTTTTTGATTAATCAAGTGTCGTTTTATGATCCATTATTATTTTTCTTAAAAGGCTCCTTAATTGTTTTGGCTCCAATGTATTTTCATTTTGATGAAACAATCAATATTTTTAAATTTTTATTAGTTGAAAATGAAGCTTTTTATAATTTTTTAAATTTTATAGAAACAAATAAAATTCTTCTTTCTGGTATAGTTCTAAGTACCATATCAAATATATTATTATTTGTGAAAAATTTTGAATTAAAAAAATTCACTATTTTTTTAGATTACTTTTCAATAATAATAATTAACTATTATTTTTCTCCACTTATTGCTTTTACATTTTACTTTTGTTTTTTACATTCAATAAGGCATAGTATTACTTTAATATTTGAACTGAATAGAGAAGACTTAGGTGTAGGTATCAATATTTTTTTAAAAAAAGCTTTACCATTAACAATTCTGACAGTTATTTTTTGTTTAATTGGTCTTTATTTTTTAAATAATACTTACAGTTTTGACAGTTCAATTCTCAAAATTATATTTATAGGTTTGGCGTCTTTAACCTTTCCACATATATTGTTGGAATATCTTTTAGAAAAAAATGAAAAGTAAAGAAATTAAAATCTTATTATCTGCTCCTAGGGGTTTTTGTGCAGGAGTTGAACGAGCTATTGAAATTGTTGAAAAATCAATTCAAAAATATGGAAGTCCTGTTTATGTAAGACATGAAATAGTTCATAACAAGTACGTTGTTGATAATTTAAAAAACAAAGGAGCTATTTTTGTTGAAGAGCTTGAAGAAATAAAAGATAAATCAAGACCAGTAATTTTTTCTGCGCATGGTGTTCCAAAAAAAATTCCTAAAGATGCAAAAAATTATAACATGACCTATGTAGATGCTACTTGTCCTTTGGTTTCGAAGGTACATAGAGAAGCAGAAAATCTTCATAAGGCTGGATATCATTTAATATTAATTGGTCACCAAAATCATCCAGAAGTTATTGGCACAATGGGCCAATTGCCAGAAGGATCCATAGATCTTATTCAAAATGAAAATGAGGCAAAAGAATATACTCCAAAAAATTCAGATAAAATTTCTTATGTGACTCAAACAACTCTTTCTGTAGATGACACAAAAGATATTATAAAAATTTTAAAAGAAAAATTTCCAAATATTAAAGAGCCGATGAAAGAAGATATTTGTTATGCAACAACAAATAGGCAAATGGCTGTAAAGAATATTGCAAAAAAATGTGACTTATTTTTTGTTATTGGGAGTAGAAATTCTTCTAATTCAGTTAGATTAGTTGAAGTTGCTAAAAAGTCTGGTTGTCCTAATTCACAATTGATCCATTCGCAAAGTGAAATTCCGTATGAACTAATTGAAAAATCAAATACCATTGGAATATCTTCTGGTGCTTCAGCCCCCGAAGTTTTAGTAAACAATTTTATTAATGACTTAAAAAAAAGATTTACAGTCAAGATAGATGAAGTAGAAGCAATCAAAGAAAACGTTGTTTTTAAGATTCCTAAAAAACTAAATTAAATGGCTGTTTATACAAATATAAATAAAAAAGATCTTTCTGTTATTAATAGTAAATTTAAAACTCACAAATTTATAAGCTTCAAAGGTATCAAACAAGGTATAGAAAATACAAATTATTTACTTAAATCGAAAAATGAAAAGTTTATTTTGACAATTTTTGAGAAACGAGTTTTAAAAAAAGAAATACCTTTTTTTATGAAATTGATGGATCAATTAAACAATTTAAATTTTAATTGTCCAAAACCATTAAGAAACTCAAAGGGAAACTATATATTCAAATTAAAAAATAAGACCGCATGTATTGTCTCTTTTCTTAAAGGGAAAGATAAAAAAACTCTAAACTTAAAAAATTGCTATGATGTTGGAAAAATGATAGCTGCTATGCACTCCGCTACTAAAAAAATAAAACTTTATAGAAAAAACTCAATGGGAATTAAAAATTTAAACTCTTTATTTAATAGCATAAAATTTAAATCAAAAAAATTTATAAATATTGAAAAATTTTTAAAAATAAATTTTATAAATATTAAAAAGAGATGGCCAAAAAAATTACCTAATGGAATAATTCATGGGGATCTTTTTATTGACAATATTTTTTTTAAAAATAACAAACTATCTGGTGTAATTGATTTTTATTTTGCAGCCAATGATTTCTATATGTACGAGATCGCTATATGTGTAAATGCTTTGTGTTTTGATAAAAATAAATCAAAATTTAGTATTAACAAAAATAAAGTTAAAAATTTAATAAAAGGATATGAAAGTATAAAAAAGATCTCACAAAAAGAAAAAAAATCATTAAACATTTTATGTCGTGGAGCTGCAATGAGGTACTTTCTGACTAGACTCTATGATTATACTAATACCCCAAAAACAGCTTTGATAAAAATCAAAGATCCAAGAGAATATTATCAAAAGCTTGTAATACATAATAATTTAAAAACCTATAAAGATTATCTAAGTAAATGATTAAAATATACACTGATGGTTCATGCATTGGAAATCCAGGTAGAGGTGGTTGGGCAGCAATAATATTAAACGATGGAAAAAAAACCGGAATAAAAGGAAGTAAAAAAGATACTACAAATAATCAAATGGAATTATTAGCACCTATAGAGGCTCTTAAAAAAATTCCAAAAGGAAGCAAAGTTCAAATTTTTACAGACTCTAAATATGTAAAGTCTGGAATAACGGAGTGGATACACAATTGGAAAAAAAATGGATGGAAAACTGCAAACAAAAAAGAAGTAAGCAATAAAGCACTTTGGGCAGAATTAGACCTACTAAATAATGAATTTGAAATAAGTTGGAATTGGGTAAAAGCACATTCTACTGATGAGTTAAATAATGAAGTAGATTTACTTGCTAGGTCAGCAGCAAACAATTAAAGCACACACTTGGAAAGCGTATAACTTATATTAAATTATTTAATAAATTTTCCGCGGAGGTTAAACCACACTCTTTAGTCTCTTTTTCTTCGTGAATATTAACAACTGTGAAATTTTCAATCACCATTAAATAACGATTTGATCTAATTCCCATTCCCTTCGCATTTCGATCAACTTCAGCACCGATTGCTTTCGTAAATAACAAATATGGATCAGATAACATTTTTATTTTATCTCCTGTATTATTAATCTCTCCCCAGCCATTCATCACATAGGGATCATTTACTGATAAACAAAATATATTTTCTATTCCTTTTGCTTTGATTTTATCTGCATTTGCTACAAAACCTGGTAAGTGAAGTTTGGAGCAAGTTGATGTAAATGCCCCAGGCAAACCAAACAAAACGACTTTACCATTACCAATAGTTTCTCTTAATTTACTTTTTTGAGGTTCTCCATCAACAAGTTTAAAAATCTCTGTGTCTGGTAGTTGATCTTTTATTTTAAGTTTCATATCGAATTCATCACATATTTTTTAACTTTTTCAATATCATTTGATAGAAGTTCAAATTTTTCTTTTCTGTCATTAACATATTTAAGACTTTCTGGTAAATTTTCAGTTTTTGATATTGCGTCTTCTATTGCCTTTGGAAACTTACATGGGTGTGCAGTTGATAATACAACACAATTTTTTTCCAATCCTAATTTTCTTACAGCACCAATCCCTACTGCAGTGTGCGGATCCACTACCATCTGATATTTGTCATTGATAGTTTTAATCATTTCAACAGTTTCGTTTTCATCAAGCATTTCAGATATAAAATTCTTTTTAATTTTATCTAAGTCGTTTTTATCAATTTTATAAGTGTTGTCTTTTATTTCAGCCATTACATTTTTTGTAACTTCTGAGTTACAATCTTTGACATCGTATAAAAGCCTTTCGAAATTACTTGCGATTTGTATATCCATACTTGGAGTATTTGTTTCCTCAACTTTCTTTTGACTATAATCACCACCAGATATTGCTCTGTGCAGTATGTCATTTTTATTTGTAGCAACGATTAATTTATCAATTGGAAGACCTAGTTTTTTTGCTAAATAGCCAGCGTAAATATCACCGAAGTTTCCTGTTGGAACAGAAAAGGATAGAGGTTGGCCGTTTCCAATCTTAAAGTAAGCGTAAAAATAATACACCGATTGAGCAACTATTCTTGCCCAATTAATTGAATTTACACCCGACATATTAATTGCTTTAGAAAATTTTTCGTCATTAAACATTGATTTAACTAAATTTTGGCAATCGTCAAAATTACCCTCCACCGCAATGTTAAATACATTGCTCTCTTCATGTATTGTCATTAGTCTTCTTTGCACTGGTGAGATCTTATTATTTGGGTGTAAAACAAAAACATTTAAATTATTTTTTCCTTTTAAAGCATCTATAGCAGCTGCACCTGTATCGCCTGAAGTTGCAACAATTATATTAATTTTTTTTTGATTACGGCCTAAATGATATTGATAAAAATTACCTATTAATTGCATTGCGATATCTTTAAATGCAAGCGTAGGGCCATGAAATAGTTCAAGAACTTTTAAATTTCCCAAATCTGAAATTCTTACAACATCATCACATCTGAAATTTGAGTATGATTTTGAAATCAGAGAGATTAAGTCATCTTTCGACATGAAATCTCCTATGAATGGATAAATTATTTCAGCCGCTAAATCATTGTAACTAAGGTTTTTAAAATTATCTAATTCCTCTTTTTTAAATGGTTTGATTAGTTGAGGCACAAAAAGCCCCCCGTCATCTGCCAAACCTTTAAGGAAAACATCTTTGAAAGAAAAGTTTTTCTGATTATTTCTTGTACTAATATAGTTCATTTAATAATTCTTTTTTCTAAAATATAAATATAACAAAAGAATTGAAATCGCTAATGAAAACCATGTCATTGCGTATTTTTTATGATTATTTGAAATATTAGCAGTAATTTTTTTTGGTCTAGGAAATTGGTAATCTCCATCCAAATAAATTATGTATTTAGAAAATTTTTTACCAGTGAATTTTAAGATATCTTCTCTGTTTAAGCTAAACCAGTAATTTTCTTTAATATCATTATCTGGTTTAAAAATGTTTTTTCTTCCCTGAGTTTTGAGAGTTCCTATTATATTATTTTGATCAAATATATTTATTTCAGGGGTATCTTTTTTTTCAAATGGTATCCAACCCCGATTAATTAAATAATTTTCATTATCAATTAAAATTGGATTAATAACTTCAAATCCTGGAGTGCCAGAATCATTTAAATTATATAAATATATTTGTTTTTCAAAATCAATAGTGCCTGATGTTTTAATTTTAAGAAAATTTTCTTTATTAGATTGAGAAAGTTCTGTGGGAGGATTTTTTAATGATTTTTCGATTTCTAAAATAAGATTGTTTTTCCAATTTAATCGAATTATTTGCCAAGTACCTAATGCAATAAAAACAAATATGAAAAAAATTATAAAAACAGAAAATAAAAACTTATGTTTCAAGGACTGAAATTAACTTCCCCAAATGTATATAGCTGCAAACAAAAATAACCACACAACGTCAACAAAATGCCAATACCAGGCTGCAGCCTCAAAACCAAAATGGTGCTCTTTGTTAAAATGTCCTAATTTTCCTCTCCACAAACACACCGCTAGAAAAATTGTTCCTACAATCACATGAAAACCATGGAATCCTGTAGCCATATAAAAAACTGAACCATATATATGATCAGAAAATGCAAATGTTGCGTGATGATATTCGTATGCTTGTAATGCTGTAAAACAAACTCCTAGTATAACAGTTAAAACTAAACCTTGGATAAATCCTTTTCTATCATCTTCCAAAAGTGCGTGATGTGACCAGGTCACAGTAGTACCCGACAACAATAGCACTAAAGTATTTATAAGTGGAATGTCCCAAGGATCAAAAGTTTCAATATCTTTAGGTGGCCAAACGTTTCCAACAAATTCATTTGGAAAAAGACTTATGTCAAAATAAGCCCAAAACCATGCAACAAAAAACATTACCTCTGAAGCTATAAATAACGTCATTCCATAACGATGGTGTATTTGAACTACTGGAGTATGGTGTCCTTGATGCTCAGCTTCAATCACAACATCTCTAAACCACATATACGCCCCGTAAATCAAAAGAGCGAAGCCCAAATACAATCCCCAAGACACATCAGAGTGCATATAATATACAGCTCCTAGTGCTAAAACTAAGCATGAGAAAGAAGTATAGATTGGCCAAGGACTTGGGTCTACAAGGTGATAATCGTGTTTTTTTTCAGCTGACATTTTTTGGATTATGATTGTTTATAGTAATCTGTCGAGAAAAAAGTATACGACATAGTTACATCCTCTAAGTTTTTTACGGTAGGGTCGTTGACCATTTCAGGGTCTAAATAAAAAGTCATTACGTAAGTTGCTTTTTCACCAGCTTTTAGCTCTTGTTTTTCAAAACAAAAACATCCCAATTTACTATAATATTTACCAAAGCTGGCAGGTGAAACATTGAAACTTGCCACTCCGGCTGTTGGCTCATCACCGTAATTTGTTACTTCAAATTCTATTTTATTAACTTGACCAACTTTTACATCAATGACGTTTGATTTAGCTTTAAAATTCCATGGTAAATTATTTACATTAGTATCAAACCTGACGCTTACAACTTTATCCAACACTATTTCTGGTGCGTTCTTCGACACTTGAGTAGTTCCTCCAAAGCCAGTGACCCTGCAAAAAAGATCATACAAGGGCACTGCTGCGTAGGACAAACCTAGCATTAAAACAAAAATACCTGCCAAGACTATTGGGGTTAATTTCTTTCTCTCAATCATATGGCCCTTTCAAATACTCCTGTATTATATAAAGTAAAAAAGAAAAGAAAAATCATAAAAGCTATAATTGCAAGTGCTGTAATAATGTTTTTTTTTTTAGTTTTTTTATCTGGTGTTATCATAATATTTTATCTATCAGAAAAAGGACAAAAATTAAAAATAAATAAAGTATTGAATATCCAAATATAGTTTTGGCCTTTTTCGGATTAAACTTATTTTTCTTATAGTTGTAAAGCTCGTAGCATAAAAAGTTATAATATAATGTTAATAATAATGATGGGATTAAAAAAGTTAAACCAACAAAATTTATTTGATATGGAAAAATTATAACTGGAAGCATTAACAAAGAATAAACAAATATATTTATTTTTGTACTCTCGACTCCATTTGTTAAAGGAAGCATTGGTATATTGGCTTTTTTATAATCATCAGATTTATATAAACTCAAAGCCCAAAAATGTGAAGGAGTCCAAAAAAATATAATTAAAAAGAAAGCCAACGGTTCAATTGAAAGTGAACCAGTTGCAATTGTCCATCCGATCACAGGAGGGAATGCTCCAGCAGCTCCACCAATAACAATATTTTGTGGTGTTCTTCTTTTAAGCCAGATTGTATAAACGAAAACATAAAACAAAATTGTTAAAAGTAATATTGCAGCTGAAATTCTATTTGTAAAATAATCTAATGCTATTACTGAAACTATTGATAGAGTAACTCCAAAAATTAGAGCCTGATTTCTGTTAACTTTTCCTGTAGGAATAGGCCTTAAACAAGTTCTGGTCATTAAAGCATCAAGATCAGACTCATACCACATATTTAATGCTCCAGCAGCCCCAGCACCTAATGAAACTAATAAAATTCCAATTATAGCGTCATTTGTTGAAACAAGATTTGGTGCAGTTAATAAACCAACTGCACATGTGAAAATCACCAAAGACATTACTCTTGGCTTCATCAATTTAAATAACTCAGATAAATTAAATAAATCTTCTTGTGATAAAATTTTTTTTAACTTTGAATTATCCATCAATTTTCTTAGCTTTTATTTTAGCTATGTGATTTTTCTGTTTCTTGATCATCAACGAACTTTGGCAATTCTTCAAACGTATGGAAATTTGGTGGAGATGGTACAGTCCATTCTAAAGTTGTAGCACCTTCGCCCCAAGGGTTTTGTTCTGCTGCTTTCTTTTTTGCAAAAGCATAAATTAGATTTGCAAAAAATACTACCAATCCACCAACCGCAACATAAGAACCTATTGAAGATATATAATTCCATCCAGCAAATGCATCTGGATAATCTGCATATCTTCTTGGCATTCCTGCCAAACCTAAGAAATGTTGAGGAAAGAAAATTAAGTTAACACCTATAAATGTTAACCAAAAATGTAATTGACCCATCCATTCAGAATATTCGTAGCCTGACATTTTTGAAAACCAATAATAGAAGCCTGCGAAGATTGCGAAAACTGCTCCTAATGACAAAACATAGTGAAAGTGAGCTACTACATAATAAGTATCATGCATCGCAGTATCTACACCAGCGTTAGCTAAAACTACGCCTGTTACACCACCTACAGTAAACATAAATATAAAACCAAGTGCCCACATCATTGGTGTTTTAAATGAAATTGATCCACCCCACATAGTTGCTATCCATGAGAAAATTTTTATTCCTGTTGGTACAGCGATAATCATTGTTGCTGCTAAAAAGTATGCTTTCGTATCTGTGCTTAACCCAACTGTGTACATATGGTGAGCCCATACAACAAAACCTACTATACCAATCGCAACCATGGCATATGCCATACCTAAATAACCAAAAACTGGTTTTCTTGAAAATGTTGATACAATATGACTGATCATTCCAAAACCCGGTAAAATTAAAATATAAACTTCAGGATGACCAAAGAACCAAAACAAATGTTGAAATAGAACTGGGTCTCCCCCGGTCTGAGCTTCAAAAAAGGCGGTTCCAAAATTTCTATCTGTTAATAACATTGTAATCGCTCCAGCTAAAACTGGTAACGATAATAATAATAAGAAAGCTGTTACTAAGATTGACCAGGCAAATAATGGCATTTTATGTAATGTCATACCTGGAGTTCTCATATTTAAAATTGTTGTAATAAAATTAACTGCTCCTAAAATTGATGAAGCACCTGCTAAATGTAAACTTAAAATTGCTAAATCCATTGCTGGTCCAGGTTGACCTGCTTTAGATGATAAAGGTGGATAAATAGTCCAACCACCACCAACTCCTGTTTGTCCTGGAGGGCCGTCAGCAAAAATTGATAAAATTAATAAAGTTAATGAAACTGGAAGTAACCAAAAAGAAATATTATTCATTCGTGGAAATGCCATGTCAGGTGCACCAATCATAATTGGCACGAACCAATTTCCAAAACCACCAATCATAGCTGGCATAACCATAAAGAAAATCATGATTAATCCATGACCAGTTACCAATACATTATATAAGTGATAGTTGCCACCCAAGATGCCATCACCTGGATGCATCAATTCCATTCTCATTAAAACTGAAAATGCAGTACCAATAACCCCTGCAACAATTGCAAAAATTAAATACATCGTTCCAATATCTTTATGATTAGTAGAGTACGCCCAACGTTTCCAACCTGTTGGAGTATGATGATCGTCGTGTGATGCTGTTTGTGTATACATATTTATTTACTCGCTAATTTAAGTTTATCATTTTCAATTTCTTCTTTCGCAAATTTTACTCGCGCCTCAGATAGCCATTCTTGATAATCTTCTTCACTTACCACTTTAACTGTAATTGGCATAAATGCGTGTTTAATTCCACAAAGTTCTGAACATTGACCATAGTATGTTCCAACTTTTTCTGCTTTAAACCATGTTTCGTTAATTCTTCCAGGGACCGCATCTCTTTTTACTCCAAATGATGGCAAAGCCCAAGCATGTAAAACATCGTTAGCAGTGATTAAAACTTTTACAACTTTATCGACTGGCACTACTACCTCATTATCCACTGCTAATAATCTTGGCTGATCTGCTTTCAAATCTTTTTCTTCAATCATATAAGAGTCAAAAATTATATTTTCATCTGGATACTCATATCCCCAGTACCACTGATAGCCAATAGCTTTAATTGTTAAATCTGCTTTTGGTATTGTGTCTTGTTTATATAAGATTTTAAATGATGGGACTGCCATTACGATTAGAATTAAACAAGGAATTAATGTCCATAAAACTTCCACTGTTACATTATGTGTTCTTTTTGAAGGATTTGGATTTACTGATGCTCTAAATCTTACACATGCATAAAGCATTAAAAATAAAACAAACACACTTATTGCAATAATGATTGGTAATAAAAGTTTGTCGTGGAAAGCCACAATTTCTCTCATAGACTCTGATGCAGCTTTTTGAAATCCTAATTGCCAGTCTACAGGCTGATTAGCAGAAGCATTTTGCGATATAAAAGTTCCTAAAAATATGTAAAAAATTTTTTTCATTTTAATAGCTATATAAAGCCCTTTTATAAAAATTACACTTTAGTTTTCGCGACAATTTATCAATTAATCACATAATTTATGATCGAAATAGCTGATATCACTGCTGTTTCTGATCTTAAAATATTCTCATTTATTTTAAGAGACTGAACACCTTTAAAAGAGAGAATCTTCTCTCTCTCAGCCTCTGAAAAATCCCCTTCTGGGCCTATGATTATACAAACTGGTTTGTCTCCGAGTTTTGATTTATCAATTTTGATATTATCTGTGTTTAAATCTGTGAATATTAAATCCATTGTGTCTTTTTTTAAAAAACTATCTAAGTTTTGGGGACTCTCAATTGAAGGTACATTAATGCGATTTGATTGCTCACTTGCTTCAATAACTATTTTTTCTAAACGTTCTATATTAATCTTTCTTACAACTGTTCTATCAAAAATAATTGGTAAAAGCTTAGTTACCCCAAGCTCTGTTGCCTTTTGTATCATAAAATTTTGAAAGTTTGATTTGATTGGAGAAAATGCTAACCATAATTCTTTGGTACTTTCTTTTTGTCTTAATTGTTTTGTGGTTTTGAACTCAACAATACCTTTTGATATTCCTAAAATTTTTGATTCCCACTCTCCATCTTTGTTGAATAAAGAGAAAACTTCATTTTCTTTTACTCTCATTACTTTAGTTAAATAATGAGATTGAGACTTATCTAATTTATCAATCATATCAGCAGATAATGTCGCTGAAAAAAATAATCTTATATTGCTCATTTATGTTAGGTTAGTTTATGAAAAATATTAAAGCAATAATTTTTGATGCTTATGGTACATTGTTTGACGTTAATTCAGCTGCCGAAAAATGTAAAGATAAGATTGGAGATAAGTGGGAAGGTTTTGCAAACTTTTGGAGAACTACTCAGTTAGAATATACCTGGCTTAGAAGTTTAATGAAAAGACATAAAGATTTTTGGCAAATTACTGAAGACAGTTTAGATAAATCTATGAGAGCTTTTAAGATAGATCCATCAATGAAAAATGAATTATTAAATCTATATAAAGTTCTTTCGCCCTTCAAGGAAGTTCCAGAAACTCTAAAAATATTAAAAGAAAAAAATTTTAAATTGGCTATACTTTCTAATGGAACCCCTTCCCTCTTAAACCAATTAGTCAAAAGTAATAACTTAAATAATTTATTTGATGATTTATTTTCTATTGAGGAAGTTGGAGTATATAAACCAGACTCAAAAGTCTACGACCTTCCTATAAGAAAATATGAAATTAAAAAAAGTGAAGTTGCTTTTTTAAGTGCAAACACCTGGGATGTTTCTGGTGGTGGAAATTATGGTTTTAATGCTATTTGGGTAAACAGAAATAATAATATCTTTGACAATCTCGATTATAAACCAAATAACGAAATTAAGAACTTATCAGAGATAATTGATATTATTTAGCACATGGTTAAAAATCTTTTTTGATATATAGTTTTAATTAAGGAGACAGAATTATAATTATAAAGGAGTTATATGAGTGAAAAAAAAGATGTATCATTTGAAATTTATTCTGACTCAGAAAAAATGTTAGAACAAATTGTTGAAAAATATGATCTTCCTGATCAATCAAAAGCGTTAAGATGTTTGCTAGATTACGTAGAAGAAAAAGAGACTGATTGGGATGATATGTTTGCTACAATTAGATGTAATAGATGTGGTTAATAACATTGATTTTAAAATTTTAGTAATTATTTAGGTTCTATGAAAGATATTGAAGTAGATAAAATTATTGATCCTATTCCAGCATCTGATGGTGCTGGGGTAAAATTAAAAAGAAGTATTGGTGTAGAGCCAAATTATTTCGATCCATTTTTAATGTTAGATGAATTTGGATCAGAAAATAGTGAAGATTATATAGCCGGTTTTCCACCCCACCCTCATAGAGGAATTGAAACGGTTACTTACATGCTTGCTGGTGACTTTGAGCATAAAGATAGTACTGGTGGTGAAGGAAGAATGAGTGCCGGTGATGTTCAGTGGATGAAAACTGGAAGTGGTATTATCCACTCTGAAATGCCAGCAATGAAAGAAGGTAAACTTCACGGCTTTCAATTGTGGATAAATATGCCAGCAAAACTAAAAATGAGTAAACCAGAATACATTTATATTGATGCAGATAAAATGAGTGTTCATAAAGATGATGAGAAACAAATAAAAATTATAGCTGGAAAATTTGAAAAAGCTGAGGGTCCTGTTAAAGGACATAATGTTGAACCTATTTATTTTGATGTGGAATTACAAAAAGAAAAGGAATTCAATTTCAGCCTGCCTTCTACACACAATACATTTATTTATTTAATAAATGGTGAAATAAAAATTGGTAAAAAAAATCACGATAAAGTTAAAGACAGTACATTAATTTTACTATCAAGAGGTGAAGATTTAAAAGTTACAGCACAAACTAATGCAAAATTCTTAGTTATTTCAGGAAAACCTATTAATGAAGAAATAGCTAGAGGTGGACCCTTTGTGATGAATACCAAAGCTGAGATCTTGCAAGCTGTACAAGATTATCATAATGGTACGTTTGTAAAATAAATAATGAAATCAATACAAATAGAAAAATTTGGTGGACCAGAAGTTTTGGTTATTAAAGATGTTGAAATTGGAAAACCAGGTCCTAAAGAAGTATTAATTAAAAATCTATCAATAGGTTTAAATTTTATAGACGTTTATCATAGAACAGGTCTATACCCTATACCCTTACCAAGTGGTATTGGTCTTGAGGCTTGTGGTGTTATAGAAGAGGTTGGATCTGATGTAAAATTATTTAAAGTTGGTGATAGAGTTACACATGCCTCAATGCCTATTGGTGCTTATTCAGAAAAACAAATAATGCCTGAGGAAAAATTAGTTTCTGTTCCAGATGGTGTTTCTGATGAAGTAGCTTCTTGTATTACATTGAAAGGAATTACAGCAGAATATTTATTGCACAGAGCATACCCTTTGAAAAAAGGTGATAAAGTTTTATATCATGCTGCTGCTGGTGGTCTTGGTCAAATTTTATGTTCTTGGGCTAATGCCTTGGGTGCTAAAGTAATTGGTACTGTGGGATCAAAAGCTAAAGAAGAGATTGCCAAAAAAAATGGTTGTCATCACGTAATTAATTATTCTGAAAAAAATTTTGTAGAAGAGGTTGAAAAAATTGTAGGTAAAAATGGTATTGATGTTGTCTATGATGGTGTTGGTATTCAAACTTTTAAAGGATCAATCGAAACATTAAAAATAAGAGGAATGATGGTGGCTTTTGGAAATGCTTCAGGCTACGTTGATACGATCGATGTCAAAAAAGATATAAATGCAAAAGGTCTTTTTTTTACAAGACCGTCTATTGCTCATTATACTGTAAAAAGAGAAGAACTTGTTGAATCAGCAAAAAAAGTTTTTGATGCAATATTATCAAAAAAATTTAAGGTAGAAATTTCTAAAAAATACCCTCTGAAAGATGCTAACCAAGCACATGAAGATTTAGAAGCAAGATTGTTAACTGGCCCAGCTGTAATAATTCCTTAATCCACTTTTACATCCATATCTGACATATGAAGCTTAAGTGCATTTGTCGAGATATGAATTTCTCTAATAAAAAAAATAATTGAAATAATCATAGATAAGCAGCAAGAACCAAAAATTACTCTAGCCATAAAAACTTCATCTAAATACAATGCAAAAACTGTTAACATATTAAATAAAAATCCAAAAGCAGCAAATAAAATTGTCCATCTCAAAAGACTGATTCTTGAACTTAAATTTAAAAATTGTTTTTTCCACTCTGGTGGTATGTGCTTTTCATAAACATGTTCATCGTGCAGAGTCCTAATCAAATTACTTAATGTGTGAAAACGATTGCTATATACACCCATTAATAAAGGAATTGCTGGAAACATCAGCGCTGTTACTGTGTAATCTATGTTCATACGAATCAATTTGATTATCAATCTTGCCTTTGTTATTTACAAGTAAAATTTATGAACCAATTAAGCTTATTTATTGAACTTACAAGACTTAAAAAACCAATTGGCTATATGCTTCTATTTTGGCCATGCTCATGGGGTTTAACAATTAGTTACAATTTTACAAATAATCTCAATATCTATTTTTTTTATTTGTTGCTTTTTTTTCTTGGGTCGGTTCTTATGAGATCTGCAGGATGTATAGTTAATGACGTTTTAGACAGAAAATTTGACAAAAAAGTATCTAGAACAAAAAATAGACCCATCGCTTCTGGAAAAATTTCTGTTCAAACCGGATTACTTTTTGCAACAGTTCTTTGCTTGCTAGCTTTTTTAGTTTTAATAAATTTTAATTATTTTACGATATTTCTTGCATTGGGATCTATGCCTTTAGCTTTTACTTATCCATTAATGAAAAGATTTACTTACTGGCCTCAACTTTTTCTTGGTATAACTTTTAATTACGGCCTAATTCTTGGTTGGACATCAATTTATGGCGACATTAGTTTAATCCCACTCATATTTTATATAGGAGCCATATTTTGGACACTTGCATATGACACGATTTATGGGTTTCAAGACATAAAAGACGATGAAATAATAGGATTAAAATCAACTTCAATAAAATTTAAAAAAACTCCCTACATGTTTTTAACATTATCCTACTTAATATTTTTTGTATCATTTATAACCGTCGGTTTTTTAATGGAGCTGAATGAATTTTTTTTCATGATTTCAATACTAATATTTTTTCATTTATTTTTTTATCAAATTAAGAAATTAGATATAGGAGATACTGAAGACTGTTTGAGAAAATTTAAATCCAATAATTTTTTGGGTCTTTCTATATTAATCAGTCTTATAGTTGGAAAAATATAAAAAATGACAAACATTCAAATTTTTAAAAGACTTTACAGAGATTATACAAAAAAATATTTGCCTAAAATATTGTTATCAATTTTTTTTTCATTACTTTTGGCAGGAAGTACTTCAGCAGTTGCTTATCTGCTCGACCCGGCTATTAATGAGCTTTTTATTAAACAAACATCTTCATTATTATATGTAATACCCTTTTTAATTATTATTGCTTTTGGCGTTAAGGGTCTTTCACTTTATTTGGCAAAAGTAATCATGATTGGCGTTGGTGAAGAGGTAAAAAAAGAAGTTCAAACTGATATGTTTGCTTCATTAATTAAAGCGGATACAAAATTAATTGATGAAAAACATTCAGGTAAATTTATTACTAATTTAACTAATGATGTTAATATGATCACAAATCTACTGAGTACAGCAATTTTGAATCTCTTTAAAGATAGTCTCACACTTATTGGTTTACTGTGTGTAATGTTTTATCAAAATTGGAAATTATCTTTGCTAGCTATAATTATGATCCCTCTTGCATCATTTACAGCTAGGTCGTTAGGTAAAAGAATGGGAAAAGTTACCAATGAACAAATGCATAAAACAGGTCTTTTAACTACATATCTTTTGGAGATTTTCAAAAATCATAAAATAATAAAAATATTTCAAAAAGAAAGTTATGAAAAAAAAAGAGCCTTGAAACTTATAGATGACCTGAAGGAAACCTCTAAAAAAATAATGGTTGTTTTTGTTAGGGCATCACCAATCATGGAGGCTTTAACTGGTATCATGATTGCATGTTTAATTTTTGTTTCAGCTAAACTTGTAGTTAAAAATGAACTAGAGGTAAGTAACTTTTTTTCTTTTCTAGCTGCTATGATGTTGGCATATCAGCCTGTTAGATCTCTTGCTACACTTAACATTACTGTTCAACAAGGTTTAATGGGATCCAGAAGAGTTTTGCCTATTATAGATGACATTAATGAAGTCAAAGATTCTGAGAACGCTCAAGATCTAAAATTAACTAAAAGTGAAATTGATTTTAATAATGTATCTTTTGAATATAAAAAAGATGAGAGTAAAGTTTTAAAAACAATCAATCTAAAAATCCCAGGAAAAAAAATGACTTCTTTAGTTGGTCACAGTGGAGCGGGTAAATCAACAATATTAAATTTAATACCCAGGTTTTATAACATTTTTGAGGGAGATATAAAAATTGATGGTCAGTCAATATATGCATCAACTATTAACTCTCTAAGAAAAAATATTTCACTCGTAAGCCAGGATACTACTCTTTTTGATGATACGATAAGGAACAATATTGCTTATGCTAATTCTGATGCATCAGAGAGTGAAATAATTAATGCAGCGAAGTCCTCATTTGCTAACGAATTTATAGAAAAATTACCAAACAAATATGACACAATCATTGGCGAAAATGGTGTTAGACTCTCAGGAGGAGAAAAACAAAGACTATCAATCGCAAGAGCAATACTCAAAAAAAGTTCTATAATTTTGTTAGATGAAGCAACCTCATCACTAGATGCTGAAACTGAAAATAAAATTCAAAAAGCAATAAGTTTTCTTACTGAGGGAAAAACAACAGTTGTCATTGCTCATAGACTTTCAACAATTCTCAATTCTGATAAAATATATGTAATTGATAATGGTCAGGTTGTAGGTGAGGGAAAACATGATGAATTATTAGCTCATTCAAATATTTACAAAAACTTTTATGATAAACAAATCAGAAGATCATAATGTTATTTATTTATAGAATTTTAATTAATTTTATTTTTTTTATATCACCAATAATCATTATTTTTAGATTGATTAAAAAGAAGGAGGATTTTTATCGTTTCAAAGAAAAATTCTGTCATTTTAATAAAAATAGAAGGAATGGTAAAGTTATTTGGATACATGGAGCAAGTGTTGGTGAATTTCAAAGTATCGTACCTTTAATTGAAAAATATGAAAAAAAAAAGGATATTGCTCAAATTTTAATTACTTCAAATACTTTAAGCTCTTCAAAAGTTATATCAAAATATAAATTTAAAAAAGTCGTTCATCAATTTTTTCCAATAGATACTAGTTACCATACTAAGAAATTTTTAAAACATTGGAAGCCAACTGTTTCTATGTTTGTCGATTCTGAAATATGGCCAAATATGCTTTTTAATCTTAATAAAAAAAAAATACCTATCATTTTAATAAATGCAAGATTAACGTATAGATCTTTCAGGAGATGGAGTAGATTTAAACAATTTTCGATTCAAGTATTTAGAAATTTTAATTTATGTATCTGTTCAAATTTAAAAACAAAAATTTACTTAAAAAAACTAGGTGTAAAAAATATAAAATATTTTGGCAATTTAAAGTTTTCTCAATCAGAGTCAGACCGAGTTGAAATAAATGATAATATCAAAAAGTTTATAAAAAAAAGAAAAGTTTGGTGTGCATCAAGTACACACAATACAGAGGAAAATTTTATAGGATTAGTTCATAAAAAATTAAAAACAAAATATAATAATTTATTAACTATTATTATTCCAAGACACATTAATAGAATTTATGAAATTGAAAATCAACTAAAGCAATTAGGTCTCAAAACCCACCTACATGAACCTAATAAAAAGATATCTGATGAAACAGATATTTATTTAGTAAATGCTTATGGTCAGACAAAATCTTTTTTTGCAATTAGTAAGAATGTTTTTCTAGGTGGATCATTGATTAATCACGGAGGCCAAAATCCCTTAGAAGCTGCGAGATATGGATGCAATATTTTGCATGGTCCAAATGTCTCAAATTTTGACGAAATCTATAAATTTTTGAATTCTCAAAAAATTTCATTTAAAGTTCAAAAACAAAGTGGAATGTTAAAAATTTTAAATAAATTATTATCCTCAAAAAAAGATAATCAAAAAAATACTCAAAATAAAATTTTCTTAAAAGGGAAAAAAATACTTGAACTAAGTTTTATGGAAATAAGTTATTATTTAAAGACATGATGGATTTAAAAAAACCTTTATTTTGGAACTTGAAAAAACCTAGTTTCATATCATACCTTTTAATACCTTTTACAATTCCAATTATCCTAAACAATTTTATAATTAAGATTAAAAAGAAAATAAAATTTACAAATATTAAATCAATTTGTGTTGGGAATATTTATTTGGGAGGTACAGGAAAAACACCTTTAACAATAAGATTATATCAAATATTAAGTAAAATTGGCTTAAAAGTGGTAACAGCAAAAAAATTTCACTCAAATCAATTTGATGAACAAACTTTACTGAAAGAAAATACAAAAACCATTATAGCAAAGGATAGATTGGATGCTTACAATCAAGCAATAAACAATTCAAATGATATAATTATTTTTGATGATGGCTTACAGGAGAAAAATGTAGATTATGATCTTAAATTTGTTTGTTTTAAAAATAAAAATTGGATTGGAAATGGTATGCTTATTCCCTCTGGACCATTAAGAGAAAATGTTGACTCTTTAAAAAGATATGACGTAGTTTTTTTGAATGGAACAGATGAAAACAATCAAAATATAAACGAAACAATTCTTAAAATTAATCCTCAGATAAAAATTTTTAACTCCTATTATGAGATTAAAAATTTGAATACCTTAGATGTAAAGTCTGATTATTT
>CACOJX010000008.1 GCA_902627645.1 uncultured Pelagibacteraceae bacterium | reverse complement strand
TTAAAACTAAAAAAAAAATTTATTTTTCACATGTTTGATCCTCTTAAAAGTTATGTAAAATTTGATGATCAAAAACTTAATAATTTCAATTATCATCAAATTGCATTAGACTCATTAAAACCAAATAATAAAAAATTTTATTTAAATAATTTTCTTCATGCTTCTGGCTCTTCTCTTAAAGGAAATTCTTTTAAAGATAAAAAATATAAGTTTAGTAGAACTTTAATAGCCTCTCTAATAAATCCTTTCAAAAAGATGGTAAAAGTCATTAATGTCAAAACTGATAATTTAGACAATTTTTGTAAAAAAAAAAAAATTAGTCATATTAATATTCTTAAAATTGATACAGAGGGAACAGAGGTTGATGTGTTATCAGGTTCTAAGAAAATGTTAAAAAATACAGATATAATTTGTGTAGAAATTCAATGCCCCAAAAAAGAATATAAATCGAGAGTGAAAAAAATTGAACAAATCTTAGATAAAAAATTTCGACTTCTTTATAAAAAAAGAATTTTTATCGCATCTATCCTTACTGGAATCGTTTCTTATGATTATATTTACGTAAAAAAATGAGAAAAAATTTTATTTAATTAAATAGCTTTGATTTTATAAATGTTTAGTGATTTTTTACTACTTCCTTCAATTGATAAAATTTTTTCAAAATTATTGGGAAATTCTGTTTGATAAAAATTAATTGCAATAAAATATTTATCTCTAGTGGGATGCGTTTTAGAAAATTTTTCAAAAAATTTTTTTTTATTTTCATATTTTTTAAAAGGATCATTTAAAATAAAACATATTGAATTAAAATTTTCTAAATCAAAATTAAATATATCACCGCAATATAAATTTACTTTTTTTTCTTTTGTTTTAAGCGAAGATTTGTGCAGTTCGGAATCATACTCGATACCATGAGTTATAATATCATTATATTTGCTTATAAAATTCACAATCCTTCCATAACCTGAGCCAACATCAACCACCGAATCTATTTTATTTTTTTTCAAAAATATTGATATTTCTCGTAAAAAATAAAAAACACATGGAATAGTATCAGTTCTGTATTGATTATTCTGCAACTTCATCTTTGGTACTAGCTCCTTTGTTTTGATTGAATAAAAAATTTCATAAAAAATTACTTTGAATAAAATTCTTCTATAAGAGCGAATAAAGTTAAAAAAATTAACTATTTTAAATATAGATTTGATATGTTTAATCATTTAGATAGGTTAATAAGATGAATGATTTAAGTGTAATTCTTTGCTCATACAATGAAGAAAAGAATATAGGAAAGACTTTAAAAAAACTACTTAAATATAATACAATAAAGGAAATTATAATCATAGATGATAATTCTACAGACAAAACCATCCCTATAATTAAATCAATAAGAAATAAAAAAATTAGGTTGTATGTTAGAAAAAAAGTAAGAGGTTTCGCATCTGCTTTTTTACATGGAATAAGTTTATCCAGGGCAAAATATATTTTAAGATTTGATGTTGATATGTATCAAAGTGTTGATTTATTCATGAATAGATTTCAAAAATTTAATAAAACAAAAATGGATTTAATTATTTTTTCAAGATATGTAAAAAATGGAAGAGACTTGAGAGGAAATTTTAGAAAACTTTCTAGTTTAATCTTAAATAAAATTTGTCAAATATTAATATCTAATAAAATCAAAGATTATACCAGTTGTATAATTCTTTTTAAAAAAAATATCTTAAAGGATGTATCGATTAATAATACAGGATATGCAAATTTTATAATTGAATTTGTCTCAGAGGCCATCCTTAAAAAAAAATCAATTATTGAATTACCTTTTAATCAATTAAAAAATACTGAAAAAAATAGCAAATCGGCTAAAAATATGTTTATCTACATAAAAAATGGATTTTTTTACAGTCTATCTATTTTAAAAAGCTGTCTAATTAAGTTAAAATATTAATATGTATTATAATCTTAAAAAAATAAAAGATGGCAATAAGTTAATAGCTAAAGTATTTAATTATTCTTCAAAAAAATTCAAAGGAATTAAATTTTTTACCCCATCCAGTTTAAGTTTTCAGGTAGGGTTGATGAGCCATCCAAGTAAACATATTATCCATCCTCATTTTCATTTAAATAGAAAAAAAATAATTAAGCACATGTCTGAATTTTTGATTATTTTTAAAGGTAAGTTACGAGTAAATTTTTTTAATAAAAAAAAAAAGAAATTTAAATCAATCATTTTAAAGAAAAGAGACATGATATTATTAATAAGCGGATCTCATGGGTTTGAGGTATTAGAAAAAATTGAAATGATAGAAGTTAAACAAGGACCATTTTCACAAAAAAAGGATAAAATAAGGTTTTAAATTGAAAAAATTTATACCCGTAAATATACCATCTGTTAATAAAAAAGACATCCAATCTATTTCATCTGTATTAAAAAAAAGATGGATTTCATCTGATGGCCCAGAAGTAAAATCATTTGAAAAAAAATTTTCAAAAAAAATAAATAGAAAATATTCAGTAGCTGTTTCCAGCGGAACAGCCGCTTTAGAAATAGCTGTAAAAGCTTTAGGTATTAAAAAAAATGATGAAATATTAATCCCGAACTTCACAATAATTTCAAATGCGTTAGCAGTAATCAGACAAAATGCTAAACCTATTCTGATAGATTGTGACTTAAGAACCTGGAACATCAAAATTGATGATTTAAAAAAAAAAATTAGTAAAAAAACGAAGGCAATTATAATTACTCACATTTATTCATTTTCTAATGATATGGATCCAATTTTAAAAATTTGTAAAAAGTATAATGTGAAAGTAATTGAAGATGCAGCCGAGGTAATAGGTCTTAAATATAAAAATAGAATGTGTGGATCGTTTGGTGACATAAGCACATTCAGTTTTTATGCAAACAAACAAATTACAACAGGTGAGGGTGGCATGATTTCTACCAACAAATTAGAACTTTATAATAAATGCAAATCTCTCAGAAATTTATGTTTTGGAAAAAATCAGAGATTTAATCATGATGATATTGGTTGGAATTACAGAATCACAAATATTCAAGCAGCTCTTGGAATAAGCCAATTAAATCGATTAGAAAAAACCGTGAAAAGAAAGATTTATATTGGCAATTATTATTACAAAAAATTATCTAAAAACAATAATATTTACTTAACACCACCTAAAATTACTTACTCCGAAAACATATATTGGGTAGTTGGTATTTTAATAAAGAATAAAAAAGTTTTAGCCTCAAAGATTATAAAGAAATTAAATAATTTAGGTATTGGAGCCAGGCCTTTCTTTTGGCCAATGCATGAACAGGATGTCTTTAAAAGAAAAAGAATATTTTCTAATAAAAAATATCCAAATTCATCCTATCTAAGTCGATATGGATTTTATATACCTTCATTTCCAGATATTAAAAAGACTGAAATGGATTACATAATATCAAAATTAAATTTATTATTATAAATTAATTATTTATTTTTAGTTGTAATTTTATTACTGATGATAATTCTTTAATCTTAATTATAAGTATTGAGGCAATCAAAGACATTAAAGCCATATCAAATAAACTTTTAATAAAATTTGCAACAATTAAATAATTTGAAAAAACCCTTTCTCCATTTAGGTTTTCTGGAATTAAAATAACATTTAAGTATGAATATAAAAAAATAAAAATATACCTACTAATAATTA
Source organism: uncultured Pelagibacteraceae bacterium (assembly GCA_902627645.1). Classification (GTDB taxonomy): domain Bacteria; phylum Pseudomonadota; class Alphaproteobacteria; order Pelagibacterales; family Pelagibacteraceae; genus Pelagibacter. Next base: position 27,480 of record CACOJX010000008.1, on the reverse strand, counting down.
AGGTAGTTATTAAATTTAGATTTTTTTTATTAAATAATGATAACGATAAATTATATAAATAAGGTATGGACAATATTATAAAAATTTCCCTATAAGACCAATTTGAAAAAAAGATATAACAAAATAAAGACATTAAAGATCCAACTAAAAAAATTCTTAAATTTGTATTTTCAAAAAAACTTTCTTTTAAAACATTAATTTTATTGGTTATTTTTTTCATTAATATTTTAATAAACAAAATGAAAACAACTAAGGTGATTAATAAAGAAAATATATAATTGAATTCCAAAGAATATTTTAAAATTTTTGCTAATGAATTAAGGGACCATAAAAATTGATAACCTGCTTTACCTGCAACCGCTCCACCACCAAAAAAAGTTGTAAAATCGTATCTAATATTAAAAATTAAGTAAATAATTGAGATTAAAATTAAAAGTGATGCAAAATATATAATTTTTCTTGAACTTCTATTCTTGTTTTCTAAGAAAAAATTTAAGCATAAAAAAAAAGGATATATTTTTAAAAAAGATAGAAAAATATATATAAACCAGTTTAAAATAAAAATTCTATTTAAAACTATTAGAATTGCTAAGGTAAAAATAAGTAAATCAATATTAGCTCTTTCAAAAGTTAATAGAGTTGATGGATTAAAAATACACAGTATGAAAATTAACCAGCTTATATTGTCTTTTGGATTAATAATTTTTAATATACAAAAAATTGAAATAAAAATAATTAAATAGGGTAAGTAAATATAGTAATAATTTTCAAATTCTTCAAAATAAGGTACTAATAACCAAATTTTTCCATAGGCCATTAAATCGCTTGTGCAGTTTTTAATATTTGAGGAATATATATCATACCCAATCGAATTACATCTCAACCAATCAATTGGTATAGCCCAGTCTTGAAATAAATTTGGAAGTTTCCAGACAAAAAATGAAATAAAACTGCTATTTATAATAAAATAAATAGTAATAAAAATTATGATAGTGATAGATAGCTTTAATAAATAGTTATTATTAATATTATTCATTAATTATATTTTTAAAAATTTTACTTATTCATCTTGTTCAATTATAAATATTAGCATAAATACTTATGAAATTCATTAATGCCCTCGTGGTGAAATTGGTAGACACAAAGGACTTAAAAGCCGAGGGATAGAAGTTAAAGTCAGTTCATAGTAGTCCAAGGTAGTTCAAATATCCTATAAAATCACATAACTTTAAATTAGCTTTCAATTAAGATTAGAAAATAAAGCTTATTTAATTTTTGCAGACTTGCACCAGACTTGCACACGGAGAGATAAAAAAATATAGTTTTTAAGTGAAAAAAAAAAGTTCATTTAAACTCTTTTCAGATCTTAGATTGTATTATGTTGTTGCTTTAGCAGTCATATTTATATGGGTACCTATTCAAGGATTTAGTAATAGAAGTGATAATTTTTATGGTACTTTCCTTGGATATGATTGGATATGGACTACTGATGAAAAATATCCAATTCATTACGTTTTTTTGGGTTTAGAGTTTATTTTTATTACAACGATATTTATTTTATTTAAAAAAAAGAATTAAAGTGAAAAAAATTTTATTAATTATAATTTTGAGTTTTTTTATTACCAAAAGTTCTTCTGCATTTGAAAGAGATTTTCAACCAGTGGCTAGAGCAAGTGGCGAATTATACTTATTAGATTATAATTCAATCAAAGCTGGAGATGATGATGAAATCAAATATATCCAACTCATATCTTTTAAAAAAAAACAAAATACTTCTAACGGAAAGAAGTATTTCTCTGTTCAAATGTATATGAAAGCTAAATGTGATTTGAATATGAACAAGCCTTATCTATTACAATATTATGATGTAAAAATGGAGGATGGAAATACTATGAAAGGAAATATTGTAAGAACAGCCAATTTTGCTGGTGATTGGGACATCCCAAAAGAAGGAACAGCTTACGACATAGTTATGAAAGAAGCGTGTAAATCTTGGGCTCTTAAAAATTAAATTTATGAAAAGATTAATCTTAATATTTTTTTTCTTAATCATCAGTACTTTCTCAGTATATGCAAGTAATTGGGAAAAATTTACCGAAACTAAATCTCTGAAAGTTTATTATGATACACAAAGTTTTAAGGTAGGTACTTTATATTCTTATGTTAATCTTCTTTATGATTTAAAAGAACCTAATGTAACTTCTGAAGGCACTGTTAACTCTATGACAATTTATAAGCAATTTAATTGTAAAAAAGAAAAATTTAAAATTTTAAAACAAAATTTTTTTGAAACAAAAATGGGAAAAGGAAAACCTTTTAGTTCTATTGGTAAAGGTGAATGGCAACCCATAAACGGTAGTGGGTCATTGGACGGGTTTACTTTTAGAGCTGCCTGTCAAATTGAATAATATTATAGGATTTTATAGGATAACTTGCACCAGACTTGCACACAGAGAGATAAAATAAAAAAAATTTACTTATTCATCTTGTTCAATTATAAATATTAGCATAAACACTCATGAAATTCATTAATGCCCTCGTGGTGAAATTGGTAGACACAAAGGACTTAAAATCCTTGCCGCTTGCGGAGTGCCAGTTCGAGTCTGGCCGAGGGCACCATTTCTAAAAATGCAAATCAATAAAGAGAGTGCGAATTATTTTGTAATATTTTCTGGAATTATTTTTTTTTTAATAAAATGGTATCAATCTTTTTTATTATTTGATGAGAGCATTGAAGTAAAAATTATTTTTGAGAGTGTCACTGATGGGTATAAATATTTACCTATATTTAAATCTTTTGCAGAAATTAACTTAAATAATTCTTATGATATTAACCTATCAAATCTAGACAATCTATCAGCACCAGTTGGAAGTTTTTATTTTCACTCATTATTTTATTTATTTTTTAAATCATGGTCATTTGTAATTATAGAGCTAATAACAATAATAATTTTTTTAGGAATTTTTTATAAAATTTCAAGATTATTATTATTCAAAAGACTGGAGTCATTACTAATTTCTATCTTTTTATATAATTTACCAATACTTTTAGATTTGACCTCAATTTCAAATTTAAAATATATAAGTGTAATCAGTACCGATTTTTATTCACTTAGGTTCCCGAGACCTCTAATCTCAAATCTTTTCTTTTATTATTTCATTTTGGTTTCCTTATCTATTTTTAATAAAAGAGAATTGGTACAAAGAAAAAAATTTATTATATTCGGCATACTATCAGGATTATCATTTACATCATTTTTCTATCATTTTTTAATTGAGCAAATTACTTTATTAATTTGTGTTATCTATATTTATAGAAATAAATTTTTAAAGTATATTAGTGAAAATTATATTTCATTGATCCTTTTTTTAATTTCTTTCTTGATTGTTTCCTTACCGTTAATATTAAATATAAATTTTGCAGAAAAAGATTTTCTTCAAAGAACTGGATTACTTGATTTAGATTTTGAAAGAAAAAAAATACTTCTTAAATATTCATTTAAAAAATTTTTAGATCTGAAATTTTTAATTTTAATTATTTTTAGTATTATTCTTTATTATTTTATTAATAACAAAGAAAACAAAAACGCATTTTCTGGAAACACCTTATTCATATTCTTGTTTTTATCGAGCATTATTTCTCCAATAATATTTATAATTTTATCTCCAAGTTATTTTTCACATTTTTATTTTTTTAATAATTTAACGATTTTAATTTTTTTTCTTTTAATATTTTTTGTTTCATCAAAGTTTCTTCAAATAAATTTGTTAAATAAATTACCAAATAAAGTTTTCAAGTTTTTATCAATTATTCTAATATTTCTGATCTTTTCATCAAATTTTTACGGAGTCCGAAACAACTATTTTTCAAATCAGTTGAGTCATAAAGTATTTAAAACTAGATCTGAAATTAATAGTATTGTAAATATTATTTATAAAGAAGGTTTTGATTTAAGCAAAAGTACATTGCTTACATTTGATAATAAAATAATGGTTTGGTCTATTTTAAAAGATATTCAGTATCTTAGTGTTGTAAATGGTATATTCACTCCAAAAAAAAATGAGATGATAGAAAATGATTTAATTGGAAGTTTTAAATTCTTAAGATTAACTGAAGATGATCTTCGAGATTTTATTAAAAATAAAAAAAAGGGCTGGAGATATAGAAACGATAATATTTTAGATTTATTTTGGAACAGATATCAAGCAAATTCCCTCACAACATTCAATAATTCGAATGATTTTGATAATGAAGTTCTAGAATTTATAAATAAAACCTCTCCAATAATGTCTCAACAATTAATTATACCAAATTTTGAAATTGAGAGATTTATAAATAAATTTGAAAATTTTAATGAAAATTATAACGATCCAAATTTAATTATAATAAATAAGAAAGACTCTATTCTTGCAAAATCAATTATAGATCCTGAAATTTTTTGCAAAATCTTTGACGGTGAATTCTATGTATTTTATCATAGTATTAATAAAGATAAAAAATGTAATTAAATTAGAAAATAAAAGATGAAAATTAAAGCATATATAATTTTAAATAATACAAAAAAATCTCGATTAATAAAAAATTTTTTAGAAAAAAAAATTATTATTACAAATATCCATAACGCAGATTGTATTATTGTTTTAGGTGGTGATGGTTTTATGCTTGAGACTTTAAAAAAGTATTACAAATATAATAAATCTTTTTATGGTATTAATTGTGGAAATTATGGTTTTTTGATGAACAAATTTAGTTATCAGAATACAATTTTAAATTTGATTAAAGCAACTAATATAAGAATTTCACCACTAGAAATGATTGTTGTTACTAAAAACAATATAAAAAAAAGAACAATCGCAATTAATGAAGTTTCAATATTAAGACAAAGTAGACAAGCAGCTTCATTATCGATTAAAAGTGGAAAAAAAGAGATTATTAAAAAATTAATTTCAGATGGAGTTTTAGTTTCAACACCTGCTGGAAGTACTGCTTATAATCTATCAGTTCATGGCCCAATATTAAGTTTAAATTCAAAAAAACTATCTATAGCTCCTATAAGTGCTTTCAGACCAAGACGATGGAGAGGAAAAATTGTAAGTGATAAATCTTTAATAAGTATAAAAAATCTGAATCCACAAAAAAGACCAGTTAGTGCTGTTGCTGATAATATAGAATTTAGAAATGCAAAAAGAATATCTATTAAAGTTAACAGAAAAATAAAATTTAATCTTTTGTATGATAAAAATAGAAGTTTGCAAAAAAAAATTAAAATTGAGGAATTGAGAAAAGAAACTTGATGGTGCCCCCGCACGGATTCGAACCGCGGACCTATTGATTACAAATCAATTGCTAAAGTTTAAATAAACATTTGTTTGCAACAATAATCCTAAAAAATTTTTAGACTGGTCGCAATATGTCCACAATGATAAGATAAATATATGGGAACTTCACAAATAATGAAAAAATGTGCTGAGTGTAACAAATCAACTATGCACTATCAGGAAAAGCCAAATCATATTTTACATTTATTATTGTCAATTGTTACTGCAGGTATTTGGTTAATTGTATGGATATTATTTATTCAAGCAAAAGACCCGCAATGTTCTGTGTGCGGAAGGTCAAATGACTTTTTAGGAAACTTATTGCACAAACAAAAAAAAAATATTGAAAAAAACCTTAAATGAAAAAACTTTTAGGGATCGTGGTTCTGGGTTTGTTGTTAAGTGGGAACGCTTATGCTGGCAAATATGAAATGGAACAAGCTGCAAAAACAATTCCAGGTGTTGCTGATGCTGCGTTTCAGGGAAGCTCATCTTTTTGGGTAGTAATGTCAAACCCTAATGCCGGTCACGATTTTGATTACTATGGATCAATGTTATGCAACGGTGGTCAACAAAACTTTGGAGTAGCTAAAGGATATACTATTACTTTTTGGAATGCATACACCAAGAAGCCAATTAAAAAATTTAGATGTTATTAATGAAAAAACTTTTAGGGATCGTGGTTCTGGGTTTGTTGTGGTGCAATGTTGGTTTTTCAATTACTTATGACTGGGAAAAAATTTTAGAAAATTGCACAAATAATGGCAAATGGACCTGCAAACAAGAAAAAATTGACGAGTATCATAATAACTTAAAAAGAAGTGGAAAATTTTTAGATGATTGTTCATCAGTTCGTTACAGAGCGCCTTGTACTTGTGAAAGAGAAGAAAGTTATGCAAAAAGAAAATATTGTGAAATAAAAATGAAACCAGTAATAGTTAAAAAATCCAGAATGGAAGCTGCTGATTATTGCAGTCGTTTATCTGAAGAAAAAGTTTCAGAGGTTAGAGAAGAATATTTTAAAAGCTGTATGAAAGATGAAGGGTTTTAAAACGACCACTTGATTGGTCTACAAATCTGTCCACACTCTGACCACACTTATTGTGGTAAGAATAGCTTTTGTATAAATTATTTTGATTAAAAGGTAAGTGAAGTGGTGCCCCCGCACGGATTCGAACCGCGGACCTATTGATTACAAATCAATTGCTCTACCAGCTGAGCTACAAGGGCTTTATAACCGAGGATCTTTTATACTAAAAAATAAAAAACTTCTATTTTAAATTTAATTTATTTTTTCAACTATTATGATAATCATGATAAATAATGCAAAATCAAAATAGTGTTATTAATACTATTATTTTTTTAATTTTTGTAAGCGTTGGAGTAGCAACAATTTTTTATCAAATCCATTTTGATGATCTATGGTTTGATGAGATGAACTCATTTTATGTGGCAGATCCGAGTTTGACATTTAAAGAAACTATATCAAGACATAATGACTCAGACTGGCATAACCCAAAACTATTCAATTTAATTTTGAAATTTTTTTTTATTATCGTGGGATATGACCCATATATAGCCAGATATTTACCGTTAATTTTTGGATCAATTTCAATATTAATGTTTGGGATTATTTCTTATCAAATTAGAAAAGATAATTCTTTTTTACTAACAACATTTTTAGCCTGCGTAAGTATTTATATAATTAAATATTCACAAGAATTGAGACCATATTCACTTTTATTACTTACAAGCACTCTAAATATTTTTTTTTATATTAAATTGTTAAATAATAGTAACAGAAAAATCACAAATTCTTTATTTTTTGTTTTTTTTTCAGTTTTGAACTACTCAAGCCATCCTTTTAGTTTAATAATATTATTTTCTCAAATTACATTTTCTATTTATAAATATTTTTTATTAAAAAAACCGTTTGATATTTTAAGGTTTCTTTATCCATTAATTTTTATTTTATACTTAATACCCAATTTAAATTATATTTTATTACAAATATCATTTAGTGATTATATGCTTTCCTATGATGTTAAAAATATTTTTGATGGTTTTTATTTTCCCAGATATTTCGGTTCTAAAATTATGGGATATTTTTATTTAGCATTAATATTTTTTTTAATTTTTATAAATAAAAAAGTAATTACAAGTGGGAAAAATAATTATTTATTTTTTTTGATTTTATTAATATTTTCATTTCTTATTCCTTTCATATATGGATTAATAAGAACCCCAGTGCTTCATGATAGATATATAATTTTTGTTTTAATACCAATTATTATTTTGATTTCATGTTTAATAAGTGAACTTTCAAATAAAAAATTAAAGTTTGTTTTAATTTTTTTTGTTGCTGTGCTTACTTTATCTAATCATTATATTGAAATTTTTAAAAGATTACATACAAAGCCTCAATTTAGTGTTGCTTTAAATGATATTAAAAAAAGTAATATTCAAAATATAGTGTTATTTGTTGAAAAAGATCCTGATTATCTTGTGGGAAACAATCTCGTTACAAATTATGTGCATAATATAAACATTATTTCAAAAACCAAGTTTAATTTTTATCAATTAGATGACTTACCCAAAGAACTAAAAAATTTTTGGTTAGTTTGTTATAATCCTAACCTTAATTATGAATGTAAAATTCCAAATAATTTTAATTACAATTTTTTAAAAACAAAAAAATATTTTCAAGTTGAATCAAGCCTTTATAAATTAAAATAAATTAATTTTTTGAATTTTTAATATGATGAAAAACAATAGCGGCACTATTAGAAATGTTGAGACTTTCAATTTTTTTATTGATATTTATTTTTACTGAAAAATCTGCATATTTTGAGGTATGTTGATGCATTCCCATTCCCTCTGAACCGAATAATAAAATATTATTACCTTCCCATTTAATCTCAGTAAAATCTCTCTCTCCATTTTGGTCAAAACCATAAACCCAAAAATTTTTATCTTTTAAATTTTTTAAAGTTGAGTTGATATTAGAAACCTGAAATATATTCATATACTCAATAGCACCACTAGAAGCTTTATACATGAGTTTACTTTCGTGAGGAAAATGTCTTTCTTTAACAATAATTCCATCTATATCAAATGATACGGCGCTTCTGATTAATGACCCTATATTTCTCGGATCGGTAACACCATCTAAGCAAATTAATGTGATTTCTTTTTTTTTTTTAATAAAATCTTTTAAAACAGGTGTTTCTAAATGCTCAATTTCAGCTACATATCCCTGGTGCAATAGATTTTCCTTATTACTGTATTTATCTAGCTCTTTTTTGGTTTTAAAATATACTTTGATATCTTTTAAAAGATTGTTATTTGGATTTTTGCGATGAATGTTTTTTTTACTCTCTTCAGTAAGAAAAACTCTCAAAACCTTTCTTTTTGGGTTTCTAAGAGCTTCTATTACCGCATGTTGACCAATTATAAAAAAAGTCGATTTACTCATAAATTTATCTTATTTTTACACGTTTTTTTGAATATTTTCTCATTAAATCACATATTGCATTTGTAGGAATAAAATATATAAAACGCATGTTGTTTGAAGCTTTATTGAACAAGGGGACACTTCCCCTAAGGGAGGGGTTCCAGAGCGGTCAAATGGGGCGGGCTGTAAACCCGTTGACTTCGGTCTTCGAAAGTTCGAATCTTTCCCCCTCCACCATTCAATATAAATTTAAACAATACTGGAGTGATATTCTTGGGGTTGTGCGGGTGTAGTTCAATGGTAGAACGCTAGCCTTCCAAGCTGGATGTAAGGGTTCGATTCCCTTTACCCGCTCCAAGAAAAAAAAATATTATTAAAAAAGAAATGTGAGGAATATAAGTAATGTCAAAAGAAAAATTTGTAAGAAATAAACCGCATTGTAATATTGGTACAATAGGTCATGTCGACCACGGTAAAACAACTTTAACTGCAGCTATCACAAAAGTTCTGTCTGAAACTGGTGGTGCCAAAGCAGTAGCGTATGACCAAATTGATAAAGCTCCAGAAGAAAAAGAGAGAGGAATTACAATTTCAACTGCGCATGTTGAATATGAAACTGAAAAAAGACACTATGCACACGTAGACTGCCCAGGTCATGCTGATTATGTAAAAAATATGATTACAGGTGCAGCTCAAATGGATGGGGCAATCTTAGTTGTCAATGCTGCTGACGGTCCGATGCCTCAGACAAGAGAACATATTCTTTTAGCAAGACAGGTTGGCGTACCAGCAATTTGTGTTTACTTAAATAAAGTGGATCAAGTTGATGATAAAGAAATGATAGATCTAGTTGAGGAAGAAATAAAAGAATTATTAACTTCATATAAATTTCCTGGAGATAAAACTCCAATTGCTAAAGGTTCAGCCTTAGCAGCTGTCGAGGGGAGAGATGATGAAATTGGTAAAAATTCAATCTTAGAGTTAATGAAAAATGTTGACGAATTTATTCCTCAGCCTGACAGACCAAAAGATAAAGATTTCTTGATGCCTGTAGAAGATGTTTTTTCTATATCAGGTAGGGGAACAGTTGCAACTGGAAGAGTTGAGTCTGGTGTGCTTAAAACTGGAGATGAGTTAGAAATTGTTGGTATAAGAGAAACTAAAAAATCTGTTTGCACAGGTGTTGAAATGTTTAGAAAACTTTTAGACTCAGGTGAAGCGGGTGACAACGTTGGTGTTCTTTTAAGAGGTGTAGAAAGAACTGATATTGAAAGAGGTCAGGTGCTTTGTAAGCCAGGTTCTGTAACACCACATACTAAATTTGAAGCTCAGGCTTATGTACTTAAAAAAGAAGAGGGAGGACGACATACTCCATTCTTTACAAAGTATAGACCACAGTTTTATTTTAGAACAACAGACGTAACTGGAGAAGTTGAATTGCCATCTGGAACTGAAATGGTTATGCCAGGTGATGATGCAAAATTTACAGTTAAGTTAATAACACCAATCGCAATGTCAGAGAAATTAAACTTTGCAATTAGAGAAGGTGGGAGAACTGTTGGAGCAGGAGTAGTAACTAAAATTATAGAGTAAGCTCTATATAGGAGTGTAGCTCAATTGGTAGAGCGCCGGTCTCCAAAACCGGAGGCTGAGGGTTCGAGTCCCTCCGCTCCTGCCAATTAACTAATTAAATATGATATGAGAAACCCGATTAAATTTATACAAGAAGTAAAGCAAGAGGCTTTTAAAGTTTCTTGGCCAACAGGTAAAGAAACACTTCAAGGTGCTTTGATGGTTTTTTTAATGGCTCTTGTTATGTCATTATTTTTTTTATTGATTGACCAAGTATTAAAATTTTTTCTTGAAATATTATTGAAGGTGAGCATTTAATGAAAAATTGGTATATTGTTCAATCTCATTCAAGCTTTGAAAATAAAGTTGCAGGTTTAATTAAAGAAGAGGCAGAAAAAGCCAAAATCTCTGAAAAATTCGAGGAAATTATAGTTCCAACTCATGATGTTACAGAAGTTAAAAGAGGAAAAAGAATACAAAGAAAAAAAAAATATTTTCCTGGATATGTTTTAATAAAAAGTGAGATGGATAATAATATTTACCATATGATAAAAAACCTTAAAAGAGTTAGTGGATTTTTAGGTACAAAAGGTATGCCAGTTCCAGTCTCAGATAAAGAGATTGAAAAAATTCTAGGACAAATAAAAGATGGTGTTGCTCAACCAAAATCTGGTATAGAATATAGTGTTGGAGAAAAAGTCCAGGTAGTTGATGGACCATTTGCATCATTTAGTGGAATGGTCGAAGATATAGATGAAGAAAAATCTAGATTAAAAGTTTCAGTTTCTATATTTGGTCGACCTACTCCTGTAGATTTAGAGTACAATCAAGTTGAAAAGGTAAGTTAATGGCAGCAAAAAAAGAAATTAGTGGGTTTATCAAATTACAAATTAAAGGCGGTCAAGCAAACCCAGCACCTCCAGTTGGACCTGCGTTGGGTCAACGTGGAGTGAATATCATGGAATTTTGTAAAGCTTTCAACGATAAGACTAAATCATTAGCAGGAAAACCTGTGCCAGTAGAAATAATAGTTTATAAAGATAAGAAATTTGATTTTAAAATTAAATCTCCACCAGCATCTTTTTTTATTAAGGAAGCAGCTAAATTAAAGAGCGGATCTCAAGAGCCAGGAAGAAATATTGTTGCATCAATTACAAAAAAACAAGCTGAAGAAATTGCAAAACAAAAAATGGAAGATTTAAATGCTATTGATCTTGAGGAAGCAGTTAAAATTATTGCAGGTTCAGCTAGATCAATGGGTATAGAGGTTAAGGAATAATGTCGTCAAAAAGATTTAAAAAACTTCCGGAAAAAACTACCGAATTACAATCTGAATTAATTGAAAAATTAATTCCTACGATTAAAAAAAATTGTACCACTAAGTTTGATGAGTCTGTTGATTTAAGTTTTCAAATTAATAATAAACAAAAAAAAGGCGAAGTTAATATAAGAACAGTAGTAAATCTACCCGGTGGAACAGGTAAGAAAGTAAAAGTAGCTGTTGTTTGTGAGGACTCAAAAGCTTCAGAAGCAAAAAGTGCGGGAGCTGATTTAGTGGGATCAGATGAATTTATAGATAAAATTAAAAGTGGAGAAATGAATTTTGAAAAGCTTATATGCACGCCCTCTATGATGATTAAATTATCAAAACTTGGAAAAGTTTTAGGTCCAAAAGGTTTGATGCCAAATCCTAAACTTGGTTCAGTTACTGAAAACTTAAAACAAGCTGTAGCCGATGCAAAATCGGGCCAAGTAGAAATTAGAAATGATAAAGACGGAAATATTGGAGTAAGCATAGGCAAAAAATCTTTTAATGATGACCAACTTATTAAAAATTTTAATGCTATTTTAGAAACTTTAGAAAAAGAAAAATCAAACAACACACTCAAGGGTGATTTAATTAAATCTGCTTTTATAACTTCTACAATGGGTGTATCTTATAAACTTAAATTAGGTAAAAATATTTAAATTTTATGATGAACAAAGAACAAAAGAAAAATTATATTACTGAGATGTCAGCTCAGTTTGAAAATAGCAAAGCAGTAATGGTTACTCACTATCAAGGATTAACAATGCCCCAATTAGATGAACTTAGGGCAAAAATGAGAGAACATGGAATAGTTTTTAAAATTACAAAAAACAGAATTACTAAATTAGCTTTAGAAAAAACTAAATGTAAAGATTTATCAAATTTATTTACCGGCCCTACAGCAGTAGCTTTTGGTGAAGATGCAATTATGTCGGCAAGGATTCTCTCAAAATTTGCAAAAGATAATGAAAATCTTAAATTAATTGGTGGAATAATGGATAATGAAATTTTGGACCAAGCGGGTGTTCAAAATGTAGCAAATTTACCCACTTTAGATGAAGCTAGAGCCAATATTATAGGAATTTTGAATACTTCAGCTTCAAAATTAGTCAGTATTTTACTTGCACGATCAGAAAAAATGAGTAGTTTACCTGCAGAAAATTCTGAAACAAAACCTAAAGAGTAGATTATATGCCAGACCTAAATAAAATTATCGATGATTTATCAAAATTGACTGTTGCAGAGGCAGCAGATCTATCAAAACAATTAGAAGAGAAATGGGGAGTGACTCCAATGGCAGCAGCAGCTCCAGCAGCCGCAGGTGGTGCAGCCGCCGCAGAAGATAAAGATGAGTTTACAATTATGCTTGTATCTGCAGGTGACAAAAAAATTAATGTTATCAAAGAAGTCAGAGCAGCTACATCACTAGGACTAAAAGAAGCCAAAGATTTAGTTGAAGGTGCGCCGAAAGAGGTAAAAGCAGGTGTGCCTAAAAAAGAAGCTGAAGAAATTAAGTCTAAGTTAGAAGCTGCAGGCGCAAAAGTAGAACTTAAGTAAATTAACAAGGAATTATTTAAGTGCTGGTTATAAAAAGTCAGCACTGTTGAAACTAGATGCAATTATCTTTTACTGAAAAGAAAAATATAAGAAAAAGTTTTGGAAAATTAAAAGAAGGTTTATCAATCCCAAATCTTATTGAAGTTCAGAAAAATTCATACAAAGAGCTTACTGAATATAATTTACACGAAAATAATATCACAAAAGGTTTTGATAGAGTATTTAAGAGTATTTTTCCTATAGAGGATTTAAACGATAAAGCTACTCTTGAATATGTTTCTTACAGACTAGAAAAACCAAAGTTTGATGTTGAAGAATGTATAGCTAGAGGTTTAACCTATTCTTCAGCTTTAAAATGTACTTTAAGACTAGTTGTGTACGAAATAGATCAAGAAAATAATACAAAAGATATTTTATCAGCTAAAGAGCAAGAGGTCTATATGGGTGATGTTCCAATGATGACTAATAGCGGAACGTTTATTACTAATGGTGTTCAAAGAGTTGTAGTTAATCAAATGCATAGAAGCCCTGGCGTGTTTTTTGATCATGATAAAGGAAAAACTCATGCAAGCGGTAAGCTTTTATTTAATTGTAGAGTGATACCTAATAGAGGTTCATGGCTTGATTTTGAGTTTGATGTGAAAGATTTTTTATATTTCAAAATTGATAGAAAAAAGAAAATATTAGCGTCAACATTGTTATTAGCTTTAGGTTACACTAAATCAGAAATTGCAAATGAATTTTATGAAAGTGAAGAATATAATTATGATAGTAACTCAGGAAAATGGAAAACAAAGTTTAATCCTGAAAATTATAAAGCTAAAAATTTTTCAGAAGAAGTAATTGATTCTAAAACAGGTAAAGTAGCGATTAATTCTGGAGATAAAATAAATTACTTAAATGCAAAAAAATTAGCAAATGACGGACTTAAAGATATATTAGTTTCAAAAGACTCATTACTAGGAAAGTTCTTACACTCTGATATAAAAATTAGCGATGAGGAAGATGGTGTTTTTAAGATTGGAACTGAAATAAATGATACAATCATTCAAAAAATTATTGATGCAAAAATAAATTTAATTAAAATTTCAACAACCAATTCAATAAATAAAGGTCCTTATTTATTAACCACTATTTTAAATGATAAGAATAATACCAAAGATGAGGCAATTACTGAAATTTATAAAATGTTAAGACCCGGTGAGCCACCTACTATTGAAATCGCTACACAAATTTTTAATAATTTATTTTTTAGTTCTGATAGATATGATTTATCTGATGTTGGAAGAGTCAAAATGAATTCAAGATTAAACTTGGAATGTTCTGATAAAATTACGATTTTAAGAAATGATGATATTATTTCAATCATACATAAAATGTTGGACCTAAGAGATGGAAAAGATGAGGTAGATGACATAGATCATCTTGGAAATCGAAGAGTAAGATCGGTGGGAGAACTTGTTGAAAATCAAGCTAGAATTGGCGTCTACAGAATGGAAAGAGCTATTAAAGAGAAAATGACAACATTAGATGTAGAATCAGCCATGCCTCAAGATTTAATAAATGCTAAACCTTTGACTGTTTCATTAAAAGATTTTTTTGCTAGTTCTCAATTATCTCAATTTATGGATCAAACAAACCCATTATCTGAAATTACTCATAAGAGAAGAGTTTCAGCTTTAGGACCAGGTGGATTAACTAGAGAAAGAGCTGGTTTTGAGGTAAGAGATGTTCACCCAACACACTATGGTAGAATATGTCCAATTGAAACACCTGAAGGCCCGAATATTGGACTGATAAATAGTTTATCTACCTACGCAAAAATAAACAAATATGGTTTTATTGAGAGCCCTTATAAAAGAGTAAAAGATGGTGTTGTTCAAAATAAAGTTGAGTATTTGTCAGCAATGGAAGAAACAAAATATACGATTGCTCAGGCTAACACTAAATTAGATAAGAATGGTAAAATCATTGAAGAACTTGTTTCATGTCGTCAAAATCTCAATTTTTTATTATCAAAACCAGAGACTATTGATTACATAGACGTTTCTCCAAAACAATTAGTATCCGTAGCTGCATCTTTAATACCTTTTCTAGAAAATGATGATGCTAATAGGGCTTTAATGGGTTCAAATATGATGAGGCAAGCTGTTCCATTATTAAAACCCGAGTCTCCATTAGTTGGAACTGGAATTGAGAGTGATGTAGCATTAGATTCTGGAGTGACCATTGTTGCTAAAAGAGAGGGTGTTGTTGACAAAATTGATGGTAAAAGAATTGTAATTAAAGCCACAGAAGAAACAGACTTTAGTAAATCTGGTGTTGATATTTATAATCTACAAAAATTTAAAAGGTCAAACCAAAACACTTGTATAAATCAAAGACCGCTTGTTAGAGTGGGAGATAAAGTCAAAGTCGGTGATATAATTGCTGATGGGCCTTCTACAAAATTAGGAGAACTTGCTTTGGGAAAAAATGTGACTGTAGCATTCATGCCGTGGCAAGGATATAATTTTGAGGACTCTATATTAATTTCAGAGAGATGTGTCACTGATGATGTTTTTACTTCAGTACATATAGTCGAATATGAAATCATGGCTAGAGATACAAAGCTAGGTGAAGAAGAAATTACTCGAGACATACCTAATGTTAATGAAGAAGCTTTAAAAAATCTTGATGAGTCTGGAGTGGTATATATAGGTGCAGAAGTAAATGCGGGAGATATTTTAGTTGGTAAAGTAACACCAAAAGGAGACTCAGCATCTGGACCAGAGGAAAAACTTTTAAGATCTATTTTCGGTGAAAAAGCTATTGATGTAACAGATACTTCTTTAAGAATGTCAAGGGGCAGCAGTGGAACAGTAGTTGATGTTAGAGTTTTTAACAGACATGGAATTGAGAAAGATGAGAGATCTATCACAATTGAAAGAGCTGAAATTGAGCAAGTACAACAAGATAAAATTGTTGAAGAAGAAATTTTAGAAAGAAGTATTAAACAAAGGGCTGCTCAAATATTGTCAGGCTCTAAGTTAAGTAAAAAAATAAAAGATTTAGATCAAGGCACTGAGCTAAATTTAGATTTTATTAATGGATTAGGAATTAATGACATTTTTAAAATTACAGTAGGAAATGCAACAAAAGAGTCAACACTTATACAATTAAAAGAACAATATACTCAGGCAAAACAAGATATAACTGAGAGATTTGAGGACAAAGTTTTAAAAATTCGAAGCGGTGATGATTTATTACCAAGTGTCATGAAAATGGTTAAAGTTTTTGTTGCAATTAAAAGAAGATTAAGACCTGGGGATAAAATGTCTGGAAGACATGGAAACAAAGGGGTTGTGAGTAAAATAGTTCCTGTGGAAGATATGCCATATAGAGAAGATGGCAGACCAGTGGATATTGTATTAAATCCACTAGGTGTTCCAAGTAGAATGAACGTCGGTCAAATTTTGGAAACTCACTTAGGATGGGCATGTAAAGAATTTGGTGAAGAAATTAAAAAACTAATAAATGAAAATCAAAAAAGAATTGAAAAAACTGAAAAAATATCAAAATTTCTTAAATCAGTTTATGGTGATGATACTTATAATGAAAAAGTCGAAAAATTGAGTAAAACGGAATTTAAAGATTTATGTGAGAATCTAATGAATGGTATTGCCATTTCAACTCCAGTTTTTGATGGCGCTAAAGAACAAAATGTTACAGAGATGCTAGAATTAGCAAATCTTCCTGGATCTGGTCAAACTTATCTGTGGGATGGTAGAACAGGAGAAAAATTTGACAGGCCTGTTACAGTAGGAATAATCTATATGTTGAAATTACATCATTTAGTAGAAGATAAAATCCATGCGAGATCAACTGGCCCTTATAGTTTGGTAACTCAACAGCCGTTAGGAGGAAAAGCACAATTAGGAGGTCAAAGATTTGGAGAAATGGAGGTATGGGCTTTAGAGGCTTATGGAGCTTCATATACTTTACAAGAAATTTTAACAGTTAAATCAGATGATGTTGCAGGAAGAGTAAAAGTTTATGAAACAATTGTTAAAGGAGAAGAAAACTTTGAGTCAGGTATACCAGAGTCTTTCAATGTTTTAGTAAAAGAAATAAAATCATTAGCATTAAACATAGAATTAAATTAAATGAAAAAAGAATTAACAGACCTATTTAAAAACTCAGAAATTTCAGAAGCTCAAAATTTTAATAGTATCAAGATATCTTTAGCTAGCCCTGAAAAAATTAAATCTTGGACTTATGGAGAAATAAAAAAACCAGAAACAATAAACTATAGAACTTTTAGACCTGAAAAAGATGGATTATTTTGTTCACGTATCTTCGGACCAATTAAAGATTATGAATGTTTGTGCGGTAAGTATAAACGAATGAAGTTTAGAGGAATTATTTGTGAAAAATGTGGAGTCGAAGTTACTAAATCAAATGTTAGACGAGAAAGAATGGGTCATATAAATCTTGCAACACCAGTGGCACATATTTGGTTTCTTAAATCATTACCAAGTAGAATAGCATTAGCGGTGGATATGAAATTAAAAGAAATTGAGAGAGTTCTTTATTTTGAGAATTTCATTGTAGTAGAGCCTGGACTGACTGGTTTGAAGAAAAATCAATTATTGAATGAGGAAGAGCTCGCAAAATATCAAGATGAGTTTGGTGAGGAAGCATTTACAGCTGGAATAGGTGCTGAAGCCGTGCTTGAGATGCTTAAATCTTTAGATTTAGAATTAGAAAGAAAAAACTTAGTCAATTATATCAAAGAGACAAAATCAAAAGTGAATGAAGAGAGAGCGATTAAGCGATTAAAATTGATTGAGTCCTTTATTGAAACTGGACAAAAGCCTGAATGGATGATTATGACAGTTGTTCCTGTAATCCCACCAGAGTTAAGACCACTTGTACCTCTTGATGGCGGAAGATTTGCTACCTCAGATCTTAACGATCTCTATAGAAGAGTTATTAATAGAAATAACAGATTAAAAAGATTAATGGATCTTAAGGCACCGGATATAATCGTAAGAAACGAAAAACGAATGCTTCAAGAGTCAGTGGATGCACTTTTTGATAATGGTAGACGTGGAAGAGTAATTACGGGAACTGGAAAAAGACCACTAAAATCATTAGCAGAAATGCTTAAAGGTAAACAAGGAAGATTTAGACAAAATTTATTAGGTAAAAGAGTTGATTATTCTGGAAGATCAGTAATTGTGGTTGGACCAGATTTGAAACTACATGAATGTGGTTTGCCAAAAAAAATGGCGCTAGAACTATTTAAACCGTTTTTATACGCTAGACTAAATAAATTAGGATTGGCATCGACTATTAAACAGGCAAAAAAACTTGTTGAGAAGGAAACTAATGCGGTTTGGGATGCACTAGAACTGATTGTTCGTGAGCATCCTGTATTGTTGAACAGGGCACCAACACTACATAGACTCGGAGTTCAAGCTTTTGAACCAAAGTTGATTGAAGGTGACGCTATTGAACTTCATCCATTAACTTGCGCAGCCTTTAATGCTGATTTTGATGGTGACCAGATGGCAGTTCATGTTCCTTTAAGTTTGGAGGCTCAATTAGAAGCAAGAATACTCATGTTATCAACAAATAATATTTTGTCTCCGTCAAACGGAAAACCAATAATCGTACCCAGCCAAGATATGATTTTAGGAATTTATTATTTATCTCAGGAACCAGTGACAGAAAAACCCTCAGGATATTTCACAGATGCAGACCAAATTGAATTTGCATTATCTTCTGGTCAAATAAAAGTACATAGCACAATAATATCAAGATTTGAGACAGTAGATGAAAATGGTAACAGAAAGTTTGAAAAGTACACTTCCACAGCTGGAAGATTCTTGCTAGCAAATTTATTACCTAAAAATTTTAATATAAAGTTTTCTTTAATTGATAGATTGTTGCCAAAAAAAGTAGTCTCAGAGATTATAGATATAGTCTTTAGATTCTGTGGGCAAAAAACTACGGTAATATTCTGTGATAAATTGAAAGATCTTGGTTTCAAACATGCTTTTAAAGCTGGAATTTCTTTTGGAAAAGATGATCTGGTTATACCAAAAAATAAAACACAACTTATAGATGATACTAAAAAGTTAATAGCAGATTACGAAACACAATATGCCGAAGGTCTTATCACTCGTGGAGAAAAATATAATAAAGTTGTTGATGCGTGGTCAAAATGTACAGACAAAGTGGCTGGTGAAATGATGAAAGGTATTTCAGCTACTGAAAAAACGTCAGAGGGATTGAAGATTAATTCAGTATTTATGATGGCTGATAGTGGTGCAAGAGGTTCAGCTGCTCAAATGAAACAATTAGCAGGTATGAGAGGACTAATTGCAAAACCATCAGGTGAAATTATTGAGAGTCCAATTACCTCAAATTTTAAAGAAGGACTGACTGCACTTGAGTATTTTAATTCTACACATGGTGCTAGAAAAGGTCTTGCCGATACAGCTTTAAAAACAGCAAGCTCTGGTTATCTAACTAGAAGATTATGTGATGTTGCTCAAGATTTAACAATTACTAAAAAAAATTGTAATAATCCAGGATTTATAGAACTTTCAGAAATTTTAGAGGGTGGAAACGTAGTTGTTAGCTTGTCCGAAAGATCTTTGGGAAGAGTTACAGCCGCAGATGTTAAACATCCTATAACAGGTGAAATTGTAATTAAAAAATCATCGATGATAGATGAAGCAGGCTGTGAAAAAATTGACTCTGCTGGAATTAAATCATTAAAAGTTTACTCTGTGATGACTTGTAGCTCTAAAGAGGGTGTATGTGCAACTTGTTATGGTAGAGATCTATCTCGAGGTAAAATGGTGCACGTAGGAGAGGCTATTGGAATGATTTCTGCTCAATCAATTGGTGAACCAGGAACACAATTAACTATGAGAACCTTTCACGTGGGAGGAACTGCGTCTGTAAAACAAGACTCACAAATTATAACTAAAAGTGATGGAATTTTAAAAATTATAAATTCTAATATTTTAGAAGACTCAAAGAAAAATTTGATTGTGATGGGTAGAAATACTCAACTATCTATTGAGGATGATAATGGGGTGCAAATAGCTATTTACAAAGTTGCTTATGGTTCAAAATTGTTCTTTAAAAATGGCGAAAAAGTCAAGGCAAATACAAAAATATGTGAATGGGATCCTTACACAACACCTGTAATTGCAGAAAAAAGTGGAATTGCAAGTTATGTTGATTTAATTGATGGAGTTTCAATTCAAGAGACAACCGATGATGCAACTGGTATATCCTCTAAATCAGTAGTTGATTGGAGATCTCAATCTAAAACTTCTGATTTAAAACCAAGAATAACTTTAAGAGATGAAAAGGGAAATGTTATAAAAAAAGCTGATGATAATGAGGCAAGATATTATTTAGTTCCAGACTCGATATTATCGGTTAAGGACGGACAAAAAGTTTCTGCTGGAGATGTTATTGCACGTTTACCTAAAGAGACAACTAAAACAAAAGATATAACAGGTGGATTACCAAGAGTTGCTGAGCTATTTGAAGCAAGAAAAGCTAAAGATAGTGCTATAATTGCTGAAAATGATGGTCAAGTAGTTTTTGGAAAAGAAGTAAGAGGCAAACAAAGAGTTTCAATTGTTCCTACTGATGGATCTGAGCCTTCAAATTATTTAATTCCTAAAGGCAAACATATTAACTTTAATCAAGGTGAAACAATTAAAAAAGGGGAATATTTACTTGATGGTCAACCACTTCCTCACGATATATTGCGCATAATGGGAATAAAAGACTTAACAGAGTATTTTGTAAACCAAGTTCAAGAAGTTTATAGATTGCAGGGAGTTATTATAAACGATAAACATATCGAGACGATTTTAAGACAGATGCTCAAAAAAATTGAGGTTAAAACCACTGGAGACTCTAGTTATTTACCAGGTGAAATTGTTGATAGAATAAAATTTGATATCAATAATGAAAAATTAAAATCTGAGGGTAAAACGCCTGCAACTGGAGAAAGGGTGCTTATGGGGATCACAAAAGCTTCATTGCAAACAGAGTCATTTATTTCAGCTGCTTCTTTCCAAGAGACGACAAGAGTTTTAACAGATGCAGCTATTAAAGGTAAAATCGACCCACTTAATGGTCTTAAAGAAAATGTAATAGTCGGAAGATTAGTTCCAGCGGGTACAGGAAATATTAAGAATAAATGGAATAATAAAGCTATAGATGACGATAATAAATTCTTATCTGAGCAAGAAAAAATTGAACCTTCAGAAACCCAAGCAAATCAGTAAAAAAAACAGCTAAAAACGCCAGTTTTAGTTTGACAAAAACATATTAATAAGTAATTTGGCGATATTTTTGGTTGGAATGTAGTACTTATCTGTACTAAACGCTGCCACAAATAACCTGTCAGTTATTTCATTCAAAAATAATTTAAAATTTAAAAATAATAAATTATGCCAACAATTAACCAATTGTTAAGAAAAAAAAGAGTAAAACAAATTAATAGGAATAAAGTTCCTGCTCTTCAAAAACAACCTTTAAAAAGAGGTGTTTGTGTTAAAGTTTATACAACAACGCCTAAAAAACCTAATTCAGCCTTAAGAAAAGTTGCAAGAGTAAGATTATCAAATGGATTTGAGGTTACAGCGTATATTCCAGGTGAAGGTCATAATTTACAAGAGCACTCTGTCGTTTTAATAAGAGGCGGTAGAGTAAAAGATCTCCCAGGAGTAAGGTATCATATTTTAAGGGGAAATTTAGATACTCAAGGCGTTGCTAACAGAAAAAAAAGAAGATCTCTTTATGGAACTAAAAAAGGTAAATAAAAATGTCTAGAAAAAAAACTCAACCCAAAAAAAATGTAGTTCCAGATCCAAAATTTAACTCAACAATAATACCGAAATTAATAAATAATATAATGTTTGACGGTAAAAGAGGTGTTGCTGAAAAAATTGTTTATGATGCAATAGAAAAAATTAAAACTAAATCAAAAGAAGAACCAATAAATATTTTTAATGAGGCAATTAATAACATAAAACCAACAGTTGAAGTTAGATCTAGAAGAGTTGGTGGTGCTACTTATCAAGTACCTGTGGAAGTAAAAAGTAAAAGAGCACAAGCTTTGGCAATTAGATGGTTAGTTGAGTCTGCTAGAAAAAGAAAAGACAAACATATGTCTGATAAAATCTTTAACGAATTATATGATGCTTATGAAAAAAAAGGATCAGCAGTAAAAAAAAGAGAGGATGTGCATAAAATGGCCGAGTCCAACAAAGCTTTTGCGCATTTTAGATGGTAAAAAATTATGGCGAGAACTCATACACTAGACAAATATAGAAATATTGGGATCATGGCTCATATTGATGCTGGTAAAACAACTACCACTGAAAGAATTTTATATTACACGGGTAAAAGTCATAAGATTGGAGAAGTTCATGATGGTGCTGCAACAATGGATTGGATGGAACAAGAACAAGAGAGAGGCATTACTATCACCTCAGCAGCAACAACTTGCTTCTGGCAAGACCACAGAGTTAATATAATTGATACACCAGGACACGTCGACTTTACTATAGAGGTTGAAAGATCATTAAAAGTATTAGATGGTGCAGTAGCTGTTTTTGATGGAGTTGCTGGGGTTGAGCCTCAATCAGAAACTGTTTGGAGACAGGCTGATAAATACAAAGTTCCTAGAATTTGTTTTGTTAATAAACTAGACAGAACAGGAGCAGACTTTTTTAGATGTGTAGATATGATAAGAGATAGATTAGGTGCTAAACCATTGGTGATCCAGGTTCCAATCGGTGTCGAAGCCTCTCTGACAGGTGTTGTGGATTTAGTTAAAATGAAAGCTCAAGTTTGGAAAAATGAAGCTCTGGGAGCTGAATGGGAATACAAAGATATTCCAGAAGACTTAAAAGAAATTTCTCAAAAATACAGAACAGAATTGGTTGAATTGGCTGTAGAACAGGATGAAAAGTTAATGGAAGCCTATTTAAATGGAGATGAAATTAAAGAAGAGGATTTAATAAAATGCATAAGAAAAGGAACGTTAAATTTTGACTTTGTACCTGTTTTGACTGGTTCTGCTTTTAAAAATAAAGGTGTTCAACCTTTACTGGATGCAGTTGTAAATTACTTACCAAGTCCAGTTGACATAGGCTCAATAAAGGGAACAAAATTAGGAAGTGAAGATGAAATAGAGATGAAGTTTGACGATAATGTGCCATTTTCAGCACTGGCATTTAAAGTTGCAAATGATCCTTTTGTTGGCTCTTTAACCTTCATAAGAATTTATTCTGGTACAATCAAAACTGGTACAGCTGTCTACAATTCGTCCAAAGAAAAAGAGGAAAGAGTTGGAAGAATGTTATTAATGCACGCTAATTCAAGAGAAGATATAAAAGAGGCTAATGCTGGGGATATAGTTGCCTTAGCTGGACTAAAAAACACAATTACTGGTCATACATTATGTGACAAGAATAATTCAGTTCTTCTGGAACCAATGGAATTCCCAGATCCAGTAATTGAAATCGCAGTTGAACCTAAAACAAAAGCTGACCAAGAAAAAATGGGAGAGGCTTTAGGAAGATTAGCGAAAGAAGATCCATCATTTAGAGTGACTTCCGATGAAGAGTCAGGTCAAACAATTATCAAGGGAATGGGAGAACTTCATTTAGACATAATTGTTGATCGAATGAAGAGAGAGTTTAAAGTTGAGGCTAATGTGGGAGCACCTCAGGTAGCTTATAGGGAAACCCTAGAAAAAGCTTCTGAGGTAGAATATACTCACAAAAAACAGAGTGGTGGTGCAGGACAATTTGCAAAAGTTAAGCTTTTAGTTGAACCCCAAGAACCAGGAGCAGGTAGGTTAGTTGAAAGTAAAATCAAAGGTGGAGCTATTCCAAAAGAATTTATTCCAGGTGTTGAAAAGGGAATAGAAACTGTTTCTGACGGTGGAATTTTAGCAGGCTTCCCTCTTATTGACTATAAAGTTACAATTTTAGACGGACTTCACCATGATGTAGACTCAAGTGTATTAGCTTTTGAACTTGCAAGCAGAGCTTGTTTTAAAGAAGCTTGCACAAAAGGAACATTAAAATTATTAGAGCCAGTCATGAGAGTTGAAGTGGTAACACCTGAGGATTATATGGGAGATGTTATTGGTGATCTGAATAGTAGAAGGGGACAGATAAGCACTCAAGAACAAAGAGGAAATGCTACAGTAATCACAGCAATGGTTCCTCTTGCAAATATGTTTGGTTATATAAATAATTTAAGATCCATGTCTCAGGGAAGAGCTCAATATTCAATGTTCTTTGATCATTACTCAAAAGTACCACAAAATGTTCAAGATGAGGTAACCAAAAAAATTGCAGGATAAAAATGGAAAAACAAAATATCAGAATTAAATTAAGAGCTTATGATAACAAAATCCTTGATGCATCAACGGAGGAAATTGTTAATACTGTAAAAAGAACAGGGGCTACAATTAAAGGACCAATCCCACTTCCTACAAGAATAGAAAGATACACAGTTTTAAGATCACCGCACATTGATAAAAAAAGCAGAGAACAATTCGAGTCGAGAACTCACAAAAGATTAATTGATATTATAGAGCCTACACCTCAAACTGTTGAAGCTTTAATGAAATTAGACTTGGCATCGGGTGTAGACGTGGAGATTAAAATCTAATTATGAATAATATAGCTTTAATTGGAAAAAAAATTGGTATGACTAGGGAGTTTTACAAAACTGGACAATTAGTTCCTGTAACTGTTTTAAAAATGGAAAAAGCAAGAGTAATTCAAATAATTGAAGAAGAAAAACGTGGGTATAAAGCGGTACAGCTTGGATATGGAAAAATTAAAAGTTCCAAAATTACAAAATCAATGAAAGGTTTTTTTGCTAAAAGAAATACAGAAGCAAAAAAAAAATTAAAGGAATATAGAGTGTCTAGTACAGAAAATTATAAAGAGGGTAATGAATTTGGATTAGAGATATTTAAAGATGTAAAGTTTGTGGACACTAAATCAAAAACTATTGGTAAAGGATTTGCTGGTGCGATGAAAAGACATAATTTTGGCGGGTTAAGAGCAACACATGGTGTTTCTATTTCACATAGATCTCATGGTTCTACTGGTCAAAGACAGGATCCTGGTAAAGTGTTTAAAGGTAAAAAAATGGCAGGCCACATGGGAGACAAGCTCAGAACAATGCAGAATATAGAAATTATAAAAACAGATTTGGAAAATGAATTGTTATATCTAAAAGGTTCAATCCCAGGATCAAAAAATTCAGAAGTTTTAGTAAAAAAATCTGTCAAAAACATCAAAAAATTGACGATTGAGGAAAAAATAGCAGCAGCAGAGCAAGCCAAAAAAACCCCTGAAAAGAAGAAAAAATAATGAAGATTGAAACATATAAATTGGATGGTAAAAAAAGCACAATTGAAGTAACCGACAAAGTTTTTTCAGCTAAAATAAACAAAAAATTGGTTAACTCTGTTTTGTATAAAACTAATGCGAATTATAAGGGACGTCATGCAAAGACAAAGCAACAAAATGAAGTATCTGGTCCAACATCAAAAATTTATGCTCAAAAAGGCACAGGCGGCGCAAGGCATGCAAGTAGAAAAGCTCCAATTTTTGTTGGAGGTGGTATTGCGCATGGTCCCAAAGGTGAATTAGCTTATAAAAAAAGAAAATTGAATAAAAGTGAGAAAAGACAAAGTATTGCTTCCATAGTGAGTGAAAAAGTAAAAGAAAAAAACCTTCTAGTATTTAGTGATTTTAATACAGAAATTAAAAAAACAAAAGAAATGAGCATTATTTTAAAAAAGTTTGAAATTAGTAATTCAATTATAATTTTAGATAAAAACTCGAAAGATAAAATTGAAAAGTCTATAAGAAATATTCCTAATATAAAGGTTACAGATATCAATCATTTTAGTGCTTTTGATTTAGTTAAATTTAAAAAAATTGTTTTAACAGAGAGTTCCGTAAAGGAATTAGAAAAAAGGTATTCATAAAATGGATAAGTTACATTTGTTTGATAAAATTTTAGCTCCGATGGTAACTGAGAAATCTACCAATTTATCTGAGCAAAATAAAATTGTATTTAAGGTTCCATCTAAAGCAAATAAAAAGAATTTAAAAAACAGCATAGAGAAAATTTTTAAGGTTAATGTAACTAAGATAAATATAGTAAATAAACAAAATAGAACAAAACTTTCAAGAGGGAGAAAAGTAAAAGTTTCTGGATTTAAAAAAGCAATAATAACACTTAAAAAAGGTCAAAGTATTGATCTAACAACTGGTATTTAAACAATGGCATTAAAAACATTTAAACCCTATACAAAATCAACAAGAGGTACAATCTTAGTTGATAGAACTGGTCTTTGGAAAGGAAAACCTTTCAAATCTTTAGTTTCACCTAAGAATTCTATGAAAGGAAGAAATAATTACGGTAGAATAACTTCTCTCAACAGAGCTGGTGGCCATAAAAAGATGTACAGACAAGTAGATTTTTATAGAAAAAAATTTGATGTTCCGGCAGTAGTTGAAAGAATTGAATATGATCCAAATAGATCCTGCTACATCATGTTAGTAAAATTTGAAGACAACTCCCATGCTTATTATTTAGCTCCTCAAAAAATCAAAGTTGGTGATAAAATTGAAAATGGGTCTAAAAAAGAGATTAAAGTTGGAAATTGTATGCCATTACAAGATATCCCTGTAGGAATAAATATCCATAATGTTGAAATTCAACCAGGAGCAGGAGGAAAGATTGCAAGATCAGCTGGTGCATCAGTAACTATCAGTGGCTTAGATGGAAATTACAGTCTTATTAAACTCTCATCAGGCGAGGTAAGAAAAATAGACTCTAGATCACTCGCAACTATAGGGGTTTTAAGTAATCCAGATCAAAAGAATATAAAAATTGGAAAAGCAGGAAGATCTAGATGGCTTGGAAGGAGACCACATACAAGAGGTGTTGTAAAAAATCCAGTTGATCACCCTCATGGTGGTGGTGAAGGTAAATCAGCAGGTGGAAGGCATCCCGTTTCACCAACTGGTCAATCAGCTAAAGGTTTAAAAACTAGAGATAATAAAAGAACAGATAAATTTATTGTGAGAAGAAGAAACAAAAGAAAGGATAGTAAATAATGGCTAGAGCTGTTTGGAAAGGACCATTTGTTGAGGAAAGTCTTATGAAAAAAGTTGATAAATATAAGACTGATCCAAAA
>CACOJX010000007.1 GCA_902627645.1 uncultured Pelagibacteraceae bacterium | reverse complement strand
ATTTAATAAGATCATATTTTTGCATTTTTTCAAAATCTTGAGCAGATTTCACCAAATTGTATGCAATTAAGTGTGGTAAATGGCTAGTTATCGAAAAAATTTTATCATGTCTTTCCGAATTCATAATAACAGTCTTAGAACCTATTTTTTTCCAAAAAGAGTTTAAAAATTTTAAATGTCTTAGATTAATTCTTTTATCTTTTATTAAAATACACCATTTGTTATCAAACAAATTATTTTTACCATGTTCCGGCCCACTGACCTCTGAACCAGTAATCGGATGGCTTGGAATCCAATGAATACTTTTCTTCAAAAATTTTTTAATTATTTTTGATGACTCAACTTTTGAAGAGCCAATATCTGTAATTAATGTTTTTGGTTGAATAAATCTATTCATTTTTAAAATGACACTCTTATATTCACTCATTGGAGTACAAAAAATTATCATATCTGAATTAGTGACACCTTCCTTAAATGATTTAACAATTATCCCCGGTAATTTTAGTTTCTTTATTTTTACAATATTGGATTTAGATTTTTCATAAATGAATATTTTTTTGGCTAATTTTTTTTTTGCGATTGTTCTTACTAAAGAAGAACCTAGTAAACCACATCCAATGATAAATACTTTTTTCATCTCTTAAATATCTCTTTTACAGCTTTAATAAATCTTAGACTATCAGTTCTTGAACCAATTGTTAATCGAAGCATATTTTTAATCTTATAACCATCTTCAGTTGATCTTAAAATAATTCCTTTTAAAAGAAGTTTTTTATAAAAATTTTGAGCTTTTATCTGACACTTAGCAAAGTTCAATAATAAAAAGTTAGCAGAAACTTTATTAGAGGTAATTCTATAATCTTCTAAAAAATTTTTTAATTTATTTGCATATTTTATATTGTGTTTAACAGAACGGGAAATAAATTTTGAGTCTTTAAGAGACTCTATCGCTGCCACCTGTGCAGTTTCGTTTACGTTAAATGGAGGCTTAATCTTTTTTAAACCATCAATGATTTTTTTTGAACCATATCCCCAACCTACTCTTAATGATGCCAATCCATATATTTTTGAAAAAGTTCTCAAAATAAAAACATTTTCTTTATTCTTAAATAAATCTAATGCTGATTTATAATCTGAATTTTTCATGTACTCAAAATAAGCATCATCTAAAACTAATAGTATATTTTTTCTTAACTTTTTTCTTAATTTTATAAGTTCATATTTAGTTAAATAAGTTCCAGTGGGATTATTAGGATTTGCAATGAAAACTATTTTAGTTTTTTTTGTTACATTTTTCAAAATTTCTGGAATTGAAACCTTAAAATTCTTTTCTTTAGAAAAAACTACTTTAGCTCCAACAATTTTAGAATAAATTCTATAAATTAAAAAACTGTATTTTGGAACGATAACCTCATCTCTTGGATTGAGAAACAGCTGGCATAACATCTGTATTATCTCATCTGATCCAGCTCCACAGATGATCTTGTTAATGTTGCACTTGAATTTTTTTGATATTTCTTTTCTTAACTTAGTAGAATTTCCATCGGGGTATCTGTAGAAATTAATTTTTTTATTTGATATTATCTTTTTTACTTTTGGACTGACCCCCAAAGCAGACTCATTTGCTGATAGCTTGATTGTATTTTTATTTATACCACCATTGGATTTGCCAGGTCTGTAAGCTTCGATACTAATATTTTTAAATTTAGGATTTGTCATCTTTTTTAAAATTTAAGCCTCTTTATAAATAAAATAACAATTTTTTATATAGTATATGTGAAAATATTTTAAAAATTGACATACTAAATAAGTTCTTGTACAAAAATATTGCGCTGATTTACCTGAATTGCGAGCGCTTTAAAAAAACCGCTAAAAAAGTTTTTTTTCTCTCAATTCAACTTTCGGCTATAATTATGAATAATAGAGAAAATATAAAAACCTTATTAATAGAAAAGCCGCTTAAACTAGACTGTGGTAAAACTATTAATAATTATCCAATAGCTTATGAGACTTACGGTAAGTTAAATTCGAACAAAGATAATGCGATACTTATCTTTCACGCATTAACAGGAGATCAATTTGTTACTGGGATAAATCCTATAACAAAAAAAGACGGATGGTGGTCGTATGCAGTTGGACCAAATAAAGCAATTGATACAAATAAATACTTTATTATTTGTGCAAATGTTTTAGGTGGGTGTATGGGTTCTTTTGGTCCGAGCCATCAAAATCCTGAAACAAAAAAAATGTTTGGAACAGATTTTCCAGTAATTACAATAAATGATATGGTTAATGCACAAGTAAATTTATTAGAACTATTTGAAATTAAAAAACTCTTTTCTGTAGTTGGTGGTTCAATGGGTGGAATGCAAGTATTACAATTTGTAAGCAATTTTCCTGATAAAACAAAAACTGCTATTCCTATTGCTTGTACCTCTAGCCATTCTGCACAAAATATTGCATTTAATGAACTTGGTAGACAAGCTATTGCTGCAGATCATAATTGGGTTAATGGAAAATATATGTCAAACAATACTGTACCAGACAAAGGTTTAGCTGTGGCTAGAATGGCAGCACATATCACATACTTATCAAAAAAAGGTCTTCAAGAAAAATTTGGAAGAAAACTTCAAGAAAGAGATGATCTAAAATTTGGATTTGATGCTGATTTTCAAATAGAAAGTTACCTAAGATATCAAGGTTCGATATTTGTAGACCGTTTTGACGCCAATAGTTATCTTTATATAACTAGAGCAATGGATTATTTTGATTTAGTTAAACAATTTAATGGAAATTTATCTAAAGCCTTTATAAATACAAAAGCAAAATTTTTTATAATATCTTTCACATCTGATTGGCTTTACCCAACACAAGAAAATAAAGATATAGTAATTGCACTTAATGCAATTGGTGCAAATGTAGGTTTTGTAGAAATTGAGTCAGATAAAGGACATGACTCATTTTTATTAGATGTTCCAGATTTTTTAAAAGCACTCAAGAGTTTTTTAGACAAATCTTATTCAGAAAAAAATCTATGAAATCAGAATATAGGATAATTGCGGATATAATTCAGAAAAATACCAGGGTATTAGATGTTGGTTGTGATGAAGGAATTTTGATGGAATTTTTAAAAGAAAATAAAAGTGTCGATATAAGGGGGATTGAAATTTCAAAAAAAAAAGTTCAAATTTGTATTGCCAAAGGATTAACTGTTATAGAGGGAAATGCAGAAGTTGATTTGAAACAATTTCCTAATAAATCATTTGACTATGTTGTTCTAGGACAAACTTTACAGGCTTTTGTAAATCCAGAAAAAGTGATAAAGGAACTTTTGCGGGTTGGTAAAAAAGCTATTGTGACAATTCCAAATTTTGGTCATTGGAAAGTGAGACTGAATTTATTAATTAAAGGAACGATGCCAATAACAAAATCATTACCTAATGACTGGTATAACACCCCAAATATTCATATGTGTACCATAAAGGATTTTGTAAAATTTTCTAAAGTTATAGATTTTAAAATATTTAAATCTTTGGCTTTGATAGATAATAAAGTATCAAACATTAATAAAACTAACTTATTTTATAAAAATTTATTTGGAGAACTTGGTATATTTTTAATAGAAATGTAAATGAAAATTGAAATCATTAAATGTCTTCAAGATAACTATAGTTATTTAATTATTGATGAATCTAATCAAGATGCTTGTGTTATAGATCCTAGTGAAGCAAATCCAATAGTCGATTTTATTAAAAATAAAAAAATAAATCTAAAATATATTCTAAATACCCATCATCATTATGATCATATAGGTGGCAATCTAGAATTAAAAAAAAAATATAATTCAAAAGTTGTTGGTTTTAAAAATGACAAAAGTCGTATACCTGGAATTGATATTCTTCTTGAAGACAATCAGGTATGGAAAGCTAATAATTTTGAGGCAAAAATTTATCATATACCAGGACATACATCAGGGCATATTGCATTTCATTTTTTTAAGGAAAATAAAATTTTCACCGGAGACACTTTATTTTCACTTGGTTGTGGAAAAATTTTTGAGGGTACATATCAGCAAATGTTTAATTCATTAACAAAAATAAAAAAACTTCCAAAACATACCAAAATTTATTGTGGACATGAATATACATTACAAAATTCAAATTTTTGTTTAACTTACGATCCTAAAAATTTAAAACTTAAAGATAAAATTATTGAAATTAAGAAAAAACTGAATGATAATTTACCAACAATACCAAGTGTTTTAGCTGATGAATTGGAGTGCAATATATTTTTAAGAGCAAAAGACCTAAAAAGTTTTTCAAAATTAAGAGTTT
The DNA here is from genome assembly GCA_902627645.1 of uncultured Pelagibacteraceae bacterium. GTDB lineage: Bacteria > Pseudomonadota > Alphaproteobacteria > Pelagibacterales > Pelagibacteraceae > Pelagibacter. Next base: position 37,552 of record CACOJX010000007.1, on the reverse strand, counting down.
TAAAGGATAATTCCTATTGAATAAGCTTGACTAAAAAGATGCTCCCATTATATTGCGATAATTAAATTTCATATAGCTTATGTCATACGCAGTAATAAAAACGGGTGGAAAACAGTATAAAGTTAAATCTGGAGAAATTTTAAAAATAGAAAAACTACCAGACTTAAAATCAGACTCTAAGATAGAATTTAAGGAAATTCTTGCTTACGGAGATAATAAAGTTATTGAAATTGGTTATCCAACAGTTCAAGGTGCAAAAGTAGAGGCAAACCTAATTAAGAATAGCAAAAATAGAACAGTTTTAATATTCAAAAAAAGGAGAAGACAAAATTCAAGACGGAAAAATGGTCATAGACAAGAATATTCTATGATAAGAATAAATAAAATTTTTTCAAAAGATGGTAAGGTTTTGTCTGAAGCTGAAAAAATCTCTAAACCAACTTTGAAAAAAAAGGAAGTGACTAAGAAAGAAGTGAGTAAATAAATAGGAATATATTATGGCAACAAAAAAAGCAGGTGGTTCATCAAGGAATGGAAGAGATAGTGCTGGAAGAAGACTTGGTGTTAAAAAATATGGTGGTGAAACTGTGGTGCCTGGTAACATAATTGTAAGACAAAGAGGTACAAAGATTTTTCCTGGTGAAAATGTAGGTATGGGTAAAGATCATTCAATTTTTTCAGTTGTAAAAGGCAAAGTAGTTTTTAAAAAAACTAAATCAGATAGAACTTTTGTTTCAGTAAAACCCAATTAATAGTGCAACTAATATTAGCGTTGTATTATGAAATTCTTAGATCAAGTAAAAATTTATATTAAAGCTGGAAATGGAGGAGATGGTTCACCAAGTTTTAGAAGAGAGAAATTTATTGAGCACGGTGGACCAGATGGCGGAGATGGAGGAGACGGTGGTTCTATTATATTAAAAGCCGAAAGAAATCTAAACACGTTAATTGATTATAGATATCAACAGCATCATAAAGCTAAAAGAGGTGAAAATGGTTCGGGCCAAAACCGCACAGGAAAAAGTGGAAACGACTTGATTTTAAAGGTGCCACTAGGAACTCAAGTTTTTGAAGAAGATAATAAAACATTAATTTTTGATTTTATAAATATAGGAGAAGAATTTGTGGCTGCTGCTGGGGGTAAAGGTGGCATGGGAAACACAAGATTTAAAAGCTCTACTAATAGAGCGCCAAGGAAATTTACTAAAGGCACATTAGGTGAAGAATTCACGATTTGGCTTCAATTAAAAACAATTGCTGACATTGGGATTATTGGTCTTCCTAATGCTGGAAAATCAAGTTTATTAGCTGCAGTGACTAACGCCAATCCAAAAATTGCAAATTATCAATTTACGACATTAAATCCTAATCTCGGAGTTGCAAATTATGACAACAAAGAAGTCACTATAGCAGATATACCTGGCTTAGTAGAAGGAGCACATAAAGGAACTGGGCTTGGTATACAATTTTTAAAACATATAGAAAGATGTAAGTCTCTTCTCCATATGATTGATATAACTAATGTAGATATCAAAAAAAGCTACAATCAAGTAAAAAAGGAATTAAAAAGTTACAGTTCCAAACTTTCAAAAAAAAAAGAGCTTATTATTCTTAATAAAACAGACTTATTAGAAAAAGAAAAAGTAAAAAATATTGTAAATAAATTTTCAAAAAGTACAAAATCTGAGATTATTACAATGTCTACGTTAGAGAAAAAGACTATATCAAAAATTAAAGCAAAACTCATATCTTATGCTTCTTAAAAACTCAAAAATAATTGTAATAAAAATTGGATCTTCTTTGCTAGTTGATAGCAAACAGAGAATTAGAAAGAAGTGGTTATCAAGTTTTGCTAAAGACATTAAAGAGTTAAAATCAAAAAATAAAGAAGTAATTATTGTTAGCTCTGGAGCTATAGCACTTGGCTGTAAAAAAATGCATTATAAAAAAACTAATTTAAAACTTGATAAAAGCCAAGCTATTGCCTCGGTTGGTCAAATCGAACTAATAAATTTATTCTCTCAAATATTCTCAAAATTTAGATTAAATATATCACAAATTTTGTTAACTCTAGATGATACAGAAGAGAGAAGAAGATCAATTAATGCAAAAAGAACTTTTGAAAATTTATCTAAGCTTAATTACATACCTATAGTAAATGAGAATGACACGATTGCTACATCAGAAATTAAATATGGGGATAATGATAGGTTGGCATCCCGAGTTGCACAAATAACAAATGCAGATACCTTAATATTGTTATCTGATGTCGATGGCCTTTTCACAAAAAATCCAAAAATTTTTAAGGATGCCAAACTAATCAAAAAGGTAAATGATTTAGATAATGATATTAAGAATATTTATATTAAAGGTTTAACACAATTTGGTAAAGGTGGAATGAACACCAAGCTTGAAGCTGCCAAAATTTGTAATTTAGCTGGTTGTAATATGATCATAGCAAATGGCCTATATTCAAACCCAATTCGTCAAATTGAAAAAAAAAATAACTGTACTTTATTTCTTTCAAAAATTTCTAAATTACAAGCCAGAAAAAAATGGATAATAAGCTCTATTTCACCTAAAGGAGAACTAACCATAGATGATGGTGCTAAAAAAGCATTATTAAATGGAAAAAGTTTATTAGCCGCAGGTATAAAAAAAGTTTCAGGGAAATTCAATAAAGGTGATCACATCAAAATTTTAGATAACAAAAAAGATGAATTTGCAAGAGGCCTAAGTTCTTTTTCGTCAAATGAAATTAAAAAAATTATGGGATATCAATCAAATGAAATTGAAAAAATACTAGGTTATATCTCAAAATCAGAAGTAGTTCACAAGGATGATTTGGTAAAGATTTGATGAAAAATTTATTAGAAAAAATCGGAGCAAAATCCAAAAAGGCATTTGAGTCCCAATTAGACTTAAAGAAAAAAAATAAAGTTTTAAAAGATTATTGTAATTTTATTAAGAAAAATAAGTTATTGATAATTAAAGCAAATAAAAGAGATATCAAAAATGCACGTAATAAAAAGATAAGAGAAAATTTAATACAAAGACTTGTTCTTAATGAAAAAAAAATTTTTGATATAATAAACTCAATAAATCAAATTATAAAATTGAAAGACCCAACTAATAAAGTGTTAGAAAAATGGAGTAGACCTAATGGTTTAAATATTTCAAGAATATCTATTCCCATAGGTGTTATCGGGGTAATCTATGAAAGTAGGCCCAATGTTACATCTGATGTAGCTTCTTTATGCTTTAAATCTGGAAATTCAGTAATCTTAAAAGGTGGTTCTGAAGCATTTTATTCAAATCTTATATTGTCAAAATTATTTAGAAAATCACTTAAAAAAAATAATGTAGATGAAAATTATGTTCAATTTATAGGAGTTAAAAATAGAAAAGTAGTAGATTTTTTATTAACAAAAATGAACAAATTCGTTGATGTAATTATTCCAAGAGGTGGAAAAAAATTAGTTAAAAAAGTGCAAAACCTTTCATCTGTTCCAACAATCGGACACTTGGAAGGTATTTGTCATTCCTATGTGGATATCGACGCAAATCCGACATTAGCTGAAAAAATAATTTATAATGCTAAATTAAGAAACACATCAATTTGTGGTGCTACAGAAACAATTCTTTTACATGAAAAAATAATCAAAAAATTTGGAATTAAAATTTTAAAAAAACTGGAGATCAATGGTTGTAAAATTATTGGTGATAATAAAATTAGAAAATTTTATGACAAAAAAATTAAAAAAGCCTCTCTTAAAGATTGGTCAAAAGAATATTTATCACCAATTGTGTCTGTTAAATCAGTAAAAAATGTGGAAGAAGCAATAAATCATATTAATAAATATGGAACTATGCATACAGATTGTATAATTACAGAAAACATCAAAACATCTAAAAAATTTTTAGACAAGATAAAAAGTTCAATCGCAATGCATAATACATCTACTCAATTCGCTGATGGTGGCGAATTTGGCTTTGGTGGTGAAGTGGGAATTTCAACAAACACTCTACCACCTCGAGGACCTGTAGGTTTAAACCAACTCGTTTCATATAAATATAAAGTTACAAGTAAAGGTAAAATAAGGAAATAATTTGAATAAAAAAAAAAGTAAAATTGGTATTTTGGGCGGTTCTTTTGATCCAGCTCATAAAGGTCATTTAGCAATATCAAAAGAGGCTATAAAGAGATTCAAGCTAAAAAAGATAATTTGGGCAATTACTAAAAAAAATCCTTTTAAGAAAATAAGTAAATACGATCTTTCAACAAGAATAAAACTATGTAAAAAAATAATCAAAAAAAAAGATTTTATTGAAGTAAGGTTTTTTGAAAATAAGCTCAAATCGAATAAAACAATTAACTTAATAAATTTTTTAACTAAAGATGGTAAAAAAGAGATTTATTTAATAATGGGTGCAGATAATTTAATTAATTTTCATAAATGGTACAAATGGAAGACAATTTCTCAAAAATGCTACATAATAGTATTCGACCGACATGGATATAAAAAAAAGTCATTAAATTCAAAGACATATAAAAGCCTAAATAGAGAAAAATTGAAATTTATAGATTTCAATAAAGTCAATATTTCATCTTCTCAATTAAGAAAAATTTGATAATCTTTAATTAATTAATGGATAAAATTTCAAATTTAAAAAAAATTATCATTAAAACACTCGATACAAACAAGGCTCAAGACATAATAAGTATAGATCTTAAAGACAAAAGCTCTATGGCAGATTTTATGATCATTGCTAGCGGGACTTCCTCAAGACATATTCAATCTTTATCTGAACAAGTTTTGGAGAAATTTAAAGACAATGGAATAAAGGACTCTAAAATAGAAGGAAAGGATAGCAATGAATGGAAATTAGTTGACGGTATAGATCTTATTGTCCACATTTTCCACCCTGAAAAAAGGAAATTCTATGAACTTGAAAAAATGTGGTCTGAACTAATACCAAAAGAAAAACTAATTATATGATAAAAAAAATATCAATAATATTAATTTTAAATATTCTAATTTTTCAAAAAGTTAATACCTCAGAAAATGATATCTATAAAAAAATTGATTTGTTTGGAGAAGTTCTTGAAAAGATAAATAAAGAATATGTGGATGAAATAAATCAATCTGAAAGCATGGACTCTGCAATAAATGGCCTTCTACAATCTTTAGATCCATATTCAGCTTATATGTCTCCAGAAATATTTAATGAAATGCAAACAGAAACTAGTGGAAAATTTGGAGGTTTAGGAATTGAGGTGAGCATGGAGTCTGGTGTAGTAAAAGTTATTTCTCCAATAGATGACACACCAGCATCAAGAGCTGGAATTAAAGCTGGTGACTATATTGTTAAAATTAATGAAACACAAGTTCAAGGTAAATCACTCAGTGAGGCAGTTGAATTAATGAGAGGTCCCGTTGGATCAGGCATAGAATTGACTGTTAGGAGAAGAGGCGAAAAAAAAGCATTGAAATTTAGTATAGTGAGAGAAATAATTCAAATTCAATCTGTTAAATCTGACCTTTTAGAAAAAAATATTGGATATATCAGATTGACCTCATTTAATGAAAACAGTAGTTCACAAATCAAAAAAAGAATTAACGAACTTGAAAGAAATAAAGAAACAAAAGCTTATATACTTGATTTAAGAAATAATCCTGGTGGTTTGCTCTCTCAGGCAATAAATATTTCAGATTTTTTTTTAGATAATGGTGAAATAGTATCGACAAAAAGTAGAAAGTCATCTGAAAATAGAAAATGGTTTGCAAAAAAAGGTGATCTAATTAGTGGGAAAACTTTAATTGTTTTAATTAATTATGGGTCAGCTTCTGCATCTGAAATTGTTGCTGGTGCTTTACAAGATCATAAAAGAGCAGTCTTATTAGGAGAAAATAGTTTTGGGAAGGGCTCTGTTCAATCTATAATTCCATTAAAAAACAAAGGAGCAATTAGACTGACTATAGCTAAATATTATCTTCCCTCTGGAAAATCGATTTCTGAAGTTGGAGTATCTCCAGATATTGAAATAAGCGAAGAAACTGATGATTTTCAGATTAAGACCGAAACAGACAATCAATTAAATTACGCAATTAAATTACTTAAGGGATAAGATGGATGAAAAATTTAGAAATCTACCTTTGAGAAATGGTGTTGGTATTGTTGTTTTAAATAAAGAAAATAAAATTTTTGTAGCTAAAAGAATTGATAACCCTAAAAATTATTGGCAGATGCCTCAGGGTGGAGTAGATGATGGGGAAGACCTGTTGGATGCTGCATTTAGAGAACTTGAAGAAGAAACAAGTATTAAAAATGTAGAGTTAATTCAAGAAATTGATGGCATAATGAGCTATGAACTTCCTAAACGTTTATTAGGCATAATATGGAAGGGGAAATATAAAGGTCAAAAACAAAAGTGGTTTCTGATGAGATATTTAGGTAATGACAATGAAATTAATATAAAAACTAATAAACCTGAATTTTTAGATTGGAAATGGATAGATTTAAATATGTTAACAGAAGTGGTAGTAGATTTTAAACTTCATGTATATCAAGAACTAAAGGAAAAAATTAAAAAGATAATTAATTAAGTGTTCTTAGAACTTCAATTTTCTGGTCTATTAAAAATTTTGATTGGTCGTTAATACTTGGTTTATTTAATGTTTCCTCTGCATCTTTAATTAAATCCTGAATTTTATCTTTTTTTATTTCTTTTAGATTAAATATAGTGCTTGTTAAGATAGATAAATTATTATTTTTAAATTCAACTATTCCATCTTCCACATAAAATTTCTCTTCTCCTGATTTCGAATTAATAGTTATAATACCTGGTTTTAAAAATGAAATTATTGAAATGTGATCTCTAAGTATTCCCATTTCACCTTCAAAAGCTGGGACAATAACTTCAGTTACATCTTCTTTCAGAAGAAAAGATTTTTCTGGATTGACTATTTCAATTTTAAATTCTTCGCTCATTATGCAGCATCTTTAGCTATCTTCTCTGCTTTTTCTACAGCTTCTTCAATTGTACCTACCATATAAAATGCCGCTTCTGGCAAATGATCATATTCACCTTTACAAATTGCATCAAAACCTTTGATTGTTGACTCTAAATCAACAAGTTTTCCTGGTGATCCAGTGAACACCTCTGCTACAAAGAAAGGTTGAGATAAAAATCTTTGAATCTTTCTGGCTCTAGCTACTATTAACTTATCCTCCTCTGATAATTCATCCATACCTAAAATTGCTATTATATCTTGTAAAGATTTATAAGTTTGTAAAATTTTTTGAACCTCACGAGCTACTCTATAATGTTCATCACCTACAATTCTAGGATCAAGGATTCTCGATGTTGAGTCTAACGGATCAACAGCTGGATAGATTCCGATTTCAGCTATTTGTCTTGAAAGTACAGTTGTTGCATCTAAATGGGCAAATGATGTAGCCGGAGCTGGATCGGTCAAATCGTCTGCTGGCACATAAATTGCTTGCACAGAAGTGATTGAACCTTTATTTGTTGTAGTAATTCTTTCTTGTAAATTTCCCATGTCTGTCGCTAATGTGGGTTGATATCCAACAGCTGATGGTATTCTTCCTAAAAGAGCTGAAACCTCTGATCCCGCTTGCGTAAATCGAAAAATATTATCTACGAAAAAAAGAACATCTTGGCCCTCCTGGTCTCTAAAATATTCAGCAACCGTTAATCCTGTAAGTGCTACTCTAGCTCTTGCACCAGGCGGCTCATTCATTTGTCCATAAACTAATGCGGCTTTAGATCCTGGGCCCTCAGGTTTAATGACGCCTGACTCCATCATTTCATGATAAAGATCATTTCCTTCTCTTGTCCGCTCTCCAACACCTGCAAATACAGAAAATCCACCATGTGCTTTAGCAACGTTATTAATTAATTCCATAATTAAAACAGTTTTACCAACTCCTGCTCCACCAAATAAACCAATTTTACCACCTTTTGCATATGGTGCTAACAAATCTATCACCTTGATACCTGTAACAAGTATCTCTGTTTCGGTTGATTGATCATTAAATTCTGGAGCAGCTCTATGAATAGGCCAGCTATCTTTTGTTTTAACTTCACCTCTTTCATCAATTGGTTCACCAATTACATTTATAATTCTACCTAATGTCTCTGGTCCTACGGGAACCTTAATAGGAGCTTTTGTATTTACCACTTCATCACCTCTTTTTAATCCCTCGGTTGCATCCATTGCAATTGTTCTAGCAGTAGACTCACCTAAGTGTTGAGCTACTTCTAAAACAAGCCTATTGCCTCCATTTTTACATTCTAACGCTGTTAAAATTTCTGGTAGTTCTCCATCAAATTTTACATCTACTACCGCACCGATTACTTGTGTAATAATTCCTTTATTCATAATTATAAACTTTCTGCTCCTGATATAATTTCAATTAGTTCCTTAGTTATTGCTGCTTGACGACTTCTATTATACTCAATAGTGAGTTTGTCAACCATTTCACCTGCGTTTCGGGTTGCATTATCCATTGCGCTCATTCTTGCACCTTGTTCACTAGCTGAATTCTCTAACATAGCTTTAAATATTTGTGTTGAAATATTTTTAGGTAGTAAATTGGTTAAAATCTCATCCTCATCTGGCTCAAATTCATAGTTATCTTCTGCAGACATTTCTTTATTTTCTTTCGTATTAAGTGGAATAATTTGTTGAGATTGTGGTATTTGGGTTATTACATTTTTAAATTGGTTGTAAAAAATTGTGCAAATATCAAATTCTTCTTTTTCGAACTTTTCTATAATCAATTTACCAACTTTTTCTGCGTCAAAATAATTAGCGTTTTTAGAATTTTTAAACGAAATATTTTCTATGATTTTATCACCATAGGTTCTTTTTAATTGATCGTTTCCTTTAGATCCAACTGTAATAATTTTCAATTCTTTACCTTCGCGAGATAATCTTGCAAAGTAACTTTTTGCTTTTTTAATTATATTTGCATTAAAACCTCCACACAAACCTCTGTCTGATGTTAAAACTACACAAAGATACGTTTGTTCTTTACCAGTTCCAGATAACAATTTGGGTGCATTTTCTTTATCTGATATGCCCTCTGATAAGTTCAGTATAATATTGTTCATTTTTTCAGAATATGGTCGCCCCTTCTCCGCACTATCTTGAGCTCTCTTTAATTTAGCTGCAGCTACCATTTTCATTGCCTTGGTAATTTTTTGAGTAGACTTTACGCTAACTATCCTCTTTTTTAGATCATCTAAACTAGCCATATAATAATTACGATTTAAATGTTTTTTTTAAGTTAGTAATTACATCTTTCAAACTTTTTTCAGTTTCTTCCTCAAGTTTTCCAGAGCTTAAAATAGAATTGATTATTTCAGGTCTATCAGATTTACACTTTTCAATAATCTTATTTTCAAAATCAGCTATATCTTTTAACTCAATATCATCTAAATATCCTTTTACTCCACAAAAAACTGAGATTACTTGTTCAGCTACTGTCATCGGTGAGTACTGTTTTTGTTTTAAAAGCTCCGTTAATTTTGAACCTCTATTCAAAAGTTGTTGTGTTGAAGCATCTAAATCAGAACCAAACTGTGCGAAAGCTGCCATTTCTCTGTACTGTGCCAGTTCAAGTTTCATTGAGCCTGAAACTTTTTTCATTGCTTTGGTTTGAGCAGCAGAACCAACTCTTGAAACAGATAATCCAACGTTAATCGCAGGTCTTATACCTTGGTTAAATAATTCTGTTTCTAAAAAAATTTGTCCATCTGTGATAGAAATTACATTCGTTGGAATATAAGCCGATACATCTCCACCTTGAGTTTCAATAATCGGAAGAGCTGTTAAAGAGCCTCCACCGTGTTCATCACTAAGTTTTGCAGCTCTTTCTAATAATCTACTATGAAGATAAAATACATCTCCTGGATACGCTTCTCTACCAGGAGGTCTCCTTAAAATAAGTGACATTTGTCTATAAGCTACTGCTTGTTTAGATAAATCATCATAAATTATTAATGCATGCATTCCATTGTCTCTAAAATATTCTCCCATAGTACAACCGGTATAAGGAGCTAAAAATTGTAATGGTGCAGAGTCTGATGCTGTGGCTGCTACGATAGTTGTATATTCCATTGCTCCAGCTTCCTCTAATGTTTTTTGAATTTGCCTTACTGTTGATCTTTTTTGGCCAATAGCAACATAAATACAATAAAGTTTTTGTTTTTCATCTCCAGACTCATTGATTTTTTTCTGATTAATTATAGCATCGACTGCAACTGCTGTTTTTCCTGTTTGTCTATCACCAATAATTAATTCACGCTGCCCTCTTCCAATAGGAACAAGACTATCTATTGATTTAAGGCCTGTTTGCATCGGTTCACTTACAGACTGTCTCGGAATAATTCCTGGGGCTTTAACCTCTACTCTGCTTTTTTTTATCGCCTTATCTAATTGTCCCTTGCCATCAATCGGATTACCTAATCCATCAACAACTCTTCCTAATAATTCTTTGCCAACCGGTGTATCTACAATACTTCCAGTTCTTTTAACGACATCGCCTTCTTTAATATTTCGATCATCTCCAAAAATTACAACTCCAACATTTTCACTTTCTAGGTTTAAGGCCATGCCCTTAGAGCCATCTGAGAACTCTACCATCTCACCTGCTTGAACGTTATCTAAACCATAAATTCTTGCAATACCATCACCAACAGATAGAACTTGTCCTACTTCAGATATCTCAGCTTTCTCTCCAAAATTTTTAATTTGTTCTTTTAAGATTTTTGTTACTTCTGAAGGATTAATTTCCATATTATGCCTCTATCATTCTGTTTTCAATTTGTTGTAATTTATTTTTAATAGAAGTGTCTATCATTATACTTCCAACTTGAACAATTAAACCTCCAATTAAATTTTTATCATAACTATAATCTAATTTAATCTTTGAATTAAAGTTATTAGATAATTCCTCTGTAATCTTACTAATTTCATCTTGAGTTAATTCTTTAGCGGACTTAATCATTGCTTTTAGTTCCCCTCTCTTACTTGAGCAAATTTCAAGAAAGCTTTTTAAAATTTGTTCTACAAAAAAAAATCTTCTTTTTGAAATTAAAAAATTTAAAAAATTTTTGAACAAATTCTCTAATTTTGAACTTTCAGACATTTTGTTAATGATGTTTGTTAAAACTTCTCTATTGATTGTAGGATCTTTTACTAAATTACTAAAATCTTTATTATTATATATAAAATTTAAAAGTGCATTTGAATTTTCTTCAATCTTAGATAATGAATTCGACTCATGTGCTAATTCATATAAGGCTAAAGAATATCTATTAGCTGAAGTATCAGAAAATCCCTTATTTTTACTCAATTTAAACCTTTAAAATGTCTGTGATTATTTTTAAATTCACGCATTAATTAACACATGCCCTATTAGTCTTCAAGTAACACGTTGGTAAAAAACTGTTTTTTTTGGGTTTTAATTAAAGTTTATTGGATCAACATCAACTGAAAGTTTTATTCCTGAGATAAACCTGTATTTTGAAATTAATAAAGCTAGCGAATTTTGTAATTTGAGGGTTTTTGGACCTCTAATTAGCAGTCGCACTCGGTATTTACTTTTCAGTCTAAATATGGGTGCGTTGACTGGACCTAAAATTTTTCCATTTATTTTTTTTTCTAAAAACATTTTAAATTTCATTGCCTCTTTTTCTAATTTATTTTCATTTTCTCCTGTCAGGATTAAAGAAATAAATCTTTGAAAAGGTGGTAGATTATTTTTTCTTCTTATCTCGATTTCTTTTTTTAAAAAAATTTCTGGGTTTTTATGTGTGATGTCTAAAATTTTTTTTGAGTCATAATTGTATGTTTGAAAATAAACAGTGGAGGATTTACCTGTTCTCCCTGCTCGACCAGATAACTGATGATATAATTGTAAATTCTTCTCAGCATTTCTTAAATCATGGCCCTGAGATGATAAATCAATATCAACAACGACAATACAATTCAAGCTTGGAAAATGAAAACCTTTTGAGATTAATTGAGTACCAACTAAAATTTCAATTTCATTATTTGTTATTTTTTCTAATTTCTCCTTTGAGTTTTTTTTATTCATTGTATCACTTGAAAAAATTTCGATTTTTTTTGTTGGAAAATTTTTTTTTACTTCTTCTGAAATTCTTTCAACTCCTGGTCCACTAAATACAAAATCACAACTTGAACCTTTAATACAATTTCTCACTAAAGAAGTTTTAAATCCACAATAATGGCATAATAAATCATTTCTATTTTTATGATAAACTAAATTAATAGAGCAATTAGGACATGAAAAACTATAATAACATTTTTTACACAAAACATTTGGAGAAAACCCTCTTCTATTTAAAAAAAATAAAACTTGATCTTTTTTCTCTAAATGAAAATTAACTTTTTGGATTATCTCTTTAGATAGCCATGATTGCTTATCTAATTTTGCATAATTTAAATTTATTATTTCATAATTTGGTAAAGAAGCATTTTGATATCTTTGGTTAAGTTTAGAGACAATATATTTTCCTTTATTAATATTTTCGAAAGTCTCAACTGATGGGACAGCTGTAATTAAATTCACGGGAATATTTTCAAATGATGCTCTAGATATAGCCATATCTCTAGCGTTGTATATTATTCCTTCGTCTTGCTTATATGATTGGTCGTGTTCCTCATCAACTATAATTAATCCTAATTTCTTGAAAGGCAAAAATAAAGATGATCTAGCACCAATAACTACTTTAATTTTTCCAGAAATTATTCCTCTCCAGATTATTTCTTTATTTTTTTTTGTAACACCAGAATGCCATATTGCAGGCTTAAAACCAAAAAAATCTATAAATTTTTTTTCAAATTGAGTTGTTAAACCTATTTCTGGTAACATCACTAATACTTGATTTCCTTTTTGTAAGATTTTTTTTAAAGCCTCAAAATATACAATTGTTTTGCCTGAGCCAGTTGTACCTTGTAAAACATGAACGTTAAAGTTTTGATTTGAAAGATTTATCTCTTTCAAAGAAATTTTTTGCTCTTTTGTTAATTGAAAAAAATTGCTTTTACTATTAAAGTTAAAATCCTCATATAATGTTTCATCTAAATTCCTAGAAAGTTTTCCAGTTAATAAAACAAGCTTTAAAGCCATTCCTTTTGGGACAATATTGTATTCAGCAAACCAATTTAAAAAATCTATTGTTTTTTTTTTTAATTGAGGAATTTCTATTTTTTTTATTACTTTTTTTATCTTAAAATTTTTTTTACTATTTTTTTCAAATTCATTCCAAACAACCCCTATAATATTTGATTTACCAAAGGGGACCTCAACAAAATCACCAATTTTTAATTTATAATTACTCTCATAAGTGAATGGGTGGTTAAATATATTTGGTAAAAGAATTGGAAACTTCATAATTTAATAATATGAAAATTTTTTAAGAGTGTATTGCTCTTTTATCTACAGATAATGCTGCTTCTTTTACTGCTTCTGAAAAAGTCGGATGAGCATGGCATGTTCTAGCAATATCCTCAGAACTTGCGCCAAATTCCATTGCCACACCTATCTCTGCTATCAATTCACCTGCATGTGGTCCGATTAAATGTGCTCCTAAAACTTTATCAGTTTTTTCATCTGCCAAAATTTTTACAAACCCTTCTGCCTCGTCAATAGCCTTAGCTCTTGAATTTGCCATAAATGAAAACTTGCCTATCTTATATTTTACATTTTTTTCTTTTAATTGTTCCTCAGTTTTTCCAATAGATGCAACTTCAGGGGTTGTGTAAATAACTCCAGGAATTGTATCATAATTAACGTGCCCTGATTGCCCTGCGATATTTTCGGCTACGGCTATTCCTTCGTCTTCCGCTTTATGTGCAAGCATTGGTCCTGATATAACGTCTCCAATAGCATAAATATTATCAAGATTTGTTTTAAAGCCTTTAGTAGTTTTAATTCTCATCTTATCGTCTAGTTCAATCCCAATTGTTTCAAGATTTAATCCTTTTGTATTTGCTTTTCTGCCTACACTAATCAATACAACATCACATTCAAAATCTTTATTATTTCCATTATGATCTTTTGTTAAAACTACAGCACTAGATTCACTTTTTTTTATTTTTTCAACTTTATGCTGTAAGTGAAAGTTAATTCCCTGTTTTTTTAAAATTTTCATAAATTCTTTTGAAATCTCTTTATCCATTCCAGGTGTTATATGATCCAAAAATTCAATGACATGAACTTCCGCACCAAGCCTAGACCAAACAGATCCCATTTCTAATCCAATATAACCTCCTCCTACAACAACCATTTTTTTTGGAACACTATCTAATTTTAATGCTCCAGTTGAAGAAACCACTAATTTTTCATCAAAAGGAATACCTGGCATAGAAACTGGAACTGAACCAGTGGCAATAATTATTTTTTCTGCATCAATTAATGTTTCTTTTTTCTTTTCATCTTTAATTAAAATTTGATTTTTTGATTTGAAACTTCCTGAGCCTTTAAAATAAGTTACTTTATTTTTTTTAAATAAAAACTCTACTCCCTTAGTCAAAATTGTTACTGCCTTTTCTTTACTTTTCATCATTTTTGATAAATTCAATTTGACCTCACCTATTTCAATTCCTTTGTTAGATAAATGTTGAACTTTATAAAATTCCTCTGACAAATTAAGTAGGCTTTTTGATGGAATACAACCAACGTTTAAGCAAGTTCCGCCGAGTGAACCCCTTTCCTCAATGCAGGCTGTTTTAAAACCTAACTGAGCAAGTCTAATAGCACAAACATAACCGCCAGGGCCACCACCAATTACTACAGCTTGAAATTTATCTGACATTTAAATATCTAAAAACAATCTTCTTGGATCCTCTAAATTTTCTTTTACCATTTTTAAAAACGAAACTGATTCTTTGCCATCAATAATCCTATGATCATATGATAAAGCTAAATACATTACAGGTCTTATTTTTATTTCGCCATCAACTACTATAGGTCTATCAACAATATTGTGCATGCCCAATACACCTGATTGCGGTAAATTTAATATTGGTGTTGATAGCATAGAGCCATAAACTCCTCCATTACTTATAGTAAAAGTTCCTCCCTGAAGATCTTCAATTGTTAATTTACCATCTTTTGCTTTTTCTGAAATATTTTTAATATTTTTTTCTATATCTGCAAAAGAGAGTTCATCAGCATTTTTTAAAACTGGGACTACTAGACCTTTGTCTGTTCCAACAGCAAAACTAATATTATAATAATTTTTGTATACTATTTCATTTCCCTCTATTTCAGCGTTAACTGTTGGATAGTTTTTTAATGCTACAACACAAGCTTTAACAAAAAATGACATCAAACCTAGTTTTATATTATATCGATTTTGAAAATCTTCTTGATTTTCTTTTCTCATTTCCATTACATTAGTCATATCAACTTCATTAAAAGTAGTTAATAAAGCTGCATTTTCTTGAGCTTGCTTTAGTCTTTTTGCAATTGTCTGTCTTAACCTGGTCATTTTAATTCTTTCTTCTTGGCCATATTTAATTTTTCGCTCAGATGGAGGAGGGTTGACACCCATTAAATTAATCAAATCACCCTTTAAAACTCTTCCATCTTTTCCAGAGCCTTTGACTGTTTTAAGATCTATCTTATTTTCAGTTACAATTTTTCTTACAGCAGGAGATAAGGTTAATGACTCATTGTTATCCTCAACTTGTTTAGTTAATACTAGTGGTTCATCTTTTATTTTGTCATTTATTTTTTCTTCTGATAATTCCTCTTTTTTTAAATCTTCCTCTTTTTCAAAAATTTCAATATTTTCTTGAAATTCCTCATGCTTCTTGTCCTCATTTTTTGAGACCCGAGAGCCATTTGTTGATATTGATCCAAGTAATGCGCCTACTTCAACAACTGAGCCATCTTTAGAATTTATTTGATCTAACACACCTGATGCTGGTGATGGAACTTCTAAATTTACTTTATCAGTTTCCAGTTCTACAATGGGCTCATCTGCTTCAACTAAATCACCCTCATTTTTTAACCACTTTGAAACTGTTGCCTCAACAATACTCTCACCTAATACTGGAACTAATATTTTTTCACTCATTCTATTCAAATACCTTTTTAACAATTTCTTGTTGTTGTGACATATGTCTTTTTAGATATCCTGTAGCTGGTGATGCATCAGGACTTCTTCCAATATATGAAATTATATTATTATTAGCCTTAATATTATCTAATGTCCATTGGATATAATCTCTAACAGAAAACCATGCTCCCATATTTTTAGGCTCCTCTTGACACCAATAAAAATTAGCATTTTTTGAATAAGGTTTAAGCTCTTTGGCGAGTGTTTTTGCAGGAAATGGATAGAGTTGTTCAATTCTAAAAAACACTACATCATCTCTTTTTAATTTTTCTCGCTCTTCTAATAGATCAAAATAGATCTTTCCTGAACAAATAATCACTTTTTTTATTTCTTTAGCTTTTTTTAATTTGATAAAACCCTTTACTTTTGAATCCATAGCGTGATCCCATAAAATTCTATGAAATGAATTTTTTTTACTAAAATCGTCTAAGTTTGATATGCAGTGTTTATGTCTTAATAGTGATTTTGGTGTCATTATGATTAATGGTTTTCTAAAATCTCTGTGCATTTGTCTTCTTAAAGCATGAAAATAATTTGCTGGAGTAGTACAATTCATAACTTGCATGTTATCGCTTGAGCACAACTGCAAGAATCTCTCTAGTCTTGCAGACGAATGTTCGGGTCCTTGACCTTCATATCCATGAGGTAAAAGCATAACTAAGCCGGATGCTCTTGACCATTTCCTTTCTCCAGAGGCAATAAATTGATCTATGACTACTTGTGCACCATTTGCAAAATCACCAAATTGTGCCTCCCAAATTGTAAGTGTGTTCGGTTCCACTAAACTGTAACCATATTCAAACCCCAAAACAGCTAGCTCAGATAAAAAACTATCAACTACTTCAAATTTTTTTTGTTTATTCGAGATATTATTTAAAGGTATGTATCTGGAATTATCTAATTGATTTCTTAAAACTGAATGTCTTTGACTGAATGTTCCTCTGCCAGAGTCTTGACCAACTAATCTTACAGGATAGCCTTCCTCAAGTAGTGATCCAAAAGCTAATGACTCTGCCGTAGACCAGTCAATTGATGTTCCTTTTAAAACGTTATTTTTTCTCGTATCTAGAATTTTTTGTATTGTTTTATGAATATTAATTTCTTTTGGGATTAAATTAATTTTTTCAGAAATCTTAGTTAATTCCTTTAAATCTGAACCTGTAACACCTCTTTTGTCTTTACCGCGTTCAGGTTTATATCTAGACCAAGTTCCCTCGAACCACTCTATTTTTGGTTTATAATTTTTTGCATTTTTATATTGTTCGTCTAACAAATCTTTAAATTTTTTAATGCAGCCATTTAAATATTCTTTAGTAATTGTGTTATTTTTAATTAATTTTTCACCGTAAACTCTTATTGTGGATGGATGAGAACGTATTTTTTTATACATCAAGGGTTGAGTAAAAGATGGTTCATCTCCTTCATTATGTCCAAATCTTCTATAACAAATTAAATCTATAACCACATCTCGATTAAACTTTAATCTAAAGTCGGTAGCAATTCTTGCTGCGTAAACCACTGCCTCTGGATCATCGCCATTAACGTGAATGATAGGAGCCTCAACCATTTTTGCAACATCTGAGGGATATGGAGATGATCTAGCAAATCTTGGGCTCGTGGTAAAACCTATTTGATTATTAATTATAATATGAATAGTTCCACCAGTATTGTGTCCAGGAAGTCCTGACATTGCAAAACATTCTGCTACAACTCCTTGTCCAGCAAAAGCTGCATCTCCATGAATTAATATAGGAATTACTTTCTTTCTCTCTTTATCTTTATGAAAATATTGTTTAGCTCTAGTTTGCCCTAAAACAACTGGATTTACTGCCTCCAAATGAGAAGGGTTATCAGTTAAACTTACATGCACAGAGTTACCGTCAAACTCTCTATTTGAGGAAGCACCTAAATGATATTTGACATCTCCAGTATCATCTTCTGATTTTGAACTTATTTCCCCCGCAAATTCATTAAATATTCTTTTATAAGATTTCTGTAAAACATTTGCTAACACGTTTAATCTTCCTCTATGGGACATTCCAATTTTAACTTCTTTTATTTTTGATTGTCCACCAATTTTAATGATTTGCTCCAGAGCAGGAATTAAGCTTTCTCCGCCATCAAGACCAAATCTTTTTGTACCAACGTATTTAGTATGTAAAAACTTCTCAAAGCCTTCAGCTTGTATCAATTTATTGAGAATTGCTTCTTTACCGTTTTGGGTAAATTTAAAATCATCATTTTTTTCGACTCTATCCCTAAACCATTTTCTTTCAGTGGGATTAGATATGTGCATATATTCATAACCTAAAGATCCACAATATTTTTCTCTCAGAAAGGCTAATATCTCACTGATATTTGATTGTTTTTTGTTTATTACGCCGTCTAAGAAAATTTTTTTATTATAGTCTTCCTTTTTAAATCCATAAGACTCGGGATGTAGTTCATCTAGATAATCTGATTTCAATAAGCCCAAAGGATCTAACTTTGCAATTAAATGTCCACGTTGTCTATATGATCTGATCATTGCAACAGCTTTGATTGAATTTGCATTAGATTTAATTAAATCTAATTCATTGGCCAGATTATCTTTATTATTCTCTGCCAAAGATTGATTTATGGAAAATTTTTTTGAAGGACTCCATGATGGTCCATTAATTTCTTTAACAATAACATCAAAATCTTCTCCGATTTCTTTAAAATAATTTTTCCAACTATCAGGTAAAGTTGGATCATTATTTACAAATTTCATGTACATTTCCTCGATAAATTTGCTGTTTGATTTACTTAAAAAAGCTGTTTGCTTAAGTTCAAGATTTTTAGTAGAAGACATTTTTTTATAATATAAACCTCGAGAAAAATTTTTCAATTAGACAATTTATCGAATAATGTTTTCCCAATTTTTGAAGGAGAGTTTGCCATAGTTATTCCACAATCCTCCATCTTTTTCATCTTATCTTTTGCACCCCCTTTGCCCCCAGAAATAATTGCTCCAGCATGGCCCATTCTTCTTCCAGGAGGAGCTGTAACACCTGCTATAAACCCTACTATTGGTTTTTTTATTTTATGACTTTTGACGAAATCTGCAGCCTCTTCCTCAGCAGTACCTCCTATTTCACCAATCATTAGGATAGATTCGGTTTCATCATCATTTAAAAATAAATCTAAGCAATCGATAAAATTTGTACCGTTAATTGGATCACCACCTATACCTATACAAGTTGATTGTCCTAAACCATTTTCAGTAGTTTGAGCTACAGCCTCATAAGTTAAAGTTCCAGATCTTGATACTATGCCAACACTCCCTTTTTTATGAATATTGCCTGGCATAATACCGATTTTACACTCATTAGGAGTTATAATTCCTGGGCAGTTTGGACCAATCAATCTTGATTTTGAATTAAATAATCTTTGTTTTACTTTTAACATATCTTGTATGGGGATACCTTCCGTAATACATACAATAAGTTCAATTGATGCATCAATAGCTTCAATAATTGCAGCAGCTGCAAATTTTGCTGGAACATAAATCATTGTAGCATTTACCCCTTCAGCATCCTTAGCTTCTTTTACGGTATTAAATACAGGTAAACCTAAGTGCTTTTGTCCACCTTTTTTAGGTGTAACCCCACCAACTAATTTTGTTCCATATTTAATTGCTTGTTCAGAGTGAAAGGTTCCATGTGAGCCAGTAAAACCTTGGCAAATTAATCTTGTTTCTTTATTAACTAAAACTGACATTTATTTAATTGCCTCAACAATTTTTTTGGCTGCATCATCAAGATTTTCTGCAGAAATCAACTTTAAACCAGAATTATCTAGTATCTCTTTTCCTTCTTTAAAATTTGTACCTGCTAATCTTACTACAAGTGGAACATTAATATTTATTTCTTTAGCTGCATCAACAACACCTTGTGCAAGAACATCACATCTCATGATCCCACCAAAAATATTAATCAATATTCCTTTAACATTTTTATCTGACAAAATTATTTTAAAGGCTGCTGAAACTTTTTCTTTTGAAGCACCTCCACCAACATCTAAAAAATTTGCTGGTTCTTCGCCATACAACTTTATTATGTCCATTGTCGCCATGGCTAGCCCTGCACCATTTACCATACAACCAATACTCCCGTCCAATTTAATATAAGCCAAATCATGTTTGCTTGCTTCAATTTCTGCTGGGTCTTCTTCGTTTAAATCTCTAAGTTCTAAAATTTCTGGATGTCTAAACAAAGCATTACTATCAAAATTAACTTTTGCATCTAAACAAACAATCTTTTTTTCTTTAGTCAATATTAATGGATTTATTTCAACCATATTTGCATCTGTCTTAATAAACATTTTATAAATTGATTTAATTAAAGAAATTGCTTCTTTTTTAGAACTTCCTTCTAAATTAAAAATTTCGATTATTTTTTCACAATCTTCGTTTAAAATTTCCTCATTCAATTCAACTTTAGTTGTCGAAATTTTATTTGGAGATTTGGAAGCTACTTCTTCAATATCCATACCCCCTTGATCACTTGTAATAAATGCAATTTTTGAACTAGCTCTATCTACTAAACAAGACAGGTAGAATTCTTTTTCGATTTTTGATGATACTTCTACATAAAGTCTTTTTACTTCTCTTCCTTCTGGTCCTGTTTGATGGGTAATTAATTTTTTTCCTAAAAGGTCTTTTGCTGACTTTTCTAATTCATTTAAATTATCTAAAATTTTTACACCACCAGCTTTTCCTCTACCACCTGCATGTATTTGAGCCTTTAAGACATATTTGTCTGTTTTTAATGATTTGCATTTTTCTAAAAGTTCCTCAACAGTAAAACCAAATACTCCTTCAGGTACAACAGCACCAAATTGTTTTAAAATTTGCTTAGCTTGATGCTCGTGTATATTCATTATTTAGCTAAATCTATATCTATATTAGATGCGGCTTCCCAAAGTTTTTTTACAGCTTCAACAGAGTGAAGAAATTCAGATTTTTCTTTCTCATCTAGATTTATTTCTTCAATTTTTTCAACACCATTTTTACCTACAATAACTGGAACACCTGCATAAATATCTTTAATTCCATATTCACCATTCAAGTAAGCTGCACATGGAAGCATTTTTTTCTCATCTTTAAGATAAGCTTTGGCCATTTCAACTCCTGAAGCAGCTGGCGCATAGAAAGCTGAGCCTTTTTCTAAAAATTTCACAATTTCAGCTCCACCATCTCTTGTTCTTTGGTTTATTTCTTCCAATCTTTTTTGAGAAATTTTTCCTTCTTTTACCAAATCTAATAAAGGTTTTTTTGAAACTTTTGTAAATCTTGGCAAAGGAACCATTGTATCACCATGTCCACCCATTACCATTGCCTCTATTTCTCTTACTGGGACAGTAAATTCTTCAGACAAAAATAATTTAAATCTTGAGCTATCTAATATACCAGCCATACCTACAACTTTGTTTGGTGAAAGGCCTGAAAATTTTTGAAATGCCATTACCATTACATCTAAAGGATTGGTAATGCATATCACAAATGCATCTGGAGCATTTTGTTTTATTCCCTCTGCAACTTGTTTTATTATTTTTAAATTAATTCCAAGTAAATCGTCTCTACTCATGCCAGGTTTTCGTGGTACTCCCGCAGTGATGATTATTACATCTGAACCTTTAATATCTTTATAATCATCAGTGCCTAAAAACCTTACATTAAAACCATCAACTGAAGATGACTGAGCAATATCTAATGCTTTTCCTTTTGCAACACCACTAGCAACGTCAAATAAAACTACTTCATCTACTAATTCTTTTATGCCTATTAGATGTGCAAGAGTTCCACCAATTTGGCCTGCACCAATTAAAGATATCTTGCTCATTTTCTCCTTTATTTCATTGTTGGCATCACGAATTCTGCATTAGAACGAATCCCTGAAGGCCATCTTGAGGTTATAGTTTTTAATTTTGTGTAAAATTTTATACCTTCCATGCCATGCATAGCACTGTCACCAAATAAAGATCTTTTCCAGCCTCCGAAACTATGAAAAGCCATTGGAACTGGTATTGGAACATTTATTCCAACCATTCCAACCTGAATTTTACTCGCAAATGTTCTTCCAGCATCACCATCTCTAGTATAAATACTAACTCCATTTCCATACTCATGATCATTTATTAATTTTGCTGCTTCCTCGAAAGTCTTTACTCTAACTACAGATAAAACAGGTCCAAATATTTCTTCTTTATAAATTCTCATTTCTTTTTTTACATGGTCAAACAAACATCCACCGATATAAAATCCATTTTCATATCCTTGTAATTTTAAATTTCTTCCATCAACTAACAATTTTGCACCCTCTTTTACTCCTAAATCGACATAACCTTTTACTTTTTCTAAATGCTCTTTTGTCACTAAAGGACCCATTTCAGAATTTTTGTCCATTCCAGGACCAACTTTTAAAGCCTCTGCTTTTTTTGACAATCTTGATACTAATTCATCTCCAATATCTCCAACAGCAACAGCAACAGATTGTGCCATACACCTTTCACCTGCTGACCCATAAGCAGCTCCCATCAAACCATTTACAGCACCATCTAAATCACAATCAGGCATTACAACTAAATGATTTTTTGCACCACCTAATGCTTGAACTCTTTTTTCATTTTTAGCAGAGTTTTCATATATATATTTTGCAATAGGAGTTGAGCCTACAAAACTTACAGCCTTAATATCTTTATTTGTAAGAATTGCATCCACACACTCTTTGTCTCCATTTACAACATTAAAAACACCATCTGGTAAACCTGCGTCTTTTAAAAGTTCTGCTAATCTAATTGAACATGATGGATCTTTTTCTGATGGCTTTAATATAAAAGTGTTTCCACAAGCAATAGCAATAGGAAACATCCACATAGGAACCATTGCTGGAAAATTGAATGGTGTAATTCCTGCAACGACGCCTAAAGGTTGTCGCATTGACCAACTATCAACGTTAGTTCCAACATTTTCTGAAAATTCTCCTTTAAGTAAGTGAGGAATACCACATGCAAATTCAACAACTTCAAGTCCTCTAGTTAAAGATCCTTTTGCATCCTCATAAACTTTTCCATGTTCTGCTACAATTAATTGTGTCAGTTCATCTGAATTTTTCTCTATTAACTCCTTAAATTTGAACATTATTCTAGCTCTTTGAAGGGAGGGTTTTAGTGACCAATCATCAAACGCTTTTTTTGCAATTACTACTGCTTGATCTAAGTCAGCTTTAGAAGCTAATCTTACTTCTTTTTCTTGTTCTCCAGTTGCAGGATTAAATACTTTGCCTTTTTTGTTAGAAGTTCCAGGAATTATTTTTCCAGCTACAAAATGTTCAATTAATTTCATGAATACGATCTTTTAGAGTAAAAATTCTTATTAGTCTATTGTTTAAATATTAGCGGTTGCTAACATTTTTTTTATTTCAGCTATTGCTTTTGCGGGGTTTAATCCTTTAGGACATGCGCTTGTACAGTTAAGAATTGTATGACAACGATACAACTTAAGTTCATCAGCAACCTTTTTTAATCTGGCTGTTCTTTCCTCATCTCTACTATCAATAATCCATCTATATGCTTGCAACAAAACTGCTGGACCTAAATATTTATCACCATTCCACCAATAACTAGGACATGAAGTTGAGCAACATGCACACATAATACACTCGTAAGCGCCATCTAATTTTGCTCTATCTTCTTTTGATTGAATTATTTCTTCAGTTTCTGATTTAGAGTTAGATTTTAACCAAGGTTCAATTGATTGATATTGTTTATACAAACCGTCTAGATCACCAATTAAATCTTTTTTTACTTTTAAATGAGGTAATGGATAAATATTAATATCACCTTCTATTTCAGCATGTGGAGTAGTGCAAGCTAAACCATTTTTACCACCTATATTCATTGCACAAGACCCACATACACCATGCGCACAAGATCTTCTGTACGCTAAAGTGGGGTCTATTTCATTTTTAATTTTATTTAAAATATCTAATACTTTAGATGGGCAATTGTCCATATCAACTTCATATGTATCAATTCTAGGATTTTCTCCTGAAGATGGGTCCCATCTATATACATTTACTTTTCTTAAGTTTTTTGAACCTGTTAAGTCTTTAAAATATTTACCTTGTTTTACTTTAGAATTTTCAGGTAAATTTATTTGTACCATTAATAAACTCTCTCCTGGGGTGGAAAATATTGAACTTCATTACTTAAAGTAGATTTATGAACTTCTCTATAGCTTATTTTTGTATTCTTGCCATCACACCAAGCAAGTGTATGCTGCATAAATTTTTCATCATCTCTCTTAGGAAAATCTTCTCTTGCATGTGCGCCTCGACTTTCTTTTCTATTATAAGCAGAGTCAACAGTAACAACTGCTTGTCTTATTAAATTATCAAATTCTAAAGTCTCTACTAAATCAGTATTAAATATTAATGATTTATCTTTTACAGATAAATTATTAATACCATCATAAGTTTTTCTAATCTCATCCACACCCTCTTTAAGTGTTTTTTCGGTTCTAAAAACTGCACATTTAGATTGCATTGTTTTTTGCATAGAAAGTCTTAAATCAGCAGTTCCTGTATCACCATTAGAATTTCTAATTTTATCAAAACGATCTAAACATTTTTGAGTTTCTGTCTCGCTTATTTCTTCATGCGGTGTACCTGGTTTTATAAGCTCTGCAGCTCTCTTTGCTGCTGCTCTTCCAAAAACAACTAAATCAATTAATGAGTTTGAACCGAGTCTGTTTGCACCATGAACTGAAACACATGCAGCTTCTCCGATTGCCATTAATCCTGGTACAGTTTTTTCTGAGCCATTTACAGTCAACACTTCTGCTTTATAGTTAGTTGGAATACCTCCCATGTTATAATGAACAGTTGGTACAACAGGTATCGGTTCTTTAGTAACATCTACATTCGCAAATAACCTTGCAGCATCAGTTATGCCTGGTAATCTACTCTCAATTATATCTTTATCTAAGTGACTTAGATTTAAATGAACGTGATCTTGATCTTTTCCAACGCCTCTTCCCTCATTAATTTCTATTGACATTGATCTACTCACAACATCTCTTGATGCTAAATCTTTAGCCTTAGGTGCATATCTTTCCATAAATCTCTCACCTTTTGAGTTTGTAAGATATCCTCCTTCACCTCTAGCACCCTCTGTTATTAATGTTCCATGTCCATAAATTCCTGTTGGATGAAATTGGACGAATTCCATATCTTGCAAAGGTAATCCTGCTCTTAAAACCATTGCATTACCATCTCCAGTACAAGTATGAGCTGATGTAGCTGAATAATAAACTTTACCATAACCACCTGTAGCAATAATTACAGTGTGAGCCCTAAATCTATGAATAGTTCCATCGTTTAAATTCCAAGCTATCAGTCCCTTACAAGCTCCATCTTTCATCAATAAATCTAAAGCAAAATATTCAATAAAAAATTCTGTTTTATGTTTTAGGGCCTGTCCATACAAAGTATGTAAAATTGCATGACCTGTTCTGTCTGCAGCAGCGCAAGTTCTTTGTACAATTCCGTTTCCATAATTTTTAGTCATTCCACCAAATGGTCTTTGATAAATTTTTCCATCCTCTGTTCTACTAAAAGGCACTCCATATTTCTCTAATTCAATAACTGCTTTAGGTGCCTCTTTACAAAGATATTCGATGCTGTCTTGATCTCCCAGCCAATCAGCACCTTTGACTGTATCATACATGTGCCAACGCCAATCATCTTCACCCATATTACCAAGAGCAGCTGAAATACCTCCTTGCGCAGCAGATGTATGGCTTCTCGTAGGGAAAACTTTTGAAATACACGCTGTCTTTAATCCCGCTTCACTTAGACCAACTGCAGCTCTTAAACCTGAACCGCCAGCACCTAACACTACTACATCATATTCGTGATCAATAATTTTATATGAACTCATAACCTAGTTACTAATATAATTGTAATTAATGGAATTACCACTGCTGATAGATATAAAAGTCTATTTGCGACATTTTTGATTTTATCATTCTTAATATAATCCTCAAAAACCTCACTAATACTCAATGCTGAAAAAAAATATGCATTGATAATAAATAAACTAAATAAAAACTTTGATAACGGGTTTGTAAAAAAATTCATAACAACAAAGTAGGATTGATCATAAATTGTAATAAAATTTAAAATAAACCATATCATTAATGGAACTAATGTTGCTCCACTAACTTTAAGAAAAATCCATTTTTTAGTTGCGTTTATCATTTTAAACAAAATTTTTCCCAATTAAATAGAAAGCAATTGTCAAAATTATCGATCCAAATATTACAATTAACCCAGTTATCTTTGTCGCTCTAGGTTCAAAACCATACCCCAAATCCATAATCATATGTCTTATCTCACTTAAAATTTGAAAGGAAAAAGACCATGTAAGTCCTAAAATAAAAAATTTACCTATAGATGAACTTAAGAACAAATTTGTGAATTCATAATTACTTTCACCAAAAACAAGGAGAGATGCTAATAAGCAAATAAATGAAATTGCAATTATATTTATAATTCCTGTGATTCTATGAGATATAGATACTAACGATGAAATATGCCACTTATAAATTTGAATATGTGGAGATAATGGTGATTTATTTTCCATAAAAATTATTTTTAATTAATGTTTCAGCAATTTCTACAGCATTCAAAGCTGCGCCTCTTAAAAGATTATCAGAGACAATCCACAAATTTAATCCATTCTCAATTGTCTTATCCTGTCGAATTCTTGATATAAATGTTTCATCTTTACCTTCTGCTTCTAGTGGAGTTGAATACCCACCATCAACTCTCTCATCAATTACTTTACAACCTTCAAAATTATTTAATGCATCTTTGATCTTTTCAAGAGAAAAAGGTTTTTCAAATTGTAGGTTTACTGACTCTGAATGAGAAACAGAAATTGGTAATCTTACACATGTAGCTGTTAAATCAATTTTATCATCTAGAATTTTTTTTGTTTCATTGGTCATTTTTAATTCCTCTTTTGTGTAGCCATCATTTGAAAATACATCAATATGGGGAATAGCATTAAAAGCTATTTGTTTGGTAAAATTTTTAGATTTCACTTTTTTACCATCTAAAACTAGTTTAGTTTGCTCAATCAACTCATCCATTGGTGCTTTACCACCTCCTGATACTGATTGGTATGTGGAAACTACTATTCTTTTAATTACAAAAAGGTCATGCAAAGGTTTTAAAGCAATCACCAATTGTGCTGTTGAACAATTTGGATTGGCTATAATATTTTTTTTTATTTGATCTAAATGGTTTGAGTTAACTTGTGGAACAATTAAAGGAACATCTGGATCCATTCTATAAAAGCTAGAATTATCAATGACTAGACAATGCTTTGCGGCTCTCTCTGCAAATTTTTCTGAGATTTTTCCACCAGCTGCAAAAAAAGCTATTTTTACTTTAGAAAAATCAAAATTTTCCAGATCAAAAACCTCATGTTCTTTACCCTTAAAACTAATTTTTTTACCAGCACTTTTAGATGAAGCAACTAAATACAGATTATCAATAGATAGTTCTTTTTTTTCGAGAACTTCTAAAGTTTTTCTTCCAACATTTCCTGTTGCTCCTACAATTGCAATATTCATGATGTAGGTTTTATACTAGATGAAAGGCAAATCGCAAACTTTTACAGCTAAAGAATTTCCCCCAATTTCCAACAATCCCGCTGTCGATGGTTTACAATAAGGCTCATTTATCATTGCTATTCCTATAACTTTTTTAAAATGTGGCGAATAACAAGCTGATCTTAAATCTCCAATAAAATTTCCTTTATCATCTTTAAGATTAAGAGATTTGGTTAAGTGAATTTTATCAGTTTCGATGAGAACTCCCATTAATTTTCTTTTTATACCATCTTTTTTTATTTTTTTTAATTTTTCCTTACCTAAAAACGATATTTCAGAATCTAAATTTACATATTTATCAAAGCCACATTCAAAAGGATTATCATTATTATCAAAATCATTTCCGTAAGATAAAAGACCACTCTCAATTCTTTCTATAAGATTAGGACAACCAGGCTTTAAATTAAACTCTTCACCTATTTCAAAAAGATGATCATAGAGATCTAAACCAGATTGAGTATTTTCGACATATACTTCAAATCCTCCTTGTTTTGACCAACCAGATCTTGCAATTAAATGGTTAACACCCTTAAAATCAAAATAATCAAAGCCAAAAAATTTTAATTCTGTAATTTTTTTTCCAAAAACTTTTTCCATTAAACTAAATGATTTTGGTCCCTGTATTGCAAATATATCAACATTTGGTTCAAAAATTTGAACCTCAAAATTATTTCCAGATGCAAGACCTTTTGCAAAAAATATAACATCTGAGTCAGCAATTGAAATCCACCACCTATCTTCAGCTAATTTCAAAATTACAGGGTCATTTACTAAGTTTCCATTGCCATCAATAATTGGGCAATAATAACATCTTCCTATTTTTGACTTTGATAAATCTCTACAAGTCATTAACTGAACAAGTTTTGCTGCATCTTTACCAGAAATTTCTACTTGCCTCTCAGCCGATACATCCCAAACTTGAACTTCTTTTTTAAGATGGTTACATGAATCCTCTATAGACCCGAAAGCAGCAGGTAGCAGCATGTGATTATAAACTGTATAAGCTGTAACGCCTTGTTTTTCTATTCTTGATGTGTAAGGAGTACTCCTTATTCTTCTTGATTTTGCAATTGAATAATTTTTCATGAATTTAAAAATTTTAGGATCTTTTCTCGCATTTCAAAGGCTTTTTCAATCATAATCATATGTCCACATCCGTTAATTACATGTGTCTTAGAATTTTGTAATAAATTTGAAAATTTTTTTCCTACTTCTAAGTTAACCATTTTATCTAATTCTCCTAATATCAATAATGTAGGCAAGTTTATTGTTTTTGCTGCCTCAGAGCCATTAGAGTAATTATTACATGCTCTTAAATCTACTGCTAATATTTCACTGATATCTCTTGGTGACTGAATTATTTTTTCTACCGGATTCCCACCTATAAATTTTTTTGAACCCTCATAACCCCATTTCATCATTAATTTAACAGCATCTGAGTCTCCATTTTGAGCTAACTCTATTAAATCGGGATGAACAGGCATTTTATTTGACCCTCCAATGAAAACAATTTTTTTTAATCTCTGTTTGTATTTGAAAGCATACTCGAGCATCTCTAAACAACCTTGGGAATGACCAACTAAAATTAGGTTTTTTAAATTTAACTTTTCAAAAACTTTTTCTAACCAATCAGCAATTTTTTCAATACTGTCTAAACAAGGTCCATCTGAATTTCCATGTCCAGGCAAATCTAATGATAATACGTTAAAATTCTTATTTGAAAAAAATTGTTCAGTGAGAGACCAAATTATATGCGAAAGCCCACTACCGTGCAAAAATATAATTGTTTCTTTTTGAGAGTCGATTCCTTGGCCTGCATCGGATGCATGGATATTTTTATTTTCTATTTGAAAGATCAATTATTTACCTAAAATTTTTTTCTAAGCTCAAACTTTTGAATTTTCCCAGTTGATGTTTTTGGTAAATCACAAAAAATTACTTGTTTTGGTACCTTAAATCCAGCAAGAGTTTCTTTACAAAAGCTAATTAGATCTTTCTCTGTTACAGGTTTATCTTTAACCATTTCAATAAAAGCACAAGGCACCTCACCCCATTTCTCATCTGGCTTAGCCACTACTGCTGCGATAGATACTGAAGGATGTTTTGCTAAAGTATTTTCTATTTCAATCGAAGATATATTTTCACCTCCAGAAATTATAATATCTTTTGATCTATCTTGAATTTTAACATATCCATCTGGATGCATTACAGCTAAATCTCCAGAATGAAACCAGCCTCCATCCATAGCTTTAGATGTTGCGTCTTTATCTTTAAAATATCCTTTCATTACAATATTTCCTTTGATCATAATTTCACCAATAGTTTTTCCATCTTTAGGCACTTCAGTCATAGTTTCCGGATTCATAACAGCTATACCCTCTGTGTTTGGATACCTGACACCTTGTCTAGCTTTAATCTCATTTTGTTTCTCTTCATCAAATTCATTCCAAGCATCGTTCCAAGCGCATTGGGTAACATGTCCATAAGTTTCTGTTAATCCATAAACATGCATCACTTCAAAACCCAGCTCATTCATTTTTTTAAATATTATACTTGGAGGTGGTGCCCCAGCCGTTAGCACATAAACTTTTCGTTTTAATTTTTTTCTATCTGTCTCTGGAGCACCAGTAATCATATTCAGTACTATTGGTGCTCCACCAAAATGAGTTACGTCATACTTATCAATTAGTTCAAATATTTTTTTAATATCAATATTTCTTAGACATATAGTTCTTCCATTTAACATGGGTATAGTCCAAGGGTAGCCCCAACCATTACAATGAAACATTGGAACAATAGTTAAAAAATTTAATCTATTAGGCATATTCCAAGCAACAGCACTTCCAGTAGACATTAGGTATGACCCTCTGTGATGATAAACAACACCTTTTGGATTTCCTGTAGTACCAGATGTATAGCTCAATGAAATTGCTTGCCATTCATCCCCTGGCATTTTCCAATCATAATTTTCATCACCAGTATTCAAAAAACTCTCGTACTCTAGTTCTCCAATTTTTTCACACTTGGCTTGATCTGCAAATTTATCGTTAATATCAATTATTATAATCTTATTTTTTAGTGAGCTTAAAGCCTTTTTTACTTCTACATGAAGTTGTCTATCAACAACTAATACTTTTGCTTCGCTATGATCTAAAATATAAGCAATTGTTTTAGCATCTAATCTAATATTAATGGTATTCAATACTGCGCCTGTCATCGGCACTGAATAATGACCTTCAAAAATTTCTGGAGTATTAAATGCTAAAAAAGAAACTGTATCGCCCTTTCCAACACCAATTTTATTAAGTGCACTAGCAAATTTAACTGTTCTTTTATAAACTTGATCCCAGGTATATTTACGGTCTTCATAAACAACTGCTTCATAATTCGGATAAATTTCTTTAGCTCTTTTTAGAAAAGTTAAAGGAGTTAATGGAACATAATTTGCATTATTTTTATCCAAATTAGTATCGTAATGACCCATTTTAATTAAATTTAAAATTCATTAAATTAGAACTACCAGAGATAGCTGTCTTGTAATGTTGTTCTGCTCTTGGCAAAACTTTATCAAAGTAAAATCTGGCAGTATCTATTTTATCATTATAAAAATTTTTATTTTCATTATAGTCTTTAAAACTTACCTCTAAAACTTTAATCCACGCATATGCAATAGATACATAACCTAAAGTTCTTAAATAGTCATTTGCTGCTGCACTTACATCATCTTTATTTGTTTTTGCTCTATCCATCATCCAATCACTAAATTTTTTTAATATACTTAGATGATTATTAAATTCTGATATGAATGGTTTAATTTTATCATTACTGGAGTTACATTCAGATTTTACCTGATCTAAAAATTTGTTTATTATACTCCCATTTTTATTTGATAATTTTCTAAAAACTAAATCAGCTGCTTGTACTGAATTAGTTCCTTCATAAATAGGTGTAATTCTATTATCTCTATACAGCTGTTCTATACCTTGATCCTTTGTATACCCGTAGCCTCCATGAATTTGCATTGCATCACTAGTTATTTCCATTGCTAAATCTGTAAATAATGATTTAACGACAGGCGTCATCAAGGATACATAATCAGATGCTTCTTGACGAACTTTTTCATTTGGATGAT
Source organism: uncultured Pelagibacteraceae bacterium (assembly GCA_902627645.1). Lineage (GTDB taxonomy): Bacteria > Pseudomonadota > Alphaproteobacteria > Pelagibacterales > Pelagibacteraceae > Pelagibacter. Next base: position 5,530 of record CACOJX010000007.1, on the reverse strand, counting down.
ACAAACTAACTTCGGTTTGCTGAGATAGCCAAAAACACAGAGCTCTTTCACCCTCAATAATTGATTTCATATTTAATAAAGTTCTTCTAATATCTGCATGCTCAATAATAAAATCAGCTCCGTTTTTTGATCCTGAATTATTTGTTTTTCCTTGTTTTCTCTCTTTTGCGTAAGACAGGGAGTTTTGATAAGCAATTTCTGAAATACCTAGACCTTGAATACCAACAACTATTCTTTCAAGATTCATCATTGTAAACATGGCACTTAATCCTTTTTCTTTAGCTCCAATCATATATCCAGACGCTTCATCAAAATTTAAAACGCAGGTGGCTGATCCTTTTATACCCATCTTAGTTTCTATAGATCCTGTTGATATTCCATTTCTAGATCCTACAGTTCCATCATCCTTAACTATAAATTTAGGTACTAAAAATAAACTTATTCCCTTTGTTCCAGCAGGAGAATCATCAACTCTAGCTAAGACTAAATGAATTATATTCTCAGTAAGATCGTGATCACCTGAGGTAATAAAAATTTTTTGTCCAGTTAATTTATAAGTTCCATCAGATTGTTTTTTTGCTTTTGTTTTAAGTAAACCTAAATCAGTACCACAAACTGGTTCTGTTAAGCACATTGTGCCACTCCATTTTCCCTCAACTATTTTTGGTAAATATTTATTCTTGATATCATCTGTGGCATGGTGATTTATGCAATTATAAGCTCCAATACTTAGCTCACTATAAAGTTTAAAAGATAAGCTGGCAGAGGATAACATTTCATCAAAAAATGCGCTCACTGTCTTTGGCATACCTTGTCCTCCGTACTTTGGATCACAAGACAAAGATGTCCAACCATCCTCAATATATTTTTTATAGGCCTCTTTATATCCGGGAGGAGTCCGAACAACACCATTTTCTAAAATTGCTGGATTTTCATCACCAGCTTTTGCAAGTGGTAAAATAAGATTTTGATTTATTTTAGCTGCCTCTTGTAAAATATCCTTAACAAGGTCTGAGCTTACATCTTTGTATTTTTCTAATTCATTATAATTTTTGTTGTTTCTTAATTTATCAAAAAGAAACATCATATCTTCTACTGGGGCTGTATAGCTTGGCATATGTTTAGTTTAAAATAATTAATCGATTATTGCAATTTTGAAATTATCGCATCACCCATTTGAGATGTTGATACCTCTTTCATTCCAACTGACAAAATGTCTTTTGTTCTTAACCCATCATTTAGAACGTCTTGTACAGCTTTTTCTAACGACTCTGCCTCTTTATCTAAATCTAATGAATATCTTAAAGCCATAGCGAAACTCAAAATTGTTGCTATAGGATTTGCTACACCCTGACCAGCGATATCAGGAGCCGAACCATGAATAGGTTCATACATAGCTCTCATTTCACCATCTTTGTTTTTAGCTCCTAAAGATGCTGAAGGCAATAAACCTAAGGATCCTGTTAACATAGAGGCTTGATCTGACAACATATCCCCAAATAAATTGTCAGTTACTATCACATCAAATTGTTTCGGGTTTCTTAATAATTGCATAGAACAATTATCAGCAAGCATATGACTTAATTCTACTTCTTTATACTCTTTATCATGAAGTGACTGTACTTCCTCTCTCCAAAGTTGACCAGCTTCCATCACATTTGATTTTTCACAAGAGGTTACTTTATTTGATCTTTTCTTTGCCAAATCAAAAGCAATTCTAGCTACTCTAGCAATTTCACTACTAGTGTAAGTATGGGTGTTAATTCCTTTTCTTTCTCCATTTTCAATTGGCTTAATTCCTCTAGGTTCTCCAAAATAAATTCCCCCTGTTAACTCTCGAACAATCATAATATCTAAGCCTGATACGACTTCTGGTTTTAAAGTTGAGGCGTCAACTAATTGCTTGAAACATATTGCTGGTCTTAAATTGGCAAAAAGTTTTAATTCTTTTCTGAGTTTTAAAAGTGCTCTTTCAGGTTTTTTTGAAAACTCTACATTGTCCCACTTTGGACCACCAACCGCACCTAACATTACAACTGCACTTTCTAGGGCTTTATAAAAAACCTCATCAGTAATAGGTGTACCATGCTTATCATAAGAACATCCACCTGCTAAATCTTCATCAATTTCGAAGTCTAAAGATTTTTTATTATTAAACCAGTTTATTATTTTTTTTACCTCACCAATTACTTCTGGGCCAATCCCGTCTCCTGGAAGTAATAGAATTTTTCTTTTTTTTACTTTAATCATTAATAATCCAAGGCTTGATCTTTTTTAAATCCTTTTCAAATTTTTCAATTTTATCAGATTTTTTTAAAGACAATGCTATATCGTCTAACCCCTCTAAAAGGCATTTCTTTTTAAATGAATCTACTTTAAATTTAACTTCATTATTACCATAAATAATTTTCTCCTCATTTAAATCAACCGAAATTTCTTCTTTTCTATTTGCATATTCTGACAGCTCTTTAATTTTTTCTTCTGCAAGGATAATTGGCAAGATTCCATTCTTAAAACAATTATTATAAAAAATGTCTGCAAAGCTGGAGCTTATCACGCAGGTAATACCAAAATCTAATAATGCCCATGGCGCATGTTCTCTAGATGATCCACAGCCAAAGTTTTTTCCTGCGATCAATATTTTTGAATTATTAAAAGGGTCCTTATTTAAAATAAATTCATCTATTTTTTTACCATGTTCATCATATCTCATCTCAAAGAATAAACTTTTACCCAGCCCAGTTCTTTTAATTGTTTTTAGAAATTGTTTAGGAATAATCATGTCCGTATCTATATTTACAATAGGTAAATATGCTGGAATACTTTTTAATGTTGAAAATTTTTGCATTAACTTTGATACTTCCTCACATCATCTAAATTTCCTGAAATCGCTGCTGCTGCTGCCATTCCTGGACTTACAAGATGGGTTCTGCCTCCTCTTCCTTGTCTTCCTTCAAAGTTTCTATTTGATGTTGATGCGCATCTTTCCTCTGGTTTTAGCTTATCTGCATTCATAGCCAGACACATTGAACACCCGGGTTCTCTCCACTCGAAACCTGAGCTTGTAAATATTTTATCTAAACCCTCCTGTTCTGCTTGCTCTTTTACGAGTCCTGATCCTGGTACTACCATTGCATGAACATGGGATGCTATTTTTTTATCTTTTAAAATTTTTGCTGCTTCTCGCAAATCCTCAATTCTTCCATTAGTACAACTGCCTATAAATACTTTATCAATCTTAATATCTGTTGCTGCTGTATCTGGCTTTAAACCCATATACTTTAAAGCCCTTTCGATAGAACTTTTTTTATCTTGATCTTTTTCATTATTAGGATTCGGGATCTTGCCGTCAATTGTAATTACATCTTGAGGTGATGTTCCCCAGGTGATCATTGGTAAAATTTCATCTGCTTTAAGATTTACTTCCTTATCAAAAGTTGCATCTTGGTCAGTTTTTAAACTTTGCCAGTATTCTAATGCTTTTTTCCACTTTTCACCTTTAGGAGACATAGGTCTTCCATTTAAATATTTAAATATTTTCTCATCTGGCGCTATTAAACCTGCTCTTGCACCACCCTCAATAGTCATATTGCATATTGTCATTCGCTGTTCTACACTTAGTGAGCTAATTAGATCACCGGCATATTCAACAACACATCCTGTGCCGCCTGCTGTGCCTATCTTTCCAATTATTTGTAAAATTACATCTTTCGATGTAACACCTAATGGAAGTTTTCCATTTACATTTATTCTAAAATTTTTCGCTTTTTTTTGAACTAATGTTTGTGTTGCTAAAACATGCTCCACTTCAGAAGTTCCAATTCCAAAAGCTAAGGCTCCAAACGCACCATGAGTTGCTGTATGACTATCTCCACAGACAATTACAGTGCCAGGTTGTGTAAATCCTTGTTCTGGACCAATAATATGAACTATGCCTTGTCGTTTATCACTCATCCCAAAAAGTTCAATACCAAATTCTTTACAATTTTTTTCTAGAGTATCGACTTGAATTTTTGAATCTTGATCAGCAATGCCTTCTGTTCTATCAGTTGTTGGAACATTGTGATCAGCGACGGCTAAAGTAAGTTTTGGATGTCTTACATTCCTTTTTGTATTTCTAAGACCCTCAAAAGCCTGAGGACTTGTTACTTCGTGTACAAGATGTCTATCAACAAATAGTAACGCTGTACCATCATTTTGTTGGTCAACTAAGTGGTCATTCCAAATTTTATCGTAAAGTGTATTCGGCATTGAAAAAAAAATTATTTTTTTTCTGGTAAGCTTCCTGATTTTTCTTTTGTCTTAGTTTCTAATTCAGTTTTAGGAGCTTCCTCTTTTTTAGCTTCTACTTTAGGAGCTTCCTCTTTTTTAGCTTCTACTTTGGGAGCTTCCTCTTTTTTAACTCCATGTTCAGGAGTTGTTTGTGCTAAATTTTCTTCAGTTACTGTTTCGGGTTTTACATCAAGATCAATCCCGATTTTTTTTCTAATCTTTTCTGCAATTCTAGCAGATTTACCAGTTCTATCTCTTAAGTAATATAGTTTCGCACGTCTCACCTTTCCTGAACGAATAACTTTAATTGTATCTATAACTGTACCATATAATGGAAAAGTTCTTTCTACGCCCTCTCCAAAAGAAATTTTTCTTACAGTAAATGATGAATTTAGATCTCTGTTTTTTTTTGCTATGCAAACACCCTCAAAATATTGAATTCTTTCTTTTTTACCTTCTGTAATTCTGACACCAATCTTAATCACATCTCCAGGGAAAAAATTAGGAATTTTTTTTTCTGAGAGAATTTTTTTTACATTTTGCTGATTAATTTCTTCTATTGTTTTCATCTCAAAATTTAACATTAATTTTTCTTATATTTTTGCCACATATCTGGTCTTCGGTCGCGTGTTATAGCCTCAGATTGAGATAAACGCCAGTCTTTAATTTTACTGTGATCTCCCGATAATAAGACGTCTGGGACCGATTTTTCCTCCCAAATCTGTGGTTTTGTATATTGCGGATACTCTAAAAGACCATTTTCGAAAGTTTCATCAGAAGCTGATTTGTCATTTCCCAAAACACCTGGCAGAAGTCTCAGAACACTATCTAGAACTACGAGAGCTGCAGTTTCTCCACCTGATAATACATAATCTCCTATACTTATTTCTTCAATATTTCTTGTAGATAAAATCCTTTCATCAACTCCTTCAAAATGTCCACAAATTAAAGAAAATGATTTTTCTTTTGACAAATCTTGAGCAAGCTTTTGGTCAAACTTTTTTCCCTTTGGTGAAAGATAAAATATTCTTTCTCCCTTTTTAACATTCTGATCAATAGAATTTGCTAATATATCAGGTTTAAGTAACATGCCTGAACCACCACCATAAGGAGTGTCGTCCACTGTTTTATGTTTATCTTTCGCAGCATCTCTAATATTTATTACATTTAGGCTCCACAAATTTTTAGCTAATGCTTTACCGTACAGACCTTTATTTAAGGGTCCAGGGAAAACTTCTGGATAAAGTGTAAACAATTG
>CACOJX010000006.1 GCA_902627645.1 uncultured Pelagibacteraceae bacterium | reverse complement strand
GGTGAGGAGTTGTCAAAAAAACTTGAAAACCTCCAGGATAAGTTGCCTCCATTTTCTTTAGTACAGGCAAAGGAAATCATTAAAAACGATTTGGGTCATGAAACTTATAACTCAATAATTAATTTAAGCGAACCAATCGCTGCTGCATCTATAGCACAGGTACATAAAGCGCAAATTAATGACGAAGGTACTATTAAAGATGTTGCGATTAAAATCTTAAGACCTCAAATCAAGAAGATATTTAACGAAGAAATAGATGCGATGATGCTTTTTGCATTTTTAATAGAGTCTTTTGTAAAAAAAACAAAAAGACTTAAATTAGTTGAGGTAGTTTTCCTATTAAAAGAAATTACAAATCTAGAAATGGATCTTCGATTTGAGGCAGCAGCTGCAAATGAATACGCTGAAAATACTAAAAATGACATTGGTTTTAGAGTTCCAAAAATTTATTGGAATTTTACTAGCGAGAATGTAATGACACTTGATTGGGTTGAAGGTATTTCCATAAGAGAAACTAAAGAACTTAAGAAAAGAAATTTCAATACTGAAAAGATTGCAGAGGATATTATTCAAAACTTTTTAAGACATGCTGTTAGAGATGGTTTTTTTCATGCTGATATGCACCAGGGAAACATTTTTATAGATACCGATGGTCATATAGTGCCAATTGATTTTGGTATAATGGGAAGGCTTGATAAAATGAGTAAGCGATTTTTAGCAGAAATATTATTTGGATTTATTCAGAGAGATTATCGAAAAGTTGCTGAGGTCCATTTAATTGCGGGCTTAGTACCAAGGGAGGTTCCAATTGATGATTTAGCTCAAGCTTTACGATCTATAGGAGAACCAATATTTGGCCAAGCCGTAAAAGATATTTCAGGCGGAAAGTTATTAAAACAATTATTTGATGTAACCGAAAAATTTAATATGCAAACCCAACCTCAGCTTCTCATGCTGCAAAAAACAATGGTTGTTGTTGAAGGTGTGGCTCGAAAACTAAATCCTAATACAAATATATGGACAACCTCAAAACCTGTCCTTGAAAATTGGTTAAAAGAAACAAAAAATCCAATGACAACTATAAATGAAACACTTCAAAACACCTCTGAGGTCATTAAAAGATTACCAGAATTTCCTGAAATTATGGATAAAGCAAATCAAGCTCTCACATATTTAGCTAGTGGACAAATCCCCCAGAATTCAAACTCATATACAGCTTTAAATACAAAAATAACAGAAATGACTGCTTTTAAAAATCAATCTATTATTGGATTATTAGCCCTTGTAATTTTTGGGCTATTGGTATTTTAATTCAACCGATGGAAGATTTAGCTAATAAAAAAATTTTATTTATTATTTGTGGTGGTATTTCAGCATATAAAAGTCTCGAAACAATCAGATTATTTAAAAAACATAAAGCTGAAATTAAAACAATTATAACAAAAAATGCTAAAGAATTTGTTACTCCATTATCTATTTCATCTTTATCACAAGGGAAAGTTTATGAGGATATTTTTAATTTAGAAAATGAGTTAGAAATGGATCATATAGCTCTTTCAAGATGGGCAGATGTGATTATAGTTGCCCCAGCTACTGCAAATACAATTTCCAAACTTAGCAATGGCTCATCCGAAGATTTAGCCTCAACTGTAATACTTGCATCAAATAAACAAATTTTCATTGTACCGGCAATGAATGTAAGAATGTGGGAACATCAATCAACAAAAAATAATTTAAAAATCTTAAAAAGCTACGGCTATAAGTTAATCGGTCCTGTAATCGGAGATATGGCTTGCGGTGAATTTGGAGAAGGCAAAATGTCTGATCCATTAGAAATTTTTTTAAAAATTTCTAACTTTTTAAATCAACAAAAAGAAAAAAGAGGTGTCAGGGCATTAGTGACTGCTGGTCCAACTAACGAATATATTGATCCAGTTAGATATATTACAAACAAATCAAGTGGCAAACAAGGTTACGAGATAGCAAGATCTTTATATAATCGCGGTTTTGATACAACATTAATCTCTGGTCCAACAAATTTGAGCATCGATAAAAATATAAATCTTATAAAGGTAGAAACAGCTGAAGAGATGTTTAAAGCTACTCAAGAAAATTTACCAACAGATATTGCAATATTTTCAGCTGCTGTGGCTGATTTTAAATTAAATAAAAAAAAAAAAGATAAAATTAAAAAAGAGGAAATGTTTACAATAAATTTGGAAAAAAATATCGATATATTAAATTATGTTTCAAATCACAATTCAATGAGACCCAAACTAGTAGTAGGTTTTGCTGCCGAAACAAAAAATTTAGATAAGAATGCTATTTCAAAATTAACTAATAAAAATTGTGATTGGATAATAGCCAATGATATATCAAAAAAAGGAATTGGATTTAATTCTGACTATAACGAAGTTATAATTCATTATAAAAACAATAAAATTCCAAAAGAAAAGCTTTCATTTAAAAAAAAATCAGAAATATCAGAAGAAATTGTAGATAGAATAGTTGCTCAAATTAATTAATGGTCAAAGTACTAATTAAAAAGCTAGATCCTCAGGTAGAATTACCTGAATATAAAACAACTGGGTCTTCTGGAATGGACTTATTAGCTTTTATTAAAAAGCCCGTAACTGTCAAACCAAAAACATCGTTACTAATACCTACGGGATTATCAGTTGCATTTTCGGAGGATTATGAGATTCAAATTCGACCTAGATCAGGTCTAGCTGCAAAGAATAATATAAGTGTACTAAATACGCCTGGAACAATCGATAGTGATTATAGAGGAGAAATTAAGGTTATTATTTATAATCATGGTGATAATGAGTTTATAATTAATAATGGGGATAGGATTGCACAGATGATTTTAACTCCTGTTATCAAAATGAAGCTAGAAGAAACACTAGATTTGCCTGAAACAATAAGAGGAAAAAGTGGTTTTGGCTCAACAGGCAAATGAAATTAAAATTGAATAAAAATCAAATTGAAAGGTTTTCAAGACAGATCGTTTTAAAAGATATTGGTATTTTAGGTCAAAAAAAAATCATTCAATCTAAAGTATTAATTGTTGGTATGGGGGGGTTAGGTTGTCCCGCAGCTGAATTTTTAACAAGGGCTGGCATTGGCTCTTTGGGAATAATAGATTCAGATATTGTTGATTTATCAAATATCCATAGACAGAGTTTGTATGACATTAATGATCTAAAAAAATCTAAAGTTACCTCTGCAAAAAAAAAATTAAAAAAAATCAACTCAAAAATAAGAATTAATTCATATAAATTAAGACTTAATAATAAAAATTATCAAGAGATAATTAAAAATTATGATTATGTGATAGATGGTTCTGATAATTTTAAAACAAAATTTCTAATTAATGATTTTTCGAAAAAAACAAAAAAATTTCTTGTTACAGGGGCTATTAGTAAATTTGATGGCCATATATTTACTTTCAATTTCAAAAATAAAAAAACTCCGTGTATTAGATCTTTTTTTCAAGAAAAAGAAGTTTCTAATGATATATTAAATTGTGAATATGAGGGTGTCCTAGGTACAGTTGCTGGCATAATAGGAATTATGCAAGCAAATGAAATTTTAAAAAAAATCTTATCCATTGGTAAAGATTTAAACGGTCATATTTTAGTTTTAGATTTACTGAATCTAAATTTTAGAAAAATAAAGTTTAAAAAATTAAAGAATGTTCAAAAAATCAAAAATTAAATTTTTATTAACAATATTGTCTGTATTATTTTTTTCTACGATTAGTTTTGCTGAAATAACATTTCTCTCTCTAAAAAAGAAAAAGGTAAATGTAAGATATGGTCCTAGTTTTGAGTCTCCAATAAAATTTATTTATAAAAAAATAAATCTTCCTCTTAAACAAATTGACAAAAAAGAGAATTGGAGAAGAATTATAGATTTTAAAAACAACAGCGGATGGATACATTTATCACAACTAAAACCAATTAATTCAATCATTTCACTTGATGATAAAATTTTATTCAATAAACCCACCAATTTTTCTCAGCCTGTAGCAAAAATTAAAAAAGGTAGAGTTTTACTTGTTGAAAAATGTGAAAATGACTGGTGTAAAATCAAAACTGATAAACTTAAAGGTTGGATCGAAAGAAAAGATTTATGGGGAAAAATTGATTAATTATTATATAAAACAAAATTTTTTTAATTTTTTGATCTACTTGCCCACCACTTGTCTAAGATAAAATACCAAACAGCATTAGCCAAAGGCTCCACAATAGCGTCCGTCAGTGCTATCATAAAAGACACATCAGCAACTAACATTAATACAGTAATAGCAATAGCAAAATGTCCAATGGTGTATATAAAGGTCCTTAATATTGAACCTTTGTTATTTTTATAAATATTCTCAGCAGCCTTAAATATACCTGAAGTTAATTCCATCTATTTTTCAAAAGGGCTCTCCAAAACACAGGCTACAAGATGAATTCTAGCTTGTTCACCTCCATTAAAGAAATTGTGATATTTTGTATTGTTAGTTATCCATACTTTACCGTCAGCCGGCAGATGTTTTGCAACGTTTTCAATAACCATAGAACAGCCTTTATTGGTGATAATCGGTACATGAAGTCTACATTCAGGATCTTTATGCCAACTCAAAGTCGACCTTGGTTCCTTGAGAAGCAATCTTACTCTGCCAAGCTTAAATCTTTTGCTCAAAGTTTTGTATACCTCTTCAAAATATGTTTTCTTAAATTCAGGAACTAATTGAGTGTATTCTGACTCATTTATTGCGACGTCTCTTGATACTTCTTTGCCAGTTTCATCAGCTATAGTCCAATATCTGCCCCTTATGTTATTTCCTTCAATGGAATTCTTATCATTCGGGATTTGATTTACCGGAATTGCTCCAAAATGAGTTACCCCAGGAGTATTGAATTTTTTAGATTTTAAAATTTTATCCAAGTCTGCTCTCAATTTTAAAATGTCAAAATCAAGATTAGGGACTTGATAAAAGTCCTCAAAACTTACAGTTGTCATAAATAATGTTCCGCTTTAATTGTTTAGTTTAATTTTAAATCAAATCTGTCTGCATTCATAACTTTCACCCATGCAGCTACAAAATCATTAACAAATTTTTCACTTGAGTCCTCACAAGCATAAACTTCTGCAAGAGCTCTTAATTGAGAATTTGAACCAAAAATCAAATCAACTCTTGTTGCTTTCCATTTAACTTTTTGAGTTTTTCTGTCTTTTCCTACAAATGTTTGCTCAGATTTATCTTCCTCTTTCCACGTAGTGTTCATATCTAATAGATTTACAAAATAATCGTTGGTAAGAGAACCAGATTTATTTGTAAAAACACCATAATTTGAACCATCATAGTTTGTATTTAAGACCCTCATACCCCCAATAAGCGCTGTCATTTCTGGTGCAGTTAGCCCCATCAGTTGTGCTTTATCAACAAGTTTTTCTTCTGCTGAAACATTTGAAGCTCCTCCATTTAGATAGTTCCTAAAACCATCTGCCTGCGGCTCAAGAAGACCAAAAGAATGAACATCAGTCTGATCTTGTCGCGCATCTCCTCTACCCGCTGAAAATGGGACGTTAACTTTGTAACCCGCTTTTTTAGCTGCCATTTCAATACCAACACCTCCTGCTAACACAATTAAGTCTGCCATTGATACACTTTTCTTTTTATTATCGAATTGATCTTTAATTTTATTTAAAGCCTTAATCACACTTGATAATTTCTTAGGATTATTCACAGCCCAGCTTTTTTGTGGTTCTAACATTATTCTTGCACCATTAGCACCACCTCTTTTATCTGACCCTCTAAAAGTTGAGGCTGATGCCCATGCAGTAGAAACTAAATCTGAGATTGATATTTTTGATCTAGAAATTTTATTTTTTAAATCTTTTATATCTTTTGATTTAAGTTTGTAATTTGGTTTATCAATTGGATCTTGCCAAATTAATTGTTCTTTTGGAACATCGCTACCTAGATAGCAAACTCTTGGACCCATATCTCTGTGAGTTAATTTAAACCATGCCCGAGCAAATGCATCATGAAACTCTCCAGGATTTTGGTGGAAATGCTTTGTAATTGGCCCATAACTTGGGTCAACTTTCATTGATATATCTGTTGTTTGCATCATCGGTGGATGAAGTACACCTTTTTGGTGTGCATCAGGAACCATTTTAATTTTTTGACCATTTTTCTTTGGAGTCCATTGATGAGCTCCAGCCGGGCTTTTTGTAAGCTCCCAATCATGACCATATAAACAATCTAAATAACCCATATCCCACTTAGTAGGATTTTGAGTCCAGGCACCTTCAATACCACTACTTATAGTATCGACACCTTTTCCAGATTTATATCCACTATTCCATCCAGTAGATTGATCTTGAAGTTTTGAAGCTTCCGGATCTGGACCTTTATAAGACTCTGATGCTGCTCCATGAGATTTACCAAATGTATGACCTCCAGCTACTAACGCTGCTGTTTCATAATCATTCATAGCCATTCTTCCAAATGTTTCTCTGATATCGTGTGCTGCAAGTATTGGATCTGGATTTGCGTCTGGTCCTTGAGGATTGACATAGATCAAACCCATATGAGAAGCTCCTAACGGCTGTTCTAGATCTCTTTTTCCACTATATCTCTCTACACCTAACATTTCTTTTTCTGAGCCCCAATAAATATCATCCTCTGGTTCCCAGATATCAGTTCTACCTGCTCCAAAACCAAAAGTTTTGAAACCCATAGAGTCTAAAGCAACGTTTCCAACTAATATAAATAAATCTGCCCATGAAATCTTTCTTCCATACTTTTTTTTAATTGGCCATAAAAGTAACCTTGCTTTATCTAAATTCACGTTATCTGGCCAAGAATTAAGAGGAGCAAATCTTTGATTACCAGTACCAGCACCACCTCGTCCATCACCAGTTCTATAAGTTCCTGCAGCGTGCCAAGCTAATCGAATAAATAAAGGACCATAATGACCATAGTCTGCAGGCCACCATTCTTGTGAGTCAGTCATTAATTTTTTTAAATCTTTCTTTAACGCTTTGTAATTAAGTTTTTTAAATTCTTTTGCATAATTAAATTTTTTATCCATAGGGTTGGATAAATTAGAGTGCTGACTAAGAATTTTAAGATTTAAACTGTTTGGCCAGAAATCCCTTACTGTTTGGCCTCTTCCTGCAGAAAACTTTGCAGGTGTGCCTGCTCCTGTAAATGGACATTTACTTAACTCAGTAGCTTTAAAAGATTTATTTTTAAAATTTTCAGTGCTCATTTATTTCCCCATGAATTAGTTGTAATAAACTCTACTTTATAATGGTTCTAAATTGGTGTCAATTGGTTAATAATGACGCTTGATAAATTTGTGACTTAATCTTCAAGTTTGACCAAAACTTCAATAGACTTAATTTTCTTTCCGTCAATTTTCCTTTTAATGTTTATGGGTCCCACGTCAGAATTTTCTAAGTCAATCAATTTTCCATATTTCAGATCATAAAAATGATGATGATCAGTAATGTTTGTGTCAAAATAAGTCTGATTTGAATTTATGGGGATTTGTTTTAAATACCCTTTTTTTTCAAAAGCGTGAACCGTATTATAAATCGTTGCTAAAGATATCTTATTATTTGTCTTATTTTTAATTTTTTGGTCTAATTCATTTATTGTAAAATGAAATGTTTTTTGAGTATCAAATAGCACCTCGCATATTTGAAGTCTTTGTTTGGTGGGTCTTAATCCAGAATTTCTTAATTTTTCTATATATTTCACTTTTTAAGCAAATTGTTAGTTAAAATTATTCTAAACTAGTATTATAATTATATTATATAGTTTCAAAATCAAGTAAATAAGAGTACTCAATTTTATGAAAAAAAACTCTTACTCATACGATGAGCTTATAAATTGTGGTGAGGGCAAATTATTTGGTCCTGGTAATGCAAAATTACCTCTTCCACCAATGCTTATGTTTGATAGAATTACAGAAATTAATGATGATAAAGGTGTTTTTAAAAAAGGCTCACTAAAAGCTGAATTAGATATTGAAAAAAACCTTTGGTTTTTTGATTGTCATTTTAAGGAAGATCCTGTTATGCCTGGTTGTCTTGGATTAGATGCAATGTGGCAACTGGTTGGGTTTTATTTGGGCTGGATAGGAAACCCAGGGAAAGGAAGGGCATTAGGAGTTGGGACTGTAAAATTTACTGGTGAGGTTTTACAAAATGTAAAATTAGTAAAATATGAAATCGATATGAAAAAAATTATGTCTCCAGGTGGCACAACTGTAGGTCTTGCAAATGGAGTGGTTTTAGCAGATGATAAAAAAATTTATTCAGCAGAGAATTTAAAAGTGGGATTATTTAAATAATGAGAAGAGTTGTAATTACAGGTTTAGGCATTGTGTCTTGTCTAGGTAATAATCAAGATGAAGTTTATAAATCTCTTTTAAATTCAAAATCAGGGATAACTTTCAGCGAAGAATATAAAGAACACAACTTAAAAAGTCATGTTCATGGGAAACCTAACATAAAACTAGAGGATCACGTTGATAGGAAAACAATAAGATTTATGGGTTCAGGTTCAGCATATAACTACATTGCTATGAAAGAAGCAATAGCCGACTCAGGACTTGAGGAAAACGAAGTTAGTAATTTTAAAACTGGCATAGTTATGGGTTCCGGTGGACCTTCAATTGAAAATGTGATTTTAGCGGCAGATAAAACGAGGGCTAAAACACCAAAATTAATGGGACCATTTATAGTTCCAAGAACGATGGCAAGTACAGCTTCTGCTACACTGGCTGTACCTTTTAAAATTAAAGGAACAAACTATACAATGAGCTCTGCTTGTGCAACTAGTGGCCATTGTATAGGAAATTCTATGGAACTAATTCAAATGGGTAAGCAAGATATTGTGTTTGCTGGTGGAAGTGAGGAAATTCATTGGGCCATGACTGCAATGTTTGATGCTATGACTGCTTTATCATCTAAGTACAATAATACACCCGAAACAGCATCAAGAGCTTATGACAAAACTAGAGATGGATTTGTAATCGCAGGAGGAGGTGGGGTTTTGGTTCTTGAGGAATACGAGCATGCTAAGGCTAGAGGAGCTAAGATATATGCAGAATTGACTGGTTATGGAGCTACTTCAGATGGATATGATATGGTAGCACCATCTGGTGAAGGAGCTGTAAGATGTATGCAAATGGCAATGGCTACAGTTAAAAATAAAGTTGATTATATCAATACTCATGGAACTTCTACTCCAGTTGGAGATATTACAGAACTAAATGCTGTTAAAAATACTTTTGGAAATAATATTCCAAAAATAAGTTCTACAAAATCTTTATCAGGCCATCCATTAGGTGCCGCCTCTGTACATGAAGCGATCTACTGTCTAATTATGATGAAAAATAATTTTATAGCTGGTTCAGCAAACATTAATGAAATGGATGAAGAAGCTAAAAAGTTCCCAATAGTCTCTAAAACTGAGACTGAAATAAACTTAAATACAGTAATGTCTAATAGTTTCGGCTTTGGTGGTACTAATGCTGCTTTAATTTTTGAAAAGGTTTAATTATGAGTTTAATGAAAGGTAAAAAAGGATTAATCATGGGTGTTGCTAATGAAAGATCCATTGCCTGGGGTATCTCACAAAAGCTAGCTGAAGCTGGAGCTGAACTTGCTTTCACATATTTGGGTGATGCTTTAAAGAAAAGAGTAATTCCTTTAGCTGAAAAATTAAACTCAAAAGTTACATTTAGTTGTGATGTTGAAAAAAAAGAGGAAGTGGTCAAATTATTTGAAGATATCAAATCTAAATGGGGAGAAATTGATTTTGTTGTTCACGCAGTTGCTTTTTCAGATAAATCAGAGTTATCTGGTGAATATTTAAATACTACCAGAGAGAATTTTTTAAGAAGCATGTTGATTTCATGTTTTTCATTTACTGAAGTAGCAAAAGAAGCATCAAAAGTAATGAAACAAGGTGGAAGTCTTCTTACATTAACTTACGAGTCTACCAAAGCAATACCAAATTATAATGTTATGGGAGTATGTAAATCTGCGTTAGAGGCCAGTGTGAAATACTTAGCTAGAGATTTAGGAGCTAAAGCTATAAGAGTTAATGCGATTAGCGCAGGACCTATTAAAACATTAGCTGCTTCTGCAATTGGAGATGCAAAATTCCTATATAAATGGAATGAAGACCATTCTTTCTTAAAAAGAAACGTAGACATTCATGATGTTGGAAATTCAGCGTTATATCTATTAAGTGATCTTGCAAACGGTGTTACCGGTGAAATTCACTATGTAGATGCTGGATACAACAAAGTTGGTATGCCAGATCCTAAAAATATTAGTTAATATCAATCAAAGTTATGGAAATATTTATATTTTTAATTTGTTTAGTATTTGTAATTTATTATTTATTTAGGCCCACTTCTAAAAAAGAAAAAGACCAATTTGATGATAAAAACAATTGGCGAGGTGGGTTTTAATTTTTATTCAGCAGCTTGTTTCATAGAAAGTTTGACTTTACCTCTATCAAAACCAATTACTTTTACCTTTACCTCATCACCCTCTTTTACAACATCAGTAACTTTAGCGACCCTTTTATCTGCTAGCTCTGATATATGAACAAGTCCATCTTGTTTACCTAAGAAATTAACAAAAGCACCAAACTCCATTATTTTCATTACTTTACCTGAATAAATTTTATTTAATTCAGCTTTTGCAGTGATATCTTTAATCATTTGCATAGCAGTATTTCTAGATTCTTCGTCTGGAGCAGCAACTGTTACAACTCCCTCATCATTTACATCAACTTTTGCACCTGATTTTTCAACGATCTCTCTGATTGTTGCACCGCCTTTTCCAATAACCGCAGCAATATCTTTTTTATCGACAGTTATTTTTTCCATTTTCGGAGTATGTTTTCCAACATCAGATCTTGAAGCTGAAAGTGCTTTATTCATCTCTCCTAATATATGAACTCTTCCATCTTTGGCTTGGCTTAATGCCTGTTCCATAATTTCAAATGTAATACCAGTAATTTTAATATCCATTTGAAGTGAAGTAATTCCATCTTTAGTTCCAGCAACTTTAAAATCCATATCACCTAAATGATCTTCGTCACCTAAAATATCTGATAAAACACTAAAATTATCACCCTCTTTAATCAATCCCATAGCAATACCTGCAACAGGTTCTTTAATGGGTACTCCTGCATCCATTAGTGCTAGCGATGTTCCACATACAGTAGCCATTGAAGATGAACCGTTAGACTCTGTGATCTCCGATACAACTCTAAAGGTGTAAGGAAATGCTTCTTTTGTAGGTAGCGAAGAGTGAATTGCTCTCCAAGCTAATTTACCGTGTCCTATTTCTCTTCTCCCAGTACCAATTCTTCCTGTTTCTCCAACTGAAAATGGTGGAAAGTTATAATGAAGCATAAATCTTTCTCTTTGTAATCCATCTAGACTTTCAATCCTTTGCTCGTCATCAGATGTACCAAGGGTAGCAGTTACAATTGCTTGTGTTTCTCCCCTAGTGAATAAGGCAGAACCATGAGTTCTAGGCAAAACTCCAACCTCACATGAAATAGGCCTCACATCAGATAAACCTCTTCCATCAATTCTATTTTTATTCTTTAATATATCTGTTCTAACGATAGATTTTTCAATTTTTTTTAGCACAGAATTAACATCAAGATCCGTATAGTTTTCATCTTCCTCATAAAGTTTTTTAGCTTTATCAGTTATCTCCGAAATTTGATTTGATCTATCCTGTTTATCTGTTGTTGCAAAAGCTTTTTTAAGATCTTCTGTAAAAGACCCCTCAAGTTTTTTCTTAACTTCAGTTAGATCTTTTTTTTCAACAGTCCATTCAGGTTTCTTACATTCTTTTGCAAGTTCCTCTATCATTTCAATTATGGGCACAAAACCTTCGTGACCAAATTTAACCGCATTTAACATTTCTTCTTCAGTTAAAACATTAGCCTCAGATTCAACCATGAGCACGGCATCTTTTGTGCCCGCAACAACTAAATCAAGTTTTGATTTTTCTAGCTCAGCCTTAGATGGATTTAAAACATATTTTCCATCTATATACCCAACCCTAGAGGCTCCGACTGGGCCCATAAACGGCATTCCTGATATAGCCAAAGCTGCTGATGAGGCTGTAATTGACAAAATATCTGCTTCATTTTCTTTATCATAAGAAATAACAGTTGGTAGTAACTGAACTTCATTTTTAAATTCATCAGGAAACAATGGTCTTATTGGTCTATCAATCAATCTCGAAATTAATGTCTCACTTTCAGTTGGTCTCGCTTCCCTTTTAAAGTATCCACCTGGAATTTTTCCAGCTGCATAATATTTTTCTTGATAATTTACAGATAATGGAAAGTAATCAACGTCTGGATTAACCTTTTTCGCTCCCACGACTGTTGCTAAAACGACCGTCTCTCCACATGTTGCGATTATTGATCCGTCTGCTTGCCTTGCTACTTTGCCTGTCTCTAAACTAATTTTTTTTCCTGCTACTTCAATTTCCTTCTTATATACTTTAAACATTTCATTTCCATTTCGTTCATTTCATTCCATTCATCTCGTTCCATCTATCTCAATATCTATTTTCTCAAACTCAATTTCGACAGTACATTCTTGTAAGAGTCCATTTTATTTCTTTTAAGGTATTCTAACAATTTTTTTCTTCTATTCACTGCTCTCAACAGTCCTACAGATGAATGTTTATCTTTTTTAAACTGCTTGATATGTTTTGAGAGAGAGTCGATTTTCTCTGTTAGCAATGCAATTTGTATTTCTGATGACCCAGTATCTTTATCATGAATTGCTAATTCTTGTACTTTTTTATTCATATATCTTTTTCCTATTTATTAGTTTGTTTAATAAGATTTTCAATTTTTTCAGCATACTCAAAAGACTCATCTTTTCTAAAAAGTAGTTTAGGTAAAAATTTCATAACAACTTTTTGTGATAGAATTTTTCTTATTAAAAAAGAATAATCTTTTAAAATTTTGATTGCTTCCTCGGCATCTTTTCCTCCAAGTGGAAGAACATAAGCTTTGGCAATTTTCAAATCTTGACTCATTCTTACCTCGGTAACTGTGATAGTATTAGTTTCTAAATTAGGAACTTTAGCTTCATTTCTTATAAAAATCATGCTTAATGCTTGCTTAACCATTTCTCCAACTCTTAATTGTCTTTGTGACATTGGTTTTCCTAATCTATCGGCCATTAAATTGTCCTTTCTTTAGATGTAACACTAAAAGCTTCTAATGTATCGTTTTTTTGAAAGTCTACGTAATCTTTTACTGTTATTCCACATTCTTGTCCGTTACTAACCTGTTTTACCTGGTTTTTTTCTCTAAATAAAGTTCCAACTTTACCAGTATAAATAATTGTGCCATCTCTAATTATTCTTAATTCTGAGTTACTACTAATTTCACCTTCAATAACTTTTGAACCTGCAACTTTACCTGCTCCTGAAACCTTAAATATTTCAAGTATTTGGGCTGTACCAGTAATTGTCTCCTGAACATCAGGTGTCAGCAATCCAGACATTTTTTGTTTTATATGATCTAATACTTCATAAATGATATTAAAAGAAGAAATTTTAATTTTTTCTTTTTCAGCCATTTTTTTTGCCTCTTTACTTGGCTTTACATTAAAAGCTATTAATACTGCATTTGAAGCTTTTGAAAGGGTAACATCTGTTTCAGTGACCATGCCAATATCAGAAAGAATTATTTTTGGTTTAACCTCATCATGCTTGATTTGGCTAATTGCATTTTTTATTGCCTCTGAGGATCCATGAACATCAGATTTGATTATTAAATTCAGTTCCTCAGCAGATTTATCTGAAAAAGCAGAGTCTTGAGTTGCAAAAGTTAAGGGATTTTTTCCTTCTTTGCTCTCTTGGGCTCTATTTTCACTTAAAGTTTTTGCTTCTTTCTCATTATCGAGGACTATAAAATCATCTCCAGCTTTTGCTGCACCATTTATTCCTAAAATCTCAACTGGTGTAGATGGTAAAGCTTTTTCAATGTTCTGACCTTTATCATTTATTATTGCTCTCACTTTTCCCCATTTTAAACCGCTTACAAAAAAATCACCTTTACTAAGTGTTCCTGCGGTAATTATAATTGTAGCAACTGGTCCTCTCCCAATATCAATTTTCGACTCTAAAACTACACCAGTTGCTTTAGTGTCAAAATCTGTTTTTAAATCTAATATTTCTGCTTGAAGAATTATTGCCTCTATTAATTTATCTAAATTTTGATTTTTCTTTGCAGATATTTCTACCATTAGAGTATCTCCTGATAGATCTTCTGCTATTAATTCATGCTCTAGTAATTGATTCTTAATTTTTTGAGGATCGGCTTCTGGTAAATCACATTTGTTGATCGCAACAACAATTGGAACATTTGCTGCTTTAGCATGTTTGATAGACTCAATAGTCTGAGGTTTAACTCCATCGTCTGCAGCGACAACTAATACTACAATATCAGTAAGCTTTGATCCTCTCGCTCTCATTTCAGTAAATGCAGCATGACCTGGTGTATCAATAAAAGTCAATTTGTGAGATTGAGCCTCTATCTGATACGCACCAATATGCTGTGTAATTCCCCCAAATTCACCAGATACGACATTCGCGCTTCTTAAAACATCTAGGACTGAAGTTTTACCATGATCAACATGACCCATCACAGTAACAATGGGTGGTCTATTAATCAAATTTTCTGATCTTGAGGCTTTAATTTTATTAATTATTTCCTCTGCTTTTTCTTCTCTAATTGGATTATGTCCAAATTCTTTTACTAAATATTCTGCTGTGTCAGCAGCTAAAGTTTGGTTAATTGTAACAGTAACTCCCATACCAAACAAAAATTTTATAACATTACTAGATTGTTCGGCCATTTTATTTGCAAGTTCCCTAACAGTAATTGCTTCTGGAATATTTATATCTCTTTTTACAGGTTTTAAATTTTCTTTATTGTCGTCTTTATTAGCATTTTTCAGTTCTTTTTGCCTAGCTCTTTTGACAGATGCTAAACTTCTTTCTCTTGTTTCTATTTGATCACTCAGGGCTCTTGAAACAGTGAGTTTTAACTCTCTTTTTTTTGTTCCAGACTTACTTTTTTTCTCATTATCTGTATCAGCTTTTAACCTTTTGGTTGCTCTTTGTTCTGCAAGTTTACGTCTTTCGAAATCACTAGTTGACGTGTTGGCTTTGGGAGGAAAATTGTTTTTTAATAAGGGTGTTTTTTTAAAAGTAGATGCAGATTGCTTAAAACTACCAGTTTTATTAACAGCTCCTTTACCAAAAACTTTATTAGATTTTTTATCTATGAAAACAGTTTTTTTTCCAGCTATTTGTTTATTATCAAAATTTTTAAAAGACTTTTTGGGTTTGCCAGAAATAGTGAGTTTTGTTTTTTTGTTTTCCATTTCTCATCCTCTTTAATCTTTATAGACTATATTTCTTGCAGACATAATCAAATCATCTGCCTCATTTTTTGATAGCGCAAAATCTTCTAAATATCCTTGAATTTTTATTCGTTCTCCTTTTACCACATCAAATCCACCCGTAAGTTCGTCTGACGCTAAGTCTGCAAAATCTGATAAGTTTAATATTTTTTGTTCACCCAATGTGACTAGCATACCTGGTGTTAATCCTTTAAGGTTTATTAAATCATCTGCCAATCCTAAATCCTTTATTCTTTTAGAAATATCTTCTTGGTCTTTCTGGTGAAATTCTTTAGCTCTTTCAATTAATGCTTTCGCTGTGTCTTCCTCAATTCCCTCAATTTTAACTAAATTTTCAGAGGTAGTATCTTTGATATCATCTATTGTTGAATATCCTTCTGCCACGAGAAGTTGACCCAATGTCTCATCAAGTTCTAAGTTTTTAACAAAATTTTCTGTTTTTTCTTTAAACTCTTGTTGTCTTCGATCAGAATCCTCTTGATCAGTCATAATATTTATCTCATAGTTTAATAACTTTGTGGCTAATCGCACGTTTTGTCCTCTTCTACCAATAGCTTTACTCAAGTTTTCTTCTGTTAGTATTACATCTAATTTTTTTCTCTCTAAATCAACATTTACTCTTTGAACCTCTGCTGGTGATAATGCATTAGATACTAATATTGCTGGATCCTCTGACCAATTCACAATATCGATTTTTTCGCCTTGAAGTTCATTTACTACTGCTTGGACTCTTGAACCTCTCATTCCTACACATGCTCCA
Source organism: uncultured Pelagibacteraceae bacterium (assembly GCA_902627645.1). Lineage (GTDB taxonomy): Bacteria > Pseudomonadota > Alphaproteobacteria > Pelagibacterales > Pelagibacteraceae > Pelagibacter. Next base: position 40,226 of record CACOJX010000006.1, on the reverse strand, counting down.
ACAGGATCAAGTGATGTATCAACTGCTTTTACACAAATTTTTGCCCTACTACCAGGATCTCTTGAAGATGACTTTATTTCAATTAAATTATCGTATATTTCGGGAACTTCTTGGACAAAAAGTTTTTCCATAAATTTTGGATGCGCTCTAGATAAAAAAATCTGCTGACCTCTTGGTTCTCTCCTAACATCATAACAATACGCCTTCACTCTGTCACCAGCTTTAATATTTTCTCGAGGTATCATTTCATTTTTTTGTATAATTGCTTCAGTTCTTCCTAAATCTACAATTACATTTCCAAATTCTAAACGTTTAACTATCCCACTAAGAACTGTGTCTTTTTTATCAATAAAATCATTAAATTGTCTTTCTCTCTCTGCTTCTCGAACGTTAAAATTTATAACCTGTTTTGCTGTTTGGGCTGCTATTCTACCAAAGTCAAAAGATGGAAGAGGTTGAAGCACTTCATCACCAACAGTCTTTCCTTTATTAAGCTCATTTAAATTTATAGCATCTTCTAAGCTAATTTCAGTATTAGAGTTTTCGGGTTTTTCTACTATCGTCAGTTTTCTAAATATTTCTATATTTCCAGTATCTCTATCAATTAAAACTTTTATCTCATTGTCTTGACCAAACTTTGATTTTGCAGCTTTTGCTATACCAGTCTCCATAGAATTAATTATTAGTTCTTTGTCTATAGATTTTTCTAGCGCCACAGCTTCCGCTATTCTTAAAAGTTCTAATTTATCTGCTCTTTTATTTAACATATTTTTGTTTGCTCCAAAAAAAAATGGGCTTAAGCCCATTTTGATATTTCAACAATGTTAGAGCAATATAGTAAAGTTTATTTTTAATTCAACAGAAACTATTTAGAAAAAACGCCTGATTTATCAGTTTTTTCCCACGAAAATGATCCATTGTCCTCTGGCGATCTACCAAAGTGGCCATATGCAGCTGTTTTTTCATAAATAGGTTTATTCAAATTTAGCATTTCTCTTATTCCACGAGGAGATAAATCGAAATTTTCTTTTATTTTTTCCTCAACAAATTTATTTTTGTCTAAATCTTTATCAAACAAATCAACATAGATTGACAAAGGTTTTGATACACCAATCGCATACGCTAATTGAATTAGACATTTATTTGAAATTTTAGAGGCAACAACATTTTTAGCAATGTACCTTGCTGCATAAGCTGCGGATCTGTCGACCTTAGTTGGATCTTTTCCAGAAAATGCTCCACCACCATGTGGAGCTGCTCCACCATATGTGTCGACTATAATTTTTCTTCCCGTTAGCCCGCAATCCCCGTCTGGACCACCAATTACAAAATTTCCGGTTGGATTTACATAAAACTCTTGCTCATTAAATCCCTCAAGATAATTTTTTGGAATTGATCTTAGCAAATAGGGTCTTAGCAAATCTCTAACTTGTGATTGATTAATATCAGCAGAATGTTGGGATGATATTACAACAGACTTAACTTTTGTTGGCTTGCCATTAATGTACTCAAATGTAACCTGACTTTTAGAATCAGGTTCAATATTTTTTAATTTTCCAGATTTTCTATCCTCTGCCATTAATCTCAAAATTTTATGAGAATAATGAATTGGTGCGGGCATTAAAACATCTGTTTCATCACATGCATATCCAAACATTATTCCTTGATCGCCTGCACCTTCGTCTTTGTTTCCTGAGGAATCTACACCCATGGCAATATCAGTGGATTGTGAATGTAAATGACATTCAATTTTAGTAGCCTCTTTCCAGGTAAAACCCTCTTGATCATATCCAATATCTTTAATACAATTTCTCACTTTTTGAATTATCTCTTCTTTTTGAATCTCAGGGCCTCTAATTTCACCAGCTAAAACAACCTTGTTTGTTGTTGTAAGAGTTTCACACGCAATCCTTGAAAAAGGATCCTTAGAAATATAACTATCAACTACCATATCTGAAATTCTATCAGAAACTTTATCTGGGTGTCCTTCAGATACCGACTCACTTGTAAAAAGATAATTTTTATGATCGCTCATTATTGATTTTATTAAATGAAAATATAAATAAAATATACAATAAAATTAATAATCCAAAAACTTTATTCCCATATTTAAAAAAAATTGTTGGTTGTATTTTTTTTACATCTTTTAAATCAGCATAACCAGATTGACCGAATTTAACACTTTCTTGAATTTCACCTAATGGGTTAATAATTGCTGCTATTCCATTATTTGCTGATCTTAGAACATATTTACCACTTTCAATCGCTCTAAAAATACTATGAGCAAAATGCTGTTTGGGTCCAATTGATTGACCAAACCAACCATCTTCTGAGATATTTATAATTAGGTCAAAATTAGAATTATCAAATAACTCACCCGAGTAAATTATCTCATAACAAATCAAAGGAAGAATTTTTAAAGAAAATTCCCCTTTATTTATTTTTATTATATTTCTTTCATTTCCTTTTGAAAAAGATTGGTAATTATTGGTTAATGATTTTAAACCTAAGCTTCTCAAAATTTTTTCGAAAGGTAAAAACTCACCAAATGGCACTAATTTAATTTTGTTATAAGAATCTAACAAATTCAGTTCATTATCATAAAGTGAAAAAGAATTAAAAAAATCTATGCGCTTGCTAGTATCGCGACTATTTATTCCTAAAATAAAAAAATGATTTTTACTAAATTTTTCATTAAATAACCCACTATACTGAATTAATTCGTCTTGGTAAATATCTGGTAAAATTCCTTCAGGCCATACAAAAATAGTTTTATCGCTAGCTTCTGGATTGCTGATTTTAATTAGTTCTTGTAATACCGAAGTTATATCTGTGTTTTCATAAAATCTTTTAAGGCCTATATTAGAACCTATTACTCTCAATTTGTAATCGTAGTCTTTCACTAAGGTTTTGGAAAACGTGTCTTTATAAGAATTTCCATAAACATAAAATGAAATAGTCAAAAAAATGAAAAATCCGAAAATAATTTTATTATATTTTAATTTCCCCAAAAAAAGTAGGGAGGGGCTGGTAAATAAAGTAATACAGAATAAATTAAAACCGTAAGTTCCAATTATTGAAGTAACACTCAATATTTCAAGTTGACTGGAAAAACTATAGGCAATTAAATTCCAAGGAAATCCTGTAAGAATCGATCCTCTAACAAATTCTAAAATTCCAAAAATTAGAGAAAATGAAAAAAAACTGCTAATAACTTTTGAAGGTTTTAAAATAATAAAGAAAAAGGAAATAACACCATAAAAAATAGATAAAAAAGCTGGTATTAAAATTAAAGTATAAGGTATTAGAAACTTAAAATTTTGATCAAATGTTAAGGAGATCGATATCCAATATAAATTACTTCCAAAATACCCCAACCCAAATAACCATCCATATAAAAAGAAAAATTTTTTAATTCTATGCTGGTTTGCTTTATTTATTAAAAAAATAAAAAATAAAGAAAAAGTAAAAAAATTTATAATTAAATAATTAAGTGGAGGTAAACTTAAAGATGTAAATATGCCTAAAGAAATTAAAAATACCGACTCAATGTATGCTTTTATTTTCAATTTAATCTATTTTAGAAATTACAGTTTTGAATATTAAATCTTCTTCTCTGAGCATTTTTTTATAATCTTTATATTTAATATGATCAAAGTTTAACAAATGAAGGAAACCATGAATAAATGTTTTTATTAATTTTTCCTTAAAGAATTTTAAATTTTGTGATTTCGGTTTATCAATAAAGTTATAACTTATGATAATATCCCCAATATAAGTTCTTTTTGAAATTTTAGGTTTTTCTCTAAAAGGAAATGATAATACGTCTGTAGGTTTTTTTTTATTTCTAAAATTTTCATTCAATTTTTTTATTTTTTTATTATTTGAAAGTAATAAAGAAAAGCTTACTTTTTTGTTTAAAAATTTATATTTTTTTGGAAAAGCTTGACAAATTTTATCAAAAAATTCTTCTTTTTTTTTTAGTCTTTTTGACCAAGCCTTCTCATCAGAGAAGACAAAAATACTAATCATTTTTTGAATAAGCTTTTACTATTTTTGATACTAGTGGGTGTCTAACGACATCTAAATGATCAAAATCAACCACTGAAATTTCTTTTAAATGACCTAGTAGTTCTTTTGACCTGACCAATCCTGACATTTTTTTATTAGGCAAATCAATTTGAGTTGGATCTCCATTTACAACGATCTTAGAATTTTCACCAATTCTAGTTAAAAACATTTTAATTTGTGTATCTGTTGCATTTTGAGCCTCATCTAAAATAGCAAAAGAATTTTTTAATGTTCTTCCTCTCATGAACGCTAATGGTGCAATTTCTATATCTCCAATTTCAATCATTCTTTGTATCTTTTCAAAATGAAAAAGTTCATAAAGTGAGTCATATAAAGGTCTTAAATAAGGATCAACTTTTTCTTTCATATCACCTGGTAAGAAACCTAAACGTTCACCAGCTTCAACTGCTGGTCTTGATAAGATTATTCTTTCAATTTTTTTTTCTAATAGCATAGTCAAAGCAACTGCTACTGCTAAAAAGGTTTTACCCGTTCCTGCTGGACCAGCTGAAATTATTATGTCACTTTGTCTTAAAGCTCTAACATATCCTTTTTGTTTTTCTGACCTAGGTATTATAGATTTTTTGGGAGTTTTTATTATATCAGTTATATTATTATTATTTTTTTTTTCATCTATCATAAATTTATCAATTGAAGAGACTATATCTTTATTTTCAATAGTTCCATTATTAATAAATTGATTAGCTAAAAATTGAATGGCATTCTTTAATATTTCATTATTCTCTGTATTTGACTTAATTAATATTGAGTTCCCTCTAGAGTAAAGATTGGCTTGTGTGATTTTTTCTAATTCTTTTAAATTTTTATTAAATTCACCGACGACACCTAATAATAAATTATTATCATGAAAAATAACACTAAGAGTATTGTTATCTGAATAAACAAACTTAAGTGATGAATCAATATTATTCTTAATTAAACCACTCAATTTTTAAGCCACCTTTTGATCTGAGTTATTAATTATTTCTCCAAATAAAGTTCTACTATTACTTTTATTTATCTTAACTGGTACAATTTTTCCAATATAATCTTCTTTACCACTTAATATTACTGGTGTCATGTGCTCTGAACGCCCAAAAAGTTTCTTTTTATCTTCAGTAAAATTTTCTACAAGAATGTTTAGGGTCTTATTTTCTAAAGATTTATTCATTATTATTTGATTTTGAAATAACTGATTTTGAATTTTTTCTAATCTCACAACTGAAATTTTTTTTTCAATAAATTCTAATTTAGCAGCAATGGTTCCGGGTCTTGGACTAAAAATAAAAGAGTAGGAATTTATAAATTTTATTTTCTTAATAAGGTTGATTGTTTCTTCAAAATCTTCTTCGGTTTCACCTGGATAACCTATAATAAAATCGCTGGAAAACTCTATATTTGGATTAATTTCCTTTAGTTTAAAAAATATGTCTAAATATTCCTCTATGGTATGTTTTCTATTCATAAGATCTAAAATTTTATTAGAACCGCTCTGAACAGGTAAATGAATTAAAGGCATTAATTTTTTTGAGTGTTTATAGATTTCAATTAGATCTTCAGTCATATCTTTGGGATGTGAGGTAGTATATCTAATTCTTTTAACTCCAGAGAGCTTTTCAATTTCTGATAATAAATTTGATAATTTATATTTTTCGTGTCTGTAAGCATTTACATTTTGACCTAATAAAATTATTTCTTTTGTTCCATGATCAACTAAAGATTTAACCTCATCCAAAATTTGTTTAATTGGCCTAGAATACTCTGGTCCTCTTGTAAAAGGAACAACACAAAAATGACAAAACTTATCACAACCCTCTTGGATTGTTAGAAATGAGGATACTTTTCCAGACTCATTCTTAATTTCGTCGAGATATTCAAACTTAGAAATAGAGTCAAATTCCGTTTCCTCATTCTTTTCTTTTTTCTTACTATAACTCAAAATCATTTCATTAATCTTATGATATGCTTGTGGACCGATAACTAAATCAATATAGGGTTCTCTTTTAAGCATTTCTTGATTTTCTGCTTGAGCTACACATCCTGCAATTATTACTAATGGCTTAGTCTTGAACCTAAAGATTTTTTTTACTCTTCCTATTTCATGATAAACTTTCTCTTTCGCTTTATCTCTAATATGACAAGTATTTAAAAGATAGCAATTAGCATCCTCATAATTCTCAGTTTTCTCAAAACCAATTTTTTTTACTGTATCGAAAATACGATTTGAATCGTATTCATTCATTTGACATCCAAAAGTTTTAATAAAAATTTTTTGATTCATTTATTGGGGTTTTTTCTTTACCCCGTACAATTCTAATTTATGATCTACAAGCGTATAACCATGTTTTTCAGCAACTTTTTTTTGAAGCTCTTCAATTTCATTATCAACAAATTCAATAATTTCTCCAGTTTTAACATCTATTAAATGATCGTGATGACTTTCAACCATTGCCTCATATCTTGCTTTTCCACCTTTAAAATCATGTTTCGCTAATATTCCAGCTTCTTCTAATAATTTTACAGTTCTATAAACTGTTGCAATACTTATTTTAGGATCTACCTTTGATACTCTGCTATAGAGCTCATCAACGTCTGGATGATCTGACTCTCCATAAGCTTTTTTAGACTCTGAAATCACTCTTACAATAATTTTTCTTTGCTCAGTTAGCTTAACACCTTTGGCCAAGCATTTTTGTTCAATATTATCTGACATAAATAATTTTAACTTATATAAATAGGATTAATCAAATTTTTTTTAACATTAAATTTATCGCATAAACTGGGAATATTTTCATATTCTATTTCCTTAATTTCTTTAAAATATTCAAAACTAAAGCAATAATAATCAATTTTCATAACCAAATTAATCGCTTTTATAACAGAAATAGAATTCCTTATTCCTGCAAAACTACCAGGGCCTATATTTAGATAAATTGCAGAAATATCTTTTAAATTTATATTTTTTGAATTCAGAAAATTATTTACTAAAACTATTAATTTTTCATAATTAGTTTTGCTATTTTCATAACTAATACTATAAGTATCATTATCATTAATGACCATTAAAAAAATATTCTCTTTGACTGCATCAATTATTAGTTTGTTCATATTACAATTATTTTATTTAAATAATTCTAAATCAGAACAGAATAATATCAAATCATTTTCAAATGATAGTGGTGTTTTGTCTTTAATGTACCATCGTTTTAACGAAAATAAATATCCATCAACAAATATAAGAATGAATATTTTTGATGAACAAATGAAAATGATTAGAAAACTCAATTATAAATTTTATTATCCAAAACTCTTTGAAAAAGAGTTTGATCAACCAAAAAAAGAAAAGAGAATTTTAATTACAATTGATGATGGATTTAAATCTTTTTATGATGAAGCGTGGCCGTATCTCAAAAAAAACAATATTCCATTTATCTTATTCGTTTCAACTGAGCCTGTAGGTAAAAAAGGATATATGACTTGGGATCAAATATTGGAAATTGAAAATTCAAATCTTGGAATGATTGGACATCATTCTCATACACATGAATATTTAATTGATGTATCGAATGAAGATTTTATAAACGATATAGAAACATCAAGTAAGATTTTTAAAGAAAAATTAGGATATGTTCCGTCAATATTTTCTTACCCATTTGGCGAATACTCAAAATTTATGAAAGATTATATTTCTCAAAAATTTACTATTGCTTTTGGACAACATTCTGGAGTAATTGATTTAAATAAAGATAAATTTGAATTACCCAGATTTCCAATTAATGAAAAATATGGAGATCTAAAAAGATTTAAATCTGTAATAAATTATGCCCCACTCGAGTATCAAGATATTTTACCTGAAGAAAAAAAGATTAACGATAAAATCAACCCACCACAATTAACTGTTAAATTTTTTAATGAACAGCAAAATATTCGAAATATTACTTGCTATTCAAATGATGGTGGTGAGTGGAAAAAACCTGAATTAATTTTTGAAGGTAATAACATGATAGTAAATTTTAATGAAAAATTTATTCCAAGACGAGGTAGAATAAATTGCTCATTAAATGATAACGGTAAATGGAGATGGTTTGGAACCCAGTTTACTATTGTTAAAAATTCTAAATAAGACTCTCTAGTTTCTTACTTGAAGGAAGTAACTTAGCATCATCAAAGTCCTTTAAATTATTTTGATTAATAATTTTTTGAATAGTTTTTACATACTGTTGTCCGGTTTCAGCGTATTTATCCAGATGTTCTGATAAGATAATACTATCTAACTCAATTCCTTGATCCCTCAACTTTGCTCTTGCTTCCCTGAACTCTCTATAAGATTTGTGCGTATTAAGATTTCTTTGATAAGCTCTTACCGACGCCTGTAGGACATTAAATTTCATCACTTTATGCCCTTCATTTTTTTCTGCATCTTTTGGCTTTAGTCCTTCACCAGACCATGTCCATTGTCCAAACAGGGCATTTCCCTCTAGAGCAAAACGCGATGTACCCCATCCAGTTTCTTTAGCAGCTTGAGCTATTGCCAGAGATGTTGGAATTTCATCCATCCTAATCTTTAAGGTAGATAAATCTTTAGAGGGAACACCATATTGTTTATATTTTTGATTTAACCATTTTTTTTCTAATTTAGTGTTATTATTTTTGTTAATGATCGCAAACAATTTTAATCTATCTAATTTAATATTATTATTTTCCTCCAGAATAAGTGGTAAAACAATTTGAATAAATAAATTTTTTCTTTTCTTGGTATTTTCAATTTGTTTAATTTCATTCGGCAACCATGTTAATGCTACTGGTCTTACTAGTTTATTTTCTCTTACGTCGTCTAAATTATAATTTGTATCTTCAAATAATTGACTAATTGTAGAAGCACTAAGTCTCACAGACTCAGTTTCCAAATCATTTAAAGTTAGAATATCTGACAACAAATCTTTTTCATCAAAAGTTTCATTAAGATCAACGCTGATTTCCTCTTCTTTACCATTTAATTTATAGACCATTACTTTTCTAGAGTCGTTTTGAAACTCATTTGAAAAAATCTCTTCATTTGCAAAATTAATAAAGACTGGAGCTATATAAAAAAAACCTATGACTGCAAGTCCGGAGATTATTGTTCTTCCAATTGAACTACTTACTCTTTCTCCAAATAAATACACAACCTCAGTTGTCTTTTTTTTTCTATTTACGTTAAGAAATTTTAATTTTTTAAATTTAAATTGCTTCAACATCTTTTACCTCTTTTATATAATGCTTTAAAAGATTTTGAACACCTTGTTTTAATGTTAATGTGGAGCTAGGACAACCAGAACAACTTCCTTGCAATTTTACTTTCACTACCCCATTTTTAAATTCTTTAAATTTAATATCTCCTCCATCCCTAGCGACTGCAGGACGTATCTTTTGATCTAAAATTTTAATTATTTGATTTTCAATATCAGTAAATTCGGATTGATCTTTTTCTTCTTTATTGTCTAAAACAAAATCTCTGCCTTCTGAATAGAAATCATTTATTAAAGAAATAATAATATGTTTTATTTCTTCCCAATCAATTTTCTGTGATTTATTAACTGAAATAAAATCATCAGCTAACAGAATACCTTCTACACCATTTACTGAGAGCAAATTTCTCACAAGCTCATTATCCGTTTTATTTTTATCAGTAATTTCAAAAATCCCAATATTTGAAACTTTTTTTCCCGGCAAGAATTTTAATGAGTTTGGATTTGGAGTTATTTCAGTCTGAACGAACATATTTAATATATAGTCAATAATTTCAAAATTAAAACTGTTAATCCGAAATTATTAAAAACCCATTATATCATGAATTTTTTTTATCTTTTTAGAGGCTATTTCGTCTGCTTTTTTAGAGCCTTCTTCCAATATTTTATCTAAATAACTTTGATCACTTAATAATTTTTTTATTTCTTTTGATATTGGACTAATTTTTTCAATTGTAATTTGAGATAAATCTTCTTTAAATTCTGAAAAATTTTTTCCTGAAAATTCTTGAATTGTTTTTTCTAAAGTTGAGTTTTTCAAACTTGAATATATACCTATTAAATTTTTTGCTTCTGGTCTTTCATTAAGGTCCTGTATAGTTGATGGCATTGGTAAGGTGTCTGTTTTTGCTTTTTTAATCTTATTTATAATCTGGTCTTTATCATCTGTTAAATTTATTCTGCTTAGATCTGACAATTCTGATTTACTCATTTTTTTTAATCCATCTTTAAGACTCATTATTCTTGAAAAGTCTTTTTGAATAAGAGGCTCTGGAACTTTAAAAAAATCATTTACTCCAAAATCATTATTAAATTTTTGAGCAATATCTCTACATAATTCCAAATGTTGTTTTTGATCATTTCCTACTGGAACATGAGTAGTATCATATATTAAAATGTCTGCTGCCATTAAGATTGGATAAGAATAAAGTCCCACACTTGCTTTCTCTTTATCTTTGCCTGCTTTTTCTTTAAACTGTGTCATTCTATTTAACCAGCCCATCCTTGCAACACAACTTAAGATCCATGCAGCCTCAGAATGTGCGCCTACTTGCGATTGATTAAATATAATACTTTTTTTTGGATCAATCCCACTTGCAATGAAAGTTGCAACTGTCTCACGTATATTATTTCTCAAGATTTTTGGATCTTGAGCAACAGTTACAGCATGAAGGTCCACTACACAAAAAACGCACTTATTTTGATTGTCATTGTTTAAGTCAACAAAATTTTTAATTGCTCCTAAATAATTTCCAATATGAAGATTACCGGTAGGCTGAACACCAGAAAAAATTTTTTTTGCCATAATTAATATTTTAATTTTATATCATTATATTTAAATGCTTTGATTAGTAATGACAATATTAAATAAAATGAAAGTCCTAAAAAAACACTCAATATCAAATAAAATGATTTTAAATAATATTCATATGCTAATTGATTTTCAAAGATTGAAATTAAAAATTTAAAAAATAAAGCCATAAGAAATGATACAAAAAATATTTTAATAATTTTTTCAAAAAAAATATTATTAAATTTAAAAAGATTTCTTTTTTTTAGAAAAATAAAAAGTAGTAAAGAATTAAACCAAGACGAGATTGTTGTTGCTATTGGTATAATGATAAAACCAACACTTTTAAAATAATAAACACTGATACAAATATTTAAAACTACAGAAATAAAAGAAATATAAAATGGAGTTTTGGTATCCTGGTTAGCAAAGAAAAAAGTTGAAAAAACTTTTATCAACGCAAAAGCTGGCAACCCTAGTCCAAAATAGTAAAGTGCTTTAGCTGAGTTAAGCACTGCTTCTTCATCAAATGACCCGTATCCAAATAATGCAGATATGATTTGCTCTGAACCTACTAATAATGCAGCAGAAGCTGGTAAACTTAAAAACATACTTAATTCAAGAGCTTTATTTTGTATTAAAGTAATCTTATCTTTTTTCTTTAAATAAATATGTTTTGATAATTGTGGTAAAACCACTACACCAATCGCAATCCCAGCTATTGCTAGATTTATTTGGTAAATTCTATCTGCATAATACAAGTAAGAAACTGCACTTGCTTGAAATGAGGCAATTATTGTACCAACTAATATATTTATTTGTGTAACCCCAGAGGAGAAAATACTTGGTAATAGTTTTTTAAAAAAACTTTTTACTTGATTATTTATTTTGAAATTAAAATCAAATTTAATCACATAGAATTTTTTAACAAATTTGTATAAAAAGACTAATTGTATAAATCCGGCCACTGATACACCCCATGAAAGAAGGTAAATTAATTTATCATCCAAATAATTTCCTAAAAATAATATTCCAACTAAAACTAAATTTAAAATAATTGGAGCTGCTGAAGCTGCTGCAAATTTATTATGAGAATTTAGTATTGCAGCGAAAAAAGAAGATAAACTTACAAATAATAAAAAGGGGAAAGTTATTCTTGTAAGACTTGTAGCAAGTTCAATTTTTTCGTTATCCTGAACAAAACCAGGAGCTATTAAACTCACAAATGCAGGCATAAATATTTCAATGATAAGAACTAAAAAAAATAAACCTAAAAATAACAAGTTAAAAATTTTATTAGCAAAACTTCTTGATTTAGAATCGCTCTTTGCTAATTCAGAGGTATAACTTGGAACAAATGCTGCATTAAAGGTCCCCTCAGCAAAAAGTCTTCTAAAGGTATTTGGTATTCTGAATGCTACAAAAAATACATCAGCTAAAAAACTTGTTCCAAGAAAAATTGCAATCAGAACATCTCTTAAATAACCAAGTAATCTGCTGATTATAGTATAAAAACCAAAAGTCCCTGTTGACTTAACTAAATTCATAAATCATATTAGTCTTAATTTTACCCCATTTGTACACCTAATTGTTAGAAATGAAAAAAACAAAAGTTGATCATTATACAGATAAAGAAGCTTTAGAATTTCACAGCCACAAAAAACCTGGCAAGATTGAAATTTCATCTTCGAAAAATATGACTACAAAGCGGGATCTTGCTTTAGCATATTCACCAGGAGTTGCGGCTCCAGTAAGAGCTATTAGTGAAAATCCAGAAACTGTATTCGATTACACAAGTAAAGGAAATTTAGTTGCAGTTATAAGCAATGGTTCTGCAATATTAGGAATGGGAAATTTAGGCGCCTTAGCATCCAAACCTGTAATGGAAGGAAAGGCTGTTTTGTTTAAAAGGTTTGCAGATATTGATTCAATTGACTTAGAGATAGATTCTTCAGACCCTAATGAAATAATTAACAGTATAAAAAATTTTGCCCCTAGCTTTGGAGGAATAAATCTTGAAGATATTGCAGCACCAGACTGTTTTATCATAGAAGAAAGGCTTAAAGAAATTTTAGACATTCCTGTTTTCCATGATGATCAACACGGTACAGCTATAATTACTACAGCAGCATTATTGAATGCACTAGATATAACCAAAAAAAAAATAAACAAAATTAAAGTTGTAATAAATGGAGCTGGTGCATCAGCAATGGCTTGTAGCAACCTATTTAAAAAAAGTGGTGTTCCTCAAAAAAATATTACCATGGTCGATAGAAAGGGTGTAATTTTTAAGGGTAGAGATAATTTAAATCAGTGGAAATCTAGTCACGCTATAGAAACCAAAGATCGTTCTCTTGACGATGCAATTAAAAATACAGATGTATTTTTGGGTTTATCTGCAAAAGGGGCTTTAACTAAAAATATGGTAAAAAAAATGGCGAAGAAACCAATAATATTCGCTTGTGCAAATCCAGATCCAGAAATAACCCCTGAAGAGATTGAAGAAGTTAGAAATGATGCAATTATTGCAACAGGAAGATCTGATTATCCCAATCAAGTAAATAACTTAATTGGATTTCCATACATTTTTAGAGGAGCATTAGATGTTCGTTCTAAAACTATTAATGAAGAAATGAAGGTGGCTGCCGCTCATGCAATTGCAAATTTAGCAAAAGAAGATGTACCAGATGAAGTAGTTGCAGCAATGGGAGGTGAAAGACCACATTATGGTAAAGATTATATTATTCCATCAACATTTGACCCACGATTAATCAGTGTAATCCCTGCGGCTGTGGCAAAAGCTGCTATTGATAGTGGAGTTGCTAGAATAAAAATTGATAATTTTGAAAATTATAAAGATCAACTCAAACAAAGATTAGATCCAACTGTAACAATTATGCAAGGTATTAATAGTTATATTAAGAAAAATCCCAAAAAAGTTGTTTTTGCAGATGGTGAGGACGAAAATATGCTTAAAGCAGCAATAGCATTTAAGAATTCAAAATTAGGGATACCAATATTGATTGGGAAAGAGGAACTTATTAAAAAACAAATTAAAAAAATTGGATACAATGAAAATTTTGATATCGAGATTGTAAACTCAAAAGATAAGGAAAAGAGAGAAAAATATGTAAAATATTTATTTAAGAAACTTCAAAGAGAAAAAGGCATGTTAGAATGGGATTGCGATAGACTAATAAGAAATGATAGAGTTATTTGGGCCTCGTGCATGGTCGCATGTAAAGACGCTGATGCAATGGTTACTGGAAATACAAGAAGATATTCATCTTCACTTGAAAAAATAACTAAAGTCGTAGATCCAAGAAAAGGTGAAATTATGTTTGGTCTTAATTTAGTAGTTAATAGAGGTAAAACAATATTTATTTGCGACACCTCAGTGATAGAATACCCTGATGCCAATCAGTTAGCTGAGATGGCAAAATCTGCCGCCAGAGTTGTCAGACTGTTTGGTTTTGATCCGAAAGTAGCTTTTTTATCTCATTCAACATTTGGTGAACCTGCAACTGATAGAACAAAAAGATTGAGTGATGCAGTTAAAATTTTGAAGAAAAATAAGGTAGACTTTAAATTTGACGGAGAGATGCAACCAGATGTTGCTCTTGAGGATATTTATAAAGAACTATATCCTTTTTCCGAAATTGTTGGTAACTCAAATGTTTTAATAATGCCAAGTCAGCATAGCGCTGCCATTTCATATAAAATGATAAAATCTATGAGTAGAGCCAAAGTGATAGGTCCATTGCTCATTGGTCTAGGATTGCCTATTGAAATAGCACCACTCAGATCTTCAACATCTGATATAATTAATTTAGCTTCGATTGCTGCATATTCTGCAGATGTTATTGACTATAAAAAAGATTAATCTTTCTGGATTCGTAGATCCTCAACGAGAAGTATACTAGCTATCACATCTTTTACGTCGAGGATTTCTTTTGCTTCACTTAAAACTTCATCTTTCTCCTCAGAGGTAACGGCTATTCCATAAATAAAAATTTTCTTTTTATATGTATCAATTTGATAGTTTGTTGCTTTAATTTTTTTATTCAAAATTATTGCAGTCCTTAATTGCGATGTTATTAACAAATCTTTAGCTGATTGTTTAAAGTTAAATTCTTCTTTTATTTTTATATCATTTCTTACTGATCTAACTCCTTTGGTTTCCCATGCTAATTTTGTCAAATTTAATTTCTCCTCTGGATCATCAACTTTCCCAGTCAAAAAAATTCTTCCATCTAAAACTTGAGATTTTATACTTAATAAGTATTTTTTATTAATTAGGATAATTCTTGCTGTTAAATTTTTTTCCATGATTGAGTCATCTATTTGTGTGCCTACAGATCTTGGATCGAAGGCTACACTTACTCCAGTCCCAAAGAAACCCTTCGAACCTACTCCTGCACAACTCGTTAATGTTATTAAAAAAATCGATAGTATAATTGATTTAATTTTCATTTTTTAACTTAATACAATAATTATAGATCTCTTTTTTTGGTATGTCGTTACTTCTGCCTATCAAGTCTACAATTTCTCTAACTGTTAATTTATTATTTATCTTTTTTATAATATCTTTATCTGATTCACTCAATTTTTGCGAAGTAATTTTAACAGTCTTTATTTCAGAAATAACCAGTGTTAATTCGCCCTTAAAATTTTTTTCAAAGATTTCTAAATTATCAATATCTTCTCTAAAAAACTCTTCGTAAAGTTTTGTCATTTCCTTACAAATTAAAATTTTTCTTCCAGAAAAATATTTTTTAAAAATAGGAATAGTTTTATTCAATTTTTTCGCTGAGACAAAAAATACTATAGAACAATCAAGTTGAGATAAAACTTTAAAATCATCATTTAATATCTTGTTTTTTTCCGGAAAAAATCCATAAAAATAAAATTTATCTGAAAATCCACTAATTGAAACCGCGCTGATAACCGCTGATGGTCCCGGTATCAAAGAAATATTAATATCATTTTTAATACATTCATTGATCAAAATACTCCCTGGATCTGAAATAGCTGGCGTTCCAGCATCAGAAATTATAGAAATAATTTGTCCAGATTTTAATAAATTTATAATTTTGGATAAGTTCTTCTTTTCATTAAATTTGTGGTAAGAAATTAACTGGGAATTAATATTAAATTTTTTTAATAATTTCTTGGATACTCTTGTATCTTCGCACAAAATATAGTCAGATTGTATAAGGGTTTCAATTGATCTCTTTGATATATCCGCTAAGTTTCCAATCGGAGTAGAGACGACGTATAAACCTTTTTTAATCTTAATATTGTCAGATTTATTATTTAAGATCATTATAATATTCAATTAATATATTATTATTTAAATGATTAAAATTTTAAAATTTTTATTTTTTATAGTGTTAATACATCTCATTTTAACGCCACAAAAAATATTGGCTAACGAAAAATTAAAAATTGGTTTGTTAATTCCTCTCAGTGAAAAAAATCAAGAAATTGGACAGCAAATAATTAAAACTATAAGAATGGCTTTAAATGATATTGATAATGAAAATATTGAAGTAATTATTAAAGATACAAAATCAAACCCTAAAAATACTTTAAAGTCTGCTCTCGAGCTCAGAGATGAAAATGTTAGAATTGTTATAGGTCCTGTTTTTTTTGAAAACCTTATTTATTTAGATGAAGTAAAAGATTTAATTTTTTTATCTTTAACAAACAAAACTACTGATCTTCCTAAAAATGTAATAAGTGCTGGTATTAATTCAACATCTCAATTCAATACAATTAAGAAGTTTATTAAATCAAATGAAATAAAAAAAACAATTTTTCTACTTCCAAAATTAAAAAATGAGATGGAAATAAAAAAAGGAATAAAAAATTCAAAATTAAAAACATTCAAAATATATGAATATGACACCGAACCAACTCAGTTAACAAAGCAAATAGAAAAAATAACTAATTATAAAATTAGAAAACAAAATCTTAAAGATGAGATTGTAAGATTAGAAAAATCTGATGATATAAATAAAGAGAAAAAAATTAAACAATTAGAAAAAAGATACACTTTAGGTAAAGTAAACTTTAATTCGGTTATAATTGCGGATTTTGATGAAAGCTTAAAAAGTGTTGTAACATCATTACTCTATAGTGATGTTTCACCAAACAAAAAATATTTTATCACTTTAAATCAATGGTTTAACGAAAGTCTCATTCAAGAAAAAAGTCTTCAACCAATATATTATCCCTCTATCAATAAAAGAAATTGGGATAATTACAAAGATAGATTTTATAAAAAATTTGAAGATTATCCTAATCACCTTAGTCTATTAAGTTATGATTTAATTGGTCTTATTTATTATTTGTCTTTAAAAAATGATTTCTCAACAACTGATACTCAGAAACTTTTTAAAAAAGAAAGTTCTTTTAAAGGTAAAATTGGAATTTTTGACATAAAAAACAATGAAATTAATCATCGTCTAAATTTTTATAAAATTGAAGATCAAAAGGTTACAGAAATTTTTTAATTTTTTTAAAAGCTTTAAATCGATGATCAATTTTACATTTTAATTTAGGTTTCATTTCTCCAAAAGTCATTTTTTTTTTTAATGGTATAAATATCGGGTCATACCCAAAACCATTTTTGCCTTTTGGTATTTTTGATATGTAACCCTCAACTTTACCCTGGACACAGGCTATTTTTTTTTTAAAAAAACACAAAGATAAAGCGCAAATAAAACGAGCCTTAATTTTTCTTTTTTTCCAGTTTTTATCTTTTTTATTTAGTTCACTATAAACTCTTTTAATTGCTTTATTAAAATCTGATTTCTTTCCACCCCATCTTGCAGAATAAATTCCTGGTCTTTTATTTAAAAGATCTATTTCTAAACCTGAGTCATCGGCTAAACAAATAAGACCTGTTCTTTTAGAAAAATAAAATGACTTTAACAATGAATTTTCTTTAAATGTTTTTCCACTTTCACGAGGACTTTTAAGCTTAAAATGAGATACTGGTAATGTCTTGATATAATTAGGCAATAAATGCCTAATTTCCTTAAATTTTCCTCTATTATTTGTGCCGATAAGCAGTTTTTTTATTTTTTTATTTCGCATCTAGAAATTTAAGAATTTCTTACCATATTAATATACATGGAAAAAGAGCAAAACCTTGGCGATAAAGAAAGTTTGTCGGAAGATCAAAAAAATAAAGACGCTTCAAATGAAGTTGTCTCTCAAAACATAGATCAAAAAAGTGAGGAAAAAAATTCTGAAGAAAAAATCTCTGAATTAGAAGATAAAATTGCAAGGACCCTTGCTGAAATGGAAAACCAAAGAAGAAGGTTTGAAAAAGAAAAAGAAGAGGCTTTTGAATATGGGGGATTTGTGTTTGCTAAAGAGGCTTTAAACTTAATTGATAATCTTGAAAGATCAAAACAAATTCTAACAAATGATGAAACTATTAAAAATTCTGAAGCTCTAAAAAAAACGCTTGAACATTTAGATATCATTAATAAAGATTTAATTTCTATCTTTGCTAAAAATAATATTAGGCCAATTGAATGTCTTAACAAAAAATTAGACCCAAATTTTCACCAAGCTATGATGGAAATTGAGGACAATGAGAAAGAGTCTGGAACTATAATTCAAGAAATTCAAAAAGGATTTACTATAAAAGATAGACTTTTAAGACCATCATTAGTTGGGGTCTCAAAAAAACCTGATAACGAAGAAAATGATAAAAAAAATAAGGAAAATAAACAAAATTTGGAGAATAAATAATGCATAGAACAACTTGTAGAATTAAATTTAACCCCTATATGAGAGGGAATTATCAAAGTTTATGAGTAAAATAATTGGAATAGATTTAGGAACAACAAATTCTTGTGTGGCTATAATGGAAGGTAGCCAAGCGAAGGTATTAGAGAATGCAGAAGGGGCAAGAACAACACCATCTGTTGTTGCATTTACTGATGACAAAGAAAAATTAATTGGTCAACCCGCAAAAAGACAAGCAGTAACAAATCCAGAAAATACTATATTTGCAGTCAAAAGACTCATTGGTAGGAATTTTGATGATCCGACTGTTAAAAAAGATATTGAAGCAGCACCATTTAAAATTGTAAATTCTGAAAAAGGTGATGCATGGATTGAAGCAAAAGGCGAAAAATATTCACCTTCTCAAATTTCCGCTTTTATACTACAAAAAATGAAAGAAACAGCTGAGAAATATTTAGGACAAGCTGTAACAAAAGCGGTAATTACAGTTCCAGCATATTTCAATGATGCACAAAGACAAGCAACAAAGGATGCTGGAAAGATTGCTGGTTTAGAAGTTTTAAGAATTATAAATGAACCAACTGCAGCATCGCTTGCTTATGGATTGGATAAAAAACAAAACAAAAAAATTGCAGTATACGATTTAGGTGGAGGAACTTTTGATGTTTCCATACTTGAACTAGGCGACGGTGTTTTTGAAGTAAAATCAACTAATGGAGACACATTTTTAGGAGGTGAGGATTTCGACAACGCAGTTGTTGAATATTTAATTTCAGAATTTAAAAAAGATAGTGGCATTGATTTAAAATCAGATAAGCTTGCATTACAAAGATTAAAAGAAGCTGCAGAAAAAGCTAAAATCGAGTTATCTTCAGCTGAACAAACTGATATCAATTTACCTTTTATTACAGCTGATAAAACTGGACCGAAACATATAAATTTAAAAATGACTAGAGCTAAACTTGAAGCATTAGTTGAAGATTTAATTGCTAGAACAATTCCACCTTGTAAAACTGCTTTAAAGGATGCTGGAATATCAGCAAGTGATATAAATGAAGTGGTATTGGTTGGGGGAATGACCAGAATGCCTAAAGTAATTGAAGAAGTTAAAAACTTTTTTGGTAAAGAGCCTAATAAGAGTGTAAATCCAGACGAAGTAGTTGCTATGGGTGCAGCGATACAAGCTGGAGTATTGCAAGGCGACGTTAAAGATGTTCTATTGTTAGACGTTACGCCTTTGTCTTTAGGTATTGAAACATTAGGTGGAGTATCAACTAAACTTATAGATAAGAATACAACTATACCAACAAAAAAGAGCCAAGTTTTTTCTACAGCTGAGGATAACCAACCGGCCGTTTCTATAAGAGTTCTTCAAGGTGAAAGAGAAATGGCTACAGACAATAAATTATTAGGTAATTTTGAATTAGTAGGTATCGCACCTGCTCCTAGAGGTGTTCCTCAAATTGAAGTGACTTTTGATATAGATGCTAATGGTATTGTAAATGTCTCAGCAAAAGACAAGGGGACTGGTAAAGAGCAAAAAATTCAAATACAAGCTTCAGGTGGCTTAAGCGATGAAGAAATTGAAAAAATGGTCAAAGATGCAGAATCTAACAAAGAAGCCGATAAGAAAAAAAGAGAGGCAGTTGATGTTCGTAATCAAGCCGACACTTTAATCCATTCAACTGAAAAAAATCTTAAAGAACATGGTTCAAAAATATCTGACGCAGAGAAAAAAGCTATTGAAGATGGATCAAATTCTCTTAAAGAGGCTTTAAAGGGTGAAGATATTGATGATATCAAGAAAAAAACTGAAACGTTAGTTCAAGCTTCAATGAAATTAGGTGAAGCTATTTATAAATCACAACAAAGCACAAAACCAGATTCTAATAAAGAGGACGGTAAAGACGAAAAGGAAAAAAAAGACGATAATGTTGTTGATGCGGACTTTGAAGAAGTAAAAGACGAAAATAAAGAAAAAAGCGCTTAACCGACATCTATTTGTCCAGGTTTAATACATGGCTAAAAGAGATTATTATGATGTCTTAGGTGTTGGTAAAAATGCAAGTCCTGACGAACTAAAATCTGCATATAGGAAACTAGCAATTAAATATCATCCTGACAAAAATCCAAACGACAAAAAAGCTGAGGAGAAATTTAAGGAAGCTAGCGAAGCTTACGGAATACTCTCCGATAAATCAAAAAAAGAAAATTATGATAACTTTGGACATGCCGCTTTTGAAAACGGAGGTGGAGGACGAGGTGGTTTTGGTGGTTTTGGTGGTTTTAGTGGTGCAGATTTTTCAGATATCTTTGAGGATTTCTTTGGTGATTTTGGTGGTGGTGGAAGAAGTTCTAGAGGGAGAAGCTCAAATAATAGAGGTTCTGATTTAAGATATGATTTAACAATTTCTTTAGAAGAAGCATATCAAGGTAAAAAACAAAATATACAATTCTCAACATCTGAAAAATGTAATACTTGTAAGGGGAGTGGTTCAAAACCAGGAACTAGTCCTGACAGATGCACATATTGTGGAGGTAATGGGCGAGTGCGCTCTAATCAGGGATTTTTTACGGTACAACAAACTTGCCCTCAATGTGCAGGCAGCGGAGAGGAAATAACTAATCCATGCTCAGATTGCAATGGACAGGGAAATAAACAAGCTTCAAAAAAAATATCTGTTACAATTCCTAAAGGCGTGGATGATGGTACAAGAATTAGACTTGCTGGAAAAGGTGAAGCAGGGTCAAGAGGTGGTGGTGCAGGAGATTTATATTTATTTATCAATGTGAAAACACATGATCTTTTTAAAAGATCAGATGTAAATCTATTTTTTGAATTTCCAATCTCAATTGCAGATGCAGCTCTAGGTACTACGATAGAAATTCCAACTATTGATGGAAAGAAAGCTAAAATTAAAATACCAGATGGGACACAGGATGGTAAGCAATTTAGATTAAAAGGTAAAGGAATGCCTTTTATGAGAAGGGGTGATTTTGGAGATCTGTATGTTCAAGTAAAGACCGAGGTACCAATATACTTAAATAAAGAACAAAAGGAATTATTGGAAAAATTTAGAAAAATTGAAAATGAAAAATCTAATCCAAGCATTAAAAAATTTTTTGAAAAAGCAAAAAGTTTTTGGCGAAATTAAAATATGGGATTAGATCAAATAGTCCCAGTAATTTTTTTAATAGCAGTTTTAGTTCTTATCCTACCTAGCTTCTTGAGAGCTAATTCAAAATCGAAGACATTTTTTAGAAATCTAATCATTTGGTCTATAATTATTGTATTCATTGTGATAGTTTCGTATTTTGGCTTTAAATGAAAAAAATAAATTTAGCTATAACTGGATGCATGGGACGTATGGGCCAACAGATCATCAAATCTGTAAAAAATGACAAAAACTTTAAGTTAGTATCTGTTACTGAAAATAGAATAATTAAACAAAAAATTGACGGTTTAAAAGTTGAATTCAACACTGACAATGCATTTAAAAAAGTAAGCCTAATAATAGATTTTTCAGTTCCAAAATGTACT
The DNA here is from genome assembly GCA_902627645.1 of uncultured Pelagibacteraceae bacterium. Lineage (GTDB taxonomy): Bacteria > Pseudomonadota > Alphaproteobacteria > Pelagibacterales > Pelagibacteraceae > Pelagibacter. The sequence goes on along the minus strand of CACOJX010000006.1, from coordinate 18,049 downwards.
TTTGAAGTTTTAAAGATTGCATCAAAACTTAAAAAAAAAGTAGTCATTGGCACTACAGGTTTTACAAAAGGCGAAGAAAATCTTATTAAAAAATACTCAAAAAAAATTCCAATTTTGAAAGCTGGAAACATGAGTTTAGGCATAAATTTGTTAATGTATTTGACTGAAATCGCCTCTAATTCTTTAGGGAAAAACTTTTTAAGTAAAGTTTTTGAAATTCACCATAAACATAAGAAAGATTATCCATCAGGGACAGCTTTAATGTTAGGTAAGGGCATTGCATTAGGTAAGAATAAAAATTTTTATAACCTTATAGGAAAGAAATATCTAAATAAAAAATTTTTCCCCTATGGCAAAAAGATTAATTTCAATTCTATAAGAAAAGGAGAAATAATTGGAGAGCATGAGGTAAAATTTTCAAATAAAAAAGAAATAATTACTCTAAATCATGAAGCTTTTGATAGATCTCTATATTCCGAGGGAGCGTTAACTGCTGCAAAATGGTTAATAACTAAAAAACCTGGACTATACTCAATGAGAGATTTATTGAATTTTAAAAAATGAATGAGTCTCAAAGAGCTAAAATAATCCTAAAAATACTTAATAAAACTTATCCATCAATTAAAGTACCATTGAAAAGCAGAAATGTTTTCACTTTACTTATCTCAGTCTTACTTTCAGCTCAATGCACAGATGTAAATGTAAATAATGTTACTAGCAAAATTTATCCTAAATATCACCAACCAAAACATTTTGTAAAATTAGGCAGAAAAAAGATTGAAAAATTAATAAAAAAAATTGGTATCTTTAGAATTAAAGCTAAAAGTATTTACAATCTTTCTAAAATATTGATTGAGAAACATAAAGGTAAAGTTCCAAAAACTTACGATGAGCTCGAAAAATTACCAGGGGTAGGACATAAAACAGCTAGTGTTGTGATGTCTCAAGGATTTGGATATCCAGCTTTTCCAATCGATACACATATTCACAGACTCGCTCAAAGATGGGGGCTTTCAAATGGTAAAAATGTTGTTCAAACTGAAAAAGATTTAAAAAGATTATTTCCAAGAAAAAATTGGAATAAACTCCATCTTCAAATAATCTATTATGGTAGAGAATATTGTAAAGCTAGAGATTGTTTTGGGGTCACTTGTAAAATTTGTAAGACTTGTTATCCTAAAAGAACAAAACCAATTAAAACAAAAAAAGCGTAATTTAATGAGAGTCCTGGGTATTGGAAACGCAATAGTTGATGTTATCTGCAAAGTAAAAGAGGATTTTATTTCTCAAAACAATTTATCTAAGGGTAATATGAAATTAATTTTTGATAAAGATGAATTCATGAAACTTTTATCAAATTTAAAAATTGAAAAAACTATCTCAGGTGGCTCTGTAGCTAATTCAATTGTTGGTTTATCACAACAAGGTATCAATGTGGGATTTGTTGGAAAAGTTTCTGATGATGACCTTGGAAAAAAATATGAAATAGGTCTTAAAAAAGAAAACGTTAATTTTATATATTCAAAAAAAAAAGAGGAGCTCCCAACAGGCACTTGCTTAATTTTGATTACTCCCGACTCTGAGAGAACTATGTGTACATATCTTGGTATAGCAGGAAAAATAAATGAAAATGATATTAATGTAGATTCAATAAAAAATAGTGAAATAATCTTTTTAGAGGGTTACCTTTGGGATGAGGGCGATCCCAAAAAAGCATTTGATAAAGCAATTAATAATGCAAATAAAGTTGCTATGTCATTGTCAGATAAATTTTGTGTAGACAGACATAAAACTCATTTTTTAGAGTTAGTTAAAAATAAAATAGATATAACTTTTGCAAATGAGGCAGAGATCATGTCATTGATAAACGCAAAGAATTTCGATGATGTAATTAGATTTGGTAAAGAAACAAAAAAATTACTGGTAATTACAAGGGGGGCAAATGGAGCTGTCTCGATTAAAGGGGATAATATTGAAGAAATTGGAATTAAAAAAAATTTAAAAATTGTTGATTTGACAGGAGCAGGAGATTTATTTGCAAGTGGATATCTTCATAGTTATTTAAATAATCTTCCTCAAAAAAATTGTTTAGAAAAAGCAACCGAGATGGCATCAAAAATTATTCAACAAATTGGAGCTAGACTTTAATTTTTTTCTTTTGAAACTACCTTTCCCTTTTTTTGGTTTAACAATTTTAGGCTTGTATTGTTTGTTTGATAAAGTTTTCGCTACAGGATTTTTTTTCAAATTATTTTATATCCTTTTTCTGTATTAACAATAAAATTGTCGTCATTAAATTTTTCTTTAATTTTTTTTCTAAGTCTATAAATATGAGTTTCAACAGTATGCGTCTCTAAATTCGCAGAGTATCCCCAAACATTATTTTGTAAATCTTTTATGGTTACATTATTATTTGATTTTATATAAATTATTAAATCTGTTTCTTTTTCAGTCAAATTAAGGTCTTCATTTTTAAAAATTATTTTTCTAGAATTTAAATCTAATTTATATTTTCCAACTGTAACCTCAGATTGTTTTGAAAAATTACTTTTTAAAAAGGTAATATTTATAATTTGTATTAATTTATCAAATTTAATTGGTAAATCTGGTAATGTTAAACAATTTTTGATATTTGGAATATCTTTTGAACTTAAAATTATATAATCTCCAAATTTATTAAGATCTAAATTCTTTAATCCATTTTTATCAACATTCAAAATTTTAAAATTTAAATATTCATCAATTTCAGTTAATATTTCAGATAAAATTTGATATTCATGAATTATTAATGTTTTTGAACCCATTATTTTAAAATATGCGAATAATATTAAAAAATAAAGAAACTCTTTTGTGTGAAGATTTTGAGTTTAGTTGCTCTATAGGAAAAAATGGTACTACTTTGAGGAAATTTGAAGGAGATAAAAAAACGCCTAAAGGCATTTACTCTTTGGGGCCCCTTTATTATCGAAAGGATAGAATACATAATCCAAAAACTAAACTTAAAAAAATTGAAATTAAAAGATTTATGGGTTGGTGTGATGATGTTAATAGTAAGCATTATAATAAATTAATAAAAAAAAACAAAAATATCAGATTCGAAAATCTTTACCGTAAACAAAAAAATTATGATCTGTTAATTCCAATAAATTATAACACTAAAAAAATTAAGAAAAAAAAAGGAAGTGCGATTTTTTTACATTTAACGAAAAATTACAATAAAACTTTAGGCTGTATCGCAATTAGTAAAAATGACATGTTAATTCTATTAAAATTAATAAATAAAAAAACAAAAATAGAAATTCTTTAAGATCTCTTACCAAATATTCTTGATCCGATCCTGACAAAAGTAGATCCATAGTTTATTGCATCTAAATAATCAGATGACATTCCCATGCTTAAATGTTTAAGTCCAAGGGATTTATTGAGCTTATTCATTGAGGCAAAAAAGGTTTTTGTATCACCTTTTTCTGGAGGTATACACATTAAGCCTATGATATCTAAATCTAACTCTTTTACACATTTATTGTAAAAATTTTCAGCTTTATTAATATCTATTCCGCTTTTTTGATCTTCATTACCAATATTAATTTGTATAAAAATTTTAAGATTTTTTTTCAATTTTTTCTGTTCAGCTGAAATTTTTTCTGCCAATTTTAAATTATCTAAAGAATGAATATAATCAAATAAAGGAACAGCAAATTTTACCTTATTAGACTGCAATTTTCCAATCATATGGAGTTTAATAGCTTTGTTGGTACTTTTGAGATCTGACCATTTACTCATAGCTTCTTGAACTTTATTTTCACCATAATGAAGATGGCCATGATCAATTAAAGGTTTTATAACAGGTATTGAAAAAGTTTTAGTGACTGCGATTATGTTTGGACTTACCTCTAGATTGGTTCTAGACTTGAGTTCGTTTTGTATTGACATTAAATTAGAAACAGAGATATGCAAAAAAAAACTCCAAATATTTATTATTTTATAGACAAATATAACATAGAAGAATTAACAAATTTAGAAAAAAATATTGATCTAATATTTCGTAATTATGAACAAAATCCAAAACCTGAAATAATAAAATTAATTAAAAAATTTTGTAAATCAGATAATAGAAATTTTTATATTTCAAATAATATTAAATTAGCAATAAAATTAGGTTTAAATGGAGTATATATTCCATCATTTAACAAAAAGATCAATTTTGTATCTAAATATTCACTACCAAAAAAATTTGAGATTCTTGGCTCTGCACATAACATTAGTGAGATTAATATAAAAAAATTACAAGGATGTTCTAAAATCTTCTTATCACCTTTATTTAAGACATCGAAATCTAAGAGTTTTTTATCTATTGCAAAATTCAACTTCATTACATTGTCACAAAGATCAAACTTTATAGCTTTAGGTGGAATAAATGAAAAAAACTACAAGAAACTTAAGATGACTAAAATTATTGGATTTGCAGGTATAAACTGGATAAAAAAAAACGGCCTAAGCGAACTTAGGCCGTTTTTAAAAATTTAATCTAAACTAAACTTAGAATGCTAATCCTAAAGCGATTTCATTCTTAGTGTAAGTCTCAGCATCTTCATCGAAATTAGGGTTAGTAATTTCAGTTGTGTATGCTTTTACAGACATTCCACCCATTGAGTAAGCAAGTTGTAATGACTCATGCTTCTCATCTACACCAACTTCATCAACACCTGTTGCTGAGTGGTTTTGTGGATCGTATGTAGCAGTCATTTCTGACCATGAAAGTGATAAATTATCATTTACGTTAAACGCAATTGACATCATGTCACCATCAAACATACCTGAGTGTGTACCTACAGTCTTAGCAGCAGTAGTTGCTGGAGAAGCTGAAGTACCTGCATCAGCTAAACCTGATTCTACTACGAACTCTGCATAAGAAAGTACTACTGGACCAGCTGCATATTTAACGAAGTATGAAGCATTCATCTCGTCAGATACAGTTGTGTCAGCAGCATGGTTCTTATTTTCTCTTTCAGAGTAATAAGCACCTACTGATAATGCATCGTAAGTTGCTGTTAAACCGATACCGTATGAGTTACCCCATGTATCGCTGTTTGCAACAGATCCACCGTCATTAGCTGTACCTGAACCTGATTGTAAAGAATACTCTAAACCACCAGTTACTGTAGCACCCATAAAGTCCATTGCTGGCATTTGGTATACTAATGCGTTGTCATCGTTGTAAGACCCAACATAGTTTGCTGGAGCTTGTCCACCTGCATCTGAGTTTTCCTCATATGCTGTTGCGATCGGCTCATCGTAAGCACCTGCTACGTTAGTTCCACCGCCTGTACCTATACCAATTGAACCCATTGATCCCATTGTCATTACAGTTGCAGTTGAAGATACTGTTAAATCATCTTTTGATAAAGTATGAATTGCAAATGTCCAACCATTATCTAATTCACCACTTCCAGAGAATTTAACATCTTTATCGTTACCTAACGCTGCTGTATTATTTCCAGACGTAGTAACGTAAGTTACGTTAGCACCACCCGTTACAGATAGTTCTCCCGCTGTAGCTGTTACCGCTGCTAGCGAACCCGCTAATGCTGTAAGACCTACTTTTTTTAAGTTAATCATATTAATCTCCTTATAGTTATTCATATGAATGCTGGGTTTTTAGCAGTTTTTTTCTTGATTATTAAAAATTAATACCATTTTCTGAGGTTTTTTTTATTATGTGTGATATTTTTACAACAAAATATTTCACATTTTTATTGATATTTTGTATTACTAGTGGTTTTAAATCAATTAGTTAGATTTATGTATAATATCTCAAAATACCTATTGGTCGTACTTTCGCTTTTCTTTCTTACCGAGTGTGGAGTTTATAAGAGATCTGACGTCAAAGATAATCCTGTAAACGTGAAAGATAGAGTTCGAAAAAATATTGAGGAAGGAAGGGGTATTCGGTTTGGAACAAACAAAAAAGGTGGAGTGTTTGATTTTGCATCAGCTAATGAATTATGGAGAGCTTCTGTCGAAACACTAGATTTTGTTCCTTTAGTTAATGCGAGTTATTCGGGTGGAATAATAATCACAGATTGGTTTAATGGTGGTGGTAACAATAATAGAGATTTAAAGATAACAGTTCGTTTTTTATCAAATGAAATTAGATCAGATGCAATAAAAATAATAGTCCATGAACGTATTTGTGATAATAACAGAAACAACTGTAGCACTAATTTAATAGACTCTAAAATTTCTGGTGAAATCCAATTAGCAATTTTAAAAAGAGCTGCTGTGATGGAAAAAATAGGAATTGAAAAACTCGTTAAAGAAAGAAGAAAAAAGGATCCTCGAGGCGGAGATAAAGCAATACCGGTTGAACAACGATAAATTAAATTTCTAAGGTGTTTTGTGGATAGATATAATTTCAAAATAATTGAAAAAAAATGGCAGTCTTATTGGGAAAAAAAAAAAATTTTTAAAGCCTCAATAGATAAAAAAAAACAAAAATTTTACTGTCTAGAAATGTTTCCTTACCCGTCAGGAAAAATTCATATGGGCCATGTAAGAAACTATACAATCGGAGACGTACTAGCTAGATATAAATCCATGCAGAATTATAATGTTTTGCATCCTATGGGATGGGACTCATTTGGTATGCCAGCTGAAAATGCTGCGAAACAAAATAAACTTGATCCTAAGACATGGACAGAAAAAAATATTGAAACAATGAAAACTCAGCTTAAACAACTTGGTTTATCAATTGATTGGGATAGAGAAATTTCAACATGTTCTGAGGATTACTATAAACATCAGCAATCTTTCTTTCTTGATTTATTTGATAAAGGACTTGTTTATAGAAAAGAAAATTATGTTAATTGGGACCCAGTTGATGAGACTGTTCTTGCAAATGAACAAGTAATTGATGGGAAGGGCTGGAGATCAGGTGCCGTGGTAGAAAGAAAAAAACTTAATCAATGGTTTTTTAACATAACAAAATTTTCATCAGATTTACTAGATGGTTTAAATCAACTTGATAAGTGGCCTAATAAAGTAAAAGTTATGCAAAAAAATTGGATTGGAAAATCTTTTGGTTGTGAAATCGATTTCAAAATAAAATCAAAGTTACCTGTTAAAGAAATTAAATGTTTCACAACTAGACCAGATACGCTATTTGGATTTTCTTTTTTGGCTTTATCAGTTGACCATCCTATATCAGAATATTTTAAAAATGATGATAAATTTGTAAAATTTAAAAATGAATGTGCTAAAACTGGAACTACTGAAGAGTCAATAGCTAATGCTGAAAAGATAGGTTTTAAAACAGATATTAAAGCAGTAAATCCTCTAGATGAAACAAAAGAAGTCCCTGTTTATTTTGCAAATTTTGTTCTTATGGATTATGGTTTTGGTGCAGTTTTTGGTTGTCCAGCACATGATCAAAGAGACCTTGATTTTGCAAGAAAGTATAAATTAAAAATTTTGCCCGTAGTATGCCCACCTGAAAAAAGTAAAAATTTTGAAATTGATAAGGAAGCTTATACAGGACCTGGGATAATTTTTAACTCACAATTTCTTAACGGACTTAAAGTTCCAGATGAATCTATTATTAAAACAATAGATATATTGGAAACAAAAAAATTAGGTAAAAGAAAAATAAATTTTAGATTAAAAGACTGGGGTGTCTCACGACAAAGATATTGGGGTTGTCCCATACCAATAGCTTATAATAAAAATGGAGATGTAGTTAAAATTCCAAAAGAAAATCTCCCAGTTAAACTACCTGAAAATATTAAGCTTGATGTGAAGGGCAATCCTTTGGAACACCAAAAAGATTGGAGAGAAGTGATTATAAATGGGGAAAAATGTATAAGAGAAACTGATACTTTAGACACTTTTGTTGACTCATCGTGGTATTTTTTGAGATTTTGTTCATCTAACAATAAAAATAATGGTTTTGATTTAAACGAAATAAAATATTGGATGCCAGTAGACCAATATATTGGTGGAGTTGAGCATGCGATTTTGCACCTGCTATATTCAAGATTTTTTATGCGTGCGCTAGGTCATGATACTAAAGATTTCATAAAATTAGAGCCATTTGAAGGGTTATTTACTCAAGGAATGGTATGCCATGAAACTTACAAAGATAGTAATAATAATTGGTTGTCACCGGACGAAGTCGAAACAAAAGATGGAAAAAACTTTTTTAAAAAAAATAATCCCTCAGAAAAGATAAAAATTGGCCCAAGTGAGTCAATGTCAAAATCAAAAAAAAACACAATTGATCCTCAAAATATAATTAATAGTTACGGAGCTGATGCAGTGAGATTTTTTATTTTATCGGATAGCCCACCAGAAAAAGATGTTCAATGGTCTGAACAGGGAATGATTTCCTCTTTCAAATTCATTCAAAAATTTTGGTCTCTACATAAAATGATTTTAGACTTAAAAATTAATAAGAATATAAATCAACCAGAAAAGATAGAAATATTTACAAATCAAATGATAGATAAAATCACGAGAAATTTAGAAAATTTTCACTACAACGTCATAATTGCTAATTTATATGAAATTTACAATTATTTTTCTAAAAACATAAATAATGTGAATAACAAAGATAACTTATTAAAAAATTATGAGAAAATTTTAAAAGTTATCTCACCAGTAATTCCTCATTTAAGTAATGAATGTCTGGATGATTTAAATGCTCAAGATAGAGATAAATGGCCTGTAGTCGACAAACAATTTTTGATAAAAGAAAAATTTGATATTGTAATACAAATTAATGGTAAAAAAAGAGACCTCATGAGCTTTACAAACGAAATTAATGAAAAAGAATTATTGATAGAAATAAAAAATAATGAAAGACTTAAAAAATTTCTAGAATCTAAAGAGATAAAAAAAAGTGTCTATATTAAAAATAAATTAATTAATCTTATTATATGATAAAAAAAATTTTTTTCTTTTTATTAATTATAATGTTTTTATCTAATTGTGGTTATAAACCGATTTATTCATCAAAAAATTTAAATTTTGCTATTGGAAATATTAAAAAAAATAATACTGCTTTAAATAATGAATTTGCAAAGAAAATTTATTCTTTAGGTAATAAAGAAAATTCTAATAAAATAAATTTCGAAATAGAGAGCAGTAAAGCTGTAACAATCAAGTCAAAAAATGCTAAAGGTGATGCACTTGTTTTTGAAATGCAAATTATCTTAAAAGTTCTTAATTTAAATGGAGATAAAAATAAAAATCAAACTTTTATAAAAAAGATTACCTTTAAAAATTCAGATGACAAATTCAAACTTAAACAATACGAAAGAGAGTTGGAAAAAATACTAATAAATAATATAACCAAAGATCTAATTAATTTTTTCTCAAAAATATAATGATTTTGAAAGCACACGAATTAGATAAAAACTTAGAAAAATTCAACTTTTTTTTATTACATGGGGTGAATGAAGGTCACAAAGAAGAAATTATAAATAAGTTTAAAGAACTTTATGAAGAAAATATATTTAAATATTATGAAAAGGAAATATTTTCTAACATTAATGTATTTTACGATCAAATACTATCAAAATCTTTTTTTGAAAATAAAAAACTAATAATAATTAAAGATGCCACTGATAAACTTAAAAATGAAATTGAAATTTTAAAAGAAAAGAAATTAAGTGATATTAAAATAATATGTGTCTCAAATATTTTGGATAAAAAATCTAAACTTAGAAATTTATTTGAAAAGGAAAAAGATTTTATCTCAGTTGCATTCTATGCAGACAACAACCAAACACTATCAGAAATAACAAAAAAATTTTTCAATGAAAAAAAAATAGCTATATCACAAGAGTCAATTAATCTTATTGTAAATAGGGCTAATGGTGAAAGAAAGGGTTTGTCTAACGAATTGAAAAAAATAGAGTCTTACGTGATAGGGAAAAATAAAATTTCTATTGAAGAAATCTATTCTTTAACAAACTTGTCTGAAAATTATAGTTTTAATGAACTTGTAGATAATTGTTTGGCTAAGAATAAACAAAAAACTGTTCATATACTAAATGAAAATAATTTTTCTTTAGATGATTCTATTATAATAATTCGAACCTTTTTAATAAAATCCAAAAGGTTATTAAAATTAAATCAAAACTTTCAAATAAATAATAATTTAGAAAAAACTATTTTAAATTTTAAACCTCCTATTTTTTGGAAGGATAAAGAAGTAGTAAAACTACAACTAAAAAATTGGTCTCTGGAAAAAACATATAAATTAATTGAAGAAATAAATAAAATTGAACTTAATATTAAAAAGAATTCTTTAAACGCCTTAAATATCTTATTTGATTTTATATTAAGAACTTCTAAATCTAATAATTAAGTTTTATTATATCGATTATCTTATTTAACTGTTCATTATCGTGATAGGAAAAAGTAATAGTCCCTTTATTTTTCTTATTATTTTTAATTGAAACATTTAAACCTGTCTTATTTATAATTGAACGCTCTAGATCCTTTATGTTTGGATCTTTAAATAATCGGGTAAAATTAGGCTTTTTTTTGAAGATTTTAACAAAGTTCTCAGTTTGTCTAACTGATAATTTTTTTTCGATAATTTTATTAGCAACAAATTCAGCATTCCCTAAACCAACTAAGATCTTTGCGTGCCCTGCGGTAATTTTTTTATCTTCTATCAGACTCAATACTAACTTTGGTAGACTGAGTATCCGCAAAGCATTCGTAATATAACTTCTGCTCTTACCAATGAACTTTGAGACCTTTTCCTGATCGTACGAGAATTCGTCAATTAATCTTTTATAACCTTGAGCCTCTTCAAGGGGATTTAAATCATGCCTTTGTACGTTTTCAACTATTGCAAACTCCAAAGATTTTAAATCATCAGCTTCAGTGACAACTACTGGTATTTCATGTAAACCAGCTTTTCGAGCAGCAATCCATCTTCTTTCACCAGCAATTATTTCATATTTGGAATTGTCTGAGTGAGAACGCCTGACTATAATGGGCTGAATTACACCACGTTCTTTTATAGAATTAGTTAAATCATTTATTTTATCTTCATCAAAATTTTTCCTTGGTTGGAATTTATTTGGAGCTATTTCACTTAATAATAATTTATTGGTTTTAGTCTCAACTTTAGTTTCTCCAATCAGTGAAGATAAGCCCCTTCCTAGACCTTTTTTAATTTTAGAACTCATTAAGCTGCACTCCCCACTTTGCTTTCTTGAAGAATAAATTCATCCGTAAAACTATAATAAGATTTACTGCCAGGACAATTCTTATCATAAATTAAAACGGGCACACCATGAGACGGGGCTTCGGATAGCCTTACATTACGTGGAATAACTGTTTGATAAACTTTGTCTTTGAAGTACCCCCTTGCTTCTTGTTCTACTTCAGATGAAAGTTTATTCCTACGATCGTACATCGTTAAAAGAATACCTTGTATTTCAAGGTTAGGATTCAGGTTAACTTTTATTCTATCAATAGTTTTCATCAATTGAGTTAATCCTTCTAAAGCAAAAAATTCTGTCTGCAACGGAACTAAAAGTGAGTTTGATGACACTAAAGCCATGACAGTCAATAAACTTAAGGATGGAGGGCAATCTATTAATATATAGTCATAGATACCTCTAGAATCGTTTAAATAAGCGGTTAATTTAGTCTTTAATATAAAAGCTCTGTCACTGTCACCAGCAGTTTCGACTTCTAAACCAGACAAATCTACATTTGAGGTTATCAAATCCAGATTATCGAATTGTGTTCTTTTGATTACATTAGAAATTGAGACCGTGCCATTCAAAATTCCGTAAATAGTTTGTTCCGACTCACCGGTATTTGATAAACCCAGCCCTGTGGTAGCATTTCCTTGAGGATCAAGATCTATAACTAAAATTTTTTTGCCTTGTTGTGATAAAGCTGAAGCTAAATTAATGACTGTAGTAGTTTTTCCAACCCCACCCTTTTGATTAATTATTGATATAATCTTCATGAAATTTTTTTTTTCATTTTTTTTATATTTAATAAAAAAGACTCATTATTTGTTAAACTTTTTTTTTCTTCATAATCTAAATCCCATTCTCTAAGAACAGAGTTCAAAATCTGTCTTCCACTTCCTCCCATAAAAAAAATTATATTTTTGAATTTTTTAAAATTTTCATTAACCAAATTAAGAATTACTGGCATAGGTTTAAATGCTCTAGACATTATTGTACCTGTCTCAATATTTTTAACTGTGAAAATATCTTTTTGAATTATTTCCGTGTTTAAGTTTAATTTTTTAGAGACCTCTTCTAAAAATACACACTTATGGTAACTTTTTTCATAAAGAGTAACTCTCAAACTAATTTTGAGTTTTTTCATGATAATTGCCACTATTAATCCAGGCATTCCTCCACCACTGCCTAAATCGTAGGTTGTATTGCTATTTAAATCAACAAAATCAATAATTTGTGCAGAATCAATAATATGTCGCTCTCTTATCTCCTCTTTATTGACCATTTTCTTACTTATAATGTTAATTTTCTTGTTTTTTTCCTGTATCATAGAAATTAAGGTTTCAAATTCGTTACAAGTTTCACGTGAAACATTTAAGTTAGAAATTTTAGAATAGGAATTTAAAATTATATTATCCATTAAGCTATATGCTTAATAGACTTTCTTTTAACATGTGACAACAAAATATATACAGCTGCAGGTGTAATTCCGTCAATTCTAAGGGCCTGACCCATTGTTTTAGGCCTTATTTCCTTAAATTTAGCCTTAACTTCATTAGACAAGCCTGAAAATTGATCATAATCGATGTTATCTGGTATAGATAGATTCTCATCTCTTTTAAAGGCCAGAATATCAGCTTTTTGCTTTTTTAAATATCCTCTGTAATGGGAGTTAATTTCAATTTGTTCGTCAATATCTTTACCATGATCTAAAATTTCAGGCCATATATCTCTAATTTTACTCATATTGACGGTATTTTGTGTTAAAACTTCTTCGGCTGATCGGAATATGCCATCTTTTGCAATTTTAATACCGAATTTTTCAGCTTTAGAAGGAGAAATATTCAAATTTGACATCTGCAGTGATATTTTACTCAATTTGTCAAATTTATCCTCGAATATCTCTTTTCTAATATTAGAGATTAAACCAATGTTAATTCCTTTATGAGTAAGTCTTAGGTCAGCATTATCAGATCTGAGACTCAACCTATATTCAGCTCTTGATGTAAACATCCTATAGGGCTCAGCAACACCCTTGGTTACTAAATCGTCTATCATTACTCCAATATATGCATCTGATCTATCAAGAATAAAAGGCTCCATTTTTTTAAATGAGAGAGCAGCATTAATCCCAGCTATAAGCCCTTGAGCTGCTGCTTCTTCGTATCCTGTAGTTCCATTAATTTGACCGGCAAGATAAAGGTTTTTGATTTTCTTTGTCTCCAACGTTAAGAAAAGTTCTCTAGGATCAATATAGTCGTATTCAATGGCATATCCGGGGCGTATAACTTTTACATTCTCTAAACCATTGATATTGTTTAGTATTTCGTATTGCACAACCTCAGGTAGAGATGTTGATATACCATTTGGATAGATTGTATGATCATTAAGACCCTCTGGCTCTAAAAATATTTGATGTCTTGTCTTATCGGCAAATTTTACTATTTTGTCTTCTATTGAAGGACAATATCTTGGGCCAACGCCTTGTATACTACCAGAGTACATTGCACTTTTAGATAAATTCTTTTCTATAATCTTATGAACCTTTTCATTTGTATAGGTCATAGAACAGGATACTTGTTTGTTCAGATTTTTTTTCGTTAAGAAAGAAAAAAAATAAGGGTCGTCATCTGCAAATTGTTTTTCCAATTTTTCAAAATTGATAGTTCTAGAGTCTAACCTTGGTGGTGTCCCAGTTTTTAGTCTACCTATTTTAAAATTATATTTCGCTAACTGTTCACTTAACCCAGTGCTTGGCTTTTCATTAAATCGACCAGCAGGAGTTCTTTCGTCACCAATATGTATCAAACCGTTTAAAAATGTGCCAGTTGTAAGTATTAACTTACTACAACTTACTTTATTACCTTTTAATGTCAAAAATCCATTTATTTCATTATTTATAAAAATAAACTCAACAACAGGATCAGAAAAAATACTTAAATTACAATAGTTTACAAGTTTTTCTTGCATAAATTTACGATATAGAGATCTATCAGATTGAGTTCTTGGTCCTCTTACTGCTGGACCTCTGCTTCTATTTAACAATCTAAATTGTATTCCAGACTTATCAGCAACCTGTCCCATGACCCCATCTAAAGCATCAATTTCTCTTACCAAATGACCTTTTCCTAAACCACCAATGGCAGGATTGCATGACATTTCACCTATGGTATTTTTGTTATGAGTGAATAGGGCAGTGTTGACTCCTAGACGTGCGGATGCTGCTGCTGCTTCACAGCCTGCATGACCTCCACCGATTACTACTACATCAAAAACTAAATCTTTTTTCATGTTGTAAACTTATATTCGATTACGATTTTTACAAGATTTGAGTTATGTTGCTTAAATAAGCCTTTATTATCAACGAAATTATTAAAAAAAGGCCCAAAAATACAGCAAAATGGTTATTATTTTCCGATACAAAAATCGTTGAAAATACTACCTAATATCTCCTCAACGTCTACTTTTCCAACGATCATTCCTAAATGTCTAGTTGCTAATCTCAAATCTTCAGCTGCTTTATCAAAATCTTTTTTATCATTTTTATCAGAAAAATTTTTCAAATGTTCTGCGCATTGAAATAAATGTTGTCTGTGTCTTTCTCTAGTAATCAAAATATCTTCTTGCTTTATAAATTTATTTTTAAGGTTGGCTTTTATTTTTGAAATTAATTTGTCTATATTCAAATTTTCTTTTAATGAGATTAAAACATGATCAAATTTAGAAACTTCTGGATCTAATTTTTCTTTTAAAAGATCAGATTTATTTATTACAAGTATTGCATCATTTCTAAGTAAATCGTTCAAAAAACCGCTTAAATCAATACTTTTTGCATCAATCACCACTAATTTTAAATCAGCATTCTCAGCTTTTTTAAGAGATAATTTTATTCCTTTTCTCTCAATTTCATCTTTTGATTCTCTTATACCTGCTGTGTCTGATATAATCACAGGATAACCATCTATATTTAAATGTGTTTCAACAACATCTCTGGTCGTTCCAGCAATCTCAGAAACAATTGCAACGTCCCTGTTTGATAAATTATTAAGTAAGCTTGACTTACCTGCATTTGTTGGTCCTACGATTGCAATTTTAAATCCTTCTCGAATTATTTCTCCAACTTTTTGGTCGTCTAAAATTTTATTAATTTCATTCAGTATATCTTCGGACTCTTGTTTTATTTTTTTTAAATTTTCTTCCGGAAGTTCCTCATCAGGAAAATCTATTTTAGCCTCAAGAAATGACAAAAGTTTTAACAATTTTTCTCTAAGTCTATTAAAAGTTTTCGAAGATTTCCCTTTCATTATTGTTACAGCCTGTTGTCTTTGAATTTCTGTTTCAGCAGAGATTAAGTCAGCTATGCTTTCTGCTTTTAACAAATTAATTTTACCATTTTGAAAAGCAAGTTTTGTAAATTCACCAGGTTCAGCTAATTTACATTTTTTCATTTTGGAAATCTCATTTTGAACTGCTAAAATTACAGCTTTGCCTCCATGAATATGGATTTCAGCCATATCCTCTCCTGTATAGCTCTCAGGGCCAGGAAACCACAATATAATACCCTCGTCTATTAGCTCAGAAGTGTTGATATTGTTTATTTTTCGAAGGGTTGCTAATCTTGGCTTCGGAACCTCCCTTCCAGTTAACTGTTTTATGACATTCGACGCCTCAGAACCAGAAATTCTGATAATAGCAACCCCTGAAACACCGGGGCCAGTGGAAAGTGCATATATTGTCATAAAAATATTATATCGTGAAATATTTTAATGCATATAATTAAATATTTATGATTGTATGGATCTCGTCTTACCCAAAATCTGGAAATACATGGATAAGAGCTTTATTAGCTTATTATTTTTTTTCTAAAACTAAAAAATTTGACTTTAGCCTTTTAAAACATATTCCGAACTTCAATGTAAGTGATTTCATACATGAGAAAAAACCTCTCAAAACTAATGAAGATATAATTGAAAATTGGATACCAGTACAAAAATTTATAAATGAAAAATTTAAAAGAAATTTATTTTTTAAAACTCATAATATTTGTATTACGAACAATGGGAAAAAATTTACAAACAATAAAGTAAGCGCAGGCTGTATTTACATTGTTAGAGATCCCCGAAATGTAATTACATCCTATAAGAATTTTGAGAATGAAACTTACGACAAAACACAAAAGAACATTTTTAATGAAAATCATTTTCTCTTATCTAACGAATCCACTTTTAAAAGATTTGGCATAAAAGGAATTGAAGTTATAGGCTCTTGGAGTCAACACTATAATTCTTGGGTTCACAATAAATTAAATATACCCGTATGTTTAATTAAATATGAAGATTTAATAAAAAATCCTTCATTAGAATTTGAAAAAGTTTTTGATTTTTTGAAAGAAATTAATAATGAAAGAAATACAACAATTGACAAAAAAAGACTTAAAGAAACAATTGGTCAAACAGATTTTAAAAACTTAAAAAATCTAGAAGAAGATGTGGGATTTTTAGAAAAGCAAAATAGGAAGGTAAACTTTTTTAACCAGGGAGTCGAGAATGACTGGAAAAAAATTCTACCTAGAAATATTTCTATTGAAATTGAAAAAAAATTTAAAAATGAAATGATAGAATTGGGTTATTTGTAATTAAGCTGGCTTATTCATCGAGTTAAAGAATTCAGAATTATTTTTAGTGTCTTTTAATTTTGAACTTATAAACTCAATTGCATCCATGGTACCCATTGGAGCGATTATTCTTCTTAAAACATTCATTTTTTGGAGATCATTTTTATCAAATAACAATTCTTCCCTTCTAGTGCCTGATTTAGTTATATCAATTGCAGGGTATATTCTTTTATCTGCTATTTTTCTATCTAATACGGTCTCGCTATTACCTGTTCCTTTAAACTCTTCAAAAATTACTTCATCCATTCTACTTCCAGTATCGATCAGGGCTGTCGATATGATTGTCAATGATCCGCCTTCCTCAATATTTCTTGCAGCTCCAAAAAATCTTTTTGGTCTTTGAAGCGCGTTTGCATCAACACCGCCGGTCAATACTTTACCGGAACTGGGTATAACAGCATTATAGGCTCTTCCAAGTCTTGTGATTGAATCTAAAAGTATGACAACATCTTTCTTATGTTCTGTTAGTCTTTTTGCTTTTTCAATTACCATTTCAGCAACTGCAACGTGTCGTTGTGCCGGTTCATCAAACGTAGAACTGATCACCTCTCCCTTAACAGTCCTTTGCATGTCGGTAACTTCTTCAGGTCTTTCGTCAATTAATAATACAATCAAATAACACTCTGGATAATTTTTTGCTATAGAATTGGCGATACTTTGAAGTATCATAGTCTTTCCAGCTTTTGGCGGTGAAATAATTATTGATTTTTGACCCTTGCCGATTGGACTTACTAGGTCAATTAATCGTGGAGTTAAATCTTGTTTTTTTTCAGTTTTAATTGTCTCAACCTCCATAACCAGCTGTTTATCTGGATAAAGTGGAGTTAAGTTATCGAATGCAATCTTATGACGTGACTTTTCTGGTTCCTCAAAATTTATTTTGCTAACTTGTAATAGTGCAAAATATCTTTCTCCCTCTTTTGGAGCTCGTACAGGTCCCTCAACCGTATCGCCAGTTCTTAAACCAAATTTTCTTATCTGACTAGGACTCACATAAATATCATCTGGACCAGGTAGATAATTAGACTCCATTGCTCTTAGGAAACCAAAACCGTCTTGTAACAATTGCAAAACTCCCGCGCCTGTTATTTCCTCTTTTTCAGCGACCTTCTTTAAAATAGCAAAAAGTATTTCTTGCTTCCTTAAAGTACTA
>CACOJX010000005.1 GCA_902627645.1 uncultured Pelagibacteraceae bacterium | reverse complement strand
GAAACCCCTTTTAAGCGATAAAATTTACAACCAATTTAGAGATGCCTTAAGAGAAAGAAATTCAAAAGGTCATTTCGCTGAAATAACATTCATTGGTGTAAATTCTGCTAAAATTAAAGAGCATAAAAAAGTAAATAGTATACTTCAGGTAACTGTTGATTTTGTTGGAGAGGTCATAACTTGTATTAAAGATAAAGAAAAAAAAATCATTTCAGGTGATCCTGAAAAAATTAAAAAAATTTATGATACTTGGGTTTTTTCTAGAGATACAAAATCGAATAATCCAAATTGGCAACTAGTAGATATACTTACTTAATTGAATAATAAAATTTCAGACAAAGATAAAAAAGATTGGGAAACTTTTTTATCTAACGATGAAAAATTACCTAATAAAGATTTAAAGTTATTTAAAAAGGAAATATTACAAACTAAATCATTTGATTTACACGGCTACACTCTTGAGGATGCTAATAAAAAAGTAGAAGACCTAATAATAAATTCTTATAATGAAGGTGTAAAAAAATTAATTATTGTTACAGGCAAAGGTCTTCATTCAGAAAATGAGAAAGATCCATATGTATCTAAAGATTTTGGTATTTTGAAGCATTCAGTGCCTGAGTTTATTCACAAAAGCAAAGAGTTGATGAAATTAGTTTATGAAATTAAGGATGCTAACTTAGAGGACGGTGGTGCCGGAGCTTTTTATATATATTTAAAAAAAAAGCCTATAAAATAAATTTTGATAAATCAGTATCTTTAACCAAAGAGTCTAAATTTTTATTTATATAATCTTTATTAATAACAATTTTTTCACCAGATCTATCTGTAGCTGTAAAACTTATCTCATCTAAGATTTTTTCTATTATGGTATGTAATCTTCTAGCACCGATATTTTCTACAGAGGCATTTACTTCAGAGGCTATTTTCGCTATCGAATCTATTCCATCTTCAGAAAATTCAAGTTCTACATTCTCAGTTTTTAATAAAGCCACATACTGTTTTATCAAACTGTAATCAGGTTCTTTCAAAATTCTTTTAAAATCTTCACTAGTTAAAGCTTCAAGTTCTACTCTTATAGGAAGTCTACCCTGCAACTCTGGAAGCAAATCTGAGGGTTTTGCAAGCTGGAAAGCTCCAGATGCAATAAATAATATATGGTCAGTTTTGATTGGACCATGTTTAGTATTTACTGTAGTCCCCTCAATTAAAGGTAATAAATCTCTTTGCACACCTTCTCTTGAAACATCCCCACCAACTCTGTCTGTTCTTCCTGAAATTTTATCAATTTCATCTAAAAAAACTATTCCATTATTTTCTGTAGAAAGTTTTGCCGCTTTAATAATTTTGTCTTGTTCAATTAACTTATCTGACTCATCATTTATTAAAATTTCATGAGATTCTTTTACACTCATTTTCTTTTTCTTTTCTTTATTTCCCATTGATTTTCCAAGCATCTCACCAATATTAATCATCCCTACATTTGCTCCTGGCATTCCAGGAATTTCAAAAGATGCACCTCCAGAACCAGAGTCACTAACAGCAATCTCTATTTCATTATCATCTAGATCACCATTTCTTAATCTTTTTCTGAAACTTTCTCTTGTCGCAAGACTTGCTTTTTTTCCTATTAATGCATCTAAAACTTTTTCTTCAGCAGCCTTTTGAGCCTGAGCAAAAACCTCTTTTCTTTTTTTTACTTTTTCCATAGAGATTGCAATTTCGATAAGATCTCTCACAATCTGTTCCACATCTCTTCCAACATATCCCACCTCAGTAAACCTCGTTGCTTCAACTTTAACAAATGGAGCCTCTGCAAGCTTAGAGAGTCTTCTTGATATTTCTGTTTTTCCAACCCCTGTTGGACCAATCATTAGTATATTTTTTGGCAAAACCTCATTTTTCATTTCACCTTTTAATGCTTGTCTACGCCATCTATTTCTTAACGCTACAGCCACAGCTCTTTTAGCTTTATTTTGTCCTACTACAAATCTGTCTAGTTCAGATACGATCTCTCTAGGTGATAAAGAGCTTACTAGAGATGACTCTTCATTCTGTTTTTTGTCTTTAGGATGTAGTTTTGTAACATTAGATTTATCCATTATATCTTCTCAATTTTTACATTATCATTAGTATAAACACATATATCTGCTGCAACTTTAATAGCTTTCTTCGCAACATCTTCTGCGGACATATTGCCTTCCATTAAAACTTTTCCAGCAGCTAAAGCATAATTACCGCCTGATCCAATGCCAATAACATCTCCTTCTGGTTCTAAAACATCACCAGTTCCTGAGATTATATAACTATTATTTTTATCCCCAACAGCCATTAATGCCTCTAATCTTCTTAAATATTTATCTGTTCTCCAGTCTTTTGCTAATTCTACTGCAGCCCTCGATAAGTTCCCAGCATGTTTTTCAAGTTTACCTTCTAATCTTTCGAACAATGTAAGAGCATCTGCGGTTGATCCAGCAAAACCTGCAACAACATCTCTTTTGTCAATTTTTCTAACTTTTGAAGCGGTGCTTTTAACGACAGTATTTCCCATGCTTACTTGTCCATCGCCAGCTACTACCACTTCATTGTTTTTTCTTACTAACACTATCGTTGTCATACCTTATAAATGGATATTAAATTTGATAGTTCAAGCCCATGTTAAGTATTATTGCCATAATTGAATAATATATGTATACCTGTTTTTAATTATGAGACGTAAAGGTAAAATTAGTCGAAAAACAAAAGAGACAAGTATTAGTGTTGATTTAAATATTGATGGCAAAGGTAAATACAAAATTGACACAGGAATAGGTTTTTTAAACCACATGCTTGAACAATTGTCTAAGCATTCTTCAATAGATATGAATATAAAAGCTAAAGGCGATACTCATATTGATTTACATCATACAACTGAAGATACAGGTATAGCTATTGGCGAGGCTTTAAAAAAAGCTTTAAAAAAATCTGTTGGAATTAGAAGATATGCTCACGCGATGATCCCAATGGATGAAACTCTATCACGTGTGGCTATTGATATTTCAAATAGACCTTATTTAATTTGGAAAGTTAATTTAAAGGTTGAGAAACTTGGAGAGATGGACACTGAACTTTTTAAAGAATGGTTTCAAGCATTTTCACAATCAGCAGGAATTACTTTACACGTTGAAAATATTTATGGAGACAATAGTCATCACATTATTGAGTCTTGCTATAAGGGATTAGCAAGATCATTAAGAACTGCATTAGAAATAGATCCGAGGAATAAAAAAACGATTCCGTCTACTAAAGGTTCTTTATAAGTTTAATGAACGTTACAATTGTTGATTATAATTCGGGCAATATAAGCTCGGTAATAAACTCTTTTAAAGAAGTTGCAAAAGATAGAGTAACTATCGAGGTTACCTCAGATTTAAATAAGATAAAATCAAGTGACAAAGTAGTTTTACCAGGGCAAGGCTCATTTAAAAGTTGTGTGGATGCCTTGAATAAAATTAAAGGTCTTACAGAGACATTAAATGAATTTGCAATAACTCATAAAAAACCTTTACTTGGAATTTGTGTTGGTTTGCAGATGTTTGCCGATGTTGGTTATGAAGAAACTGAAACTAAAGGCTTAAGGTGGATTTCAGGAAAAGTTTCGAAAATAGATAATCAGAACGGTAAGTATAAACTTCCTCATATCGGCTGGAATCAAATAAATATTGTCAAAGATAGTAAAATTTTTAAGGATGTAGAAAATAATTCTCATATGTATTTCGTTCATAGCTATGAATTTATTCCAGAAGACAAAAGTGTAATCTCAGCAACAACAGATTACTCATCAAATATTGTTTGTTCAGTTGAAAAAGAAAATATTTTTGGAACCCAATTTCATCCAGAGAAAAGTGATAGAATAGGGCTTAAGATAATTGATAATTTTATAAACTTATAAAATGAAAATATTTCCAGCAATAGATATTAAAGATAAAAAGTGCGTTAGATTAGTTAAAGGAGATTTTGACAAAAAAACTGAGTATGAATTGTCTCCTATTGAACAAGCAGGAAAATATAAAGATCATGGATTTAAAAATTTACACATAGTTGATTTAGATGGTGCTTTAACTGGTGAAACAGTAAATTTAGATATTATTCAGGATATAGTTGTTAAATTTAATTTAAAGGTTGAGGTAGGTGGTGGTATTAGAAATTCTGATAGTATCCAAAAATACATTGATTCTGGTGTTGAGAAAGTAATTCTGGGAAGTGCTGCTATTAAAGACAAAAATTTCTTAAAAGAGTCATGTAAAAATTTTCAAAATCATATTGCCCTAGGTTTAGATGCTAAAGATGGGTATCTGTCAGTATCTGGATGGAAAGAGAGCTCTAACCAATTAAGTTTAGATTATTTAAAAGAAATTAACGATTATGGTGTTAGTAGATTGATTTATACAGATATTAATCGGGATGGTATGAAACAAGGTCCTAATTTTGATGAAACTACAAAAGTTGCTAAGATGTCAAAAAGCCCTGTAATTGTATCAGGTGGCGTTTCATCAATAGATGATATTAGAAAAGCGAAGAATTTAAAAAATGTTGAAGGTATAATAGTTGGTAAAGCTATTTATGATGGTGATATAAAATTAGAAGAATTAGTGAAAGAAGATGCTTAAAAATAGAATAATCCCGTGTTTAGACGTAAAGAATGGCAGAGTTGTCAAAGGTATTAACTTTGTCGATTTAAAAGATGCAGGTGATCCAGTCGAACAAGCTAAAATTTATAGCGATGGTGGAGCAGATGAAATTTGTTTTTTAGATATCACGGCGTCTAATGAAAATAGGGATATAATTTATGATGTTGTAGAAAAAACGTCGAGGAAATGTTTTGTTCCTTTAACAGTTGGTGGTGGAATTAGAAGTGTTGATGATATTAATAAATTACTTAATTTTGGGGCTGATAAAGTATCAATAAATACAGCAGCAGTTGAAAATTCTAAGGTCGTTGAAGATAGTTCGAAAAAGTTTGGGTCTCAATGTATTGTTGTTGCGATAGATGCAAAAAAAAATGGAGAAAAATGGGAGGTATTTACTCATGGTGGAAGGAATAACAGCGGCATCGATGCTTTAGAATATGCGAGACAAATGGAGGAAAACGGTGCAGGAGAATTATTAGTAACTTCTATGGATAGAGATGGAACACAAGTCGGATATGATAATGATCTAATGTCTAAAATTTCATCTAAAGTAAATATTCCAGTAATTGCCTCAGGTGGTGTAGGTAATTTAGATCACTTAGTTGATGGAATAAAATTAGGAAAAGCTAGCGCTGTTCTTGCTGCATCTATATTTCATTATGGAAAACATTCAGTAAAAGAAGCGAAGGAATATTTGGACTCAAAAGGAATACCTGTTAGAATTTGATATGCTCAGTACATTAGAAAACTTATTTAATCTTGCAAGGGAGAGAAAAAAATCTCCTGTAGACGGATCTTATACAAACAAACTACTCAACGATAAGTCGTTAAGTAAAGCAAAAGTTCTTGAGGAAATAAATGAGTTGATAGAAGCTGTTGAAAATAATTCGAATAAAATTCATGAAGCAGCAGATGTTTTTTATCATTTGATAATGTACTTAGAAGCAAATGATGTAAAAGTAGAAGATGTTATGAGTGAATTAAATAAACGAAAAAAATGAACTACGACGAAAACAATATTTTTGCCAAGATTTTGAGAGGTGAAATACCATGTAAAAAAATTTATGAAGATGAGTTTGTTTTATCATTTCACGATATCAATCCACAAAAAAAAATTCACGCATTAGTTATTCCAAAAGGTAAATTTACAGATTTAGACGATTTTAGTTTAAATGCCTCCTCAGATGAAATAGTAGGTTTAATAAAAGGAATTAACTTAGTTGCAAAAAAACTAGGTATTTCAACTGAAGTAGGGAAAGGTTACAGAGCATTAGCAAACATTAGTGATCATGGCGGTCAAGAAGTGCCTCACTTACATTTTCATTTATTTGGAGGTGAGAGAGTTGGGAAAATGGTTGAGTGACAGAAGAAGTAAAAAGAAATTATTTAGAAATTAAATCTATCCAAGATCTAAACGAGGGGATTAAACCATCCGACGATTACTCTCTGAATATTATAGATCCTATTGATTTTCAGTTAAATAAATTTTTTTATAAAAATATTGGTAAAAAACACAAATGGGTAGATAGGCTAGCATGGTCTGAGGAAAAATGGACAAACTACCTATCTTCCGAAAAGGTAAAAACATTCGTTTTGAAATATAGAGATGATCTAGTGGGTTTTTTTGAATTAATTTTTCATTCAGAAAATAATGAAACTGAAATAGCATATTTTGGATTATTAGAGGAATATCAAAATAAAAAATTGGGTTCTTATTTATTATCAGAGGCTATAAAAAAATCTTTTGAGGATAATGTGAAACGTGTTTGGGTTCATACTTGCTCATTGGATCACCAAAATGCATTAAAAAATTATTTATCTAGAGGTATGAAAATTTTTAAAGAGGAAACAATTTCAATTTGAGTTAATTTCTTTTTGGAATCACAAATAAATTACTTCTTAACTTTTGATTTATAATAATAGAATTTATATAAGTGACACTCAAGTTTTGGAATATATCTAACGTTTGCCAACCAATTAAATTATAGTTTTTTATATCAAAAAAAATATTGATTTCATTGTCATTTTCAAAAAAATTAAAGTTAATAAATTTATTTTCAATAATTCTTTGATCTAAATTTTTAATTTTTTTTATCAGATATTCTTTATTTAAAAGATAATTCAAAGGTGTTTTGTTTAATTGATACCTATAATAACTAGCAGATGTTTTGATAATTAATGATTTACCGTCGGAAACTAATATTTTTTGGTTACCCAAATTATACTTACAAAATATTTTTTTTGGGTACTTTATAGTGCAATTTCCTCTTTCGATTTTTCCATTAATGTTTTGCTCAAAATTAAAATTAATGTTGTCAATATTTTCAAGGTTTGAAATTATATTTTCTTTAATAGAAGCAAAAGATTTAGAAGAACAAATTATTAAAATTATTAAAATAAATTTTTTCATCAAAGAACATCTCGTTTACCAACATGATTTGCTTTACTCACAATTCCTTCAGCTTCCATCATATCTATTATCCGAGCTGCACGATTATAACCAATTTGAAGTTTTCTTTGTAAAAAGGAGGTGGATGCTTTTCCCTCGGTTTTAATTATTTCTACTGCAGTTTGATAAAGCTCATCTTTATCTCCTTGATTTTTAGAATTTTCACTTATTTCTTTTTCATCAACAAAATCGAGAATTTCATCGATATAATCTGGTTCCTCTTGTGATCGCAAAAAATTATTAATTCTCTCTATTTCACCATCAGATACAAATGGGGCATGAATTCTAACAATTTTATTCGCAGAGGACATATAAAGCATATCACCTTTACCTAATAGTTGCTCAGCACCTTGCTCTCCCAAAATTGTTCTGCTGTCAATTTTAGATGTAACTTGAAATGATATACGTGTTGGGAAATTTGCTTTAATAGTACCTGTAATAACATCTACACTAGGTCTTTGAGTAGCCATAATAATATGAATTCCGGCAGCTCTGGCCATTTGTGATAATTTCTGAATATAGTTTTCAATTTCTTTACCAGCTACTAACATTAGATCAGACATTTCATCGACAACTACAACTATATAAGGCATAGGTAGTTGGTGTTTAGCATTATAGCCATCAATATTTCTAACTCCCTCTTTAGTCATTAATCTATACCTGCTTTCCATTTCTTTAACTACCCAACCTAAAACTGAAGCTGCTTTTTTTGCTTCAGTGATTACTGGACAGAGCAAATGAGGGACACCTTCATAAGTAGAAAGCTCCAACATTTTTGGATCAATTAAAATAAATTTACACTTGTCCGGAGGATGTCTGTAGAGTAAAGACAGTATAATAGTATTAATACATACTGACTTACCAGATCCAGTTGTGCCTGCAATCAATAAATGTGGCATGGAGCTTAAATCACCTATTATCGGAGTGCCAGATATATTTTTACCTAAAGCAATTGGTAATTTTATATCTTTTTTTTTAAAATTAAGATTGTTTAGTATTTCGCTGAGATAAACATTCTCTCTAGTTGTTTTTGGCAATTCAATCCCTATAGTATTGCTTCCTGGTATTGTTGAAATCCTTGCAGACTCCGAACTTGTATTTCTAGCTATATCATCAGAAAGATTTATTATTTTAGAAACTTTAACACCTGCAGCCGGTTCAAATTCATTTAAAGTTACAACTGGTCCATGACTGACTTTTTTAATATTGCCATTCACTCCGAAATCAAGAAGAATCTTTTCAAGAAATTTTGGGTCGTTATTTTCATTATCATTTGAATTTTTTGTTTCATTTTTTTTGGGTATTTCAAGTAAGTCAATTGATGGAATTTTAAATTTTTGTTTTTTTAAGGATTGGTTTGACTCAGCTTTTATAAATGGCAAATCCTCCTGAATTAGATTTTTAATTTCTTCTTGGGGTATGTATTCATTAATTACTTCATTTTTATTGGTATAATTTTTATTATCTTTTTTAAAAAATTTATAAGAAATATTTTTTGAAAATATCCAAAATTTTTTTGGATTAAAATTAAAACTAAAAAAAAAGAACAATATGATTAGAAGTAAAAGGATATAATATACAAAGTTTATATATTGTGTTATGTATGGTCCGATAAATATTTGATTTAAATAAGATCCAACAAATCCACCGTTACCGTTAATATAAAGATTAAATGAATTTTGATAAAAGTTTGAAAAAAACAAAGAACCTAATATTACATAGACTATGACACAAAAAGTATTTTCTATTAAAAAATAAATTTTTTTTTCTTTAAAGATTTTTATTCCAGAAAAAAAATAACTTAGGGGTATCAAAAAAGATATAAGTCCAAAGGACTGTAAAAAAAAGTCAGAAATATAACTTCCTTGAAATCCTAAAATATTTTTAATATCAGTTTTGTCATTAAATATGAAATTTGGATCCTCTGGAGAATATGATATTAAAGCTGTTAATAATAAGACACCCAAAATAGAAATTATAACGCCAACAATTTCAATAAGTCTATTGGTGACGAATATTAATGATAAATTTGCTAATTTTTTTATATCCATATTAGATGAATCAAATTTACCACTTTGTATCATCTAATTTTTGTTGTTAAAATTAAAATTATTATGAAAGTATGTATTTTAGGTGATGGATTGTCAGGTTTGTCTTTGGCTAAAGCTTTAGTTAATAAAGGTATTTATACAGATATCTTTAGTGACAGAATTCAAAATACAAAAGACAAATCACGTACTATAGGAATATCAAAAAGCAATGTAGAATTTTTTAATAAAAATATATTAAATATTGAAAAGTTGATTTGGGATATAAAAAAAATTGAAGTTTTTAGTTCCAATCTTGATAACCAAAAAATACTTTCATTTGATAAAGATGATCAAAGACTGTTTTCTATAGTTAAAAATCATGATTTAATCTCAAATCTATCTATTCAATTGAAAAAGAATAAATTTTTTAAACTTAAAAAAACAATAAATAATTATGATTTGTTAAATAATTACAATTTAATTTTCAATTGTGACTCTAATAATAAATTAACAAAAAAATTTTTTTATAAAAAATTTAAAAAAAATTATAATAGTTACGCTTATACATCAATTATTGAGCATAAAAGACTTTCTAAAAACAACACTGCAACGCAAATATTTACCAAAGGTGGTCCAATCGCTTTTCTTCCAATTTCAGAAAGCCAAACTTCTATAGTCTATTCTTTGAGGGGAAATAAAAAATCAAATGTAGAAAATCTTATTAGGAAATTTAATACAAAATACACCATAAAGAAAATAACTAATATTAAATCCTTTGAACTTAAATCAATCGATTTAAGATTATATTATTACAAAAATATTTTAGCGTTTGGAGATCTTCTTCATAAAATACATCCATTAGCAGGACAGGGCTTTAATATGACAATTCGTGACATAAAAAGTTTATTAAAAATAATTGATTACAAATTAGATAATGGCCTTGACCTAGATAGCTCAGTTTGCTCAGAATTTATGAGTCAAAATAAACATAAAAATTATCTTTTTTCTCAAGGAATCGATTTTATTTATGAGATCTTTAATTTTGAAAATAAAATCAATAATAATTTTTTAAGCAAATCACTACAATTTTTTGGAAATAATAAAATTTCAAACAAATTTTTAACTAAATTTGCTGATGAGGGAATATTAATCTAAAGTTACTGGACAGTTGTATTATTATATTGATCAAAAGTATAAGTTGTTAAAATTTCAGCAATTTTTGTTTTTCTTATATCTAAATTCTTAGCCTCTAACAAAACCTGCTTTTCCTCGACAGTAAATGGTGACGCCATTGCAAGTGCATTGATTGTTTCATCTAAACTTTGATTTTCTAGAGCTTTCCAATTTATAATAAACCCTCTTTTTTCGAAGAGAGATTTTAAATCTTTAAAAATTAATTCTAAATCAGAAAATTTAATACTTTCTTTCTTATCATCAAGATCACTTAAAAAATTATTGAAATTGACCTCAAATTCACGATATTTTTTTTCTGATTTAATTTCTTTCTCAATTTTAAATCTTATTAATCCCTTAAGTTCTATTAAAAATCTATTATCTTCAGTTTCTTTGAAACTGACTATTTTTCCTAAACATCCTATTTGATGTAAATCTGGATGCAATTCACTTTTTTCTTTTGAGAATTTTGGTTGTATCATGCCTAGTAATTTATTTGACTTCATACAGTCATTAATCATATCAATATATCTTGGTTCAAAAATATTGAGTGGAACAGTAGTTTTAGGGAAAATTATAAAGTTACTCAATGGAAAAACACTAATAGTTTTTGGTAAATTTTCTTTATTCATAAATATTTAAATATTTTGTTTAATATTGCTTGAATAAAAAAAAATGTCTATCTATAATATTGTCCATGCGGGCATAGCTCAGTGGTAGAGCGTCTCGTTGCCAACGAGAAGGTCGAGGGTTCGACCCCCTTTGCCCGCTCCAATTTATTATGAACGATTTAATAACAAAAAAATGTATTCCTTGTGAAGGTGGTGTTGCTCCTTTCGATAAATCTGAGATACATAAATATCAAAAAAAGGTAGATGGTTGGGATGTTGTAGAAAATGAGAAAAATATCTTCTTCTTAGAAAAAAAATTTACTTTTAAAAACTTTTTAGAGAGCCAAAATTTTGTAAATGAAGTTGGGAAAATATCTGAGAGTGAGGGGCATCATCCAGATATTTTATTCGGTTGGGGTTATGCTAAAATAAGTATTACAACACATGCAATTGAGGGACTGTCCGAAAACGATTTTATATTAGCAGCAAAAATTGATAATAAAATTAATGGTTAAAATGTCTGGTTTTTGAAAAAACCAACACGGTTCCAGTTGCGTTAGCAAAACTTATTATATCTTTATCTCTAATTGAACCTGAGGGCTGAATTACCGCTGATACACCAGATTGAATAAGTTTTTCAATACCATCCTGAAATGGAAAAAAAGCATCTGATGCAGCAACTATCTCATCTTGAGTATTATTAAATTTATCCATTTTATTAATTGCGATTTGACAACTATCTAACCTGCTAGGTTGTCCCGATCCAATACCAACGGTAGATTTATTGCTTACAAGGACAATCGCATTTGATTTTACGAAACGACAAATATTAAAAGCGAATAATAAATTTTCTATTTGTGTTTTATTTGGTTTCTTTTTTGACACTATTTTAATATTTTTTTTTGAAATATGTTGATTATCTGTAGATTGCATCAAAATTGAATTTTCAAATGAATTAAATTTTATATTTTCGTTTAAAGAGAATTTTGAGGCGTCAATTAATCTCAAATTTTTTTTTGATTTTAATATTTTAAGTGCAGCTCTATCAAAACCATTTGCTATTATAACCTCATAAAAATTTTTTTTTAATTCTGAAGCCAATAACTCAGTAACTTTAAAATTAAAGGATACAATTCCTCCGAAGGCACTTAAAGGATCACAAGCTAAAGCTGATTTATAACTTTTTATTTTATTATCTAAAATAGAAACTCCACATGGATTAGCATGCTTGATTATTACAGTGCCTTTATTTTTTGGAAGAGTTTTTGAAATTCTTAGTGCAGAAAAAATATCATTGTAATTATTATAGCTTAATGTTTTTCCATGAATTTGATTGAGAAGCAAACTTTTACTGTCTGAGTATAATGCACTTTCCTGGTGAGGATTTTCGCCATATCTTAATTTTTCAACTAATTTTTTGTGAATAATTTTTTTTTCTGGAAAACTTATTTTTGATATTTCATTAAAATAATTTGTAATTACAGAATCATAATATGCTGTTTCAGTAAAGGCTATTCTCGACATTTTTTCTCTAAATTTTAGAGAAGTAGATCCCTTATTGATTTTCAATTCATCAATCAGTTCAAAATATTGTTCATGAGAGGTTATCACTGTAACATCATTATAATTTTTTGCAGCCGCCCTAACCATAGTTGGTCCGCCGATGTCTATATTTTCAATTATTTTACCATGATTCTTTTTTTCATTGATAGCTTTTTCAAATGGATAAAAATTGACAATTACCAAATCAATATTTTGAAATCCTCTTATTTTCATTTCTTTAGAATGAGTTTTATTGTCTCTTTTATTAAGAATCCCCGCGTGTATCTTTGGATGTAAAGTTTTGACTCTTCCCTCAAGAATTTCATCAGAGTTTGTAAATTTAGAAACTTCGAGACATTTAAAACCTAGTTTCTTAATTATTTTAAATGTTCCACCCGAGCTGATAATTTTCACTCTATTTTTTTTAAGTGCTTGTAGGAGAGGTTTTAAATTTGTTTTATCTGACAAAGATATTAAAGCGGATCTTATTTTTTTCATTATATTTTTTTAATCTCCCATTTAATATTTTCTTCCTGGCTATTTGAAATACCAGCAATAAAAATATTTTGATTTTCAGTATATAAATTTTTATTACCGAAATATAAGCCATTATCAATATTAATGTCATAATTATCACATGTAAATTTCCATCCTTCATCATCTAATTCTATTAGGATTGATTTGTTGTCTTGAGTTTTCATTAATTTAACATTTGGAGTCAGATGAAATCTAATATCAAATTTATAATTATTATTTGTCTTTTTTTTTATGATTTTATCTAATCCTATAAATTTCATCTCTTGAGGATAGAATTCGATTAATCTTTCATGAATAGAGTTGTATTTTTTTAAGTATCCATCATGTGAAAAATTAGCTTTCCAATAATCTTTTTCAAAAATGATATTTTTTTTAATTACTTTTATACTTTTTTTGGTCATCCACGACCCTTCAATCTTAGTTAATTTACAAGATGAATTGTCATCAATTATTAAAGTGCTATGAGCTGCGGTTGATTTGGACAATCGATTAAGTTCAATATTTCTTTTGCTATAGCCACAATTGCTTATTAACTTCTTACCGTTAGATATAATTTCAAACGACAATGTACCAGATTGATAATCTTTGGTGAATTTAAATTCTGGAGAAGAGCCTGAATCAATAATTAGACAAATTTTTTTATTTTGAAGAATTGTATAACCACCAAATTCATTATTTTCATTTTTGAATTTATAACCAAATTTTCTCAAGTAATTATCAAAATCATTATTTTTTGATTCATTGTTACCGTTAAATAAAAAGTCAGTTTTATTATTTTGACAAAGAAAAGAATATCCTTGTCCAAGGTAGTAAATAGTTTCGTCAATATGTTCTGGTATGATATTTTGAGACTCTTTAAACCATTCTCTAATTAAAACAAAATATTTTAGGTAAAAAGTTAATTGTTTGATGCTTCTGGATTTTGGAAAACCACTGTTATCTAAAGTAAATTTAGTAATTTTTTTTAATAATAAAGTACCAAAAGCAAGGTATTTTTTATTGTCATGATAACATAAACCAACCAAAATGATTGAGGCACAACCTATTAATTTATCATCTATTATCTTAGACTTATTAATTTCATTGATTAAATGGTTAGCTTGTTTTTTTATTATTGTATTAAAACTATTTTTAAAATTTTGATCACTTTCGTCATAAGTTAAATGATGATTAGAAAGCCAAGAAATAATTCTTTTTGCAGTCAAATCAAAATTCCAACTTTTATCATTATATTTTTTGTTATTCATTATCCATCTTGATATTATTGATTGCACAGTTTTTTTTGATGACTTGAGATCAAGACTAAAAAACCAGTTAAAACTATTTAAATTTTTGAACTCTTTATTATTAATATTTTGATTGTTCCAAATTTCATCTAATGAAAAATCTTCAATTTTAAATTTTTTTTGGTGATATTTAATTAATGATGAAAGTAAATGTGGACTAGGTTTATAGATTAGTTCATTAGAATTAATTCTTGAAATCTTTTTGTCATAAATATTTGAATTAAGATAAAATTTTCTTATTTGATTATAAAAACCAAAAATAAATCGATTTATAAAAATCATGAAATTACTTTGATCTTAATAATTCAATATTTTTTTTAATATCTCCATCATTACTTTTAAATATTGTAGTGCCAGAAACAAGAATATTTGCCCCAGCTTCAATTACTTGTTTTGAATTTTCAAAATTTATACCACCATCTATTTCGATATCGAAATCTAATCCTTTTTCAATTTTTAATTTTTTTAAGTCTCTGACTTTTGTTAAAACTTCTGGCATGAATTTTTGTCCACCAAATCCAGGATTAACACTCATAATCAGAACTAAATCAATTTTATCTAAGTGTTCGAGAATAACCTCCACTTTGGTTTCAGGATTTAGTGAAACACCAACTTTTTTATTTAAGTCTTTAATTTTAGATATAGAATTATTCATATCATCAGTTGCTTCGGGGTGGATAGTAATTATATCTGCTCCAGCTTCAGAAAAATCTTCAATATATTTATGGACTGGAGAGATCATTAAATGAACATCGAATGGTAAAGAGGAATGTTTTTTTAATGATTTAATTACAGGTGGACCTATGGTTAAATTAGGCACAAAATGACCATCCATTACATCCACATGTATCATGTCGGCACCACCCTCCTCCAGTTTTTTAATTTCTTTCGCCAACTGACTAAAATCAGCCGATAAAATTGATGGTGATATTTGTATTTTTTTCATTGATAGCTAGATTTACTAGTATCAATATTTAAAATTTAATTGAATTAAAAAATTGGTAAATTTGTCTCGAAATTTCACTTTCTAAAGGAAAAGACAACATTCCCATAACTGAATATCCTAAAATCCAAGGCATTAAGTAAAATCTAATCATAAAAAAAAACCATGCCACATAAAGAGGGACTAAGGGTTGAATTATAAATGTTGGAGTTAAAGGTTTAAATATTTTTAATAATGGGTTGGTAAATTTTACAAAAACTCTCATAAAAAAAAATTGAGAGTCCTCTTTTTGAAAAATATTCATAGCTACTCTTCCAATTAAAGTCCACATAATCACTCCAAGTATGTAATCAATTATATAGACTAGAGGGTGAAAGTTTGCCGACATTTAAAGATGCATGTTAAAAAAGAATGAAATTTAAAGGGGCGAAATTACTCGCCCCTTAAAAAGATTATTTAGTGTTGTTTTCCAAGGATCGATTTACCTGAAGGCACTCGAACCTCATCAACCATTCTTTGTGTAGCAGCATTAGGTTCTGCAGTAATTAAACTTACAACAACCATAGATACTAAGCTGACAGCTGAACCAAAGATACCAAACGTTAACTGTGTAATACCTAAGAATCCACTTCCGCCGTTTCTTACCCAAATTAGGTAACCAGCACCAGAAATTAATCCTAAAGCCATACCAGCTATAGCACCTTCTCTGTTAGCTCTCTTCCACCATACACCAAGTACAAGTGGGAAGAATAATCCAGACATCGCAAAGTCAAAAGCCCAGATTACTGAACCTAAGATACCTTGGATCTCCATCGCTGCAATAGTTGCTCCAGCAAAACCAATTACTACAAGTAATACCCTTGCAACAACTAGTCGTTTTGCAGTTTCTGCTTTAGGATCTATGATCTTGTAGTACAAGTCATGAGATAAAGCATTCGCAATTGCTAGAATCAAACCATCGGCTGTCGACATGGCAGCAGCCATACCTCCAGCAGCAACTAGACCTGAGATTACATAAGGTAATCCAGCTATTTCTGGAGTTGCTAACACAACGGCTTTACCACCCATGAAAAACTCATTTAATTCAAGAGTTCCATTTCCGTTAAAGTCGCTTACAAACATTAAGTTTGCTTGGTTCCAGTTTTGATACCAATCTATCGATTGAACTTCTGCAATTGATTTACCGATAATACCAGTAGGTAATGACGGATCAATCAATGACAATTTAGATAGCGTCGCTAACATTGGAGCAGAAGAATAAAGTAGGAAGATAAAGAATAATGACCAACCTACTGATTTTCTTGCTGCTTTTACACTTGGAGTAGTGAAATATCTCATCATCACGTGAGGCAATGAAGCTGTTCCCATCATCATCGCTAGTGCTAATGAAATAAATGCCCAAGGTGTTGCGTTTACCGCAGAGTGAGCTTTTGTTATTCCAGCTAAACCTTTCGGTACCATTGCAAGATTCTCTTTTGAATTCGCAACAAAACCAAACTGTTGTTCCAACTCACCAATTCTAGCTACTTCATCAGCTAACATAAAGTGTGGGAAGAAACCCGCACCCATTTTGTTACTGATCCAGAATACTGGAAGTAAGTAAGCTATAATTAGTACGATATATTGTGCAACCTGTGTCCAAGTCACCCCTCTCATACCACCTAACATTGAACATAGTAATATACTTACTAATCCAACATATACAGCGTATTGGAATGGAATATCTAGAGCAACAGAAGCAATTGTACCCGTAGCATTAATTTGTGCAGTCACATAAGTAAATGAAGCAACAGTTAAAACTATTACTGCAAGTAATCTAGCTAAATTACCACCGTATCTTGTACCAATAAAATCTGGAACTGTGTAACAGCCAAATTTTCTTAGGTAAGGTGCTAATAAAGATGCAACTAATACATAACCACCAGTCCAACCTACAAGTAGAGCCATATATCCATAGCCTTTAAAGTAAATACCACCTGCCATTGCAACGAATGAAGCACCAGACATCCAGTCTGCTGCAGTCGCCATTCCATTGAACACAGTAGGCACTTGTCTTCCTGCTACGTAATACGCATCTGCTTGGGCTGTACGTGATAGCCAACCAATGATTGCGTAGATGGCCACTGTAAAAGCAACGAAACAAATACCTATCACTTTTGCAGACATACCCATCTGTTCGCAAATTGCCATAATGATTATGAAAGCTAAAAAACCACCTGTATAGATTCCATAAACTTTAGGCAAATTGTCTATAAAATTACCTTTAATCATTAGTCATCTCCTCTTTCTGAAAAGCCAAACTCCTCATCAATTTTTTCTTGTCTATTCGCGAACCAAAAGATTAAGATCACGAAAATTCCAAGAGAACCCTGACAAGTGAACCAATAAGTTAAAGGATAACCAAAAGGTCCTCCAACTTCGTTCATTTCAGCTCCAAAAAGAAAGATACCAATTGAGAATACAAACCAAATAGCTAATGTAAGCATTAGCAACCCTCTGGTCTTTTCCCAGTGTTGTTCTTGTTTTGACATTTATACCTCTCTCTTTTTAGTTATAACTGGCCAAAACCATAACCATTATGAAAGAGATTTAAAGTGTTAAAATTGTTCATATTAGGTGGCTTTTTAGGGTATAAAGGTCAGAAATAGCTAATTTTATGGGAAAATACAAATTAACATGGAAAGATCTATCTTGGAATGATTTTAAGATTTATCTATTTGCCCTATTTAAAGCTTTTATACCAAAAAAAAAGATAAATGACCTAGATGAGCTAGAAAACTTCATACAATCGAAATCAGCCTGGGTAACTCAAGTAACTCTCTATGGGTATTTAAAGACTAGAATGGGAACTAGGTATGTTCTTCATTTTGAGAATGATGAGTTTATGGGATCTGTGAATTTAGCGAAATGGAATATCTATTCAGTAGCTCTTCAGGACCTAACTTTTTTTTCTTTTTCATATTTGAATGCAAACTTTAATTATCAAAATACTGAAAAAGCCAAAGAAATTTTTTTTAATATTTTAGATGACGAAACTACAAATAAAATGCCAACAAACATTATTGAAGAAGCAAAAAAAAATTTTGGTGACAGGCTTGATAAAATTAATTGGGAAACTTACCATCAAGATCTTCCATTTAATCCAAGTGCTTTGTCGTTATACAAATGGGCTCCTATTGCTGAAGAGTTAAAAAAATTAGATAGAAAAATTGTTTTAAACTCAGTGATCTTGAAATGGGATATTGTTAAAAAAGAATTTAAAGAAAGAATTAAATTCTAAATATTTTTTCTATTTTCAACTAAGCTTTCTACAACAGATGGATCAGCAAGCGTAGTAGTGTCACCGAGTTGATCTTGTTCATTAGCAGCAATCTTTCTTAAAATTCTTCGCATTATTTTTCCTGATCGTGTTTTTGGAAGACCGGGCGAAAAGTGGATAATATCAGGAGTAGCTAAAGGACCAATTTGTTTTCTCACCCAAAGTTTTAGATCTCGTTCAAGCTCTCCATTTTCTTGCTCTCCAGCATTTAAAGTTACATAGCAATATAAACCGTTACCCTTGATATCATGTGGATAGCCAACCACTGCAGCCTCAGCTACTTTTGGGTGGGCGACGAAGGCACTCTCAATTTCAGCTGTTCCTAAATTATGACCTGATACTATTATTACATCATCAACTCTTCCTGTGATCCAATAATACCCATCTTTATCTCTCCTGCAGCCATCACCGGTAAAATATTTTCCATCGAATTGAGAAAAATACGTATCGATAAATCTTTGATGATCTCCGTAAACAGTTCGCATTTGGCCTGGCCATGACTGTGATATACAAAGTCTACCCTCCCCAGCACCTTTAATTTCATTTCCATCTTTATCGACTAAAACAGGTTTAATACCGTAAAACGGTTTAGTAGCTGAACCAGGCTTTAAATTTATAGCACCTGTTTGTGGAGCAATCATTATTCCCCCAGTTTCAGTTTGCCACCAGGTGTCAACTATTGGACATTTTGAATTTCCTACTACATTATAATACCACATCCATGCTTCTGGATTTATCGGTTCACCAACTGTGCCCAATAATTTTAAAGATTTTCTTGATGTCTTTTTAACTGGTTTATCACCTTCTCTCATCAGTGCTCTTATTGCAGTTGGTGCAGTATAAAAAATATTAACTTTATACTTATCAATTATTTGCCACCATCTAGAGCTGTCTGGATAAGTAGGAATACCCTCAAACATTATAGTTGTAGCACCATTAGCCAATGGACCATAAATTATATAACTATGTCCAGTGACCCAGCCTATATCAGCTGTACACCAATAAATATCTTTAGGTTTATAATTAAAAATATACTGATGTGTCATTGAGGCATAAACCATGTATCCACCAGTAGTATGTAAAACACCTTTTGGTTTGCCCGTTGAACCTGATGTGTAAAGTATGAATAGAGGATCTTCTGCACTCATTTCCTCAGGATCACAATGATTTGAAACATCTTTAATTAGATTGTGATACCAAACATCTCTATCATTATTCCAAGTGATAGGGTTTCCAGTTCTTTTAACAACGATACATTTTTTTACATTAGGACAATTTAATAATGCTTCATCTGTGATTTCTTTTAATGGGATTATTTTTCCTCCTCTTACCCCTTCGTCAGCTGTAATAATATATTCTGACTCACAATCATTTACCCTGCCAGCAATTGAGTCAGCAGAAAAACCACCAAATATTATGGAGTGAACTGCCCCAATTCTTGCACAAGCCAGCATCAAGACAGCAAGCTCTGGTATCATGGTTAAATAAATTGTAACTCTGTCACCTTTTTGAATGCCTAGTTTTTTCAAACCATTGGCTGCTTTAGAAACTTTTTGATGAAGTTGTTTATATGATATTTTTTGAGTGTCTTTTGGGTCATCTCCCACCCAAATAATTGCTGTCTTATCTTTTTTATCCTCTAGATGACGGTCAATACAGTTTGCTGAAGCATTTAATGTTCCGTCTTCGAACCATTTTATCTTAACATCTGTTTTGCTATACTTAACATCTTTAATTTTCTTATAAGGCTTAATCCAATTAATTCTCTTTCCCTCTTTTTTCCAAAATTCATTATTATTTTTTATAGACTCCGAATATTTTTTTGCATATTGGGACTTATTTGCTAAGCTACTTTTAACCCATTCAGGTTTTGCCTTAATAATTAGTTCTTGATCACTCTGATTTTTATTTGAATCGTTTTTAATTTTAGACTTTTTCTTTTTTCTTGATTTATTTATCTTAATTTTCTTTCTTTTTTTGACTTTAGTCTTTTTTTTCTTTTTTGATTTATTCTTTTTTCGTTTATTAGATTTTGATTTCTTTTTTTTTGGCATAAGCTAAATGTTACTCATCTTATTCAAAATTTTCCAGCTTTTAGAGTCAATTTTCATCACTGATAATCTACTTTGTTTAATAAGTGATAAATGGCTTAAATCCTTATTTTTCTTAATTTCATCAAGGGTTACTGGTTTTTTTAATTTTTTCTTGAATTTTACGGTTACAGCAACAAATTTACGATTTTTATCAGTTTTATCTATGTAAGCTTCCTCAATAACTTCAACTATACCGACAATTTCCTTCCCAATGTTGGAATGATAAAAAAAACATAGATCACCTTTTTTCATATTTTTGAGATTGTTGGCAGCCTGGTAATTTCTTACTCCATCCCAAGCAGCTCCTTTCTTACCAGCCTCGATTTGTTGATCAATGGACCAAACATCTGGTTCAGATTTCATTAACCAATAATTTTTACTCATTTTTTGTTTTCATTAAATAATGATTTATATATCTTATATAAATATATGAGCAAAGAGTTATCAACAGTTTTAGATCTTTTAAAAAATAAAAAATTTGTTCAAGCAGAAAAAAAGTGTTCATTATTAATTAAAAAAGTTAATCCAAACTACGACTTATATAATATTTACGCAGTAATTCTATTCCAGCTTAAAAAATATGATAACGCTATCATTGAGTGGCAGAAAGCTATCAAGCTTAAACCAGATTATTATTTTGGTTACAATAATTTAGGTAATGCTTTTTTACTTAAGGAAGATTTAAACGAAGCATTAAAAAACTATGATGAAGCCATTAAAATTAAACCAGATTATTATGAGGCAATTTACAACAAAGCAAACGTTTTATTTAAATTAAAAGACTTTCCTAATGCTTTAGAAAATTATGATAAGGTTTTATATCTTAAAAATGATTATGCGCCAGCTTATCAGGGAAAAGCAATTATTTTTAAAAAGATAGAAAAATTTAATCAAGCAATAGATGAATGGCAAAAAGTAATTAATTTAAATCCAGAGGATGTGAAAGCATATGTTCAAAAAGGTGATCTTTTATTTGACAAAAATAGACTTGAAGATGCACTCGATTGTTATGAAAATGCTTATCAAATAGATCCTTCAAAATCTTTTTTATTAGGAAGTATAATACATACAAAAACTAAAATGTGTAATTGGGCAGGTTTGAATGAAACTATTGCAGATCTTAAATCTAAAACAGAAAAAGGGATGAAAGTTTCATCTCCTTATACGGCATTAACAATATTTGATGAACCATCAATTCATTTTAATATTTCTAAGATTTGGGCAGAAGAACATAAAAAGGAAATAG
The DNA here is from genome assembly GCA_902627645.1 of uncultured Pelagibacteraceae bacterium. Lineage (GTDB taxonomy): Bacteria > Pseudomonadota > Alphaproteobacteria > Pelagibacterales > Pelagibacteraceae > Pelagibacter. The sequence goes on along the minus strand of CACOJX010000005.1, from coordinate 40,632 downwards.
AATATGAAAAAAGAAAAGAAAAAAAATCGAATAAGAAAATCAAAATAGGTTATTTTTCTTCTGATTTTAGAACTCATGCTATGGGACACCTGATGGTCAAAATGCTTGAACTTCATAATCGAGATGAGTTTGAGATATATGGATTTTATTTTGGCCAAGCAGTGAAAGATGATGATCTTTTAGCCAAAAGAATAAAAAATTCATTTGATAAATTTTTTGATATAACTTTGAAAAATGATCTTGAGGTCGTAAATCTTTCAAAAGAAATAGGATTGGACATAGCCATTGATTTTATGTGTTTCACTGGAAACTATAATAGATTTGGTGTTTTTGTCCAAAGATGTGCACCAATACAAATTAACTTTTTAGGTTATCCAGGTACAAGTGGTTCAAAATTTTTAGACTATATTGTTCTGGATGATAAATTACTTTGTAGTGAAAATGAAAAATTTTTTTCTGAAAAATTAATTATTTTGCCAGATACTTACCAGCCAAATGAAGATACTAAAAAAATTGATGATAAAACTTTAACTAAAAAAGATATGAACTTACCAGAAAAAGACTTTATCTTCGCTTGCTTTAATAGTCACCAGAAAATTATGCCAGATGTTTTTGAAACTTGGATGAGAATTTTAAAGAAAAAAAATGATAGTGTTCTATGGTTATTAAGTGATAATAACATTTCAGAGAGAAATTTGAAAAATTTTGCTACAAAAAACAATGTTGATCCTAAAAGATTAATTTTTGCAAAACACCTTCCTTTAGAGCAACATTTGTCTAGACTGAAGTTAGTAGATTTAGTTTTAGATACTTTTCCTTACAACGCTCATACTACTTGCAGTGACAGTTTAAGAATGGGAGTTCCAGTTTTAACACTAAAAGGAAAGTCTTTTGCAAGTCGTGTTGCGACAAGTTTATTATCATCAATGAATATTTCAGAACTTATTACAGAAAATTTAAAAAATTATGAGGAAGCAGCTTTAAAAATTTCCAATAATTCAGAACTTTTAGCTCAACTTAAAAATAAAATTTCAAAAAATAAAGAAAGTTCCAATGTATTTAAGCCCAAAGTTTATACGAGTAATATTGAAAAAGGTTACAAAAAAGTTTATCAAAATTATATTGAAGGATTAAAACCACAAAATTTTAAACTATAATTTTACTCCAGCTCCTTTCAAAAAAACAGCATCTTTATCTAATTGCCATCTTGGTTTTGCAGGATAATCTAAGTTATCAAATTGTTTTAATTTATATTTTTCTAATCCAACTAGCGCAATCATGGCAGCATTATCACCACAAAGTTCTCTTGGAGGAAATAAACTTTGGTAATTTTCTTTCTTGCATAAATTAATTAATTTAGATCTAATGCTTTTATTAGCCGCTACGCCACCAGCTACAACAAAAATTTTTTCTTTAGGATTAACTTCTTTTTCAAACTCATTAAATGCTATTTTTGTTTTTTTACACAGTATTACCTCGATAGTTTTTTGAAATGATGCAGCAAGATCAAATTTATCTTGTTCCTTTTTGATATTTTTTGAAATTTTTAAAACAGCAGTTTTAAGTCCTGCAAAAGATAAATTACAACCACCTTTATTTAAGATAGGTTTAGGCAAAACATATTTATCAGGATCACCTTTTTCAGCGAACTTCTCAATTTGGGGCCCACCTGGAAATTCAATTCCAAGAAGTTTAGCAGTTTTATCAAATGCTTCACCCAAAGCATCATCAATTGTTGTACCTAATCTTTTATATTCACCCAGTTCTTTAACGCTCAGATATTGTGAATGACCGCCTGAGATCAATAAAAGTAAGTATGGGTAGTTTAACTTTGTTACAATTTTTGGACTAAGTGCATGACCTTCTAAATGATTAATTGCTAAAAAAGGTTTATTTAAAGATGCTGCAAAAGCTTTTCCAAAACTTAGACCGACAGATAGACAAACTATCAACCCAGGACCTGCAGTTGATGCTACCGCATCTATTTCTTCAATTTTTTTCCCACTATCCTCTATTGCTTTTTTAACAATCCAATCTATCTTTTCGATATGAGCACGTGCTGCTAACTCGGGCACCACTCCACCAAATTTTTTGTGCACGTCAATTTGACTTGAAATAATATTTGATAAAACAATAGGATTTCCTTGGTCATTTTCAGTTATCAACGAGGCTGCCGTCTCATCACAGCTTGATTCTATTCCAAGAATTAAGGGTTTTTTACTCATACAAATAGTTTTTATTAATTGTACAATCTCTTTACAAGTAAGAAATAAATAATTTATGGAAAAAAAAATAATTATTGGGACTAGAGGAAGTAAGTTGGCATTAATATACGCAAATAATGCTAAAGAAAATATTATTAAAAATTCAAATCTTAGTAGTGAAAATATTTTTATTAAACCTATAAAAACTGAGGGTGATCAAATCCAGGATGTGAGGTTATCAGAAATTGGAGGAAAAGGTTTATTTTCTTCAAATATAGAAAAAGAACTTTTGAATAAAAAAATTGATATTGCAGTACATGCTCTTAAAGATATGCCTGCTATTGAAACTAAAGGTTTGGTAACAGATTCTTTTTTGATGAGAAATGATCCAAGAGAAATTTTAGTAACCAAACAAAAAATAAAACTTAAAGATCTAAAATCTAATTCAATAGTAGGGACTTCGTCTTTTAGAAGAGAATTTCAAATCAAGAATATCAGATCGGATCTAAAATATAAAATAATCAGAGGCAACATTGATACAAGAATTAAAAAACTTCATGATGGATTGTATGATGCAATAGTTTTATCATATGCTGGAATGAAATCTTTAGAAATTGATAAAGAAATCTCAGAAATATTTTCAGTAAAGGAATTAATTCCGAGTGCTGGACAAGGAATCATTGCTCTTCAGTGTCGTAAAGAGGACAAAGATGTTATTTCATTATTAAAAAAGATAAATCATATTGAAACTTTCTATAGAGCTTGTGCGGAAAGAAATGTTCTTAAAGTTTTAGAGGGTGATTGTGAGACTGCCGTTGGCGCTCATGCTTCTATTAATGGTGCTAAAATTGATTTAGAGGCAGAATTATTTTCTCTTGATGGAAGTCAAAGATTTTATGAAAAAAGTTCTTCAAAAATTGAAGATGCTCACGAACTAGGAAAAAAAGTAGGTGAAACTTTAAAAGCTATATCAAATAATAGTTATAAAAGATAATATGCATATTTTATTGACAAGACCTTTAGAAGATTGTTCAGAAATGATAATCAAATTTCAATCGCTTGGTCACAGAGTTTCTCATCTTCCGTTATTGATCATTGAAAAAATTAATCATGAAGAGGTTAACTTTTTTGACTACGGTGCAATTATTTTTACAAGTGCTAACGCAGTAAAGTTTTTAAATTTAAATAAACTAAATAAAAACATAATGTGTTTTTGTGTTGGAGATATGACTGAAAAAAAGGCTAGAAGTGCAGGTCTCCAAAATACAATTTCTGCTGAAGGAAATGTTTCAAATTTAAAAGAAATAATATTACAGAACTATGATTTGAAAAATAAACCAATCCTTTATGTTAGCGGAGAAATGATAGCAGCCGATCTTGATCAGCAACTATTGAATGAAGGTTATAATATTAAAAGAATTATTAATTATCGAGTTAGTCATAATCAAAAATTTGATGAAAATTTTGTAAGAGAATTAAAAGTGAATATGCCAGATCTGGTATATGTTTACTCTCAAAACAGCGCCTCTAGTTTTTTAAATTTTATAAAGGTGCATCAAATAGAAAATGCATGGATGAATACAAATTTAATGTGTATAGGTGAAAAAACATCGTCTATATTAAATGAAATTAAATGGAAAAAAATATTTCTTTTTAACCCTGGAGAAGAGGAGTTTTTGTTATATAAAATTTGATCATGGAATTAATAAATAATTTTTCAGAAATATTTCTATCTGTATGGAATAGAGGAATTCTTGGTGTAGATATTTTCCAAATATTAATTGGAATAGGAATTTTTTTAGTTTTTTTAATTTTTAGAGGTTTAATAAGTAAACTCATAATAAAGAAATTAGAAATTATTTCAAAAAGAACTACAAATAAATTGGATGATACATTTGTAAACGCTTTGATTGGACCAGCAAGATTTTTACCAATAGTTCTAGGTTTTTTTATTGCGAGTTATTATATGACATTTTCATTAGAAGGTAGAGAAGTAGTCGATACTATAAATAGAACTTTAATTACAATTTTAATATTTTGGATAATTCATCAAGTCATTGAACCGGTATCCTATATTTTAAGCGGTCTTGATAAACTTTTGACAAGAGAATTAATTGGCTGGATTATCAAATCATTAAAAATTCTTATTTTTATTTTAGGTTTAGCGGCAGTTCTAGAATTATGGGGAATTAAAATTGGACCAATTATTGCAGGGTTAGGTTTATTTGGTGTAGCCGTTGCATTAGGAGCTCAAGATCTATTTAAAAATTTAATTTCAGGAATTTTAGTTCTTGTAGAAAAAAGATTTAGAATTGGTGATTGGATTTTAGTTGACGGAATAATAGAGGGGATTGTTGAGAAAATTGGATTTAGATCTACAACAATTAGAAAATTTGATAAATCATTGGCTATTATTCCAAATTTTCAATTTGCAGAAAATGCAGTTATCAATGTTAGTGAAACTTCAAATTGGTTAATAAGTTGGATTATAACTCTTCAGTATGACACCACAGTTGATCAATTAAAAACAATTAGAAATCAAATTGAGGACCATATAAACAAAAGTGATGATTTTAATACCAGTGTAGGTGTTGCTGTAAGAGTAGATAAATTTTCTGATAGTTCAATAGACATGTACGTGCGTTGTTTTACAAAGACAAATAGTTGGAATGAGTGGTTGGCGGTAAAAGAAAAATTAGCAATTGAAATTAAACAAATCGTTGAAAATAATAAAGCTTCATTTGCTTTCCCAAGCTCATCTATATATATCGAAAAAAAATGATAGCTATTTTTTATTTAGTTTTACAAATTTTAAAACTTTATTCATATGTAGTAATAGCTAATGTTTTAATAAGTTGGTTGATAGCATTTAATGTTTTAAATACTCAAAATAGATTTGTTTATTCTATTTTAGAGCTTACCTATCGATTAACTGACCCTTTTTTAAATAGAATAAGACGTTTTTTGCCAAATTTAGGATCTTTGGATATATCTCCAATAATCTTGCTGCTATTGATTTGGTTTGTAGAAATGTGTATGAAGCTTTACGTTGCACCAATGATATTCTAAAAACATATGATTTTAATTGACGGAAAAAAAGAAGCTGCATTATTAAGAGAAGAGTTAAAAAAAGAAGTTTTTGAATTAAAAAAAAAATACAACAAAGTTCCAGGTTTAACAGTGATTTTGATTGGTGATCTGACACCTAGTCAAATCTATGTAAGAAACAAAGAAAAATCTGCTAATGAAGTTGGACTTAAATCTGATGTTATAAAATATCCAGACTCAGTAGAGGAAAAAATTATTTTAGACAAAATAGATGAATTAAATAATGATAAAACAGTTTCAGGTATTTTAGTTCAATTACCTCTTCCAAAACATATTGATAAACAAAAAGTTATTGAAGCAATAGATCCCTCTAAAGATGTTGATGGATTTCATCCCATGAATGTTGGAAATCTATCTTCAGGTTATGAAAGTTCAATTCCTTGCACACCTTTGGGATGTTATTTGCTAATTAAAAAAATTGAACCTAACTTAAATGGAAAAAAAGCAGTTGTAGTTGGGCGTTCAAATTTAAATGGTAAACCAATGACACAGCTTCTTTTAAAGGAAAATTGTACTGTAACAATTACTCATTCTAAAACAAAAGATTTAAAAGCTGAATGTTTAGAGGCAGACATTATAGTTGCTGCAGTCGGTATTCCTGAATTAGTTAAAGGGGATTGGGTTAAAAAAGACACGATAGTAATTGATGTAGGGATTAACAAAACAGATAAAGGCATTGTTGGAGATGTTGCATTTGAAGAGGTTTCAAAAATTGCAAAAGCCTTGACTCCTGTTCCTGGCGGCGTTGGCCCAATGACTATTGCGTGTTTGCTTAAAAACACAATAGAGTGTTTCAAAAGATCGCAAATATAACATTTAAATCATAATACAATTTTTGATACATTAAGTTATGAAAAAACCTAAGTATCCTTATAGAATAGCTATATTGATGGCTATACTTACAATTCCACCAATTGGGGCAACACAACTTGGCTGGTATCTTTATGATCAACAAACAGGATTTGATTATGGTATGATTGTTGGAACATTCTCAGTAATATTAGCTGCATGGTTAATGTACGAAAAAAACTGGAGAGAGGAAGATGAGGATTAATTAGTGGAAAAGATTATTTTTTTTAGTTTAGTAATTCCAATTTTTGGATTTGTTTTATATTTAGGAGCAAAAGCTATCGGAAAAGGTTTTAAGGCAAAAAATGAAAATAAAGCTAATGGAGATATAGAAAACACACAAATAGACGAATCATTAAGTAATGAGGATAAATTGAGCGATGAAATTCAAAAATTGAACCAACTTTTAAAAGAAGGCGTTTTAACTCAAGAAGAATTTGAAAAAGCAAAAAAAAAATTATTAGATAATTAATTATAGTTAAGTATTTTTCTTAACGATCCAAACTCACCTATTTTATAAATAATAGCATCTTCTTTTTTAAACCCATATTTTTCAGCACTTGCTTTAAATCTAATTGGTGGTTCCATAATTGGCTCAAGAGAGAGAACAAAAGTTCCCCAGTGCATTCCAATAACTTTTTTACTTTTTAAATTTTGTGCAACTTCTAACGCTTCCTCCGGGTTAGTATGATAAACTGATTTATCTTTATAGGGCATTATGGGGTAGAAGTTGTATGCACCTATGTTGATAAATGTCAGGTCAATTGGACCATACTTGTTTCCAATCTCTTTATAAACATCCCCAATTCCAGTGTCACAGCCAAATAATATTTTTTTTCCTTTATATTCAATAAGAAAGTTTCCCCACAAAGTTTTGTTCGTATCAGTTAAACTCCTTTTTGACCAGTGAACAGCTGGTAGAAATGTTACTTTAAGATTATCATTAATCTTAATTTCATCATACCAGTCCATTTCATTAACATCTTTGTATCTTTTAAAATATTTACCTAGTCTTAAAGGAAGTAAAACTTTTGTATCTTTATAAGGAAATTTTCTAATAGTAGACATATCTTGATGATCATAATGATTATGAGTAAGTAAAAACAAATCTATTTTTGGAATTTCATTAAGTGTCAAAGCCGGTTCAGTAAATCTGTCTGGTCCAAAGATTAATGGACCTGCATTTTTTGAAAATACTGGATCAGTTATTATTGTGGTTTCTCCTAACTTTATTAAAAAAGTAGCATGACCTATCCAGGCAATATAATCATCTTCCTGATATTTTTTAAGATCTAATAAAACTTTTTCTTTATCTACAACATGTTCTTTTGGCACTGTCATATCAAGCTTCTTTTTTTCTTGATTAAAAATTTTGTAAGACCATTTTACATTAGGGTCTCTTTTTGGTGAACCTTCGGGATTTCTAAAAGTTCCATCTGGCAAATGATGATAAGGTTTTTCCATTGCAATACTTAAACAATTATAAAAAAAAATTCCAACTAAAATAAATAGAAGTTTAATTAGTTTTTTTCCATTAACCACAAACTGTCTCCTGCTAAGAAATATATTTTTCCATTATTAGGATGCACTTGTATATCTCTAATTCTTCCAATTTTATTTTTGAAGATAATGTCCTCTTTTACACTAGATAAATCATTAAAAATCAATTTTCTCAATGATTGATCTTTGAGAGATGTGATTAAAGCATGCCCATTCCACTCGCTAAATTCATTACCTTTGTAGATAGTTATCGCACTTGTTGCGATAGAAGGTACCCAATACTGTATTGCTTTTGTAAAACCTGGTTTCCATTTTGGACCAATAGGAATACCTGAATAATTTTTTCCTCCCCAACCTAGTATTTTCCATCCATAATTTTCACCTTTTTTTACTTCGCCAAACCAGTCACCACCTTTTGCCCCATGATTACTCATATAAATTTTTCCATCAAATGGAGATAAAGTTAAACCTTGAGGATTTCTAATTCCAATTTGATAAATTTCTGGTAGCCAATCTGATTTACCATTAAATTTAGGATTGTCTTTAGGAATACTTCCATCAACATTTATTCTAATAATACTCCCTGGATGTTTGGTAGGATCTTGTGCAATCATGCCTTGCCCTCTCTCGCCAGCTGATGCAAATAGATAATTATCTTTGATCGCTAATCTAGACCCAAAATGATATCCAGAATCGATTGGTGGATTTGCTTGAAAAATATTTTCAAAGATTAAATCTTTATTATTAAATTTTGCTTTTGCAATTGAAGTGCTTGTTTTCCAATTACCTCTATTTTCAGTATAGGTGACATATACAAAATTTTTATTGAAGAGAATATCTAGGAGACCGCCTTGACCATGTTCAAGAAAATTTAAATTATGATTTATTAAATTAATAATTTTATTGTTTATATTCACCAATTTTATAGAACCGCCTTTTTCAGTAATAAGAATATTATTTTTATCAATAAAAGTTGATCCCCATGGATCTTTTAGATCTACAATTTTTTTAAAATTAAAATCCTCTGCTTTGGCTATGTTTGAAAAAATTAAGATTAGTAATATGAAAAGAATTTTCATATTAATTAAAAAACTACGTCAAAGCCTTCAAAGTCTGGTGGTCCTAAATATAAATCTTTGTGCTGAGCTGCATTTTTATGAGCCAGTCTAAATGCTTCTGATTTAGTCCAATTTATAAAATCTTCTTTTGACTCCCATGTGCTATGAGATGAATAAAGAGAATATTCTTTATTGGTGTCACCTTTAATTAAATTGAAATTCTTAAATCCTTGAACACCTTCAAGATGGGTGTCTCTATTTTTCCAAACATCTTCAAACTCTTTTTCTTTGCCAAGAACAATTTTAAATCTATTCATTGCAATATACATAATTTGTTAAGATAATTTTGATCTTCCTCCATCAACAGCTATAATCTGACCTGTAACCCAAGAGCTATCATCAGTAATTAGAAATTTTGCAAGTGAAGCTGAGTCTTTTCCCTCACCCAATCTTTTTAAGGGATGGGCTTTTGCTATCCCGTCTGCTAATGCTTTATTTTTTAACATTGGTTCCGCAATTTTAGAATTAGTTAAACTTGGAGCTATACAGTTAACTCTTATGTTAGGAGCAAATTCAGCTGCCAATGAAACAGTCAATCCCTCAACAGCAGCTTTAGCTGAAGCAATTATTGCATGGTTGGTAAATCCTCGTTGTGCTGCAACTGTAGAGAATAAAACTACCGAACCTTTATTTTTTTTTAAACTTTCTTGATAACCTTTAATAACTTCAACTGCCGAATAGAGATTTAATTTCATACATTTATTAAAATCTTGTTCATTGACCATCCTCAAAGGTTTTAAATCAATTGAACCAACACAATAAGCAACACCTTTTATTTCTGAAATGTCATTTTTAACTTTTTCAATAAATCCATCTCCTAAAACATCAGCAATGGTAAAAGTACAACCTAATTTCTCAGAAACACTTTTTGTTTCACTTTCATTTCTACCTACTAAATGAACTGAATTTCCTGAATTAACTAATTGCTCAGCTAAGCTAGATCCGATTGAACCTGTCGCACCAAAAATTAGATATTTTTCTGACATAAAAAATTTTATTAGTTATATTTAATTATGAAGTTATTTTTTATACTGGGTAACCAATTATTTCCATCAAAATACTTGGACCGCTTCAAAAAAGACCACCTGTTTTTTATGGCTGAGGATTACCAATTATGCACTTATGAAAAACATCATAAACAAAAAATACTTCTTTTCTTATCATCAATGCGCTCACATGCGGATAATCTAAAAAAAGATAAATTTAAATTAGAATATGTTAAAATTGAGGATAAAGAATTTAAGGATGATTATTTTAAAAAATTAAAAAAAATAATTAGTTCAAAAAAAATAAAAGAGATTTCAAGCTTTGAAATTGAAGATAAATTTTTTGAAAAAAAAATTCATCAATTTCTTAAAAAAGAAAAAATAAAATGGAATGTTATACAAACTCCAATGTTTTTAAATTCAAGAGAGGAATTTAAACAATATTTATCTAAATCAAAAAAACCGTTCATGGCAACTTTTTATAAAGATGTCAGAAAAAAATCGGGGATTTTGATGGGTTCAGATGGAAATCCAATCGGAGGTAAATGGAGCTTTGATGAAGATAATAGAAATAAATTACCAAAAAATATTTTAATTCCCAAATTACCAAAAATAAACGAAACTAATCATACTAAAAAATTAAAACCAATTATTGAAAAATTATTCAAAGATCATCCAGGGAAAACTGATAATTTTTGGTTCGCTACAGAATATAATGATGTCATCAAGCTTTTAAATTTTTTTATAAAAGAGAAATCAAATCTATTTGGAGATTATGAGGATGCTGTTGATCAAAAAAATAATGTTTTATTTCATAGTGCATTAAGTCCATACATTAACTTAGGTTTGATCACTCCAGAATTTATTATTAAAAAAGTTTTAGAGTTTCATAAAAGTAAAAAGATAAGATTAAATTCACTAGAAGGTTACATTCGTCAGGTAATTGGTTGGAGAGAATTTATGAGAGGAATTTATCAAAGTTATTCAAAAGAAATGGAAACTGGAAATTTCTTTAAACAAAATAGAAAAATGAAAAAATCTTGGTATGAAGGCACAACTGGATTACCTCCTCTTGATTATGCAATTAAGAATGCTTTAAATCATGGATGGTCTCATCACATTGAAAGATTAATGATTTTATCTAACATTATGAATCTTTGTGAAATAAAACCTACTATTGTTTATAAATGGTTTATGGAGATGTTTGTAGATTCTTCAGATTGGGTAATGGTGCCTAATGTTTATGGTATGGGATTGTTTAGTGATGGAGGAATATTTGCAACCAAACCTTATATATGTGGTTCTAGCTACTTTATGAAAATGATGGATTTTAAAAAGGGTGATTGGTGCAACATCATGGACGGACTGTACTGGAGATTTATTGATCGTAATAGAAAATTTTTTTTGAAAAATCCAAGACTTTCTATGATGGTAAGAATTTTTGATAAAATGAAAACTGATAGAAAAAAATTGATTTTGTTAGCTGCAGACAAATTTATTAAACAAAATACAATCTAGTGAAAAAAGAAAATCTTCCTTCAAAAATTTGCCCTGTTTGTAAAAGACCTTTTGTTTGGCGTAAGAAATGGAGATTAAATTGGGAGAGAGTAAAATATTGTTCTAAGAAGTGTTCTAAGCTAAGTTAAGATTATTGAACATAATAATTTTACAACATATTAAAATTGAAGATCCTGGTTACATAAAAGATCTCATGTTAGCTGATGGATTTAATCTAACTACAATTGAGCTAGATCAAGGTGAAAAAATTCCAAATAATTTAAGTGAATTTGATGGAATGTTTTGCATGGGTGGTCCAATGGATACTTTTATGGAAAAAGAATATCCTTGGTTAATTGAAGAAAAAAAAAAAATTAAAGAGTTTGTTGTTGATCTAAAAAAACCTTATCTAGGTTTCTGCTTAGGTTGCCAGTTATTAGGTGAAGTAGTTGGAGGTAAAGTTGTAAAGTCCAGTCCAGCTGAAATTGGCATGATGGATATAAATTTTACCAAAGCAAAAAATCAAGATAATTTATTTTCTAAATTTCCAGATAAAATTAAAAGTTTGCAATGGCATTCATATGAGGTTCAAGGAATAGAACATAATAAAGATGTTATTTTATTAGCTTCATCTCCAGTTACTAAATTTCAAATTTTTAAATATCAAAATCATGCTTATGGAATCCAGTTTCATATCGAAATTAAAAATACAACGGTTAATGAGTGGGGATGTGTGCCAGAGTATAAAAAAGCATTAGAAGATCAATTAGGTGATGGTGCACTTGAAAAATTTGATAAATCAGCAAAAGAAAATATGACAGATATGAATAATTATTCTAAGATTCTTTATAATAATTTTAAAAAACTTTTATGAATAATAAAATTTTTGAGTGGGCAGGGGTTATCACTGCAATATTGTATTCTTTATTTGTAGCTATGAATATTGGTATAGAGTTTTTTGGTTTTTGCTTATTATTAATATCTGCAATTTTAATTGGAATTTGGGCTTATAGGGGTGGTCATAGAGGAATATTATTTTTACAATTCTTTTATGCTACGGCTGGAATTATTGGAATGTTTAGGTGGTTTTAATTAAAAGTTGAAATTATTTTAGGAATATAATTTTTAAAATTGAAAAATCCTTTGTTACAATATTGCCAAGAATGTTGATCAAGTTTTCTATACAAAAAATCTATTTTTATACTATTTGAATACAAATAATCTAAGTTTTCACCAACTGAGGGGTACAAAGCATAACTATTTTGAATGTTCTTTATTTCACTTATATCGATGATCTCACAATCAATAGAATTATTTTTTAATCTTTGCTCCTGATCACTAATAAGTAGAGATTTAAATTTCACTACTTTTTCACCTAATTTGATAAACCTATTTTCATTCTTATTGGAAATTAAATAAATTTTTCTAAATTTATTATTATAAAAATCAGTGATTTCAAAAGAAAGATTATTTTCAAAAATTAATAAATTTCTATCCTCAATAGTTTGAGGATTATTAAAATCTTGTTTAATTATCGAGTATGTTTTTTCAGATATCTTTGAAAGTGCATTCTCATTTAATTTGATATTACTAAATCTATTATTAGTGAATTTTTTGATATTCCATTCGCTTGCTAAATAATGTTTTCCTTTTGTCTGAATTCCCGCAACCCATCTCCATCCGAGAGTATTTGAAGCAGCATCTCCATCGTAGAGATGTTGCATAAAAAATTCTGCACCTAACTGCCAAGGTAATTCTAATGTAAAAATCCAGATACTAGCAAACCACATCCTTGTGTGGTTATGTAAATAATTATGATCTTTTAATTCATTTACCCAAGAATTAAAGCATTCAATATTTGTTTTGCCATCTATTGCGTTTAGATAGTTCTGGTTATTTTTAAAATCATCTCTAATTTTACTTAATTCAATTAAGTAATCCGACCAAACATTTGGTCTTAATTCCAACCAGCCTTTCCAATATGTGCGCCATAAAACTTCCTGAATAAATTTTTCATTTTTTGAAAAGGAAAATTTACCAAGTGATCTTTTAATTATTTCTTTTTCATCAATTATTCCATGAGTAACATATGGAGACAAACAGGAAATATTTGACCTATTTTCTGGTCCAAAGTCAAAATTTCTCAGCTTTGAATATGCCGAGAGATTATTTTCAATAAAATAGTTTAATTTATCTAAGGCCTTAGCCCTTGAGGTTTCAAATTTCATATAAAACTATTTTGATTTTTTTTTCTTTAGGCCTAACTTATCACTATGTCTTAGTCTTAGAATTACAATAGCACCAGCAATAAGAACTATAGCTACAGCTTCATATACTAGAGCAGTTGGATCCATTTCTTTTCCTTGGAGAATTATAAATCGTGCTAAAGCAGTAATAGCAATTAATAGCGGCAATGTAATGCTGATTGATTGTTGGTTCCAAAAAACTCTAACCATTGCAAGAACTTCTAAATATAGAAACATTAAAAGTAAATCAGCTAAAGTTACTGATCGATTTTGTAACATTTTATAAATCTCTATTCCAACAGCAATAACAGTACTTATTAAAATAATACACATTAATAATAACTGTAAATTTTTTGCTATCTTTTCCATTACTTATCTTTACTAAAAGGTAGCCATTTTTCAAACACTGATTTTGAAGACCCTTCATATGGAATCGAATAAGAATATGGGTTTGGACTAGTTAACACTTCAATTCCTTTAGAAAAAACAAATATAAACACAATTACAAAGACGAGCACCATTATTTTGAAGGGGTCAAAATTTTTTGTTTTAAAGACACTGGCTGAATTTTCTTCTGCTCTATGGAAATGTTTGAATGTTAGATAAACAGCAAATATCAAACCAATATGCGCTAAAAAAAGTCCAGTCCAACCAAATACGAAAGTAGTATATGAGAAAACATATAAACTAAATACTGTTGTCCAAATAAAACTTAGAACTAATAGAATTTGTAATCTTACAGTTTTTGGAAGAGATCGGAGATCATTTTTACTGTCATCGAATAAAATGTTTGCAGTATCCTTCATCCAATTTTTAAATGATTCCATAATTCTAAGATATAACTTAAAATAATTTTGACAAACTATAATTTGTCTCAATATTTATTAATTATATAGTTTTTTCTTATGATAATTAATAAATCTTTCTACGTTAGATTTGTTAAAGGTTTTATTTTCCTCAAAAGAAACTTTTTTCATTGAATATGCTTTACTCTTTGTCATTCTTGATTGAATAGAGATATTTCCTTTATAAAGTTTTAATTTAACTAATCCATTCACTTTATTTCTTTTAAGATCTACGATCTTTTGAAGTTTAAATCTTTCTTTTGAATACCAATATCCATTATAAATTAATTGAGCATATCTAGGCATGATCAAATCTTTTTTATGCATCGTCTCTTTATCTAATGTTACGGACTCAATGGCTCTATGAGCATGAATTAATAATGTTCCCCCAGGAGTTTCATAAACTCCTCTTGATTTTATACCAAGAAATCTATTTTCCACCAGGTCAACTCTTCCAATACCATTTTTTCCAGCTAATTGATTTAATTTTTCAAGTAATTTTGAGGGTTTAAATTTTTTTCCATTAACACTAACTGGATCTCCATTTTTAAATGTTATGGAAACAATCGTCGATTTGTTTGGAGCTTTTTCTGGTGAAATTGTTCTTTGAAAAATAAATTCAGGAGCAGCATTTTTTGGATTTTCTAAAACTTTTCCTTCTGTCGAAGTATGAAATAAATTATCGTCTACTGAAAAAGGAGACTGTCCTTTTTTATCTTTTGGAATAGGTATACCATTTTTTTTTGCATAATTAATTAAATCTGTTCTCGATTTTAATTTCCATATTCTCCAAGGTGCTATTATTTTAATTTTCGGTCCAAAGTAATGATACCCAAGCTCAAATCTTACTTGATCATTTCCTTTTCCAGTTGCACCGTGAGAAACTGCAAATGCTTTATATTTTTGTGCAACTCTTATTTGATCCTTTGCAATTAATGGTCTTGCAATGGATGTTCCCAATAAATACATACCCTCATAAACTGCGTGGCCACGGATCATTGGAAACACGTAATCTCTTACAAAAATATCCTTCAAATTTTTGATAATTACATTCTTAACCCCAAACTTTTTTGCATTAGATTTAATTCTTTTTACATTGATCTCTTGTCCAATATCTGCTGTGTAACAAATAACTTCAGCATTATAGTTTTCTTGTAACCATTTAAGAATTATGGACGTATCTAAACCACCAGAGTAAGCTAAAACAATTCTTTTTTTTGATTTCATTAATTAACTGCAAGCTTTTTTTGCAGCACCATAAGCTTTGGTAAAACCAAGCAGTGAGTAATGATCTATAGTTTGAGAACCTTTTTCATTGTAACCAGTGACCATGATTCTTGAGCCCTTTTTCATTACTTTAACCATTATGTTTTCTTTTTTGTTACTGGTCATCCACGCAAAGCCTTGTTGTTTTATGTCAAACTTGAATTTATTATTTCCAGAGCTTGCTAGAACAGAATTATTTTTGTTAAATTCGTAACCTGAAGTCGTACTAATTTCATTTGATATTTTTTCAGCTGGCCGAAAAGTTACAAACAATCTTGCTTCTCTTTTATTTTTTTTGGGTGCTTGCAAAACTGGAGTTGATTGAGCAAAACATACTTTTCCTGAAGCTTCAGATATTACCATCACATCCCAATCTTTAAATTTCCCAATTTTTTTTAAATCCTGCGCATATGTTTTTGATAAAGGAATTATCAAAATAATCAGAGATAAGAATAAAGTTTTTTTAATTATGGACATGGATTTGGGTAAATTTTTTGTACTTCATTAATTTCATTTATAACTTCTTCAGATAAATTTATATTTACACTTTCTATATCAGTTTTCAACTGATCCATTGTTGTAGCCCCAATTATTACACTGGTAACAAAAGGCTGAAGTTCACAAAATTTTAAACTCATTTGCGCAAAATTTAATTCATATCTATTTGCTATTTCGTTATACTTTTCAATAGCTAATTGACCATTTTTTGTTTTATATCTCACAAATTGATCTCCAAACAATTTCATTCTCGAATCTTTTGGCAATTCTCCATTTCTGTATTTCCCAGTTAAATAACCAAATGCTAAAGGTGAATAAGCTAATAAGCCACTTTTTTCCCTTATTGAGACTTCAGCAAGGCCAACCTCATAGGTTCTATTTAATAAACTGTATGGATTTTGAACAGACATCATTCGTGGGAGTTGTTTAATTTTTGATATTTCTAAAAATTTTGACAAACCCCATGCAGTTTCATTAGAAAGTCCGATGTATCTAATTTTTCCACTATTTATAATTTTATCTAATGAATTGAGAATATCCTCAAATTTATTCCAGTCAGTATCATCTTTGTGTTGATATCCAAGCCTTCCAAAAAAATTACTTTTTCTTTCGGGCCAATGAAGTTGGTACAAGTCAATATAATCTGTTTTTAATCTTTTTAAACTTCCGTTTACTGCTTCATTTAAGTTTTTTTCATCATACTGATTTCCTCCACCTCTAATCCAATTTAAACCTGGGCCTGCAACTTTTGTCGCTAGAACAACTTCATTTCTTTTTTTTGATTTTTTAAACCAATTCCCAATTACTTCCTCAGTTTTACCATAAGTAATTTCTTTAGGTGGAATTGCATATAATTCAGCGGTATCCCAAAAATTAACACCTTGGTCTAGAGCATAGTCCATTTGATCAAAACCCTCCCCCTGTGTGTTTTGCTCACCCCAAGTCATTGTGCCGAGACAAATTGTACTTACATCAAGGTCAGTATTTCCTAATTTTTTATAATTCATAAAGGTTTTTGAGCTTTAAATTTTTATTAATCTTTTAAGGTATCTTGAATAATTAGTAAAAGATTATATATTTCAAGTATTATGGAATTTGATAAAAAAGGGATACTTGCTAGAGCTAAAGCATCTGCGCAAGAAACTGCTGTAACTGATGAGGGTTTAAGAGCCTACATGCTTAAAGTTTATAATTATATGGCAACAGGAGTTTTGCTTACTGGAATAATTGCTCTTTTAACTTTTAAAATGTCAGTTGTTACTGATGCCTCAGGATCTATTGTAGGACTCACTCAAATGGGTAATGCAATATACCTATCAGGTTTAAAATGGTTAGTAATGTTAGCTCCGCTTGGAATAGTTTTTTATATGAGTTTTGGGATCAATAAAATGAGTGCATCAAAAGCACAAACTACATTTTGGGTTTTTGCAGCATTAATGGGTCTATCTTTGTCTTCTATATTATTAGTTTACACTGGAATGAGTGTAACAAGAGTGTTCTTTATTACATCAGCAACATTTGGTGCAATGAGTATTTATGGTTACACTACAAAGAGAGATCTAACGAAACTTGGATCTTTTTTGATGATGGGTTTAATTGGAATTATAATTGCGTCTATTGTTAATATCTTTATGAAATCATCAATGATGTATTTTGTGATTTCAATTTTAGGAGTTTTAATATTTGTGGGGTTAACCGCATATGACACTCAAAAAATTAAAAATATGTATACAGCTTCAGACTCAGGTGAATTAATGGGCAAAAAAGCAGTAATGGGTGCATTAACTCTTTATCTAGATTTCATAAATTTATTTATAATGCTTCTTAGACTTTTCGGTCAGCGAAGATAACTTTATTACCCAAGTTTTTTCCAGTTAGTATTTTTTAAAAGCGAATTTAGATCATAAGAATTTTTAATAATTTTTCCATTGGTATCAGTTATTAGATATTTTAAGTTTTTGTTTTTTGGCTTAAAGTTCTTGCATATTTTATAAAGTGCGTTTTCCGCCGCATTTTTAAAAACACTAAAACCTATTTGCTTGCTAGAAATATTTAGTCCATAATCCTTCCAAGAACCTTCCGAAACCATTTTAGCATACAAGTCTAAAATGATTTTTAATTCATCTTTTTCAAAAAAATGTTTAGTTTCTAATTTCTTGTCATTAACGTTATTTATGACTAATCGTAAATTATTGTTCATTAATTTTGTATTTATTTATTATACCTATTTGAAAACCAGTGAAAATTAAAGTTATTGGTAATAAACCCCAAACTTTAAAATTAACCCAAAATTCTTCTGACTGAGTTCTCCAGACTAATTCATTAAGTATCGCAAGCCCAAAGAAAAAATATATCCATCTTTTGTTTAAAACTTCCCAACCTTCAAGAGTTAAAGAAATTGATTTTCCCATAAGTTTTTTTAAAACTGGCTCATTAGTAAAGTATTTTCCAAATATTAGTGCCATACCAAACAAAATATTTATTATTGTAGGTTTCATGTATATAAAAATTGGGTTATCAAAATAGATTGTTAATCCACCAAATAAAGTAATTAAAATTCCACTTAGAAGAGGGACCTTAGGAATTTTTTTTTCCAAAATCCACATAACTGTTAATGCTAAAATTGTCGCAATTATAAAAGGAGGTATAGCAGTTTTTAAATCTTTTCCACTATCGTAGTAGTAGTAAAAAAAAATTATTAATGGGCCAAAATCTGTTAGAAACTTTAAAAAAGATTTGTTCACTTGAAAGATATTAACATAAATAGCTTATTAGGAAAAATTATAATTTTTTCTTATTGATTTTTATTTTTAAATACCCATACTAATAATAATGGCAATTCAAAAAGCTAAATTTTCAATTGGTGAAGTAGTGAAACACAAACATTTTGAATTTAGAGGTGTAATATATGATGTGGATTTTGAATTTAATAATTCAGAAGAATGGTATCAGTCTATACCAAAAAATGTTAGACCTAGAAAAGATCAGCCTTTTTACCATCTTCTTGCAGAAAATGACGAAATTACGTACGAGGCCTATGTATCTGAACAGAATCTTTTAATGGATGATTCTGATGAACCAATAAAACACCCTCTTATTGAGGAGATTTTCTCGGGAAAAAAAGGGTCTAGTTACTTTAAGCTTTCAAACTAAAGAAAATCATTTTTTAAACACAATTAGCTCAAATCTTCGTCACAGCAGGTTGTTAAAATGAATTTAATTCTGATCAAGAGTGTTAATTATTGACCCTTCGTTATTATCTCCCTCTACATTCTTGATCAGATAAAAATTTCATACTAAAAATCGATTTATTAAAATATAAATTTAAAATGTTAAAGATTTTTGAACCCAATAAAATTTTCACAGTAACTTCTAAAGCTCCTAAATATGTTTTAGCATTATTTATAGTTATACTTACAATCGGCCTTACTGAGGCTTTAATACTGTCTCCAGAAGATTATAAACAAAGTCATTCTGTCAGAATTATGTATGTTCATGTACCAGCTGCATGGATATCTCTTGGAATTTTTTCTGCAATTACGTTTTTATCTTTAATTGGATATATTTTTAAAATCCAAAATTTTTTTCTAATTTCGAAAAGTTTGGCTCCATCTGGTTTAGTATTTAATATAATTGCTTTAGTAACGGGTTCAATTTGGGGTAAACCGACTTGGGGTACGTGGTGGGCTTGGGATGCAAGAATAACTTCCATGTTAATATTGGCGTTGTTTTACATTCTGTATTTAGTTGCTTGGAGAATTTATGATAACAAAGATAAAGCATTTAAAATCACCACAATAATCACAATTTTGGGAATAGTTAATGTTCCAATAATTAAATATTCTGTGGATTGGTGGAACACATTGCACCAACCTGCATCAATAAATATCTTATCAAAATCATCCATACATATTTCAATGTT
Source organism: uncultured Pelagibacteraceae bacterium (assembly GCA_902627645.1). Classification (GTDB taxonomy): domain Bacteria; phylum Pseudomonadota; class Alphaproteobacteria; order Pelagibacterales; family Pelagibacteraceae; genus Pelagibacter. Next base: position 20,593 of record CACOJX010000005.1, on the reverse strand, counting down.
GTTCCCTTTATCTATTATGACTGCGGCATTTGCTCTATTTTCTCTATTAATTTTTTTAATGAAATATAATACAGAACTGATAAAAATTAAAAATAAAGGTCTTGATAGATTATGATTAACGAAACATTATTAATGAATGGATATGGGATTTATGTTTGGTCCGCTTTTGCGTTTACTCTCTTAAGTTTTGTTACGCTTTACGCTGTGATTAAAATTCAATATGTAAAAGAGAAAAATAAATTTATTGCTAAATTTGGAGCTTTAAACTCTGAAAGAGCAGCTTTCGCAAAATTGCAAAGTATAAATAAAGAAATTTTATCTAACACTTCAAGTATTTAACTTTTAAAACATGTATGGTCGTAAAGTTAAATTAAGATTTTTTTTTATATTATTAATTTTACTTACATTTGTTTTAACAACTTTTCTTATTTTAAAATCACTTGAGGAAAATGTTGTTTTTTTTAAGTCGCCCTCGGAAATTAAAACCTTAGCAGAAATACAAAATAAAAAAATTAGAGTTGGGGGAATGGTAAAAAAAGACTCCATATCTGTTGTATCAAAAGAGATGAAGTTTATTATTACAGATTTTAAAAGTGAAATTAGTGTTACTTATTCTGGTGTAATTCCGAATCTTTTTGAAGAAGGTAAAGGGGTAGTGGCAGAAGGTTATTTAAAAGATAAGAATTTTTTCTTTGCAACTAAAATTTTGGCAAAACATGATGAAAATTATATGCCACCAGAAGTAAAAGCAGCAATGGAGGAGAAATAAATCTTGCCTAGTTTAATTGGATCCTACTCTTTGTTCTTTGGACTTGGTTGTTCAATTTTTATAATTTTTTTTTCAATTAAAAATTTCAAAAACTCAAGTTCATTTGATTCAAAAATTTTATCTTTCTCGTTGTTACAATTATTGTTTGTTATTGTAAGTTTTATCGGTTTAATTTTATCTTTTATAATCTCAGATTTTAGTAATGAGACTGTATTTAATCATTCTCATACGACTAAACCCCTTTTTTACAAAATTTCTGGAACCTGGGGTAATCATGAAGGGAGTTTATTACTTTGGTTGTTAGTATTAACACTCTTTATTTCAATTTTTTTATTAAATACCAAAAATTTATTAAAAAATTACAGAATTCTTACTTTGTTGTATCAACAAATAATTATTATTGGTTTTTTTATTTTCATAATTAAAACATCAAATCCATTCAATTATATTTATCCAGAGCCAGATGAGGGTTTAGGATTAAATCCAATTTTACAAGACCCAGCGCTAGCTATTCATCCGCCAATTTTGTATTTGGGATATGTAGGTTCATCAATAATTTTTTCCTCTGCGCTTGCTGCAATGTCTTTAAATTGGGTTTCAAAAGAATGGGCAAAACATATAAAAAAATGGATCTTAACATCTTGGATCTTTTTAACTTTCGGGATTTTATTGGGATCTATTTGGGCATATTACGAATTAGGTTGGGGTGGATTTTGGTTTTGGGATCCAGTGGAAAATGTATCTTTGATGCCGTGGTTGGCATTAACTACACTTTTTCATTGTGTTCTGGTCTTGGAGAAAAAATCGATCCTTACTTCTTGGGTTATAATTCTATCAATCACAACATTTACTTTAAGTATGTGTGGAACTTTCTTAGTCAGATCTGGAATTTTAAATTCTGTACATACTTTTGCAAATGATCCTGAACGAGGAGTATTTATACTAATTTTTTTATTTTCATTAATATTTTTAGCACTTTTTATTTTTTTCTTTTTTTACAAAGTCGAGAATAAAAAAATAAACTCTTTTTTTTGGCTAAGTAAAGAAACTGCTATTTTAGTAAACAATTGGTTTATGATGTATTTTTTGTCAGTTGTTCTAATTGGAACAATTTATCCAATATTTTTAGACGTTATTTCATCTCAACAAATTTCAGTTGGCCCTCCTTTTTATCATAAATTAATAGTACCTTTTTTAATACCATTTCTTTTAGCAATGGCAATTGGTCCAAATTTAAATTGGATTAAATCAGATTTAAAAAATAAATTTTATTTGTTTTTATTTTTATTAATTTCATTAGTTTTGTCATCTCTGATTATAATTAATTTGAAAATAGATTTTCTTATAAATACTGTTTTGATCTCATCTGCATTTTACTTATTTTTTATAACTACAAGAGATTTTATTGTTCATAGATTTCAAAACCTAGCTCAAAATGTTTCTCATTTTGGATTTAGCTTATTTATATTAAGTGTTTTATTTAACAATATTTTTTCAAGCGAAATAATTACAAATTTAAAAGTTGGTGAAACTTTTAAAACAAAAGACGTAACTATTTTTTTTGAAAAAATTACAAAAAAAAAGGAGCAAAATTTTGATGCAATTACTGGAAAATTTAGTATTACAAACTCTAAAAATATTGAACAAATTTTAAATCCAGAGTTAAGAATTTATAATCAACCAAATATAGTGACTAGTGAAGCAGATATAAAAATTAACTTATTATCTGACAAATTTATGACTATGAATTTAGTTCAAAACCAAAATTATTTTAATATCAGATATCAACACAAACCATTCATGATTTGGATTTGGGCTTCAATTTTTATTATCAGTTTTGGTGGCCTCATTAGTATATTTAAAAGGAGACATGAAACTTAAGATTATACCTATAATATTAATAATTTTTTTTTCTATTATTTTTATTATTTTTTTCAAAGGACTTCAAAAGACTAGTATTTATACACCTGATGAAAATTTTGAAAAAAATGTTCCTTCATTTACAGCGAAAGTCATCAAAACAGGTGTGGAAAATAGTTCTGAACAACTTTTTTCTGGGGATCAATTTTATTTAATGAATATATGGGCCTCATGGTGTGCTCCATGTAGGGCTGAGCACAATTTTTTAATGAAATTAAAAGTAAACGAGAATTTGAAAATAATTGGACTCAATTATAAAGATAAAGAAAAGAATGCCCTTAATTTTTTGAAAGAATTAAAAAATCCTTATGATAAAATTTTAGTTGATGGAGATGGAACAATTGCTATTGATTGGGGGGCTTATGGTGTTCCAGAGTCTTTTTTAATCCATAACAAAAAAATAATAAAAAAGATTATAGGGCCAATTGATGAAAATTTATATTTAGATATAGAAAGGCTTATAAAGTGAGAAATTTAAAATTAATATTAGTATTATGTTACTTTTTAAATATTTGCCAAGTAATGGCTCAAGAACAAAGTTTGACTTACAAGATTACAAAAAATTTGCGTTGCCTAGTTTGCCAAGGACAATCAGTGTATGACTCAGATTCTGATTTTGCCAATAGTTTAAAAATTGTAGTGCAAAGAAAAGTTGATGAGGGAATGTCTGAAAATGATATATATGAATTTCTTAAGACAAAATATGGCGAGTGGATACTTTATGACCCAGGTTTAAACAAAAAAACCTATATTTTATGGTTATTACCAATATTGTTATTTTTAATTGGAGGTGCAATAATAATTAAAAAATTGAAATTAAAAAAAACTTAAAATGAAATTTTTTAAAAAATTAACCTTTATGATCTTGTTTTTACCAGCATTAATTAGTTATGCTGAGGAAATAAAGATTAATGACAAAACTACAGAATTAAATTTTTATACTGGCATGTTCGATTTTAGTGATAATGGAAAAAGATCAACTTTAATTGGCATTCAGCATCAAAATAAACAATTAAATAGAGATACATTCTTAGGAAATCTTTCTCCTATAACTGGAGCAATGATAACTGCTGATAACGCTGCTTATTTTTATACAGGTGTAAAAGCAGAATATACTATTGGAATGCTAAATTTAACACCAAGTTTTGCACCTGGTTATTACGATCAAGGTGATGGTAAAGATCTTGGACACTCGTTAGAATTTAAAAGCGAAGTTCAAGTTTCTTTGGAATTACCTAAAAGTAATAGTCACTTAGGTTTTTCATACAATCATATATCTAATGCTAGTTTAGGTGACAAAAATCCTGGTGCTAATAGCTACTCATTTAATTTTCTAAAACAATTTTAATAAAATTATATTATGAACTTAAAAGATTGCCATAATTTTAGTGATTTTAGAAAATTAGCTAAAAAAAAATTACCATCTCCTATATTTCATTACATTGATGGAGCTGCAGATGATGAAATAACGTATGCGAGAAATACTAGTGCTTTTGATGACGTTGACTTAGTACCAAATGTTTTAAGAGGAGTAGAGAATGTTGATTTATCAACAACTATTTTTGGAAAAAAATTGGACTTACCATTTTATCTTTCTCCTACTGCTCTACAAAGGCTTTTTCATTACGACGGTGAAAGAGCAGTTGGAAAAGCAGCAAAGAAGTTTAATACAATGTTTGGGGTGTCTGCTCTAGCTACAGTTAGTGTAGAGGAAATATCATCTATGATTGATACTCCTAAAATGTTTCAATTTTATTTTCATAAAGATAGAGGTTTAAATGACTCTTGTTTAGAGAGGGCTAAAGCTGCAAAATTTGATGTAATGGCTTTAACAGTTGACACTATTACGGGAGGAAATCGTGAAAGGGATTTAAGAACTGGTTTTACATCACCTCCAAAATTAACGTTATCTAGTTTATTTAGTTTTGCAACCAAACCAATGTGGGGAATAAATTATTTAACAAAAGGTAAATTTGAATTACCGCATCTTCAAGATTTTGTGAAAGAAGGTACGAGTACTAATTCCTCAATAGGAAATTATTTTTCTACAATGTTGGATCAATCTATGAACTGGAAAGATGCTGAAAAACTCTGTTCTCAGTGGGGAGGTCATTTCGCACTTAAAGGCATAATGAGCGTGGAGGATGCAAAAAAAGCAGTTGATATTGGATGTACGGGTATAATGGTTTCAAATCATGGTGGACGTCAGCTTGATGGATCAAGGTCACCTTTTGATCAGCTAGCAGAAATCGTTGATGCTGTTGGAGATAAACTTGACGTTATATGTGAGGGAGGAATTCATAGAGGCACTCACATGCTTAAGGCATTATCGCTCGGGGCAAAAGCATGTTCTGGTGGAAGGCTTTATCTTTATGCTTTAGCAGCTGCAGGCCAACCTGGTGTTGAAAGGGCTCTCGAATTGTATAAATCCGAGTTAGTTAGAGATATGAAATTAATGGGATGTACAAAAATATCAGATCTAAACAGAGAAAATTTGAGATATAGAAAATAGTGAGTTTACAAAGTTGTTATAATTTTGATGACTTCAGAAGAATTGCAAAAAAAAAATTACCTTCACCAATATTTCACTATATTGACGGTGGTGCAGATGATGAAATAACTCTTGAAAGAAATACAAAATCTTTTGATGAATGTGACCTTGTTCCAAATATTCTAGCAAACGTTGGAAAACCTGACATATCCACATCTATTTTTGGAAAAAAAATTGAAATGCCAATTTTTTTATCACCATGTGCGATGCAAAGACTTTATCATCATGATGGCGATAAAGCTTCAGCTAGGGCAGCTGATAAATTTGGAACGTTTTATAGTATGTCTACAATGGCCAACAACACTATAGAGGAGATTTCAAATATTTCTGGCGGACCAAAATTGTTTCAACTTTATGTTCATAAAGATCAATCAATAACTGATGACTTAATAGATAGATGTAAAAGATCAGGGTTCAATGGTATGTGTTTAACCGTTGACACATTAGTTGCTGGAAATAGAGAAAGAGATCATAGGACTGGGTTTACAACACCACCTAAACTAACTTTACAAAGTTTGATGAGTTTTGCTACTCATCCAAGTTGGGTTTTTAATTATCTAATACATGGAAAATTTAAATTAGCTAACGTAGCAACAAAAACAGATAAAGGAACTAATATTGCTAAATCTGTTATAGAATATATTAATGAGCAATATGATCCCTCAATGAATTGGAAGGATGCAGAATATTGTGTAAAAAAATGGAATGGTCCTTTTGCACTAAAAGGTGTTATGAGCGTAGATGATGCAAAAAGAGCGATAGATATTGGCTGCACTGCAATTATGATTTCAAATCATGGAGGTCGTCAACTCGACGGTTCTCGATCACCATTTGATCAAATTAAAGCAATTTCAGATGCAGTGGGAGACAAGTTAGAAATTATATTAGATGGTGGAGTAAGAAGAGGAACTCATGTTTTAAAAGCGTTGGCAGCTGGAGCGAAAGCTTGTAGTTTTGGCAAAATGTTTTTGTTCTCTTTAGCCGCAGGAGGACAACAAGGTGTTGAACATTTGCTTAAAAACATGCACGATGAAATACAAAGAAATATGGTGCTTATGGGATGTAAAGACTTAAAAGAGTTGAATAGTTCAAAATTAATATATAGAAAATGGGGGTAAATTATGAAATTAGCAAAGAGTTTAGATAGACTAGGAACAGAGTCTGCATTTACCGTCCTTGCTGAGGCAAAAAAATTGGAGGCCCAAGGTAAACCTATGATCCATTTAGGATTAGGCCAACCAGATTTTAAAACTCCAAAACATGTTGTTGAAGCAGCTAAGAAAGCACTTGATGATGGACATCATGGATATGTAATGTCGAACGGTATTCCTGAGTGCCGTCAGGCTGTCACAAGGTGGATAAAAAAACGTTATAATGTTGATATCGATTTTGAAAGAATCTTGATAATGCCAGGTGGAAAACCTACAATGAGCTATGCCATTCAATGTTTTGGTGAACCAGGAGCAGAAATAATACATCCTACGCCTGCATTCCCAATATATGAGTCGATGATAAATTATACTGGCTCAACATCTGTACCTTATGATTTAACAGAAGATAAAGATTTGAAATTCAATCCAGATAAAATATTATCTTTAATAACTGACAAGACTAGATTATTAATCTTAATTAATCCGAACAATCCAACAGGAAGCTTTGTTGAAAAAAAAGACATTGACTTCCTAGCTGATGGTTTAAAAAAACATCCACATGTAACAATATTGAGTGACGAAATTTACAGTAGACAAATTTTTGACAATAAAGAGATGCCATCGTTTTTCCATTATCCAGAATTGAGAGAAAGATTGATAGTTTTAGAGGGATGGAGTAAAGCTTATTCAATGACAGGTTGGAGGCTTGGTTGGAGTTTTTGGCCTCAACACTTAATTCAGCATGTTAATAAATTATTAATCAATAGCGTTTCGTGTGTTAACGCTGCAGCTCAGTTTGCAGGTATTGCTGCATTAGATGGACCAGACGACTCAATTAATGCAATGATGGAAAAATTTACTCAAAGGAGAGATCTAATTTATAAAGGGTTAAATGATTTACCGGGTGTAGAATGCAGTTTACCTGGTGGGGCTTTTTACGCATTTCCTAAAGTAATAGGGACTGGCATGAATGGTGCTGAATTTGCAAAGAAAGCTATGCATGAAGCAGGAGTAGCAATAGTTCCTGGATCAGCTTTTGGCGAAACTTGCCAAAATTATGTTAGATTCAGTTTTGCGGCATCAAGAGATAATATTTCACAAGCATTAGAGAATATAAAGAAAATGCTATCTAAATAAGGTGTATTTTTTATAATTATTTATTAATATCACTTTTTATGAACGATCAAGTACAGGCTGAGTTAAAAAAAATTTTTAATGGAAGATTTTCAACCTCTGTATCTACAAGAACAAATTATGCTAGGGGCGAAGATACTTATGATCCAATTTTATCAAAAGCTGTAGTGTTCCCAGAAACTAATGAAGAAGTATCTCAAATATTAAGAATATGTAATGAACATAAAATTCCTGTTGTGCCTTTTGGCACAGGAACATCTTTGGAAGGCAACGTAGTTGGAAATGAGAAAGGAATAACTATTTGCCTTGAGAAAATGAATAAAATTTTAAGTGTTAATGCTGAGGACTTTGATTGTAGAGTCCAAGCCTGTGTTACGAAAGAGCAATTAAATGAATATCTTAGAGAGGATGGTGTTTTTTTTCCAATCGATCCAGGTGCAAATGCAGCAATTGGAGGTATGGCGTCTACCTCAGCTTCAGGAACAATGGCTGTAAAATATGGCACAATGAAAACTGTTATTACCGGTCTAACTGTTGTTTTACCTAATGGTGATATTATTAATACAGGAGGTAGGACAAAAAAAACTTCAGCAGGTTATAATTTAACTAATTTATTTATTGGTTCTGAAGGAACTTTAGGAGTCATAACAGAAGTTCAATTGAGACTTTCTCCGATACCAGAGAGTATAATGTCGGCTGTTTGTCACTTCCCAACTTTAGAAAAAGCAGTTCAAACTGCGCAACAAGTTATTCAGTATGGTGTTCCGATAGCAAGGATTGAAATGTTAAATAAAGATCAGATGGGAATAAGCATAAGTTACTCAAAATTAAAAGATATTGAGGAAACACCTACATTATTTTTTGAATTTCATGGATCAGAATTATCTAATAATGAAAATATCAAAATTGTTGAGGAAATATCCAAAGATAATAATGGCAGCTCTTTTAAATGGGCAAAAGATTTAGAGGAACGAAATAAACTTTGGCAAGCAAGATGGGATGTCTATTATTCTGTAAAAGCCTTGATAAACAATGGAAGGGTTTATTCAACAGATGTATGCCTCCCCATTTCGAATATAACAGAATGTGTAAATTATGCTGAGGAACAAGCAAAAAAATTTGGACTTAGAGCTCCAATGGTTGGTCATTTAGGAGATGGAAATTTTCATGTATTGTTACCTTTTGATCCTGAAAAAAAAGAAATGTATAAAAAGATAAGAGAATTTAATGATCTATTAATTAAAAAGGCTTTAGAACTCAAAGGAACCATCACTGGAGAACACGGTGTAGGCCTTCATAAAAAAGAATATCTTTTAAAGGAGCATGGGGACAATATTCCCGTAATGAAATTGATAAAAAGAAGCATTGATCAAAATAACATAATGAATCCTGGTAAGATATTTGACCTTAATTAATAAAAATTTTCTATGAAAAAAATTTTGATTACAAGAAAATTAATAAAAGAAAGTGAAGATAAAGCTTCTAAAACATTCAATCCAATGTTTAATTCTAATGACGAATTGTATTCGCAATCAAAAATTATAGAGATGAGTCAAGGTTGTGATGGTATTTTAACTTCTCTTACTGACAAAATGGATAAAAATACAATTGATAAACTCCCTGATACTATAAAGATTTTATCTAATTTTGCAGTTGGTTTTGGAAATATTGATCTCGAGGCTGCAAAAAAAAAGGGTATTGCCGTAACAAACACTCCCGAAGTTTTATCAGACGCGACTGCTGAAATTGGTATTTTGTTAATTTTAGGAGCATGTAGGAGAGCTGCAGAAGGAATAGAGTCTGCTAAAGAAGGTGGATGGAAATGGTCTGCAGACTATTTAATTGGAAAACAATTAACAGGAACTAGATTAGGAATTTTAGGAATGGGAAGAATAGGTCAAAAAATAGCAAAAATTGCAAGTTCCCTCGGTATGATCATACATTATCACAATAGATCAAAGCTTAGTGAGGAAAAAGAGCAAGGTGCTATTTATCATAAAGATATAAAAAGTCTTTTTTCAGTCTCAGATGTCTTGTCTATTTGTTGTCCAGCAACAAAAGAGACAGAAAATATGATCAACAAAGAGACGGTTGAGTATTTTCCAAAGGGTGCAGTAATTACAAATGTTGCGAGAGGAGACATAGTTGATGATGATGCTCTTATTGATGCCTTAAATAGGAGAAAAATTTATGCAGTTGGTTTGGATGTTTATAAAAATGAGCCTAATTTGAATCCTGGTTATTTGAAAATAAAGTCAGCTTTTATTTTACCTCATTTAGGAAGTGCAACTAAAGACACAAGGATTGCAATGGCTAACCTAGCAATCGATAATATTCACGAGTTTTTCAAAACTGGAAATTGTAAAAATAAAGTTAATTGATTCTACCCAAGATTGTATAAAAATTAATTTCTGCGACATCTACGCTATTTTTTAGAAAGACTCTAATTTGATTCTGTGCTTAAATTCTAAAAGTTAATTAACTTTAATAGGAGTAATAATGACAAAAGAAAATAAATCATTGAAGGTGAAAACATCTTCAAGACGTAAGTTCTTTAAGACTGCTGCAAAGACTGGTGCTTTAGCTGCCGCAGCTGTAGCAATGCCATATGTTAAGGCTAACGCTGCAACAACATTAAAGATGCAAGCCGCTTGGCCAAGTGGAGCTAACATCTTTTTTGAAATGGCAGGTGACTATTGCAACATGGTGAAAGAAATGTCTGGAGGATCTCTTCAGATTGACCTTCAACCTGTTGGAGCAGTTGTAAAAACTTCAGAAATCGGACAAGCAGTTAGTTCTGGTGTAGTTGATATGGGTCACTGGGTGACAGCATATTGGTATGGAAAAAATCCTGCTGCATCTTTATTCGGAACTGGACCATCATACGGAATGTCATCTCAAGAAGTTATGGGATGGATGGAATATGGTGGAGGAAGAAAACTTTATGATGAAACACTTGCAAAAGTTGGTTTTGATTATGTTGGATTCTTTCATATGCCAATGCCTGCTCAGCCTTTTGGTTGGTTCAAAAAGAACGTAACAAAAGTATCTGATGTAAAAGGTATGAAATACAGAACAGTTGGTTTAGCGACTAACGTTTTAACTGCAATGGGAATGGTAGTTAGACAATTACCAGGTGGTGAAATTCAGCCAGCAATGAAGACTGGTTTGATTGAAGCTGCTGAGTTTAACAACCCTACTTCAGACTCTCAATTTGGTATGCAAGATGTTTCTAAGCATTATCACTTAGGAAGCTTCCACCAATCTCAGGAGATGTTTGAAATTCCTGTTAACAAAAAAACATACAATAGTTTATCACCAGCACATAAAGCAATATTAAAGAATGCTGCTTATGCTGCAAACAGTGATAACTACTTTAAAGCTCTAGTAAGATATTCAAACGATCTTGCGAAGTTAATGAATGAGCATAAAGTAAATGTTTACCAAACTTCAGATGCTATCCTTGCTGAACAATTAAAAGGTTGGGATAAAGTAATCGGTGACTTCAATAAGAAAGATCCTTTCTTTAAAAAGATCGTTGATTCTCAAAAAGCATATGCGAAGAAAGTAATGAAATACTTGCTGATGAATCAGCCTAATTACAAACTTGCATATGAAAATGAGTTTGGACCAATTGGAAAAGTTAAAATCTAATAACTTTTAAAATTTTAAAAAAGGGGGCTTCGGCCCCCTTTTTTTATTTGATTAATTTACTACAATTCAATAAAACTTAAGTTTTATTATGAGATCATTTATAAAATTCGCAGATAGATTAAGCATCTCCATGGGTAAAGCTTTTTCATGGTGCATAGTGATCTTAATGGGAGGAACTTGCTATGAAGTTTTTATGGCTTATGCATTAAATGCTCCCACTTTATGGAATTTTGATTTTAGTCTTCAAATGTATGGTGCTATTTTTATGATGGCTGGAGCTTATACATTATCAACAGAAGCACATGTTAGAGGAGATGTAATTTATAGATTGTTTTCTCAAAAAACTCAGGCCTATATTGATTTAGTTTTATACTTTATTTTCTTTTTCCCTGGAGTTGTTGCTCTTGCTTTTTATGGTTATGAATATGCAGCTTTAGCCTGGAAGATTAAGGAAACAAGCTGGAACAGTCCTGCGCAAATTCAAATTTATATGGCTAAATCTTTAATACCTTTATCGGGTGCACTTTTAACTCTTCAGGGTGTTAGTGAAGTTTTTAGATGTATCATCTGCATTCAAACTGGAAATTGGCCAGAGAGAGACTCAGCAGATGCTGAAGAAACGGAAAAATTATTAATGAGAACTGCTCAGAAAGGTAATACTGACGATGTTATTTAGTCTCACAAATCCTGAAGTTGCAATTTTAATGATGGGTATATTTTTGTTTGCAGTTCTATTGGGTTTTCCAATTGCATTCACATTAATGGCAATGGGTTTAGGTTTTGGTTACTACGCTTATTTTGATCCGACAAAAATGGAACATCTATTTGATAATAGGATATTCCAATTATTTGTACAAAATACTTATACGGTAATGGACAACAATGTACTTACCGCCGTGCCCTTATTTTTATTTATGGGTTACTTAGTTGAAAGAGCAGGGATAGTTGCAAAATTATTTTTTGCGATTAGATTAGCTTCACACAAACTTCCAGCTTCAATGGCAGTAGCAGCCTTAATAACTTGCACATTATTTTCGACCGCAACTGGTATTATTGGTGCTGTAGTTACCTTGATGGGACTTTTAGCTTGGCCAGCAATGGTTAAAGCAGGATATGATAAAAAATTTGCATCAGGAATTATTTGTGCAGGTGGATGTTTAGGAATTTTAATACCACCTAGTATCATGTTGATCGTTTATTCAGTTATTGCTCAATTATCTCCATTAAGATTATTTGCTGCAGCCATATTTCCAGGATTGATGTTGGCAGGACTTTACATAGGTTATGCAGTTTTTAGAGCTTGGTTAAATCCATCAATAGCACCTAAACCAGCTGCAGAAGAAATTCCACCTACTTCAGTAATAATGAAAGAAGTTTTAGTTTCTTTCTTACCGTTATTTTCACTTATTATTTTAGTTTTAGGTACAATACTTGCAGGTATTGCAACTCCAGCAGAAGCTGCTGCTGTAGGAGCTTTTGGAGCTTTAGTATTATCTTACTTTTATAAGACTTTAAAATGGAAGAATTTTAAAGAGTCAGTATTTTTAACAGCCAAGACTACAGCAATGATTATGTGGTTATTCATTGGTTCGTGGACTTTTGCTTCTGTATTTTCATATTTAGGTGGTCATGAAGTATTTGAACATTTTTTTAAATCTTTAGATCTACAGCCTTGGCAATTCTTGGTTATTACTCAGATAATTATTTTCTTATTAGGTTGGCCTTTAGAATGGACAGAAATATTGATCATTTTTGTTCCTATTTTCTTACCTCTAGTAGAATTCTTTGGAGTAAATCCATATTTCTTTGCAATGTTGATTGCACTTAATTTACAGACATCATTTTTAACACCACCAATGGCAATGTCCGCTTATTATTTAAAAGGTGTCCAGTCTAGAAATGTAGAATTAATGCAAATATTTAGAGGTATAATGCCTTTCTTAGCTATTGTAATATTAGCGATGGTTTTAATGTATTGGTTTCCGGGAATAGCTTTGTGGCTACCAGAAACATTATTTGCAAATTAGTTTTGAAAAATAAATGATAGATATTTTTTCTTTAAGTGTTGAGGAATTAGCATTGAAAATTAGAGATGCCCAAATTTCTTCGGTTGAAGTTTGTGAAAAATATATAGAAAGAATAAGTAAATTCGAAAAAGACGTAAAAGCTTGGGCACATTTTGATAAAAAGATTTTATTAGAAAAAGCATCAGAGGCAGACGAGTATAGAAGATCAGGAAAACCAGTTGGTCCATTACACGGTGTTCCCGTGGCTGTTAAAGATATTGTGGGTACAATTGATATGCCTACGGAATGTGGAACTGTTATTAGAAAAGGTAAATCATATTCTCAAAATGCCGAAATAATAGATTTATTAAACGCTTCAGGTGCTTTGATTATGGGCAAAACGGCGACATCAGAATTGGCATATCTAGGTCCACCTAAAACTACTAACCCACATGACTACTCAAGAACGCCAGGTGGATCTTCAAGTGGATCTGCTGCATCTGTAGCTTCCTTGATGGCACCATTATCAATTGGATCACAAACAGGAGGTTCAGTAATTAGACCTGCATCTTATTGTGGAGTAGTTGGGTATAAGCCTAGTTATGGTTTAATTTCAAGAAATGGAGTATTAAGAACTTCAAACATTCTAGATCATATTGGCATGTTCGCAAGAACAGTAGAAGATGTTGCTTTACTAGCAAAAGTTTTGATAAAAAAAGATAATTACGATCCAGCAACAGTTTACTATTCTGCAGAAAATATTTTAAATGAAACTAAAAAAGGACCATTGTTTGAACCTAAATTTATTTTTTATAAAACTGATCATTGGAAAATAATTGACAAAAAATCTAGAGAAGCATTTGATTATTTCATAAAATCATTTAAAAATATTGAAGTGTTTGATGAACCATTGTACTTCAAAGATATTCATAAATACCATCAAATTATTCATGAAACAGACTTGGCAAATAATTTTGGAATTTATTATAAAAAATATAAAACAAAATTATCAAAATATATGCAAACTGCGATTGCAAAAGGGAATAAACATTCTGCTAAAGAATATGCTGAAGCGATTGATTTTAGAAAACAAAGTTATGAATCATATCGAGAAGTTTTTGAGGATTATCACGGTGTATTAACTCCATCAAGTCCAGGTGTGGCTCCTAAGGGATTAAAGAGCACAGGTACAGCGGAATTTAATAAAGTATGGTCTTATCTTGGAACACCGTGTATTTCTCTCCCTTTACTTGAAGGTGAAAATAATTTACCATTAGGTATTCAATTAGTTGGTGATCGATATGATGATCATAGATTTTTGGGAGTAGCCAGATGGTTAGAAAAGGAGTGTCAGGAATAAATGAATAAAATAACTACAATAGTTGGTTTGTCTTTTGCAATATTTTTTTTAGTTGGTCTAGCAACTACATTGACAAGATCTATGATGATTGGGTTTTTAGATGTTTTACCAGTATATCTACTCATGGGTATTGCTATAGTCATGATGGTTTACGAAGCTTTTTTTGATAAAAATTAATTTTTTTCAAATTGAAAAATTTTAAGATTAATTTTTTTCCACTTTCACTTTTATTTATCCAGCCAATTTTTATGGCAAGTAATTTAATAGTTGCAAGAGGCGGAGTAGAATTTGTACCACCCATCTCTTTAGCTTTTTGGAGGTGGACATTAGTTTTTCTGATATTGTTACCTTTTACATATGTGGCATTAAAAAAGAATTTTCACATAATTAAAAAAGAATATAAAAAACTTTTTTTTCTTGGATCAATGGGTTGTGGTGTTTGTGGAGCTTTTCCATTTTTAGCAGGTGAAACTACCACGGTTACAAATATGGGGATTATTTATACATCATCGCCTGTTTTCATAATTTTAATATCATATTATTTTTTTAGTGAAAAAATTAATTTAACTAAAATAATTGGTCTTATCACATGTTTGATTGGTGTTTTAGTAATTATAATAAAAGGTAATATTGATTTATTAATTAATTTACAATTTACTATTGGAGATTTATGGATGTTAGCAGCAGCAATTGGTTGGGCTTTATATTCAATTTATTTATTTTATTGGAATTCTAAATTAAAAATTTTTGAGAGATTTACTATTATATCTTTTTTTGGAGCTTTAAGCTTATTACCTTTTTACATTGGTGAGGAGATATTCTACAAACAAACAGTTTTTATTCCTGAGTTTTATTTGTGGGTATTTTTTGCAGCTATCTCACCAGGAATAATAGCATTTACACTTTATACCATGGCTCAAAAAAAATTAGGTGCGTCTTTAACAGGTTTTACACTTTATATATTTACGGTTTACGGAGCAATTTATGGTTATTTTTTATTTGATGAAAAATTTGAAAATTATCATTTCATAGGAACAATCTTAGTATTTTTTGGGGTATATTTAGCAAAAAAAAATAATGTTAAAAAAGTTTAGGAACATTTTGTTATTATTTCTTCAAATAATTTTTTTTGTTTATATTTTGATATTGATATTTTTATATTTTTATCAAAGAAATTTGATGTATCACCCAAATGAAAATAATTATTCAGATGATCAGATAACAGTTAATGTTAAAAAAGTTAAGATTAATACTAGTGACAATATTGAGTTGTTAGGTTGGTATCACGAAAAAGATTTAAAAAAATATAAAACACTTGTTTTTTTTCATGGAAATGCAGGATCTTTAGAAAATAGGATTCATAAATTAAATCATTTTCAAGAAATGAATGTAAATTTTTTAATTATTGCTTGGAGAGGTTTTAGTGGAAATAAAGGAAAGCCGTCTGAGAAAGGTTTATACGAAGATGGTAAGAGTGCAATAAATTGGTTACTTGATAAAGGTGTTGAGGAAAAGAGTATTATTATTTATGGAGAGTCATTAGGTACTGGTGTAGCTACCCATTTGTCACAAAACAAAAATTTTGGTGGTCTAATTTTAGAAACTCCATTTACATCTATGATTGATGCAGCAAAAACATTTTATCCATACATACCAGTAAGCTTATTATTGAAAGATAAATTTGAAAATAAAAATAAGATTAAAAATGTAACTTTTCCAGTTTTAATAATGCATGGTGAAATGGATCAAATAGTACCTTTTTTTATGGGAAAAAAAATGTATGAAATCGCAAATGAACCAAAATATTCTTACTTTACAAAACATGACAATCATATGATGGAATATGATGAAAATCTTATAAAAGCCCTAAATTCTTTTTTAAAAAGATTGAATTAAGCCACAATCCAAACAAAGATATCTCAAAATTTTTGTTTAATTTCTAATAATGAAATTTTTTTTTTTAATATTTTGTTCTTACTTTATTTTTACTAGCGCTATTTATTCAAAGGATAATTCTTTCCAACCAGACGATTTATTTCATATTGATCATATGGATTCCCACAATAAAGAATTTGCTCTATATTTTAAAGGTAGAGAAAAATCAATTTTAGCAAGGGGTGAAAATAGTAATTACATAAATGATTATCCAAGGGATCTTTATATCTATAATTACTCAACCAAATCATCTTCTCCCTTAATTTCATACGAGTGGTTTCCTTCTAAGGCTAAATTTTTCCTTCAAGAGTATGATTTTCCAGTTTTTCCTGATGACTTTGCTTATTATCTTTTAAAAGACAACAAAACATTAGTGATGATAAGTGCAGTTAAAAGCGTAAATGTAAATTTTAAATATGATCTTCATAAAAAAGAATTAGAGCTTTATCCTACAAATGGAAAATTTGATTTCATTATTTCTTCTTTCTCAAAAGATTGTGGACACTATCAATTTAGTGAAAATTACAAATGTAGTATCTACAAACCTTTAATTTCGAGTAATTTGATTAATTAATTTGTGTAAAAGCATCTGCGAATTTTTCTGCATCAAATAATTGTAAATCATCTTCTTTTTCGCCCAAACCTAACGCGATAATTGGAATTTTATATCTTTTTGCTAAAGCTAAAAGAATCCCACCTTTTGCTGTTCCATCTAATTTTGTCATTATTAAACCTGTTATAGGAATGATCTTATCAAATTCTTCAACTTGATTAATTACATTTTGTCCTGAGGTAGCATCCAAAACTAAAATAACATTATGTGGAGCATTAGGGTCAATTTTTTTCGTAACATTTGCTATTTTTTTATATTCTTCCATTAAATTTTTTTTATTTTGAAGCCTACCAGCTGTATCAATTAAAACTTGGTTGAAATTTTCCTTTATAGCCACTTCAATAGCTTTAAAGGCGACAGATGCTGGATCAGAACCTTGTGATGATTTTATAATTTGTACCTTTATTCTATTTGCCCAATTTTCTAATTGTTCTATCGCTGCAGCTCGAAAGGTGTCAGAAGCAGCGAACATCACTTTATTCCCTTTGTTTTTTAAAATTTTACCAATCTTACCAATTGTAGTTGTTTTGCCTACTCCATTCACCCCTGAAATTAAAGTTGCATTAAGTTTATCTTTTTTCTCAAAAAAAGAATTTTTTTCTAACGGCTTCATTAAATGGACAATATATTCTTTTAAAATATTATTTATCTCAATTGACAGATCTTTATTTGGATCAATCTTCTTTTTTGAAATAATTTCTTTTATTTCAGACGCAGCCTCTACACCTACATCTGACTGGATTAAAAAATCCTCAATTTTTAATAAGTTTTCATCATCTATTTCTTTTTTTACAATTATTTCTTTTAAACCAGATGTAAGCGCTGAAGCGCTTTTTTTAAAACCAATCTTAAATTTATCAAAAATGCCCATTATAATTTAATTTCAATTTCTTTTATGTTTGATACAGGTCCTTTCATGTGAATTAAATTTTTCCCATCAATAAAAATTGACAATTTTCCATTTATAAATTCTACATCTACTTTATTTTCTGTTAGATTATTTAGTTTACCTGCAAATGTAGTTGCACACGCAGCTGTTCCACATGCCTTTGTTAATCCAGCTCCTCTTTCCCATACTTTTACTTTTATCAAATTTCTATTTATTATTTGAGCAATAGTAACATTACATTTTTCAGGAAAAATTTTATGATTTTCTATTTCAGGCCCAATTTTTTCTATATCAAAATTATTAACTTCATTTACAAAAAAAATAATATGTGGGTTTCCGACATTTACTGCAGTACCACCTGAATATTTTTTATTATTTTTATCATTAATTTCGATATTTAAATTTTTTGTATTTAATTTTTTCGATAATGGTATTTCATTCCATTCTGTTTTAGCTTTACCAATTTCTGTTGTAACAATATTATTCCCTAATATTTCAGATTTTAAGTTTCCAGATAGAGTTTTTAAAATTACTTTTTTACTATTAAGTTCTTTTGAGATTAAATCTGCGACACATCTTGTTCCATTTCCACATGCTCCAGATTCTCCACCATCAGAGTTATAAAATTTTAAGTAAGCATCGGCAGATTTATCTGCTTCGATTAATATTAATTGATCACAACCTATAAAATTTCTGTCACAAATTTTGATTATTTGTTCTTTTGATAAATGAATAATTTTTTTTCTATTATCAATAATAACAAAATCGTTGCCTAATCCATCCATTTTAAATGCTTTAATGTCCATATATAGTTATTTAACTTATTTATTGACTTTTTGAACCTCTATTATATTTTGTGCCAGTTTCCGCAAAAACATTAAATTTGCGGTGTCTTTGGAAACAAAGAGATCGACACTAGTCAGCGAGGGTTCGCCCACTAGTGCGATTACCAATGCTTGTAATAAATATGTTTGAAAAATTGACAAATAAATTCGAGGAAGTTTTTTCCTCTTTAAAAAAAGCACCCTCACTTGATGAAAATCAAGTTGATGAAGGATTAAGAGGTATAAGACAGGCTTTATTAGAAGCAGATGTATCTCTCGAAGTTACAAAAAATTTTATTGAAAAGGTAAAACCTAAAGCCTTAGGTCAAGAAATAATTAGATCTACGTCTCCAGGAGATATGGTTGTAAAGATTGTTTATGATGAATTAGTAAATTTATTAGGTGAAAAAAATAATGATGTAAATCTTAATGCAGTTCCACCAGTGCCCATGATGTTAGTTGGGCTTCAGGGTTCTGGTAAAACTACTACTACCGCTAAACTTGCGAGATATTTAGAAAATACAAAAAAAAAGAAAGTAATGATGGTCAGCTTAGATATCTACAGACCAGCTGCACAACAACAATTAAAATCTCTAGGTGAACAAAATAATATTTTAACTCTTCCAATTATTGAAGGACAACAACCAGCTGATATTTGTCAAAGAGCAATTAGTGCTGCTAATCTGAATGGTGCTGATATTATTCTATTTGATACTGCTGGCAGAACACAAATTGATTTGCAGATGATGAGTGAAATTAAGCAAATTGAAAATACGATTAACCCTGCAGAGACATTTTTAGTTGCTGACTCACTTACTGGGCAAGTAGCGGCATCTGTGGCAAAAGAATTCAAAAATACAATTAATCTTTCTGGAATAATCTTAACTAGAGCAGATGGTGATGCAAGAGGAGGAGCTGCCGTCAGTATGAAATTTGTTTCACAGGTCCCAATTAAATTTTTAGGTATAGGTGAAAAAATTGAAAATCTTGAAGTATTTCATCCAGATAGAATCGCAAATAGAATTCTTGGAATGGGAGACATCGTATCCCTTGTCGAAAAAGCTGCAGAGGATTTGAGTGAGGAAAATATTAAAAAAGCAGAGGAAAATTTAAAAAAAGGACAATTTTCTATGCAAGATTATTTAACTCAACTTAGACAAATGAAAAAAATGGGTGGAATAGAAGGCATCATGTCTTTTATGCCTGGCGTTTCTAAAGTAAAATCTCAAATGGATGCTGCTGGAATTGATGAAAACGTGATTACAAAAAATGAAGCTATAATTTTATCTATGACAAAAAGAGAGAGAGAAAATCCAAAAATTATCGATGGTTCAAGGAAAAAAAGAATTGCTAATGGATCTGGAACTGATCCAGCCACTATCAATAAATTGTTAAAACAATTTAAGATGATGTCTGAAATGATGAAAAAGATGTCAAAAGGAAATCTGAAAGGTATGTCTGATAAAGGAATACCACCAGAATTATTTAATCAACTAAAATAAAAAAGGAGAGTAAATGTTAAAACTTAGATTATCAAGAGGAGGCACAAAGAAGAGACCAGTTTATAAGGTGGTTGTTGCTGACAGTCGTTTTGCAAGAGATGGAAGATTTATAGAGAAAGTAGGTTTCTTCAATCCATTATTACCTAAAGAAAAAAAAGAAAGAATTGGTTTAGAAGCTGAGAGAATTAAATACTGGTTGGGTCAAGGTGCACAGCCTACGTCAAGGGTTGCAAGGATTTTAGGTGAAAATGAATTGATGCCAATGCCAGCAAACAGTAACAATCC
>CACOJX010000004.1 GCA_902627645.1 uncultured Pelagibacteraceae bacterium | reverse complement strand
TTTTTATCCAAAGCTCCTAAAGGCTCATCCATTAAAACTAATTGTGGATCAAATACTAATGATCTTGCAACCGCTACCCTTTGTTGTTGTCCTCCAGATAATTGTCCTGGCATTCTTGATGCAAAACCTTGTAACGATACCATCGATAATGCTTTATCAATTTTTTTATCAGCCTCATCTTTTGGAATCTTTCTTACTCTTAAAGGGAAGGCTAGGTTTTCATAAACAGTCATGTGCGGAAATAATGCATAATTTTGAAATACCATTCCAATACCTCTTTTGTGAGGAGGAATACTTGAGATAGCTTTTCCATCTAAATATATTTCACCATTAGTTGGTGTTTCAAAACCAGCTAACATCATCAAACATGTTGTTTTACCAGAGCCTGATGGTCCCAACATCGTTACGAATTCACCCTCTTCAATATCTAATTGAAGATCTTTGACAACTAAAACTTTACCATCATAGCTTTTGTCAACTTTATCGAATTTTACGAAATCTTTTTTTAAGGCCATAATTTTAAATATCTTTAAAACATTTGTATGAATAAATATCAACCATTAAAAATTAGCTTTTAATATGAAGTTCTTTAGAAAAATTACAAAATAATTCAGATCCTTTATCTGTAACTCTGATCGCCTCTGATGCCTCGACTCCCCAATTTCCAAATTGCATTACAGCGATCATATGGAAAGTAACGTTATGTTGTAATACTGTCATATCACCCTTTGAAATATTCAAAGTATGCTCTCCCCAATCTGGTGGATAACCAATGCCAATCGAATATCCAGTTCTTGAAGTTTTTTCAATTCCATATTTATCTAATACTTTCCAAAATGCCTTAGCAACATCGTCCGCTGTATTTCCTGATTTTACTTTGTCAATACCGGCTTGTAGTGCTTCGTTCGTTTTTTTCATGGTATCAATTTTCTTTTGATCTGGTTTTCCAAGTAAAACTGTTCTAGCCATAGGACAATGATATTTTTTATTAACTCCTGATAATTCAATAATTGTAGCCTCTCCCTCTACAAATTTATCTTCGGACCATGTTAAATGTGAAGCTGATGTACCTTTTCCTGTTGGTATCATTGGAACTATAGATGAATAATCTCCACCGAATTCAGGTGTTCCTTTGATCAGTGTAGTATAAATTTCTGAAACCGCATCACACTGCCTAACTCCAGGGTTAATAGCTTCAAATGCTTTTTTCATTCCTAATTCAGTAATTTGAGCTGCTGCTTTCATAAACTTTATTTCTTGATCTGATTTTACAACTCTCACCCAATTAACTAATCTTTCGCAATCTAAAATTTTAGCATTTGGTAATCCCTTTCTAATTTTCTCATAACAATAAGCTGTGAAATAATGGCTATCCATTTCTAGACCAATAGAAAGTTTATCCCACTTTCTCTCTTTAATAAGATCTACAAGTGAATCATAGGGATGTAATGGCCAAGTATGAATATATTTCTCATGATACTTAATTATATTTTCATCCTTAAGATAAGTTTTAATATATGCCCCGCCAGCATCTTGATTTCTGACAAAACAAATAGGCTCATCAGCATTAACATGTACTATTACACATTGGGCATAATAAAATGACCAAGCATCATAACCAGTTAAATAATTCATATTAGATGGATCTTGTGAAATTAAAAGCTCAATACCTTTTTCTTGCATTGAAGCTTGAACTTTTTTTAATCTTGATTTGTATTCTTCATTGGTAAAATTCATAATTTAATTATTAAATAATTCACCAAAACCTTCAACTTTATTATTATAATTAATTTCTTTTAAAGTATCCCAAATCAAAGTTTGATTACTTGATAAAACAACTTTATTTATTTTTTTTTCTAATTCATTAATTACAGAAAGCACTGGCAATGCAGTGCACGAAACAAATAAAGCATCACTCTTTGATGTATCTATTTTTACAAGTGTGTCAAACACATGTTGTGGATCAACTTTACCAATATCCAGATCTGAAGCTATGTCAAAATAAGAAAGTTCATCAATTTCTATGTTTTCTTTTTTAAAATAATTAATTACTGTTTGGTTAATCTCATCTGTATAAGGAGTAAAAATTGACAATTTTTTTATTTTTAAAATTTTCACTGCATTAATTGCTGATGTTATTGGTGTAGTAACCTTAGTGTTTGGTTTTGCTAAATTAACTTTGTCATATATAGATTGATATCCTGCAGCAATTGTTCCTGAAGTGCAGCCATAAGCAACACAATCCAATTGTTGATCTGGTAAAATATCCTCAGTAACTTTTGGAATATCATCTGCCATTTTTTTTAATGTTTCTTTTGTTAAAGGATTATAACATTTAATTCTATTGCAATATAAATCTATATCCTTGCCATAAATTACATTATTGAAATCTTTTTCGATTCTAAAGTCACTAGCCAAAGTAATTAATCCTACCCTCGGATTATGTTTTTTTAGATATCTTGGTTCTATCTTAGTTAATTTCATTTAAAGCTTGATTAAATATATATTGATTAAATAGTCTAGTTAAATTACAGTCTTATTTGAGCGATACATAACTCGTCGATATTTACAAAATACGAAAGTGGGATCAATCGTCTTAGATTTAATTATTTAAGGAGGTTCGAATGAAATTTGGATATTTTTGCAATACCACAAACTGGAGTCACAAGCCCTACAAGCAATTATTAGATGAAACTAAAGAGATCACTACTTACTGTGATGAAAATAATTGGAACTCTATTTGGTATACAGAGCATCACTTTAATCATGAAGGAATGGAATCTTGTACTAACCCAATAATGATGGGTGTTGATGCTGCTGCAAGAACTAAACAAATAAGAATAGGTCAAGCTTGTAATGTTATCACTTTCCATAACCCAATAAGACTTGCAGAAGACATTGCATTATTAGATCAATTATCAAATGGAAGAGTCGAAGTTGGAATTGGCAGAGGCATCTATGGAAGAGAAGCTATAAATATGAATAAAGAGGCTGACCTTAAAGATCAGGCTAAAAATTTTAGATTATTTGATGAAACATTAACTATAATGAAAAAAGCTTGGACTGAGGAATTTTTTAGTCACAAAGGAGAATTTTACACTTATCCATCACCAAATTTTATTTGGCAACATGACATGAGCCCGCCAAGTGAAAAATTTTTAGATACAAAAACAAATGAAATTAAAAAGATAAGTATTGTTCCAAAACCAAAACAAGCGCCTCATCCTCCAATTTGGCAGGTCGTAGATGGTGCAAGATCAATTGAATGGGCAGCGCAGAATGGTCTTAATACTATAATGTGGATACCTACTGTCAAAGCTTTAAAGAAAAGATTTGAGATATATAGAGATGCAAAATCCAAAGCTGAAAATAGAGATGTTGCATTAGGAGAAGGAATTTCTTTAGTTAGGGATATGTTTGTTGCAGAAACAATGGAAGAGGCAGAAAAATTAGCTGGAGAACATATTATAAATTATATGAGATGGGTTTGCCATTGGAGAGGTTTGGGAAATCATATGGATCCAGGTGAAGAATTACCAGAGACAAAGCATAAATTAGATCTTCTAAATTATGATTTCTTACATAAAAGAAATCTATTATTTGGCACTCCTGAGTATGTAGTTAACAAAATTAATGAATTAAAATCAGAATTAAATTTACAAAACTTGCAAGTTTGGTCAAACTTCCCCGGAATTGATCACAAAGCTTGTATGAGAAGTATAAAACTGTTTAATGATGAAGTGATACCTAAAATTAATTTTGATAACGACAATATAGAGAAAGCCAGTTAGTGAAACTTGAATTAAGGAAGTTTACAAAATTTGTAGATAAAACTTTTATCGAGGGTGGAAAAGATGCTAAAGAACCAGTTTTGATGGTTTCGGTTGCAGCTGTTTTTAAAAACCCTTGGGCTGGACAAGGATTTGTTGAAGATCTGAAACCAATTATTTTAGATTTAGCTCCGAAACTTGGTGACATATTAGTACCAGAATTAATTAAAGAAATTGGATCACCTGAAAAAATTTTAGCTTATGGAAAAGCTGGCACTGTAGGATTGAATGGTGAGATAGAACATGCATCAGCTTTTATTCATACTTTAAGGTTTGGGAATAAATTTAGAGATGCTGTTGGTGGTACTTCATATTTAAGTTTTACAAATACAAGAGGGCCAGCAGGATCAAAGATATCCATCCCTATGATGCACAAAACAGACTCTGGTTTAAGACCTTATTATTTAACTCACGAATTTACTATTCATGATGCTCCTTTTGATGATGAAATTGTAATTGCAATTGGTGGCGCTTCAAGTGGAAGAGCTCATGCCAGAACCGGAGATCGTTATCAAGATATGAAAGAAATGGGATTAGATCCCAAATAATCTAATGTCCCAAAATTTTGATCCAAATCAAAATTATTATTGTTTTAATAAAAAAAACTCTATTCCTATTGTATTTATCCATGGAGTAGGTCTTGATCATCAAATGTGGGATTATCAAACAAATTACTTCAATGAATATTCAACTTTAACTTATGATTTATTAGGACACGGAAAAACGCCTTGTGATAAAGACAAACTTAGTCTTGGAGATTTTTCTAATCAACTTTTAGAAATTTTAGATCATTTGGAGGTTGAAAAAATAAATCTTATAGGTTTTTCTTTAGGTTCATTGATTGCATTAGATTTTTCATCTCATTTTCAGAAAAAAGTTGAAAAACTTATATTAATAGGCACTACTTATAAAAGATCAGTTGAAGAAAGATTACTTGTATTAGATAGATATAATCAGGCAAAATTAAATAAACCAATATCTAAACAAGCTTTAAAAAGATGGTTTAGTGACAAATATCTTGAGGATAATCCAAAAACTTATGATTTATTTATGAAGATTTTAAATAAAAAGCCGGAAGATCACAAAAATTTTCTCAAAGCTTATGAGTTGTTTGCTAATCATTATGATGATTTTAAGTCCATAAAAAAGATAGACAGAAAAACTTTAGTAATGACTGGTTCAGATGATGTTGGTTCTACTCCAACAATGTCTAAAGAATTAGTAAAAGACCTTGTTAATTCTACTTATATTGAAATTAAAAATGGAAAACATCTTTGTAGTATAGAATGTGCAGATGATGTTAATATGAATATTAAAAATTTTATTAATAATTAAATGTCAAAAATTCAAAATTTTAAAATGTACATTAATGGTGAATGGGTGGTTTCATCCTCTGGAAAAAAAATTGAAACATTAAATCCTGAAAATAATGAAGTTTGGGCAACTGTTCCTGAGGCAAATGAAAAGGATGTAGACAAAGCTGTTCAATCAGCTCAAAAAGCTTTTGAAAATAACTGGTCTACATTGCATCCAAGAGAAAGAGCTAAGTATTTACGATTAATTGCCGATCAACTAAGGGCTAATGCAGAACATCTTGGAAAAATAGAAACTATTGATACTGGCAAGCTTTATAGAGAAACGAGAACCCAAGCTAATTATATTGCAGAATATTATGATTACTTTGCAGGGTTAGCTG
The DNA here is from genome assembly GCA_902627645.1 of uncultured Pelagibacteraceae bacterium. GTDB lineage: Bacteria > Pseudomonadota > Alphaproteobacteria > Pelagibacterales > Pelagibacteraceae > Pelagibacter. Next base: position 61,585 of record CACOJX010000004.1, on the reverse strand, counting down.
ACAAAGTAGAAGGAACTGTTGTCCCAATAGATAAACCAGATATGCAAGTTACAACAACAAGAATTCCTATAGGTGTTGTAGCTGCAATTATTCCTTGGAATTCTCAAATGCTATTAACAGCCGTCAAACTTGCTCCAGCTCTTGCTATGGGAAATACAGTTGTAATTAAAGCATCTGAACTTGCACCTGTAACTCTTTTAGAGTTTGCAAAATTAATAGATAAAGCTGGATTACCAAAAGGAGTTATCAATATCATTACTGGTTTAGGTGAGCCTTGTGGAAAAGCTTTGACTACGCACAACCTTGTAGAGAGGATAGCATTCACTGGTGGGCCAGAAACTGCAAAACATATTGTCAAAAACTCTGCAGAAAATTTATCTCAAGTAAGCTTAGAACTTGGTGGCAAAAGTCCAGTTGTGGTTTTTGATGATGCTGATCAAGAAAATGCTTTGAACGGTATAACTGCAGGAATTTTTGGAGCAAGTGGTCAAAGTTGTATTGCAGGTTCTAGACTTTATTTACAATCTAATATTTATGACGAATTTTTAAAAAAATTAATTTCTAAAGCTAAAAAAATAAAATTAGGTGGCCCAATGGAAAAAGATACCCAAATGGGGCCTTTAAATAGTTTTAAACAATTAGAAAACATAGAAAAAAATATTAAAGCAACAATTCAGCAAGGTGGAAAGATTAGATGTGGTGGAAAAAGATCGTCTGTTTCAAACAAAGGTTACTATTTTCCAGCAACAATTATAGAATGTAAAAATCATAACCTTCCTGTTGCAGAAAATGAATTATTTGGTCCAATATTATCAGTTATGAAATTTGATAAAGAAGATGATGTAATAAATAAAATGAATGATAATAAGTATGGACTTTCTTCTGGAGTTTATACCTCTAACTTTGCACGTGGCTTAAGAGTATCTAAAGCAATACGTGCTGGTATAGTTTTCATAAATACTTACCGATTAATCTCTCCAATGGCTCCTTTTGGTGGTATTAAAGATAGTGGTTATGGTAAAGAAGCAGGTATTGAGTCTATAAAAGAATATACAAGAATAAAGACCACATGGTATAATTCATCAGACAAACCGATGACTGATCCATTCACTATGGGTTAGAACTTGCCTTTAAAACACATATTAATCTTACTTTTTATTGCAATGGCTCATGGAAGTGCATTTCCTTTTACCAAATTAGTTTTAAATGACTCCGTTCCTCCAATTCTCATGTCATCACTTAGAATGGGATTGGTATTGGCGATATTAATTCCTTTTTGGAGATTTAAAATACCAGAAAAGAAATATATCCCTTCATTGATAGCTTTTTCAATCTCAATGGGTGTTATGGTTTATGTATTTATGACGCTCGCTCTATACTACTCAACTATTATTTCACCTGTAATCGTAGGGTCTCAACTAGCAATACCGTTTGGGATACTTGCCAGTGCATTTATGTTAAATGAGAACATAAGTCCAAAAAAGTGGTTTTTTATTTTTTCTGCTTTTATCGGTGTGTTGATAATATTTTTTGATCCAAAGTTAGTTGATAATTTTTTAGGATTATTCTTTGCAAGTTTAATGGCATTAGCTTTTGCTTTTTCTCAAGTTTTTTCTAGACAGTTAAGAGACCTGGATATTAGTTTAACTAATGCATTTACTGGTTTATTTGGTTTTATAATTTTATTAATTCTCTCTTTTTTTATAGAGGGGAATACTATCTCAACCATTGAATCTATTAGTCGTAATTCTTGGATCCTAATATTTTACCAGGCAATCGTTGTTTCTCTGGGTGCACATTTATTGATGTTTTATTTATATAAATTTTATACTGTGGGACAAATTTTCCCTTCTTACTCTCTATTCCCTATATTTGGGATAGCTTTGAGTTTTTTAATATTTGGTGAAGTACCAACTGTTTTGTTCGTATTGGGCGGAATTATTGTTATAGGTTCAGTCTATTTACTTCATAAAATAAGATAATTTACCCATTGAAAAATTTAATTAATCATAATTAAATCAGTCTTTTATAAATTGTTAACAAACAAAGGAAAATAATGAAAAAACTATTTATTGCTGCATTTATGTTTGTGTTTTCTTTTACATCAAACGTATCTGCGGATGGACATGGAATAAAAATGGGAATTATTTTAGGATTTACTGGTCCTATTGAATCTCTAACACCTGCTATGGCTGCTTCAGCTGAGCTTGCTTTCAAAGAAGCATCGGACTCTGGCTCGCTATTAGGTGGAAAAAATATTGAAGTAATTAGAGCAGACTCAACATGCGTAGACTCAGCAGCGGCAACTGCAGCTGCAGAAGGAGTGATTGCACAAGGAGTTGCGGCTATTATGGGTGCAGACTGTTCAGGTGTAACTGGAGCAATAGCTTCAAATGTTGCTGTGCCAAATGGTGTGGTTATGATATCACCATCGGCAACATCACCGGGTTTAACAACTCTTGATGACAAAGGGTATTTTTTTAGAACTGCCCCATCAGATGCAAGAGGTGGTCAAATTTTAGCTGATATTACTAAAGACAGAAAAGTTAAAAGTGTTGCAATAACATATACTAATAATGACTATGGAAAAGGTTTAGCAGATGTTTACAAAGCAGCTGTTGAGGCTCATGGTATTAAGGTAACAACTGTTAACGCTCACGAAGATGGAAAAGCAGACTATTCTTCTGAAGTAGCGACACTTGCCTCAGCAGGTGGTGATGCAGTAGCTGTTATTGGTTACTTAGACCAAGGTGGAAAAGGCATTATCCAAGCATCTTTAGACTCTGGTGCATTTGATAAATTTATTTTATCTGATGGTATGATCGGTCAATCATTGGTTGATGCATTTGGAAAAGATCTAAGAAAATCTTTTGGTTCAATGCCTGGTTCAACTGGAAAAGGTGCTGGTGTTTTTGCTGGTGTAGCAAAAGCTGCTGGTATTGATAGTTCAGGTCCTTATACAGGTGAGTCTTATGATGCTGCAGCATTAATTGTTTTAGCAATGCAAGCAGGTAATTCAGCTGATAGAGGATCAATTGCAAAAAATGTAATGGATGTTGCTAACGGTCCTGGAACAAAAATTTATCCAGGTGAGCTTAAAAAAGGTTTAGATTTATTAGCAAAAGGTAAGAAAGTTGACTACGAAGGTGCAACTGGAGTTACTTTTACTAGCGTCGGTGAAGCTGAAGGTTCTTTCTTAGAACAGGAAGTTAAAGGCGGAAAATTCAAAACTAAAAAACAAAGATAATTTTTAATCTTTAAAGAATTAAACCCCTAACATCTTTGATGTTGGGGGTTTTTTTTAAAAAAATAAATACTTATCTGCCATATATAAAGCCCAAGCTATTGCAGCGCCTGTAATAATATATTTCATATTTTTTTATTTTATTTCTATTTTTTCAGGAAGTATACCTTTTGGTCTGTATCTCATAATTAATAATAAACCTGCGCCCATCATTAAAAATCTAAAATAAGGAACACTTTCAATTAAATGAACTTTCAAGAAATGAGTATCATCTAAACCTGATGTAGTTAAATTAACTAAATATAATCCAATTGGTGCAGACTCGATCCATAAAAACCAAACTACAAATCCACCAAGAATTGCACCAAAATTATTTCCACTTCCACCAACAATAACCATTACCCAAATCAAAAAAGTATATCTCATTGGTCTATAACTTCCAGGTGTAAATAACCCATCTTGAGTTACTAACATCGCGCCTGCTATACCTACTATTGCTGAACCTAAAACAAAAATTAATAGGTGCTGTTTGACTACATTTTTTCCCATAGCATTCGCAGCTTCTTCGTTATCTCTAATTGCCCTCATCATTCTTCCCCATGGTGAATAAAGAGCTTTTTGGGTTAAAATTAAAAGAATGATTACAACAACTAAAAATAAACCTGAATAACAAAGTTTTACAAAAATTGAAGATCCTTCAATTACAAATTGGTTTAGAGCAGCTTGCCTTTCAGCAAAGTCTGAAATTAAATTCAATTTACTTGAATTAAATTTTTCTACTAAATTAATGAACCAATCTGTTTGTTGTAAATTTACTTCATAAGGTGCAGGACGTTTTAATCCGATTACATTTTTAACTCCTCTTGTCAGCCAATCTTCATGTTTTATAATTGCAATGACAATTTCTGATATCAGCAGTGTAGCTATCGCTAAGTAATCAGCTCTTAAACCTAAGGCTACTTTACCTATTACAAATGCTAATCCGCCAGCGAATAAAGCACCTACTATCCAAGAAAAAATAATTGGTAAACCAAAGCCTCCTAAGAAACCAGTTTTTGCAGGATCTACTTCTTCGATTGCTTCTATTCCGGGCTCAGAGACAAATCTTATTAAGATTATTCCTAAAATGATAATTGTAGCAATAATATAAGTTCTTGTTTTCGATTTTTCGTATTTCTTCAAAACATATCTAACTGCTAATACCATTCCTATAATAAGGAATAGACTAAATAAAATATTCAAACCACCTGCACTCCAAGCTTCTTGAACTGGATTAACGGAAATTAAAACTGCCGCTAAACCACCCAATGCCGTGTAACCCATTATTCCAAAGTTAATAAGACCAGCATAACCCCATTGAATATTTGCACCCATTGTCATGACCGCTGAGATTAAGCAAAGATTAAATATTGATAGAGCAATATTCCAAGATTGAAATATTCCTACAAGGATTATTAGTCCCATCATTATACTGTAAGCAGCAATTACGTTTAAATTTTTTCTCACAGAACCTTCCCTTTAAATATTCCAGAAGGACGATATAGCAATACAATTACCAATATAGAAAATGATACTGCAAATTTATAATCAGTTGAAAGTAATTGAACTAAGCCATCTGGTTCCATGCTTTCTGGCAAAACATACATAAAAAATTTCTTATAAGCATAAGTTAGAAGTATTTCTGAAAAAGCTATTACATAGCCTCCCAAAAAAGCACCAAAAGGATTTCCGATTCCGCCAACGATAGCAGCAGCAAATATTGGAAGCATATTATTAAAATATGTGAATGGTTTGAAACTTTTATCTAAACCGTAAAGCGCACCTCCAATTGTTGCTAAAATTCCAGCTATAATCCAGGTTATCATCACTATTTTTTTTGGATCAATCCCAGAAAGTAATGCCAAATCCTCATTATCAGAATAAGCTCGCATACTTTTTCCAGTTTTAGTTTTGTTTAAAAACCAAAAAAGAGTAGAAACAAGAATTACTGTAACTAAAATTGTAATAACTTGAGTTGATTTTATAGCTAACCCTTCGCTCAAACCAGTCATATCTTTAAATTCCCCAGCTCTAATTAAAAACTTTTCGCCATCAAAAAATCTTCTATCAGAAGGTCCTATTATTATTCTAACTACTGCTTGAGTTACAAACATCACGCCAATACTAACCATAGCTAATTGAACTGGAGGACTTTTATTTATCCTGTAATATTTAAAAACAAATTTATCTATCAAAAGCATGTAACCTACCATAAAAATTACTGCAAACGGAATAGCTAAAAGAGCAGTAGGTAATACTCCAAGACCAATACCAACTGATTGAAAATACCAAGTAAACAAAATTGTAAACATGGTTCCAAAAGACATCATGTCTCCTGTTGCAAAGTTAGCAAATCTTAAAATCCCATAAATCAAAGTTACAAAAATTGCACCTAAAGCTAATTGAGATCCGTATGCAAGAGCTGGAACAAAAATATAATTTAATAAAAGAATAATTGCATTTAAGAAATCCATACTAACCACCTAAAAAAGAGCTTCTTACTCTTGGATCATTTAACAATTCATTTCCAGTTCCAGAGTAACGATTTTCACCTGTAACTAAGACATAACCTCTGTCAGAAATACTTAATGCCTGTTTTGCATTTTGTTCAACCATCAAGATTGCAACATTAGTTCTTTTAACTTTTACTATATGATCAAATAATTCATCCATCACTATTGGTGAAACACCTGCAGTTGGTTCATCCAACATTAGAACCGAGGGTTTAATCATTAATGCTCTACCAAGAGCAACCTGCTGTCTTTGTCCTCCAGATAACTCTCCAACTAACTGATTTCTTTTTTCATTAAGAATTGGAAATAAATCATAAATTTCATCTATGACTGTTTTGTAGTCACTATTAATTAAAAAAGCTCCCATTTCTAAATTTTCTTCAACAGTCATACCTGCAAAAACATTTTTAGTTTGAGGCACAAACGAAATTCCTTCTTTCACTCGATCTTGAGGAGAAAGATTTGAAATATCTTTTCCATTAATTATTACAGATCCTGATTTAAGATTTAGTAAACCTAGCATTGCCTTCATTGCTGTAGACTTTCCAGCTCCATTAGGTCCAAGGATTGAGACTATTTCTCCTTTTTCAACATTGACAGAACATGAATTAATTATATCTGGACCATTTCCATATCCACCTGTCATGTTATTACCCTCAAAAAATGCCATAATTAATTATCTTTTAATTTTGAGCCTCTACCCAAATAACTTTCAATTACTTTTTCATCTTTCTTTGCATCTTCAACAGAACCTTCAAAAAGAACTGATCCCTCAGCCATAACAATTACTGGATCACATAGTCTTCCAATAAAATCCATATCATGTTCAATCATGCAAAAAGTATAACCTTTTTCTTTATTGAGTTTTTCAATAGCTGTTCCTAGATCTTTTAGTAAGGTTCTATTTACACCAGCACCTACTTCATCCAATAAAACTAATTTAGCATCTACCATCATCGTTCTACCAAGTTCCAATAATTTTTTCTGGCCTCCTGATAAATTTCCTGCAAGTTCATTTTTTAAGTGGCTTAAATTAAGAAAATCTACAACTTCCATAGCTTTTTCTTTAATTTGATTTTCTTCTTTTGCAACCAATGAGGGTTTTAATAAAGCATTCATTAATTTTTCTCCAGATTGATTTCCTGGAACCATCATTAAGTTTTCTAATACTGATAAATTTGTAAATTCATGGGCTATTTGAAAAGTTCTAAGTAATCCTTTTGAAAATAATTCATAGGATGGAACATCAGTAATATTTTCATTATTAAACATAACACTTCCAGCAGAAGATTTTAAATTTCCTGCAATAAGATTAAATAAGGTGGTTTTACCAGATCCATTGGGTCCAATAATACCTGTGATAGTTCCTTTTTTAACTTTAAGAGAACAATCTGATACTGCAGCTAGTCCTCCAAAATATTTTGATAAATTATTAATTTCTAAAATATTTTCAGACATTAATTATTTGTTAAGTCTTTTATGAATACTATTTAAAGTATTTATTAGAGATTTATAAACATTCTTATTACTCATCTCATTTAAACCTTGTTCATTTAAACCTTTGGGTGTTTGAGAATCTTTTACTAAAAATTTTAATTCTTTTTTTGAATTGACTACCGCATCTTCAGATAAAGCTAAAAATAATGAGGTAATATATTTTTGTGCATCTAATCTTTTAATACCTTTTTTTACTAACCAATTACTTATTACTTTTAATATTTCATAATATGAAGCCATCATTCCTGATATTGCCCAAAAATTAATTGATAATTTTTCATTTCTAATTTCGATTGTAGACCCGATTTGATCGAAAAACTTTTTTACTTTTTTATTTGGTGGGCAAATAGGTACTGGCCCTTTTTTTAAAGATATAGGGGGAAGGGGTATTGCTCTCACAATTTTTGATTTTACTTTAATCATTTTTTTTAATTGTCTTAAATTGATTGTGGAAATAAAGCTTATAATTGTTTGATTAGCTTTAAATTTTAAATCTTTAATTATTTTCTCTCCTACTTTTGGTGTGACTGATAAGAAAACCCAATTAGATTTATTAATTATTTCTTGATTATTCTTTGCGATTAGAATTTTTTTAAATCTTTTATTTAACTTTTTTGATATTTTTTTATTCCTACGGGATATTATAATTTGTTCGTATCTTATTTTAGAATTACATATTCCAATAATGACTGATGATGCTATTTTACCTGTACCAATAAATCCTAGTTTCATTAATAGATTATATAAGATTAAGACAAAAAAAAACCCCTAATTTTCATTAGGGGTTTTTAAATTTATTAATTAAATATAATTTATAACTAAAATGATCTTCCTATTGATAATGCTATAGCAGTATTATCTAAGTCAGCTGTAGCCTTCGTATTATTACTTGTTGTAAAAGTAACAGTATCATAAGACGTTTCAGCGTAATCTAATTTTACTACAAAACCATTATCTAATTCTCTCTTAATACCAACTCCGATTTTTGTACCATCTAAATCTTTTGTTTCGTTAATATCAGTATGAGATAGTGATGTAGATCTACCATTTATGTCAGCTCTAACAATACCACCTGTTACATAAACCATTGAACCTCCAACCATTACTCCTGGCTGTACGTATAATGTCATATGTTTTTCAACTGTACCTTCAACTGAGTTAGTACCTGAAGATTGTGGTGATTTTCCACCAGCTGCTGCACCAGATGCTTCCTGTGAGATCGATCTTTTATCGATGTCAGCATCAAAAGGAATTAGGTCAAGACCTAATGTAACTCCAAATCTTCCATTTGCAGCTACAGCAGTGTTTTCTATAAATATCGATCCAATTTTAAAATCGTCCGTAACATTTTTTGTGGCATCAATTGTGCCATTGCTATCTACGTCCTCTTTACCGGCTGTATCAAGTGAGTTGTCTGACAACGATATTCCAACTGTAAAAGCATTTGAAACTGTTGGTGCAACTATTAGCCCAAAGAAAGTAGATAAAATTAGTATATATTTTTTCATGTTTCCCTACTTCGTTATATTAATTAATAAATTATTATTTAGTTATAATAAGCCCGGTTATTAGCACATTTTATTAAAAAAATTAAATAATTATTTTTCAACTTTTAATTAAGTGATCAAAATCAAACAAAACAAGCTATTTTAATGTTGTAAAAATATCACACTTTTAAAAAAAATCTTTATAGAACTAAGTATAAATCATTCAATAAGCATTACAAAACAAGAGGATTCTATAAATAAAAAGTCATAAATTTATTAAAGATAACATCTATTTTTAGGGAGAAGTCATTAAAAATTTTCTAGAATAAAGGCTAGAGATATCCTTTTAGTTTTTGGAAATTATTTTCAAAAAAGATTTGCTGAAGTTTAAAGAATTTTAAGTCTAAGATAGTCCTCTAAAACCGGGAGCTAAAGATGGCTAAAAAGGACTATCTAAACCATACTATCACATCTAAAAAAAAATGCATTATAGATTTTATTCAAATATAAAGGATTTATGAGAAAAAAAGGTCACAGGCCTGTTACTCGGGTCAAAAATCCAGAGCCAAATGTTGAAAGTCCAGATTGGGTCATATGGGCGGCTTGGGCAGACAGGATTACATTTGAGGAAATAAAACAAAGAACCGGATATTCTGAGCCTGATGTTATAAAAATTATGAGAAAATCTCTTAAACCATCTTCATTTAAATTATGGAGAAAAAGAGTTCATGAAAAAAGCATAAAACATAGAAAAAAATTTGAATATTCACGAAAAGAAATATCTAGTAAAATAAAAAAAAATTATTATTTATAATTCCATGAAAAAAATTACAATTTATACAGGACCAATGTGTAATTATTGTGAAGCAGCCAAAAGATTATTAACAAGAAACAATGCTACATATAATGAAATCAACATTTCAAAGGTAGACGGTGCAATGGATGAAATGATTCATAAAGCAAACGGGAAAAGAACAATACCACAAATATTTTTTGATGATCAACACATTGGTGGATACGACGAAGTAAGAGCTTTAGAAAGAGAAAATAAATTACAAGAACTTTTAAAATAAAATATAATAAATCACCCAGAAAATTAAAGTATATTCGAAGAAAGATTTAGATACTAGAATTTGTTTTTCACTAAATTTTTGATAAATCAATTTTTTTGAAAAATAAAATCCAATATTTACAATTACAACACCAATCAGAATACCGATTACTGTATATTTAATAGCAAAATTCTTGTATCCAAAATAACAAGCTGCAACCAAAGTAAACCAAGAAACTTTTGTAATAAAAATTTTAAAAATAACACCCGCTTTCTTGCTAAAAACAGATTGAGTTTTTATAATTGAATAAGACCAAATTATTCCAATTAAAAAACTAATATATTTTATAATCATTATTGTTTGGGTTTAAAAACTAAACAAATTCCATTGTTGCAATATCTTTTACCTGTTGGTTGTGGTCCATCATCAAAGATATGACCATGATGTGCGTTGCAATTTTTACAATGGTATTCGGTACGATCATAACCTAAGAGGGAGTCTGTTTTTGTTTTAAAAACTTCCGGTAATGATTCAAAAAAAGATGGCCAACCAGAACCACTTTCATATTTTGTTTCAGATTCAAATAATTTAATCCCACAATTTGCACAGTGATAACTCCCTTCTCTTTTTTCATTATTTAATTCACTCGAGCCTGGAGGTTCAGTTCCATCTTCAAACATTACCAATTTTTGTTGAGCTGTTAGATTTGAATTTTTTTTATTCATTAATTATAATAATTTAGCACATGATTTATGTAAAATTGAGTGCAATTCAACTAGTTTATCAAAATCTTTGTTATATCCACCTCCAAGAACACCACAAATGGGAACTCCTTTCGAAAAAAAATTTTCAGTAACCAATTCATCTCTTTCTCTTATACCTTCGTCTGAAATTTTGAGTTTACCTAGGCGATCATTATAATGTATATCAACACCTGCTATATAAAAAACATAATCAAAATTCTCTTCATTTAATTGATTTAAATAAAACTTTAGCAATTTTATATATTCTTTGTCTTCCATATTATCATCAAGTTCAATATCTAAATCGCTTGTTGACTTTTTGGCTGGGTAATTTGATTTTGAGTGCATACTAAAAGTAAATACATTTTTATTATTTTTAAATATCTCAGAATTTCCATTGCCTTGATGGACGTCTAAATCAACAATTAAAATTCGTCCTGCTAATCCCCTATTTAGTAAATAATGAGCAGCAACAGCTACATCATTAAATACACAGAAACCTGCACCACCATCAAAATTTGCATGATGACTACCTCCAGCAGTATTACAGGAAATACCATAATTTATTGCTAGTTTGGAAGCTAAAACTGTTCCTCCAGTGGCAACTAAAGATCTTTGAACAACACTATCAACCAAAGGAAAGCCAATTTTTTTTACTGCTTTTTCATCTAAAGTTTTTTCTTTTACATTCTTGATGTAATTTTCTGAATGAGCTCTTTTAAGTGTTTCATCTGAACATGGGTATGGTTTATGAAACTTTTCTACTATTTTTTCTTTTAATAAATAATTTGCTAGTTCTCCAAATTTATTTATTGGAAATTTATGATCATCACCAATTTTCGCAAAGTAATCTTCATGATTAACAACAGGTAAATCCATTTTATTCTATTAGCCGTATTGGTTTTCCATTTACACAAGCCTCTAAGGCTTCAATCATTTGAGTATAATAAATACTGTAATTTTCTGCCGTTACATATCCAATATGAGGTGTTAATAAAGCATTAGGTAAAAATCTCAGTTTGTTATTTTCTGGCAGAGGCTCTTTTTCATAAACATCTATTCCGGCTCCAGCTATTACATTTGTTGACAGGGCAATTATAAGGTCTTCCTCATTTACAATAGGTCCCCTTGATGTATTTATTAAAAAAGCAGTTTTTTTCATTTTGTCCATTTCCTTTAAAGTAATGCAGTCCTTATATCTTTCTCCCCCTTGAACATGAATAGATATAAAGTCAGAATTTTTAACCAAATCGTCTTTACTGCAAGGTAGTACATCTAATTCTTTACATGTATTTAAATCAAGATTCTCACTCCAAGCCATTACCTGCATTCCAAAAGCTTTTCCAATTTTTGCAACTTGAGAGCCAACACGACCCAAGCCAATTAAACCCAAGATTTTGTCTTTAAGCTCTATACCAATAGAAGTTTGCCAATAACCTTGAAACATATTATCAATCTCTTCTTTTAAGTTTCTGGCTAAACCTAAGATTAAAGCCCAAGTTAATTCTGGAGTTGGATTAATATTACTTTCAGTTCCACAAACAATAATTTTTCTTTTTTTTGTAATTTCTAAATCAATTGACTTATTTCTTAATCCACTTGTTATTATAAACTTAAGTTTTGGTAAATTGTCTAATAAATTTTTTGTAATAGGAGTTCTTTCTCTCATTAATAATAGTGCCTCGAAATCTGATAATTGCTCTATTGTCTCAGCTTCATCTTCAAAAGGTTTACTGAAAATCTTAAATTCATATTTTCCTGATAATTTTTCTATATCAACAAATTGTTGTGAGATATTTTGATAATCGTCAAGTATAGCAACTTTAAGCATTTTTAATTTCCTTATTTGATAAAAATAAACCTAATATAATTAAAATTGCTCCAATAAAATGAAAAAATTGAAATACTTCGTCGTAAATTGCTATAGCCATTATTGAGCTAAACAAAGGTATTAGAGACAATGATATTCCTGCTCTATTTGCACCGATGATAGATACAGCTCCAGCCCAACAATAGTAAGATCCTATACTTGGAAAGATAGCCAAAAATATTAAAGTATAAACTAAATTAGTATCAAAATTAATTATCTGTCCATTAGAGAATTCATATAAAAATTGGGGAAAAACACTTATCAAACCTAGCGTACAAATAACATGTACTAAAGTTAATAGTGGAAGAGTAAATTGTTTTTTCTTCAAAAGAGTCGAATAAATACCCCAGGTGAGAACACCTCCTATCATAATTAAATCACCTTTATTAAAATTAAGTGAGAGTAAAATATTTAGTCTTAATTGAGTAATAATTGCTAAAATTCCACAAACAGAAATAATAAGACCTAAAATTTGGTATTTATTAGTTTTTTCAATCTTAAATAAAAAGCAAAGTAAAATTATTATTGCAGGGATAGCAGTATTAAAAAGAGATGCATTAATTACCTGTGTATGAATAAGCGATAAATATGTAAATGAATTAAATAAACCAACGCTTGTTAATCCTAAAAAAAATAATAATGGTAAATTATTTATAATAGTATCTTTATATTTAATTAATTCTTTATATGTAAAGGGTAATAAAATAATCCAAACAAGAGACCAACGATAAAATACCAAAGATAAAGGAGGAATCTCAGACAAAAAAGCATATTTTCCAATCATAAAATTTCCAGCCCAAAATAATGATGCACAAACCAGCATTATATATGCTTTAATGTTTTGCATAAATTAATTGAATCTATTCGAGCTATAAGGATCTAAATCTAAATTAGTGTTTTCTTTAGCTATCATTCCAGAAACAATCTTTCCAGAAATCGGGCCCAATGTCCATCCTAAATGATGATGACCAAAACAATAGAATACGTTTTTATATTTTTTAGAAGGACCCATCACAGGTAGAAAGTCAGGCAAGGTTGGTCTAAACCCTAACCATTCATCCTCGTGGGCTGGCAAATCGCCTAACATGTATTTTGCATTATTAATCAAATTTTTAATTCTAGATTTTGAAAGAGGATTATCTAAACCACCGAACTCAACTGTTCCAACTACTCTTAACCCTTGTTCCATAGGTGTAATTCCAAATCCTCTGTTTGAAAAAATTACTGGTCTATTTAAAAGATGATCGCAATCTTTGAAATGTACGTGGTATCCCCTTTCAGTATCAAGTGGAATTTTTTCTCCTAAATTGTCTGTTAATTTCTTTGAGAAAGCCCCACAGGCAATAACAATTTTATCAAATGAATACGCATCCGAGTCAGTTTTAAGAATAGGAAGATCATTATTAAATTCTACCTTTTTAATATCTAATTTTTTGAATTTTCCCCCTTTTTTTAAAAATAATTCAAAAAGCTTTAACAAAATTTTTTTTGGGTTCCTTGCATGTCTTGCATATGGATAATAAACACCTCCATGATAAAATGGTTTTATGTTTGGTTCTAAGTCATGAATTTCATTTTTACTTACTAACTGTTGTTTGACCCCCAGCTCATTTCTTACACTTATTTCTAACTCTCTGCTTTTTAAATCTTTTTTATTCCAAATATAAAGAATTCCTTTATTTTCAACTAACCCTTCTATGTCAATTTCATCAAACAATTCATCATATGCTGGTAAAGCTAAATCTAAAATTTGATGCATATTTCTTGCTGTATGCATCATTTTTTTTTTGGTAGTATTTAGAATAAATTTAATAAACCAAGGTATCATCTTAGGTGCATAATTCCATTTTAGTGCCAAAGGTCCAGTTGAACTTAGTAACATGGCTGGAACATCCGCAAGAATATCTGTTCTATTTAATGATAGCGATGCATAAGGAGAAAAGTGGCCAGCATTGCCATAAGAGGCTACATGACTACCGGGTTGCTCGCGATCAAAAACTGTTACGTCAAAACCTTTTTTTTGAAGAAATAAAGCGTTCGAAATTCCTTGTATGCCGGCACCTACTATTCCAATTTTCAAAGAATTATTCATAAATAAAATATACAGTCATTAGAATTTAAATTGCAGCGACAAATTATACAATCTTATGAAATATTCTGATTATGATTTATACTTGCGCTTAAGACTATAGAAAAACCAATCATAGTTGCAAGTAAGGATGAACCTCCATAAGACATTACCGGGAGTGGAGAACCAACTATCGGCAGAAGACCCAATACCATTGACATATTAGTTGCAACATAAAGAAAAATTGCAAAAGAAAAACCGAAGCAAAAAAGTCTAGAAAAAAAACTTCTCGAAATCAAGCCAGTGCGTATTATTCTATATATAATTATTGAATATAATATTAACAAAAGCATTGAACCGACAAATCCAAATTCTTCGGAAAATAAGGTAAATATAAAATCAGTATGCTTCTCTGGTAAAAAATCTAAATAGCTTTGGGTCCCTTTAAGAAAACCTTTGCCTGTGAGTCCCCCAGAACCAACAGCAATTTTAGATTGAATAATTTGATAACCAGAACCTAGTGGGTCTTTTTCTGGATTTAAAAAAGTTAATATTCTTAATTTTTGATATGGTTTTAAAAAAGAAATTACAAATGGTAGCGATGTTATAAATATTAAAAAAGAATAAATGAAATATTTAATTTTTAGACCAGAAAACCATAAAATAATTAGACCAGAAAAGGAAATCAAAATTGAGGTTCCTAAATCAGGCTGAGTTATAACTAAGATTGTTGGAACAATAATTATTGTAACTGAAATTAATATTGATGAAAAAGCATTAGTGTTACTTGTTCTTATTCTGTGAAAAAATTTTGCTAGACAAAGAATAACTGCAATTTTCATTAATTCAGATGGCTGGAGATTTAAAAAATATAAATCTATCCACCTTCTAGATCCTGATGCTTTTACTCCGTACAACGAAACCCATATTAGCAAACTCAAAATAATCAAATAAAACAAATAACTTCCAGCATGCCAATACTTTATATTTATGAATGAAAGAATGATCATCATGGGAAAAAAAATTGCAAATTTAATAAAATGACTTTTTGTATGGAATAGTACTTCTCCACCATCAGTCGAATACATTGTAAAAATACTTATTATTCCCAGAATTAATATGCTCATTAATAAGATAAAATCATAATTTTTAATCTTTTGGAAAAGAGTTAAACTATGTGAGAATTTACTTTGTAACATTTTATATATCCCAATATTTATTTTCTTTTATCGTTTCTCGTAACGCATGTCTGTCGATAATTAATTTAAAAAGTTTTTTTGCCATAGGAGCTGCAGTTGAGCTTCCTGAACCACCGTGTTCAACAATTATGCTTGTTGCATATCTTGGATTTTTATAGGGACCATATGCAACGTAAAGAGCATGGTCTCTTTCTTCATAAGGAATTTCAAAAGTTTTTAAATCTAACTCACGATCTTTTTCAGTAATTTTCTTTACTTGCGCTGTTCCAGTTTTGCCGGCAAATTGGTATTTTTTATCATCAATTCTAGATTTATAAGAAGTTCCTCTTACCTCATTAGTTGAAGCGAACATTGCATCTTGAACAATTTTGATATTTTTAGAATTTACAAATAATGGCATAAATTTATCAGGTGGAGCTATATGATCTTTCTCATTAACAACAATTTTTGGGTAAATTTTATGACCTCCATTACCAATTTGAGCTATCATTAAGCACAATTGTATAGGTGTTGTTTGAATGTAACCTTGACCAATTCCAGTTATTACTGTTTCTCCTAATAACCATCCTTGACCTAACGCATTTTTTTTCCACTGAGTATTTGGAATTAATCCTTTTTTTTCTATGCTAAATAAATCTCCAAAAACTTCTTTTCCAAGACCAAATTTCTTGGCTGTTTCACTTAGCTTGTCTACTCCTAGTTTACGAGCTATTTCGTAAAAATATATATCGCAGGATTGCTTCATTGCATTTCTTAAATTCATAAATCCATGACCTTCTTTTTTCCAACAATGATAGGTTTGTCCATATAGTTCTAATGGATGTTTGTGCCCTCGACAATTAATTGTAAAATTAGTATTTATAATTCCATTCTCTAAAGCTGATAATGCAACAATAGGTTTTATTGTTGATCCTGGAGAATAATTTCCTTGTAATGTCTTATTAACTAAAGGCTTCATTGGATCATTTCGAATTAGTTGCCAATCGTCTTTACTTATACCAAATACAAATAGATTTGGATCAAATGATGGGGATGAGTGCATTGCTATTACATCCCCTGAATAAATATCCATAACACATATAGAGCCAGCTTGATCTTTAAGCAATTCATTCGCTAATTTTTGAACTTCAGTATCAATAGTTAAGCGTAATGTTTTTCCTTTTTCTCCTTTTTGATATTCTAATTGACTAATTTTTCTACCGTAAGCGTTTACTTCAAATCTTTGAATATCATTTTCTCCAAGTAATGTGTTTTCAAATGCTTTCTCTAAACCAGTCTTTCCAACTCTAATTCCAGGCACAAATTTTTCTTTTATAAACTCATTATTGATTATATCTTTTTCGTTAGCTTGACTTACATATCCAAGTACATGAGTATAATTTTCATTAAATGGATAAATTCTTGAAATTGATAAAACTGTTTTTACCCCTACTAGATCATGTAAATAATTATTAACTCTAGAAAATTGCTCCCAACTTAAATTATCTGAGACTACAATTGTTTCCCAAGATTTAATTTCTTTTTTCTTTTTAAAAATTTTTTGAAACTCTTTTTCAGAAAGATTTAATATATTCTTAAGTCTTAGAGCAATATATCTGAAATCCTCAACCTGTTCAGGTATTACGTGTAGTTGATAAACTTCATTGTTTCCAGCGATGACATTTCCATAATAATCTTTAAATTCACCTCTTACAGGGTGTAGTTTCCATTCTCTAATTCTGTTTTTATCGGACAAAGTTAAATATTTATTATTTTGCTTTACTTGAAGAGAAAATAATCTTGATGATAAACCAAAAAAAACTATAATTTTTGCGGCTGTTATTATAAACAATCTTCTGTTTATTAAATTAATTTTTTGAACATTATCACTTACATCAAACATCAGACTTACCAAAAAATTTTTTATAATAAATATCGAAAACTAAATAAAATAGAAAAAATATCAAAAAAGTCGCAAAATTATTTGTTAGTAAAAATCTATAATCAATATCTATATTAAAAAAATAAGATAAAATTATATAGTAAATTGAATTTACACATGAGATGGTGACTAAAAA
The DNA here is from genome assembly GCA_902627645.1 of uncultured Pelagibacteraceae bacterium. GTDB lineage: Bacteria > Pseudomonadota > Alphaproteobacteria > Pelagibacterales > Pelagibacteraceae > Pelagibacter. Next base: position 43,816 of record CACOJX010000004.1, on the reverse strand, counting down.
AAATATCCAATCTTTTGTAATATTTGGCCTTAATGTAATACTTCTAAAATAGGACGTTGCTACACAGATAAGCATGTAACAAAAACTACTTAGACCAATTGGAGCACCAGTTACAACATCATTAATAATACCTGCAACGAAAATTAAACCATATCCAAAATTTTCAATTTTTTTTAAAGTCCAAAAAAAAATTAAGATAAACGCAAAATTAAACGATAAAAAAGGAATTCCAAAATAGTTAGCATCAAATTCATTAAAAACTGCAATGAACAGAATTATTATTGGAAAGAGCTGTAAAATTTTTTTTAAAAAACTATTATCTTTCAAAGAACTCATTTTATAATCTTCCTTTTTTTAACACACATTGCTTATATTCAGGTGACCCAGTTTTAAATCCTTTTTTTAAAAAGGCCTTTTTTCTACACTTTTCACCAAATTCTAGATTTAATCTTAAAAAATTTAATTCTTCATTATCAATATTATGAGATTCGATTTTTTCTTTTTGTGCCTCAATCTTTTTCTGTTTAGATATCAATTCAATTTGAATTTTCGATAATTGATTTTTCAAATTTTCATTTTCAAACTTAATTTTATTAGTAATCTGATCGTTAATTTCTTTTTCTTGCAATAAAAGTTCAAGTTTATTTTTTAATGCAGGACCAGTTAATAATTCATTGCTTTCTGCTGAAGATGCTTCATTTTCAAGGTCAGTTATTTTATTAAAGGCAGTTACAGACACATACTGTAGCTGAGAAAAATCACTAAAAAATTCTATGATAATATCTCCGTCAGCTTTTGGATCAAAATCAACTATCTTTCCAATTGGTACTCCACTTTTTATTAACCCTCCAGTTCCTGATGTATAAACTAGTGAGTCATTTGTGATTTTATCAAAATGTATTTTTTTTAAAAAATTTACCTTTGCCTGATTTTGACCTGTGCCTGTGGCTATAGCTAAAAGATTTCCCGGAGAAATGGTAATAGGTATATTTGAATTGATATCAGACATCAATAAAACTCTTGAAGTTCCAAAATTTACTTCAATTACTTTACCCACTAAATATTGTTGGTCTAAAACAACCATCCCTGGTTTGATTCCATCTTTTGAGCCTTTGTTAATCACAAAAGATCTTAGATATTGGCTTTTATTATCAATAATTATTTTAGAATATATAACTTCAGTTGATACAAGATAGTCATCTAGTTGTTCTCTTAATTTCTGATTTTCAAATTCGAGAATATCCAAAGAAATTTTTTTGGATTTAAATTCGTTTAGCTCTTGTTCAGTTTTTTTTAAATTCGAATAGACACTAAAATGACTTTTAATTTCATAACTTAAGTTTTTTAAGATTTTCTCTGGGGCGGATAATACAAATGAACTTCTGTATATAAATTCATTAATACCAGACCTAGTTATTTTTGTAATCTTAGAGTCGAAACTACTCAAAAATAGTATTACAACAGATAAAATTATTAATGATAATAATGAAAATTTTTGTTTAGTTTGTTTTTTTAAAAAAGCAGATCTTATTGCAATTACAAAATCGTCTCTGCTTACATTCATTTTTCCTAATATTCAGAAAGCATTGTAGAAAATGTTTCTTCCTGCTCTAATGCTTTACCTGTTCCTATAGCAACACACGATAATGGATCATCAGCAATGTGAACAGGTAATCCAGTTTCTTTTGAAAATCTTTTGTCTATATTTTTTAGAAGTGAACCTCCACCAGTTAATGTCAAACCCATATCAACTAAATCTGCAGATAATTCTGGAGGTGTGCTCTCCAAAGCATCTTTAATTCCATTAACCATGTCTCTTAAAATTCCATTCAATGCTTCTGCGGTGTCTTCTTCCGTTATATTAACTTCTTTTGGAGTTCCAGACCTTAAATCTCTTCCTTTAACTGCATAAGTATTATTATTAGATGGAATTGCAGTACCAATTTCTTTTTTTATTTTTTCTGCAGTGCTATCACCAATCATTAAATTATACTCTTTTCTCATGTAATTAACCATTGCACCGTCCATTGCGTCTCCAGCAACTCTAAGTGATTTTGAATAAACCAATCCCCCAAGTGACATTACGGCTATTTCACTTGTACCTCCCCCAATATCAACGACCATTGATCCTGTTGCCTCTGATATAGGAAGTCCAGCACCAATCGCAGCTGCAATGGGTTCTTCAATTAGCTGAACTCTTCTTGCACCTGCTGCAAGGGCACTATCTTGTATAGCTTTTCTTTCAACAGGGGTAGAGCCAGTTGGTACACAAATTAATATTCTTGGATTAGCAAAACTACTACCTTTGTGCACTTTTTTTATGAAATGCTTTATCATCTCTTCAGTTACTATAAAGTCAGCAATCACACCATCTCTTAAAGGTCTTATGGCTTGAATGTTTCCAGGAGTTCTACCAAGCATTGTTTTAGCCTCATCTCCTACGGCTAATACATTTTTTTTACCTGCGTTATCTACTATTGCTACAACTGATGGCTCATTTAAAACTACTCCTTGTCCTTTTACTACTACTAAAGTGTTGGCAGTCCCAAGATCAATAGCCATGTCTTGACTCCAAACATTTTTAATTTTATCAAACATTCCCATTTAAACTCCTCCTTTAATCTTTTTTTGTTCTAAATCTTTATAAAGTGATTTTTTTTCTCTCTTAATGAGCATTTTATTTAAAGCATTTAAATATGCGTTTGCAGATGCAACTAAAGTATCAGTATCTGCTGATTGACCAACGGTTGTTCTATCATTTTCTTCGATCTTTACACTTACAGTAGCTTGGGCATCTGTTCCCTCAGTTACAGCATGTACTTGATATAATGATAGTTTTACGTCATGAGGATATAGATCCTTTATACATTTAAAAATTGCATCAACAGGTCCATCGCCAGTTTGGGATGTTTTTTTTATATCTCCAAATACATCTAAAGTCATATCAGCTCTTTGTGGTTCCCCTGTTCCAGCAAACACTTTTAATGATTTAAGATTAATCGCGTTAATTTTATTGTCAATTATCAAACTATCATCAACCAAAGCAACAATATCTTCATCATAAATATGTTTCTTTTTATCTGCTAAAATTTTGAATTTTCCAAACGCTGCTTGCACTACATCATCTGTAACATCTGCATAACCTAGGTCATTAAGTTTATCTTTGAATGCATGTCGGCCTGAATGTTTACCCATAACTAGAGACGTTTTTTTTACACCAACGCTTTCGGGGGTCATTATTTCATATGTTTCTCTATTTTTAAGCATTCCATCTTGATGAATTCCAGACTCATGTGCAAAAGCATTTTTTCCAACTATTGCCTTATTAAATTGCACTGGGAAACCTGTGGCATTAGATACTATCTTGGATGCTTTACTTATTAATTCAGTTTTAATACCTGTCTCATAAGGCAACAAATCGTCTCTAGTTTTAATTGCCATTACTATTTCTTCAAGTGCTGCGTTTCCTGCCCGTTCCCCTATTCCATTTATAGTACATTCAATTTGTCTTACTCCAGCAGACAATCCAGACAATGCGTTAGCTACGGCAAGTCCTAAATCATTGTGACAATGAGCAGAAATAATTGCTTTATCTATGTTGGGAACATTATTTTTAATCAATTTAATTGTCTTTGCAAATTCTTCTGGAATAGAATAACCAACAGTGTCTGGAATATTTATTGTTTTAGCACCACAATTAATTGCAAGCTCAATAGTTTTATACATAAAATCTAAATCTGTTCTAGTGCCGTCTTCACAAGACCATTCTACATCATCTGTAAAATTTCTTGCATAAGTAACGCTCTCTTTTATCGCTCCTAAAACCTGCTCATTATTCATATTAAGTTTATGTTTCATGTGAACAGGACTTGTTGAGATAAAAGTGTGGATACGAAATTTTTTTGCAAACTTAAGAGACTCATTACATGCATCAATATCTTTTTTTGTTGCTCTGGCTAATCCACATGGAATTGAATTTTTAAGACTTTTACTTATTGCGCTTACAGCCTCAAAGTCACCTGGAGAGGATATTGGAAATCCAGCTTCGATAATGTCTATTCCCATTTCATCGAAGACTCTGGATATTTGAATCTTTTCTTCAACACTCATAGAGGCACCTGGTGACTGTTCACCATCCCTCATAGTTGTATCAAAAATAAAAACTTTATCTTTATCTGGCATACTTAAATTTTTATAAAAGAAATATACAACCTATCGTTTAGATTGCAAAATAAATCATTAAATTTGGCCCAATATGGAGGTTTATTACTTCTTATCGCTATCGACTAATTTCTTTTTATTTATCCATGGCATCATTGCTCTTAGATTTGCTCCAACTTTTTCTACTGGATGCTCTGCTAATTTAGCACGAGTTGCAAGAAAGTTTTTTTGACCATTTTTACATTCATTCATCCATTGTTTAGTAAATTTACCAGATTGAATATCCTCTAATACTTCTTTCATTCTTTTTTTTGTTTCATCTTTATTAATAATTCTTGGCCCAGATTCATATTCACCATATTCAGCAGTATTTGAGATTGAATAGTTCATATTCGCTATTCCGCCCTCATAAATTAAATCAACAATTAATTTTACTTCATGAACAGTTTCGAAATAAGCCATTTCAGGTTCATATCCTGCTTCCACTAATGTTTCATATCCATTTTTAATCAATTCAACCAAACCACCACAAAGAACAGTCTGTTCACCGAATAAATCTGTTTCTACTTCATCTTTGAAAGTTGTTTCAATTATACCAGATCTTCCTCCACCTACAGCAGAGGCATAAGACATTGCTAGATCTCTTGCTTTTCCTGAGCCATTTTGATGAACTGCAAATAAACAGGGAACTCCACCGCCTTTCTCAAACTCACTTCTTACCAAGTGACCAGGTCCTTTTGGTGCTACCATAAATACATCTAAATCTTTTCTAGCTTTAATTAAATCGTAATGGACATTCAAACCGTGAGCAAAAGCAACACTAGTCCCAGGTCTTATTCTTTGATCAATATGGTTTTTGTAAATTTCTGCTTGTAATTCATCTGGAGTTAAAATCATCACTACATCAGCCCATTCAGCTGCATCTGACAAATTCATCACCTTTAATCCTTTTGATTCAGCTTTGGGAATACTTGAAGATCCTTCTCTTAAAGCAACAACAACTTCCTTAACCCCACTGTCTTTTAAATTCAATGCATGAGCATGACCCTGGCTTCCATAGCCGAAAATCGCAATTTTTTTATCCTTAATAAGATTTACATCAGTATCTTTTTCATAAAACATTTTCATAGTTTTCTCCCAATTTGTTTATTTAAAAATTTCTGCTCCTCTTGTCATTGCAATAGCACCTGTTCTAGAGGTGCTTGTCAAACCAAGGGGTTTTAACTTTTTACTCATTTTATCAATTTCTCTTCTTAATGCAGTAATTTGAATAACAACTGATTGTTTAGTTTTATCCAATATTACTGGATTATAGCTTTTACAAGCTTTAAGGCATTTTTCTATCTTTTTTTTCTTGCCTACGACCTTAAGTAAAGCCATTTCCTTAAATATTACTTTCTTATCTTCTCTTTTGAAATCAGCGACTTTATGAACAGGAACTAATTTTTTTAATTGAAGTTTTATTTGATCAATTACTTGTGGTGTTCCCGTAGTAACAATAGTAATTCTAGAAATATTTTTTGCTGCATCTACTTCGGCCACTGCAAGAGACTCGATATTATAGCCTCTTCCAGAGAACAATCCAACTACTCTAGCTAATACTCCTGCCTCATTATCTACCCATATAACAATGATATGTGTATCTAATTTACCTTTTTTTGTAGGAATACTATATGCGGATTTTGGATTTGCCATTAAACTAAAGACTTTCCTTTTCCTGTAATCTTATTTTCTTCTTTATCATTTGGTCCTAATATCATTTGATTATGAGGCTTACCCGATGGTATCATAGGAAAGCAATTTTCATTGGGGTCAACTTGGCAATCAAATATCACTGGACCATTATGGCTTATCATTTCTTTAATTTTGTTATCTAAATCACTTGGATTATCTGCTTTTATTCCCTTACAGCCATATGCTTCAGCTAATTTCACAAAATCAGGTAAAGCCTCAGAATAACTTTCTGAGTAATTTTTTTCATGAAGTAGTTCCTGCCATTGTCTTACCATCCCCATATATTGATTATTTAAAACAAAAATTTTAATTGGTAAATTATATTGTACTGCAGTAGACATTTCTTGCATTGTCATTAGAACTGATGCTTCACCAGCTATGTCAATTACAAGTTTATCTGGGTGTGCAATTTGCACCCCAACAGCTGCTGGTAGTCCATAACCCATTGTGCCAAGCCCTCCTGAAGTCATCCATCTATTAGGTTTATTAAATTTATAATGTTGAGCAGCCCACATTTGATGTTGTCCCACTTCAGTGGTTATAAATGTATCTTGGTTTTTTGTTAATTCATATAATCTTTGGACAGCATGTTGTGGTTTTATAGTTTTATCGCTATTAACAAAACCTAGAGAGTTTTTGGTTCTCCATTTTTGAATTTGTTCCCACCATTTTGATATTTTTTCTTTATTTGAGTCTTTTAAACCATTTTGCTTTTTGTTAATTTTTTTAATTATAGCTTTTAAAACCTCATCAACATCACCAACTATTGATAAATCTACTTTTATAATTTTATTAATCGATGAAGGATCAATATCTATATGAACTTTTTTTGACTTAGGAGAAAATTCATCTATCTTTCCAGTTATCCTATCATCAAATCTTGCTCCTATATTAATTAATAAATCACAATCGTGCATAGCATTATTCGCTTCATAAGTACCGTGCATTCCAAGCATTCCAATAAATTGATTGTCATCTCCTGGAAATGCTCCTAATCCTTGTAAGGTTGATGTAATTGGAAATCCAATTGATCTTACAAATTCTCTTAATGACTCACTTGCTTTTGGTCCAGAGTTGATAACACCGCCACCAGTATAAACGACTGGTTTTTTTGCTTTTGATATTAAACTAATTAATTCATTTATTTCATTGTCAGTAAATTTATTGTGAGACTTACCATTAACCTTTTTTTCTTTTTTTGGTTGAGAATAATTTGTTTTAGCAAATTGAATATCTTTTGGAATATCAATTAAAACTGGTCCTGGCCTTCCAGTTGTTGCTACTTCAAATGCTTTATGAATAATTTTTGATAAATCTTTTATATCTTTTACAAGCCAATTATGTTTGGTGCATGGTCGTGTGATACCAGTGGTATCACATTCTTGGAAAGCATCAGTGCCAATCAAGTGAGTTGGAACTTGACCAGAAATACAAACTAATGGAACTGAATCCATGTAAGCATCTGTTAATGCAGTAACAACATTTGTAGCTCCTGGTCCTGAAGTAACTAATACTACCCCAGGCTTTCCTGATGATCGTGCATAACCTTCAGCAGCATGACCTGCACCTTGTTCATGTCTCACTAATATATGTTTAATAGAAGAATGATTTTTTAACTCATCATAAATAGGTAGAACTGCACCTCCAGGATAGCCAAAAATATATTGAACGTCTTGATCCTCAAGACATTTAAAAACGATTTCAGCACCTGAATATAATTTAGACATCAGGCCAATCTAGCTGAAGTTGTGCTAATTGGTCAAGACTAAGTGATAGAAATCTAAAAATTTTTTAGAAACTTATTTAAGTCTTTTGGATTCATTTTTTTCCAGTCTTGCATATTGCCATTTGCCCAGGTCCTTTGTCTCTTGGCATATTGCCTTGTCTTTATTGATATTTTCTCAATAACATCCTCAATTTCAATTTTTTTTTGAAGATATTCATTAACTTCCTTGATACCAATTGCTTTTTTAGACATTTTATCTCCATGAAGACGAATTTTATTAAATCTTTTAACCTCTGAAACTAGACCGTTTTTAATCATTTTTTGAACTCTTATATTTATTCTCTTTAATAGTTCCTCTCTTGGAAAATCTATGTAGATTTTATAAAAATCCTTTTTCTGATAAATGTTTTTTGTATTTTTAAACCAATCATAAATTGATCTTTTAGTGTATAATTTGACTTCATAAGCTCTAATCGTTCTTTGACTGTCAGAGGGGTTTATTTTATTTTTTATCAAAGGATCCAACTTCTTTAATCTTAAAAAAAATTTTTTATTTCCAAGTTTTTTATTTAATTTTCTGATTTTTTCTCTAAAATTTTTAGGAATATTAGGGATATTTACTAGACCATCAGTAAGAGCTTTAAAATATAAACCTGTTCCTCCAACAACAATAGGTATTTTTTTTTGCCTTTTAATCTCTAGAATTTTTTTATTGACTAATTTTAACCAATCACCAGTTGAAAAATTTTTTTTTACATCCTGAAAACCATATAGATGATGTTTGATTTTTTGATAATCTTTTTTTAAAGGTCTTGCGGATAAAATTTTTAGTTCTTTATAAATCTGCATACTATCAGCATTTATTATCTCACCCTTAATTTTTTTTGAAAGTTTAATAGCGTAATTAGATTTACCAGAGGCTGTGGGTCCATAAATTAAAATAATTTTGGATTTTAAATCCATATATTAATCTAATTTGACACCAATATATCTTCTTTGATTTTGACTGTTATAAATAACAAGCAATAAAGTTTTATCATTTGTTTTTAAAATTTGGTTAAGATCATTAATGTTTCTTATCTTTTTCTTTTGAGCCTCTAAAATAATACTATTTATTTCAATTGACTTGATTAATGGACTGTCATTTTCAATTTGTGTAATAATTAGACCTGAAGTTTGATTTGGAAGATTTCTGGTCTTGATATCTTCTTTTGTTAACTCCCTAACTGTTATTTTTAATTTTTCAATTCTTGACTCTTTCGGTTTTGGTTTTGCTTCTTTTTCTGCAATTTTAAAATCCTCTGATGTTTCAAGTCTTCCTAGAGTAATGTTTTTAATTATTTCTTTTTTATTACGCCAAATTTTTACTTTTACTTTTTTACCAACTTTAGTTCTTGCTACTATTGTTGGAAGTTCTTTCATCTCTTTAATTATTTCGCCATCAAATTCTAAAATAATATCTCCCGCTTTTACTCCTGCTTTGTCTGATGGACTATTTTCTGCAACACTTGCTACCAGCGCACCCCTTGGTTCATCTAATTTTTCAACCTCTGCGATTTCTTTTGTAACATCTTGAATTCTTACACCTAACCAACCTCTCTTTGTTTCCCCAAATTCTACTAATTGATCTATCACAATTTTTGCACTATTTGATGGTATGGAAAAACCAATTCCAATAGAACCACTTCTTCCTAAAATTGCTGTATTGATTCCTATTACGTCACCTTTCATATCAAATAATGGTCCCCCTGAATTTCCAGAATTAATAGAAGCATCGGTTTGAATATAGTCTTCGTATCTTGACAATCCTATTGATCTATTTCTAGCAGAAATAATTCCTGATGTAACTGTTCCACCTAAACCAAAAGGATTTCCTATTGCAATAACCCAATCCCCAATTCTTGCAGCATCTGAGTCTCCAAATTTAACAGGGATAAATTTTTCTTTTGTATCTAATTGTAAAACTGCAATATCTGACAAAGGATCTGCACCAATAACTTTTGCACTAAATTCTTTGTCTCCACTAACTCTAACAATAATATCCTCAGCATCTTGAATGACATGATTATTTGTGACTACAAGTCCCTTTTCATCAATGATGAAACCTGATCCCAAAGCAGAAGATTGTCTTTCCTGAGGAACCCCAAATTCTTTAAACATATCCTCAAAAGGTGAACCTGGTGGAAATTGAAAGTTTGGAAAAGGGTTGCTTTTTGTAACTATAGTTTGTGTCGTTGAAATATTGACAACAGATGGCATCAATTTTTCTGCTAAATCAGCAAATGAGGCTGGTACGTTTTGAGATTTAGATATTACATTAAAGTTTAACGTAATTAATAAAGTTAAAAAGATTATCTTTAATTTGGACATATCAATTCTTAAAGTAATAAATAATAACAAAACCTAAAATTGCAAAAATTAATCCACCTGTTCTTAATTGACTGGTAGATATTAACTCTAATTTTTTGAGCATACTTTTCATTTTTGATGGGAATATGGCATATAGAATACCTTCAATAAACAAAAATAGTCCGAAGGCTATTATCAATTCCTTCATATAATTGCTATTCTGTTTTTGGTTTTATGTTTCCAAAAAATTTAAAGAATTCGCTGTCAGGTGATAATATCAAAGATGTTTCACCACCAATTAAAGCTTTTTCATAAGCTTGCATTGCTCTGTAAAATGCAAAAAATTCTGGATCTTGGCCGAAAGCATTCGCAAAAATTTTATTTCTTTGACCATCTCCCTCCCCTTTCATTATCTCTGATTTTTTTTGAGCATCAGCTAATATGACCGTAACTTCTTTATCCGCTGTTGACGTAATTGTAACAGCCATCTCTGCACCCTTTGCTCTAAACTCTTTTGCTTCTCTTTCCCTCTCAGTCTGCATTCTTCTAAAAATAGCATCACTATTTGCTTGAGGTAAATCAGCCCTCTTAATTCTAACATCAACGATTTTTATTCCAAAATTTTCTGCCTCATTATTCACACCTTCTTGAATTAAAGCCATTTGTTTTGTTCTATCTTCAGAAAGTAGAGTTTGTAATTCTTGTTGACCCAACACATTCCTAATTCTTGAATTTATAATTGTAGCTAGCCTCGATCTTGCAACTCTTTCATTCCCTACAGAAATATAAAACTTTAATGGGTCAATTATTTGAAATCTTGCAAATGCATCAACTATCAATCTTTTTTGATCCGAAGCAATAACTTCCTCGGGTGGGGTGTCTAAATTTAAGATCCTCTTATCAAGATATACGACGTTTTGAATAAATGGAATTTTAAAATTCAAACCAGGTTTTAAAATAATTCTTTTTGGATCTCCAAATTGTAGAACAATTGCTTGATTTACTTCCTTAACAATAAATATAGAGAAGAAAGCTGTTGCAGCTATTGCAACAATTATTCCAGCAGTAATCTTTCCTATATTCATTTTAATTCGTTGCTTTCTTTTTTTGTAATTCAGGTAACGGTAAGTACGGAACTACTCCAGAACCTGCATTTTTTTCAATTATTACTTTATCAATATCTGCCAAAACTTTTTCCATAGTTTCTAAATACATTCTTTCTTGAGTTACAGATTTCGCTTTCTTATACTCATTGTAGATAGCTAAAAATCTGCTGGCTTCACCCTCTGCTTTTGCAACGACTTCTTTTTTATATGCCTCTGCAGCCTGTAAGATTTTTGCGGCCTCTCCTCGTGCTCTTGGAATAACATCATTTGCATATGCTTCGGCCTCATTTTTAGATCTTTCCATGTCTGCTCTTGCAGCTTGTACATCTCTAAATGCGTCTATAACTTGATCAGGTGGGTCAGCTTTTTGCGTTTGAACTTGAGTTATTTGAATACCACTAGTGTATTCATCTAAAATTTTTTGAATAATTTCTTGTGTATCAGTTTCAATTACAGATCTACCTTCTGTTAAGATTGGTTGAATGTCTGACCTCGCAATTACTTCTCTCATCGCTGTCTCTGCTGCAGCTTTGACGGTGCCTTCTGGATCTTGAATTTTAAATAAAAAATTGCCAGCATCTTTAATTACCCAAAACACAGAGAAGTCTATATTAACAATGTTTTCATCTCCAGTTAACATTAAACTTTCTTGAGGAACGTCTGCAACTCCACCTGAAGAAGAAAAACCACTATCTCTCTCTGATCTAAAGCCAATATCAATTCTATTAACCTTTGTCACTTTTGGTGTAAGAACTGTCTCAACTGGAAAAGGAATATGATAATTTAATCCTGGTTGAGTTGTTTTAACAAATTTACCAAATCTTAAGACCACACCTTGCTCATCTGGTAAAACTCTGTATAGGCCACTTGCCAACCAGACGAAACCTAGAACAATTAAAACCAACAAAATTTGTTTGCCACCTGAGGAACTTCCACCTGGTAAAAATCTTTTAATCTTTTCTTGAAATTCTCTAATAATTTTATCTATATCTGGAGGAGTTGGTCCTCTGCCAGAACCATTACCACCACCGCTTCCAGGGGGAGTTCCCCAAGGGCTACCACCTCTTTGTTGAAAATCATCAGACATATGACATTCTATATAATGTCTTTATTCTGAAAAACAAGTTAAGATCTAAATATGCCAAAAGAAAAACCTGAATTAAGTGACGCAATTAAAAAAAAAATGAGCGGAAAATTGAGAGAAAAAAACTCAATTAACGGTACAAAATTTACAATAGCTATTTCAAGTGCAAAAGGTGGTGTAGGAAAATCTACATTTGCCACGAATCTTGCTATAGCTTTAAAAAAAGTTGATTGTAGGGTTGGATTATTAGATGCAGATATTTATGGTCCATCAATCCCTAAAATGCTTGATATAAATGACAAACCAAAAAGTGACGGTCTAAAATTAGAGCCTATAACAAAGTATGATATTCAATGTATGTCTATTGGTTTTTTAGCTGATCAACAAACCCCAATGATTTGGCGTGGTCCAATGGTAACAAGCGCAATAAAAACTTTTACACAAAAAGTAAATTGGAATAATTTAGATTTCATAATTATTGATATGCCACCTGGTACAGGAGATACTCAATTAACTTTTTCACAAGACATTAAAATGGATGGTGCAATAATTGTTTCAACCCCGCAGGAAGTTGCATTGTTAGATGTAAAAAGAGGTATCAAAATGTTTGATAAACTTGGAGTGAGAATACTGGGTCTCGTAGACAACATGAGTTATTTTAAAGGAGACGATGGTAAGAAATATAAAATATTTGGTGAGGGTGGAGTAAAAAAAACTGCTGATGAATTTCAAAAAGAATTTTTAGGAGAAATACCAATATATTCTGAAGTAGGAAAAAGTGGAGATTTAGGTAAGCCAATAGTTGAGGCTAATCCTGAGCATGAAGTTTCAAAAATATACTTAAATTTTGCTAAAAAGATTAAATCAATTTATCTTTAAGATCAAAGGCAATCATTAACTCATTCCATTCTCTTTTTGACAATCCCGAACCATCAATATCTACATTATCACCCTTTATTAATTTTTTAATAATTATTTTTCCTTTAGCGGAAACTTCAGTTCCGCCAACTCTATAATCCATAAATGCATCATAAGTTATTGGAACCCATCTTTTCAAAGTATCCAACATAATATCTGCATAAACTCTAATTTCATATTGTGCATGATGATCTGCTCTTAATCTTAAGAAATTCATTAAATTCAACAAATCTGTTTTCCAATACCATTGAGTATATGTATTGAGAGTTAAATTCATTCTTGCAAGCTCACGTGCTAAACCTTTTTTATTCTCATCAATGGTAGATCCGTCATATTTTTCATTAAGCATTGCTTCATAATTTGAATATGTTCTTTCCGCATCACTCTTTAAAAGTTCAAGGACCTTTTTTGCTTGCTCACCCTCGAGTATTTCTCCTCTACCTTGTCTATTGCTTTTTGATTGAGCAGCAAGATTTTGAGATGATGGCAAATAAAATTCTTTATCTAAAATTGAATATCTTGCAGAATATTCATTCACATTAGCTGTTCTGTGCCTTATCCACTGTCGTGCAATAAATATTGGTAATTTGATATGGTATTTTATTTCACACATTTCAAATGGAGTACTATGCCAATGACGCATTAAGTATTTTATTAGACCTGCATCTGTTGAAACTTGCTTGGTCCCTTTACCATATGAAACTCTTGCCGACTGCACTATCGAAGTATCATCTCCCATGTAATCAATCACCCTTACAAAACCATGGTCGAGAGCTGGTATTGCCTCATAAAGAACTTCTTCAAGATTAGGAACTGTAACTCTTTTAGTTGAATTTTGTTGCGATTGTTGATTTTTTATATCTGCTAATTGTTCTTTAGTTAATTTCATGAATTTTATTGAATCTATTATATTTGCTTTTATATTAATAGTGTTGGCTTGCCAACTACGACGATAAACGAATTTCGTAATAACCATTGCGGACGTGGGGGCAGTACCCACCACCTCCACCATTTACAACTTATGGGGGTGAACTAGATTCGACGGGTGACTAAAAGCTATTCTTTCGTTCGGGATTGTTCCACCGTAACGGGCTAATTATAATTGCTAACGAAAGTTATGCACTTGCTGCTTAATTAACTTTGTTAATTAAGTAAACGGGGTCTGGGGCACCTGGCAACAGAACGCCCCTGCTCCTTTAATCTCATTTTTAATCAATAAATATATTATTTTTGGTGCGGTCAGAGAGACTCGAACTCTCATGGACTAGGTCCACACGGCCCTCAACCGTGCCTGTCTACCAATTTCAGCATGACCGCAATATGACCCATATTAAATCAATGACAAGAAGGTTTCAAATTGATAAATTTTATTATGGAATTAAGTCAAGAAGTTAAAAAAGCTACAGACCAAATTTATCAAAAGATTTCTAAGGTTATGCCAGAAATTGAGTGGTCTGTACACGCTCCTTATATTCATAAAATTAATGAATTAAAAAAAAAGAAAAACGCAGTAATTCTTGCACATAATTACCAAACTCCAGAAATTTATCATGGTATAGCAGATTTCTCTGCGGACTCATTGGCGCTCGCAGTTGAGGCTGCAAAAACTTCGGCAGAAATTATTGTTATGGCAGGTGTTCACTTTATGGCTGAAACAGCAAAATTAATGAGCCCCGGAAAAAAAGTATTATTGCCTGATATGAACGCTGGCTGCTCTTTATCTTCATCTATAACTGGCAAAGATGTAAGGTTATTGAAAGAAAAATATCCTGGTGTTCCTGTGGTTTCATATGTTAATACTTCTGCAGATGTAAAAGCTGAGACAGATGTGTGCTGTACTTCTGCAAATGCAGTAAAAATTGTAAAATCTTTAGGGGTAAAAAAAGTAATTTTCTTGCCGGATGATTATCTTGCAAAATATGTTGCATCTCAAACGGATGTCGAAATTATATCTTGGAAAGGCATCTGTATTGTCCATGATCAATTTAGTGAGGACGAAATAAATAATATCAGAAAAAATAACCCAGGTATTAAAATAATTGCTCACCCTGAGTGTCCACCAGAAGTAATCAAAGCAAGTGACTTTGCTGGTTCCACTTCAGGTATGATTAATTATGTTAAAGATAATCAACCCAAAAAAGTCATGATGGTCACTGAATGTTCAATGAGTGATAACATTCAAGTAGAAAATCCTAACGTAGAATTTATAAGACCATGTAATCTTTGTCCTCATATGAAAAAAATAACTTTGCCAAAAATTTTAGATTGTCTAGAAAATGAGACAGGAGAAATTTTAATGGACCAAGAAACCATTAAGAAAGCTAGATTATCAGTTGAGAAAATGGTTGCTATCGGAAGATAAACTTTTGTGTCAAAAATTAAGCTGAGTGAAAACTTCATAAGGAATACTGCCAAACTTGCTTTAAATGAGGATCTATATCCATCAGGAGATATAACTTCAAGTTTAATCAATGGTTCACCAAATATTACTATTAAACTGATTGCAAATCAAAATGGTATCCTAGGTGGATTGTTATTCGCAAAACATACTTTCTACTTAGTTGACAATAAAATTAAATTTATTTCAAAAAAAAAAGATGGGTCATTTGTTAAAAAAAATTCTATAGTTGCAATAATTAAAGGTAATGCAAAGAGCATTTTAATTGCGGAAAGAGTTGCTTTAAATTTTCTATCACATATTTCAGGTATAGCCACTTTAACGAATAAATTTGTAAAACTGGCTGGAAAAAAATGTAAAATTTGCTGCACAAGAAAAACTATTCCTAATTTAAGAGTTATTCAAAAATATGGAGTAAAAGTAGGGGGTGGGACAAATCATAGATTTAATTTAAGTGATGAATTTTTAATAAAAGATAATCATATTGCTATTTCAGACATAAAAAAATTAGTCTCACAAGCTATCAAAAAAAAGAAAGTAAAAAAAATTACTGTTGAGGTTGATAATATAAAACAACTTAAGAAAATAATTGGTTTAAAATTTAATAGAGTTTTGTTTGACAATATGAATATAAAAAATTTAAAAAAAGGTGTTAAAATTGCCAAGAAATACTATGAAACCGAGGCGTCTGGAAATATTAATCTCAAAAATGTAAAATCTGTTGCTAACACAGGAGTTAATAGAATTTCAATAGGATGTATTACACACAGTGCTCCGAGTATAGATTTTAAACTAGAAGTCTAACTTTTTATTATAATAATTTTTTCTTAAGTTCTGCTTGTGCAGCTGCTAATCGAGCTATTGGCACCCTATAAGGCGAACAGGATACATAATTAAGTCCAATATTTGAGCAAAATCGAATACTCTCTGGATCTCCTCCGTGTTCACCACAAATTCCAAGTTTAATTTTTTTATTTTGCTTTTTTCCTCTTTCTACTGCTATTTCTATTAAATCTTTTACTCCCTCATCTATTGACACAAACGGATCTATATTGAAAATTTTGTTATCAATGTAGTCATTTAAAAATTTTCCACTATCATCCCTGCTAATCCCGAAGGTAGTCTGGGTTAAATCATTAGTTCCAAAACTAAAAAATTCAGCATGTTTAGCGATATCTTTAGCTTTAATTGCAGCCCTTGGTAATTCTATCATTGTACCAACTAAAAATTCTATTTTAACTTTATTTTCATTTTGAACTTTTCTTGCAGTGTTTATCACTAAATCTTTCATAATCTTAATTTCTGTCTCAGTAGAAACAAGTGGTATCATAATCTCGGGTAAGGCAGACTTTTGCTTTTTTCTTTTTAAATCTGATAAAGCTTCAAAAATAGCTCTACATTGCATTTCATAAATTTCTGGATAGGAAATGCCCAGTCTACAACCTCTATGACCTAGCATAGGATTTTGTTCATGAAGTTCGTCTATTCTGGATATTAGCTCTTTTTTGTCTACTCCAACAACATCAGCTACTTCAAAAATTTCTTTATCAGATTTGGGCAAAAATTCATGTAACGGTGGATCTAGTAATCTTACTGTCACGGGGAGTCCTTGCATTATTTTAAAAATTTGAATAAAATCGTCTTTTTGATGTGGTAAGAGTTTTTTAAGAGCTTTAGCTCTGTCTTCTTGAGTTTTTGACAAAATCATTTCTCTTACCGATAAAATTCTTTCTTCATCAAAAAACATGTGCTCAGTTCTACAAAGACCAATTCCCTCAGCACCAAAATCTCTGGCAGTTTTAGTGTCTAAAGGGGTTTCTGAATTGGTTCTAACTTTCAATTTTCTTATGTTATCAGCCCAACTCATTAATCTTGAAAAATCTCCTGAAATCTCAGGTTTTACTGTAGGAACATTTCCAAGAATTATTCTTCCAGTGGAACCATCAATGGTAATTGTATCACCTTCTTTAACTTCAATTGATGAAGTTTTAAAAGTTTTATTTTCATAATTGATATCAATTTCACTTGAACCTGAAACACAGGGTCTTCCCATTCCTCTTGCAACAACCGCTGCATGACTAGTCATACCTCCTCTGGCTGTTAAAATTCCTTTAGCTGCATGCATTCCTTGGATGTCTTCGGGAGATGTTTCAACTCTCACTAAAATAGTATCTTGCATGACATTGTTTAACCTTTCGGCCTCTTCAGAGGTAAAAACAACCTTACCACTTGCCGCTCCCGGAGATGCTGGCAAACCATTAGCAATTACCTTAATTGAACCATTTTCATCTAAAGTTGGATGCAACAAAGTATCTAAAGAATTAGGATCAATTCTTAATATAGCGTCATTTTTTGAAATTAATTTTTCTTTAACCATATCTACCGCAATTTTTACAGCTGATTTTGAAGTTCTTTTCCCAGATCTAGTTTGTAAAATCCAGAGTTTGTTATTTTCAACAGTAAATTCTACATCTTGCATGTCTCTATAATGTTTTTCCAATTTTTTTAAAATTTTAAATAATTCATTATAAACTTTTGGCATAGACTCCTGCATAGAGGATTCTTTTACTTTAGCCTCTAGTTTTGCTTTTTTAGTTATATATTGTGGTGTTCTTGTACCAGCAACAACATCCTCTCCTTGAGCATTAATTAAATATTCACCATAAATATTATTAGATCCATCTGATGGGTTTCTGGTAAATACTACACCAGTCGCACAATCATTTCCCATATTTCCAAATACCATTGATTGTACATTTACAGCTGTTCCCCATTCAGAAGGAATTTGATTTAATCTTCTATAAACTTTGGCCCTATTACTTTCCCAAGACAAAAAAACAGCGCTTATGGCACCAAATAATTGTTGATACACATCTTGAGGGAAATCTTTATTAACTTTTTCTTTAATAGTATTTTTAAAATCTTTTATTAATCCATCCCAATCTTCTTCATCTAGCTCTGTATCAAGCAATACACCTTTAGTTAATTTATAATTCTCAATTAACTCTTCAAAAAGGTAGCTTTCAACACCCATGACCACATTTCCATACATTTGTATAAATCTTCTATAGCTATCTTTTGCAAATCTCCCATTAGAAGTTTTGTTTGCTAAACCAATTACTGTTTTATCATTTAATCCTAGATTAAGTATCGTATCCATCATACCTGGCATTGAAACTCTCGCCCCAGATCTTACAGATAATAATAAAGGATTTTTCAAATCCCCAAATTTTTTTGACACATCTCTTTCAACAATTTTTAATTCTTTTTTAATTTGATAAATAATTTTTGAATTCAGTTTTTTTTTATTTTTATAAAAAAGATCACAAACTTTGGTAGAAATTGTAAAGCCTGGTGGAACTGGAAGTCCCATTTTTCCCATTTCTGATAAATTTGCTCCTTTACCTCCTAAAAAATTTTTTGGATTTTTTATCTTTTTTATTTCTTTTGATTTAAAATTTAAAATTAATTTATTCATAATTAGTTTTTAATAAATGAAAATTTATAAAATTTTGAAAGGTTTTACATAACATATTAATAAGTTCCAATCTGTTTTTTCTTAAAGTTTCATTTTCTTCGTTTACTTTTACATTATCAAAAAACTCAAAAACCTCCTTCTTTGCATCCGCTAGAATAGATAACGATAAATCATAATTTTCGTCATTATTGATATTTGAATAATATTTTTTAATTTCATTTATTTTTTTATATAAATTTTTTTCAAAATCATTTTTAAAAATACCAGGGTCAGTTGTAGACGAAATTTCAACCTCATTATCTTGCATTTCATAATCTAGAATATTTGATGCCCTTTTATAACTAGATAGAATATCCTGACCAACTCGATCATTTATAACTTTATTTAAACTTTTAGCTTTTTCAAAAGATGAAAATAAGTTATTTATTGAAAAAGAAAAAATTGTAGCATCTATTATATCAAAACGGATTTGTTTTTCTTTCATATAATATTTAAATCTTTCTTTTAAAAAATTATATAATTCTTTATTTAAGTTTTGATTTTCAAAATTATATCCCTGATCTCGATACAAACTTAAGGAATAATTTATTAAATCATTGACTTTTAAATTTTTTTTATTTTCAATTAAAGTTCTTATAATACCCAACGCAACTCTTCTTAATGCAAATGGATCTTTTGAACTTGATGGTTTCTCATTGATGCCGAAAAAACCAACCAATGTATCAATTTTGTCAGTAATTGATAAAGCTATACTAAATGGTTTTTTTGGAATTTTAGAGTCTAGTCCAACAGGTAAATATTGTTCGGATATTGCTATGGAGATATCTTTTTCAAATCCTTGATGCAAAGAAAAATAACCACCCATAATACCCTGAAGCTCAGGAAACTCCCCAACTAAGTCAGAAGTTAAATCTGTTTTACAAATTGATGCAGATATTTCTACTTTTTCTTTACTTATTATGAGTTCATCGGAAATCATTCCACCCAATTTTCTCATTCGTTGAATTTTATCAAAGTATGTTCCCAAACCTTTAAAAAAATTCATTGATTTCAATTCAGAAACTTTTTTAACTAAATTTTGAGATTTATCTTTGTTCCAAAAAAAATTCGCATCATTTAGTCGAGCCTCTACAACTCGTTCATTACCAATTTTAATTAAACCTTTTTTATCTTTTTTATTTACAACAATTAAAAATTCATTAGTTATTTCATTTTTACTATTAAATATTGGAAAATATTTTTGATGTATCTCCATAGTTAAGGTTAATATCTCTTTTGGGATAGACAGGAATTTTTTATCAAAACTACATAACAAAACATTAGGGTTATCTACTAAGTCTACAACTTCATTTAATAGCTTTGGATTGTCCTTTATTGATAAATTTTTCTTACCTAGTATTTTTGAAAACTGCTTTTCTATAAATTCTTTTCTTTTATTATGACTGATAAGTATTCCTTCTTTTTTAAAAAATTTTTCATATGATTTAAAGTCTTTAAAAACTCTTTTTTTTTCCTCAAAATCTTTATCGATAAAAGTCAAATTAGAAGAGGAAATATGATAAAATTGAAAACTTAATACCTTCTTATCAAATACTGATAATATAGATTTTAATGGTCTTCCCCAATTAAGTTCAAACTCACCCCACTTCATTGAATTTTTCCATTGATAGTTCTCAAGTAATTTTGGAATTAGGTTTTCCAACAAATCATGAGTATTTAGAGTTTCTGATTTTTTTTTAAAAAAATAAAACTCACCCTTATCTGTCTTGTTTGTAAATAGATCATTTTTTTTTATATTATTAGACCTAATAAAACCCTCTAAAGCTTGTTCTGGCGCATTAGTTTTTGGTCCTTTTATTTCTTCAGATGAAGTTTTTACTTGCTTATCTAATCCTTCAAAAACGATGATTAATCTATTTGGAGTAGAAAATGAAAAGCTTTTTTTTGATTTAATAGATTTTTCAAAAAAAAATTTCCGAAATTCATCTAGAAGTTTTTCTCTTAAGTTTTTTTGAAGACCCGCTGGGATTTCCTCACTAAATAACTCTAAAAAAAATTCTGCCATTTCAAGTTTGGGTATTAATCCAGACAGCTGCAGCTGATTTAGTTATCTCTCTTATTCTTCCAATATACTCAGCTCTTTGAGCAACACTAATTGCACCACGAGCATCTAATATATTAAACACATGGCTCGCTTTTAAACATTGATCATAGGCTGGTAAAGATATTTTTTTTTCTACAAGCAATTTTGCTTCACTCTCATACATATCAAATATTTTAAAAAGATTTTCTGTATTAGCATATTCAAAATTATATTTTGAAAATTCTTTTTCTGATTGATGAAAAACCTCTCCGTATTTTATACTTTCAGAATTCCATATTAAATCATATACATTCTTTTTTCCTTGAGTGAACATACAAATTCTCTCAAGACCATAAGTTATTTCAACTGAAATAGGTTTGCACTCGAAACCAGCCATTTGTTGAAAATATGTAAATTGAGTAATCTCCATACCATCACACCAAACTTCCCAACCAAGACCGGCAGCTCCTAAAGTTGGACTTTCCCAGTCATCTTCAACAAATCTGATATCATGGTTTTTGTGATTAATACCTATGACTGACAAACTGTTCAAATATAATTTTTTTATAGTTGAAGGTGAAGGTTTTATTATAACCTGAAATTGATAGTAATGTTGAAGCCTATTAGGATTTTCTCCATATCTTCCGTCTGTCGGTCTTCTCGATGGTTGCACATATGCTGCCTTCCACGGCTTAGGACCGAGTGATCTTAAAGTGGTAGCTGGATGAAAAGTTCCAGCACCAACTTCCATATCATATGGTTGTAAAATTACACAACCATGTTTACTCCAAAACTTTTGTAAATTCAAAATTGTATCTTGAAAAGTTTGAAATTTTTGTTTTTCAATTTTATTTTTAGAGACCATACCTTTGCCAGATAGATTTTTCATCAAGTATGTTAGCTAATTGATCTAAATGATCATTTGAAGATGACAATTTTTTACTCAACCAACTTTTTGATTTTTCAAATTTTTTAATCACTATGTCTTCTCCAAACTTTTCTTTTAAAACTTTATTTGCATCTCCAATATCATCGATTAATCCTAATTGTTTTGACCTGTTGCCTGACCAAAATTCTCCTGAAAAAAGTTCAACTTCTTTTTTTACTAATTTTGAACCCCTGCTTTCTTCCACAACGTCTATAAAATTTTTATGTAAATCAAGCTGAATATCCTTTAATCTTTGTATGTCTTCTTTTTTTTCTTCTAGAAACGGATCTAATGTACTTTTGTTTTTGCCTGCTGTGTGCACTCTTCTTTCAACACCAATTTTTTTAATTAGTTCTGTAAAGCCAAAAGATGAGTAAATTACTCCGATAGATCCAATAATTGAACTAGCGTTAGCATATATTTCATCACCAGCACATGCTATCAAATATCCACCCGATGCTGCGACATCCTCAGCAAAAACTATAACTTTTTTTTTATTTTTTTTTGCCTGTTGTCTAATAAAATTATAAATTAAGTGAGATTGTACTGGTGATCCGCCTGGAGAATTTATGGAGATAGCAATACATGGTGCTTTTTTTACTAAAAAAGCTTTTGAGATTATATCTTCTTGTCCAGAAAAATCTATTCCTTGTTTAAATTTACCTACATTTCCGATCACACCAGTCAATTTGATATGGGGTATAATTTTTTTCTTTTTAAAAAAAGAGAACATTACTAATCCTTACAGAATTTTTAAATGAATATAAAGACACCTTATAATTGAAGATTTGGGTGCGTCAATTGATAAGTAATAAAAATAAACTTATTATACTACTTTGTTTTTAAATATGGGAACTGTAGTTCAACTAAAGAATCAAATTAATAATTCCTATTTTCAATTGAAAAGCTCGGTTGAAGATAAATTAATATTAGTTGAAGAAAAGATTAAATCAAAATTAATTAGCGACGTTGAATTAGTTCAAAAAATGTCAGGATATCACCTTGATTCTGGTGGTAAGAGATTGAGAGCATTATTAACACTAGGTTCAGCTAAATTATGTAATTATTCAAAAGGTACTAGAGATATTAATCTAGCAGCCTGTGTTGAGTTAATTCATGCTGCAACTCTTATGCATGATGATGTTATAGATAACAGCTCAATAAGAAGAGGAAAAAAAACTTTAAATAAGATTTGGGACAATCACTCATCTGTTCTACTAGGAGATTACCTATTAAGTAGATGTTTTGAAATGATGGTTGAAGATGGAAATATAGAAGTTTTAAAATTACTATCATCTACATCTTCAAAAATTGCCCAAGGAGAAATTTTACAACTTCAACATCAAGGTGAAGTTGACATGCTTGAAGAAACATATCTTAAAATTATATCAGCTAAAACCGCAGAACTATTTGCAGCAGCAACAAAAGTAGGCGCAATATTATCTGAAATGAAAAGTAAAGAAAAAGAAGCTTTAGAATTTTATGGCAGAAATTTAGGTCTGACTTTTCAAATCGCAGATGATACGCTGGATTATAATTCAGAATTAAAATTATTTGGGAAAGAAATAGGACAAGATTTTTATGAGGGAAAAATTACTCTTCCAATAATTTTATTGTTTCAAAAAGCAAAAAATGAAGAAAAAAAAATTCTTAAAGAAATATTTTCTTACACAGAAAGAAACAAGGAAAATTTAGATTTTACATTATCCCTAATAAAAAAATATGATATTATCAAAGCCTGTTATCAAAAAGCTCAACATTATATCAATTTATCTTCGAGTTCTTTATCGGTTTTTAGTGATAGTGAAGAAAAAAATATTCTTGAAAATCTCACTTCTTTTAGTTTGTCTAGAAACTTTTAGGGACTTAATAAACTTTTAACCCAAACTTTTTTCTCATTTAAATCATACTTTAATCTTTCATGAATTCTATTATCGCCATCTAACCAAAATTCAATACTAGAAGGTTTTAAATTCCAACCTGACCAGTGACTGGGTCTAGGAACTTTTTCTTTATCACTAAACTTTTCTTTAAATTTTTTCAATCTATCTAAAAGTTCATTTCTACTTTTTAAAATACTACTTTGTTTAGAAGCCCAAGCACCTATTCTACTTTCATATTCTCTGGAGTTGTAATAATTGTCAGCTACTTTATCATCTACTAATTCTAAAGTTCCAACAATCCGTATTTGTCTTAGAAGACTTTTCCAATGAAAACACATACTTGCATTTGGGTTTTCTTTAAGTTCGTTCCCTTTTTGACTATTTAAATTTGTATAGAAAACAAATCCATTTTCATCAAAACCTTTTAGAAGAACCATTCGTACTGATGGTATCCCCTGTTTATTTGATGTTGCTAATGCTAGAGCGTTAGGATCGTTTATTTCACTCTTTTTTGCTTCCTCAAACCATTTTTTAAATAGTTCAAATGGATCTTTGAGATCAAGAAAGCATTTATCAAGCCCTATTGAGTTTTTTTGATTCATAATTTAAACAAAATAATCTATACAATATAAATAATGTCATTTAATACTTTTGGAAAGTTTTTTCGTTTCACAACTTGGGGAGAGTCCCATGGTCCAGCTATTGGCTGTATAATTGACGGTTGTCCTCCGTTAATTCAACTAAAAGAACAGGATATTCAAAAAGAATTGGATAAAAGGAAGCCTGGACAGTCGAAATTTACAACTCAAAGAAAAGAAAGCGATAAAGTTGAGATTTTATCTGGTGTATTTGAGGGAAAAACAACTGGAACTCCAATTTCACTGATTATTTATAATCAGGATGTAAGATCAAAAGATTATAAGAACATTAAGGACAAATTCAGGCCGGGTCATGCTGATTTCACTTATTTTAAAAAATATGGAATTCGAGATCATAGAGGCGGGGGAAGATCTTCCGCTAGGGAAACTGCAGCTAGGGTTGCTGCAGGAGCAATTGCCAAAAGAGTTTTAGAAAAAAAATTAGGTAAAAAATTTAGTATCTCTGGGGCAGTTACTCAACTAGGTATTCTTGGATGTGATACATCAAAATGGAGTGATAAAATTATAAATAAGAATCCTTTTTTCTGCCCAGATAAATCAATGATAAAAATTTGGGAAAAATATTTGCTAAGTGTAAGAAAAGCTGGATCCTCATGTGGTGCAATAATTGAGGTAAGAGCTAATGGCATTCCTCCAGGTTTAGGAGCACCTATTTATTCAAAACTAGATTCTGATATTGCCTCTGCGATGATGAGTATTAATGCTGTCAAAGGGGTAAATATTGGATCTGGGATGAACTCTGCTCAATTATCGGGAGAGGAAAATTCTGATGAAATTTTTCAAAACAAAAAAAATACTAAATTTAATTCTAATAATGCTGGTGGAATACTTGGTGGTATTTCATCAGGTCAAGAAATAGTTGTATCATTTGCGGTAAAACCTACATCTTCGATCTTAAAAAGTAGAAAAACTATTAATAAATTTGGTAAAAATACAACTATATCTGTTAAAGGCAGACATGATCCGTGTGTAGGTATTAGGGCAGTTCCAGTTGGTGAAGCAATGCTATCTTGTGTTCTACTTGACCATTATCTAATGAACAAAGCTCAATGCAGTTAAAGTTTGTTATTTTTGCTTTTGCAAAATAATATTTGAATTCATTACGTCTAAAATTTTTTCTTCAATTGAGCTAGAGTCTAGATTTGCAATTTTATACATATTTTCAGGTGTATCCTGATCAATAAAAATGTCTGGTAGTGTCATCGATCTAAATTTTAAGTTTCCATCAAGAAGTCCCTTTTTTAATAAAAAATTTACTACATGCGATCCAAAACCTCCAATTGAACCTTCCTCAATTGTTACTAAAGCTTCATGCGTAGTAGCTAATTGCCAGATCAAATTTTCATCTAAAGGTTTTGCAAATCTCGCATCCACTACTGTAATGTTAACTCCCTTTTTTTTCAAATTTTCATGAGCTTTTAATGTTTCATTTAATCTTGCTCCAAAATTTAATATAGCTAAATTTTTTCCCTCACAAATGACTCTTGATTTACCTATTTCTATTTTTTCACTTATAGGAGGTAAAATTGATCCAACACCAGTTCCTCGTGGATATCTAAATGCACAAGGTCTATCATTTATATCTGTTGATGTATTTACCATTCTAACAAGCTCAGCTTCATCACTAGCAGCCATCACCACAAAATTTGGTAAAGTTGACAAGTATGTTGTATCAAAACTTCCAGCGTGTGTAGGTCCATCAGCACCTACTAATCCCGCTCTATCAATAGCAAATCTGACAGGTAAACTTTGAATGGCTACGTCATGAACGACTTGATCATAAGCTCTTTGAAGAAAAGTCGAGTATATTGCTGCGTAGGGCTTATAATTTTCGGTTGCTAAGCCGGCTGCGAAAGTTACAGCATGTTGCTCTGCGATACCAACATCAAAAGTTCTTTCTGGAAATTCTTTACGAAAAATATTTAAACCTGTTCCGTCTGGCATTGCAGCTGTAATAGCCACTATTTTACTGTCTTTTTTTGCGTGTTCTGTCAAAGTATTAGCAAAAACTTTGGTATAAGATGGAATTTTGCTTGTGCTTTTTTGCTGCTCTCCAGTCTTTACATTGAATTTTGATACTCCATGATAATTATCTTTTGCTTCTTCAGCAAAAGAATATCCTTTCCCTTTTTTAGTTTTAATATGAATCAAAATAGGGCCTTCGTGTTTTGAGTCTCTCGCATTTTTTAGAATTGGTACCAAGGAATTCAAATCATGACCATCTATTGGTCCAATATAATAAAAACCAAGTGAACTAAATAAAGTTCCTCCAGTGACAGCTGATCTTAGTAAATCTTCTGCTTTTCCAGCTTTAGCACTAAATCTTTTTGAAAATGCAGATGTAATTAATTTAATTGTTTCTCTCAAACTAAAATAAATCTTACCAGAAAAAATTTTTGCAAGGTAAGTTCCCATAGCTCCTACTGGTCTAGCAATCGACATATCATTATCATTTAAGATAACAATCATTTTAGTTTTTGAAGCACCAGCATTATTCATAGCTTCATAGGCCATTCCTGCACTGATTGCACCATCTCCTATTACTGCTATAACATTTTCAGATTTATTTGAGAGTTTATTTGCTTCTGCAATACCTAAAGCTGAGGAAATTGAGGTAGAACTATGTGCTGCACCAAATGGGTCGTACTCACTCTCTGATCTTTTTGTGAAACCAGAAAGACCACCACCTTGCCTTAGTGTCCGTATCTTATCTTTTCTACCAGTTAAAATTTTATGTGGATAGCATTGATGACCCACGTCCCAAATTAGCTTGTCATTAGGTGTATTGAAAATATAGTGGAGTGCTACACACAATTCGACTACCCCAAGACTCGCACCTAGATGCCCACCTGTAACTGAAACTGCATCAATCATTTCATCCCTCAACTCATCAGCAACTTTTTGTAAATTAGATTCAGATATTTTTTTTAAGTCTGAAGGAAAATTTATTTTGTCTAAAAATTTATATTCTTTTTTCATTTATTTCTATTCAAAATGTAATCAAGAGTTTTAGATAAATTATGTGATCTTGATCCATATTTTTTTATTTTTTTATTTATCTTTAAAATTAAATTATTTCCGTATTTAATAGTATTTTTATAGCCCAGTAAACTAATTAAAGTTGCTTTGCCTTTTTTTTTATCTTTTCCAGTTTTTTTTCCTGCAATCAAAAAATTCCCTCTATAATCTATTAAATCATCTGCTACTTGAAATAATAAACCAATATCTGCACCAATATCTTCAAATTTCTTAATTTCTTTTTTATCTTTTTTTTTTAAAATCAATGGTGCAGCACAACAAAAACTAAAAAGTTTACCTGTTTTTTTAATTTCCATCTCAATAATTTTTTTTTGTGAAACTTTTTTATGCTCATAGCTTAAATCTAAATATTGACCACCAGCTATTCCAAGATGTCCTGAACTCTCAGAAATTTTATTAATAAGATTTATTTTAATTTTCTCAGAAATATTTAGGTCTTTGTGACTTAAGATTTCAAATGCCATAGTTAAAAGTGAATTTCCTGCCAACACTGCAGTTGACTCACCAAACTTAACATGTGTAGATGCTTTTCCCCTTCTAATAGAGTCATTATCCATACATGGCAAGTCATCATGAATTAATGAATATGCGTGAATGCATTCTACTGCAGAACCCAAAATAATTAATGACTTATAACTTAATTTAAATATTAAACCAATGTCAATTAAAATTTTTGATCTTATTTTCTTACCACCAGAAAACAAACCATATTTCATAGGAATAATTAATTCTGATTTTTTTTGTTTTTTAATAAATCTTTTTAAAAAATGATTTGTATCTCTTGCAATTCTATTAAGTTCTCTTTGCATTTCTTTTTGAATTTATTTTAAATATAGTTTTTTTTGTTTTTTCACTTATTTCCTTGACATTTTTTTGAAATTTTTTTTCAATAATATTATTAAGCTTTAATAATTTTTGGTATTTTTCAACTGAACTCTCTAAATTATTTTGACTTTCCAATTCCTCAATCATCTTGTTGGCTTTATTAGTTAATTCTTCAAGAGATAATGAATTATAATCATTTGGTAAATTTTTATCTTTCATATAATACTTTCAGATAATACATGAAAATGAATCTTGCAAATATTAAAAAAGCAAAAAAACTCCTTAATTTAGGGGAGTGTGTAGCTATACCTACTGAAACTGTTTATGGGCTGGCAGGTAATGCTTATTCTAACAAGGCCTGTAAAAAAATATTTAAACTTAAAAGAAGGCCAAAGAATAACCCCCTAATAGTTCATTATTACGATATATGGGATTTAGAAAAAGATTGTTACTTAAATAAAGATTTTTTTAAATTATTCAAAAAATTTTGTCCCGGACCGATTACTTTTATTCTGAATCTAAAAAAAAAATCTAAAATTTCTAAAATTGCCACAAACAATAAAATGACTTTAGCAATAAGATTCCCAAAACACCCAATAACTCGTTATCTGTTAAAAGGACTCACATTTCCATTGGCAGCTCCTAGCGCTAATATCTCTACGAGGGTAAGTGCAGTAAGTTCACTGGATGTAAAAGAAGATTTTGGAAAAAAAATTAAGTATATATTAGATGGTGGCAGATCAAGAATAGGAGTGGAGTCAACTATTGTTGATTTAAGAGATAAACCTAGAATTCTAAGATTAGGTGGCTTAGATACACTGAAAATCCAAAAAATTCTAAATAAGAAAATTGTGCTTAATAATAAATCAAAAAAAATTTCTGTGCCTGGTAACTTTAAACTTCATTACTCTCCTGGTATTCCAATAAGATTAAGGGTTAAAAAAGTAAAAAAAAATGAGGCTTATCTTTTAATTAAAAAAAAGAAAAAAACTAAACAAAATTATTATTTTTTGTCCAAAAAAGGTGACTTGAAAGAAGCAGCTAAAAATTTATATAGTACTCTGAGAAAAATTAAAAAAGATAATTATATTTCAATAGCAGTAGAAAAAATTCCAAATAAAGGTCTGGGAAAAACTATTAATGACAGATTGATGAAAGCTTCGAAATTCTAATGCAAACTCCACTTAAAGTTGTTGAATTATCAAAAGATTATGATGATAAAAATGCAGTTAAAAATATTTCTTTCGAAGTAAAACAAAACGAAATAGTCGGAATCCTTGGCCCTAATGGCTGTGGAAAAACCACAACCATTGGAATGATTTTAGGATTATTAAAACCTTCAAAAGGAAAGGTGCTAATAAATGAAACAGAAATTGAAAATAAAAGGGTAGATCTATTAAGTAATCTAAATTTTATATCTCCATATATAGAGTTGCCAAAAAAATTAACTGTCAGACAAAATCTTGAAGTATATGGCAGGCTTTATGATGTAAAAAAACTTAAAACAAAAATCGAATATCTGTCAGAGGAATTAAGATTAAACGAAATTATAAATAAAATTACTGGAGAACTTTCTTCTGGACAAAAAAATAGAGTAAGTCTTGCTAAATCTATTATTAATGATCCAATGGTTCTTCTTCTTGATGAACCAACGGCGTCTCTTGACCCTGAAACTGGAGATTTCGTTAGAAGTTTTTTAGAAAAATATCAAAAAAAAAAAAGAACTTCTATTCTTCTTGCATCGCACAATATGGTTGAAGTAGAAAGGCTGTGTTCATCAGTGCTAATGATGAACAAAGGCTCCATAATCGAAAGAGGAAAACCTGTCGAATTAATTAAGAAATACAATCGAAAAAATATGGAAGAAGTTTTTTTAAAACTCACGAGGGAAAAACATGAATTTAAATAAAATGTATGGTCTTTTTTTGAGACATTTTTACCTGATCAAAAGCTCTTTTCCCAGAATTATCGATCTTATTTATTGGCCTACGATACAGATTATTCTCTGGGGGTTTATTTCAAAATTTTTTTCTCTTTATAGTGATTATTACAATAATACTTTGGGAGTAATTTTAACATGTGCAATACTTTATGATATTCTTTTTAGATCAAGCATAAGTTTTAATATGCTCTTTTTAGAGGAGATTTGGAGTAGAAATTTTACAAATTTATTTATTGCACCATTAAAACTAAAAGAAATAATTGTTTCTCTAATTTTTACAGCGTTAATTAGAACTTTAATTGGATTAGTGCCAGCAATAATTTTAACATCTCCTCTTTTTGGAGTTTCAATTCTAAAATTAGGTTTTCCTCTTCTTTTATTATTTTTAAGTTTATATATTTTTGGTATTACACTTGGTTTGTTTGTAAGTGCAGGTCTTATAAGATATGGGCCGTCATTTGAAAATATAGCTTGGTCGTCTCTATTTTTACTTGCACCATTAGGATGTATTTATTACCCAATTGAGATCCTGCCTGATTTTTTTCAAACAATCGCAAAAGCACTTCCATTAGTGTATATCTTTGATGAAACTAGAAATATTCTTTTAAATAATTTTGTAAATTATGAGAATTTAAAACAAGCATATATACTCAATTTAACTTATATAATTTTTGGAATAAGTTTATTTTATTTATCTTTTATGAGAGCTCGTATTAAAGGAACGCTTATAAATATGGGTGAATAATTGGTGCGCCTGCTAGGAGTCGAACCCAGAACCTCCTGATCCGAAGTCAGGCGCTCTATCCAGTTGAGCTACAAGCGCATATAATATTAATATATCATTTTATGAAAAAAAAAATAAATTTGATTGTCAGAGATGAAGACAAAAACCTCAGAGTTGATGTTCTTATTCATAAAAAAAAGTCTGATATAAGCAGGACTAGAATTAAAAAATTAATCTTAAATCAAAAATTAAAGTTAAATAACAGGCTCCTAATTGATCCATCAAAAAAATTAATAACTGGTGATATTTTAGAACTGGTAATACCAGAGCCAAAAAAAGCTTCTCTAATGCCTTTTGAATATAAATTAAATATTGTTTATGAAGATGAAGATTTGATTGTTTTAAATAAACCAGCCGGGATTGTAATGCATCCAGGTGCTGGAAATTTTAATAATACAATTGTTAACGCTTTAATGCATTATGATAAAGGATCCTTATCTACCATTGGAGATGAATTAAGACCAGGAATAGTACATAGGATTGATAAGAATACCTCAGGGTTAGTTGTGATTGCAAAAAATAATGAAACACATGAGAGCCTATCATCTCAATTTAGTAATCATACAATTAAGAGAGTATATCAGTTATTAGTATGGGGAAAAATTAGACCATCAAGAGGAAAGATTGAGACATTAATAACAAGAAGTTCAAAGAACAGACAAATGATGGAAGTAAGTAAAACAAAAGGTAAAAAAGCTATAACAAACTATAAAACTTTAGAAGTTTTTGAAAATAAAAAAAACCCAACTTTAAGTTTATTGGAATGTAAATTAGAAACAGGAAGAACTCACCAAATAAGAGTTCACATGAATTTTTTGGGTAACAATATTGTTGGAGATGATAAATACAAAAAAAAATTTAAAAAGATAAAAGATGTTGATCCATTATTGGAAAACAATCTAATTAAACTTAATAGGCAGTTTTTACACGCAAAAACTATTGGTTTCATTCATCCAAAAAAAAATAAAGAAATGATTTTTAACTCTAATTTACCACGTGAACTTGAAATTATTCTAAAAATGCTTAGAAAACCTGCTAAATAAAATATTGAAAAATAAAATATATTAATTAGATAAACAGTCTATGAATACTGCTATAAAAAATAACCTACCAATTTTAAGTAGTGAAGGTGGACTATCTGCATATTTGGAACAAATTAAAAAATTTCCAATGTTAGATGCAGAAGAAGAGTATATGCTCGCTAAAAATTGGAAAAATAATGGAAATGTAAAAGCAGCAGAAAAGTTGGTGACTAGTCACTTAAGACTGGTCGCGAAAATTGCTATGGGATATAAAGGCTATGGTTTGCCTGTTAACGAAATGATATCTGAGGGAAATATCGGGCTAATGCAAGCTGTAAAAAAATTTGAACCAGAAAAAGGTTTTAGATTAGCAACATATGCAATGTGGTGGATTAAAGCATCAATTCAAGAATATATTTTAAGATCTTGGAGTTTAGTAAAAATTGGGACGACCACTGCACAAAAAAAATTATTTTTTAATTTAAAAAAATTAAAAAATCAAATAGCTCCCCAATCAGAAGGTGATTTAAGAAAAGAACATGTTACTGAAATTGCAAATAAACTTGACGTAAGTAAAGAGGAAGTTGTTTCGATGAATCGAAGACTGTCCGGAAAAGAGTTTTCTTTAAATGCACAAGTAGGTGAAGATGGTGATGAATGGCAAGATTGGTTAGTAGATAAAGAATTAGACCATGATCTAAAATTCGCCCATCAAGAAGAAATGGAAAAAAGAAAAGACCTTTTAAAAAATTCTATTAAAATTTTGAATGATAGAGAAAGAGAAATATTAAATTCTAGAAGATTAAATGATAATCCCACCACTCTTGAGGATTTAAGTAAAAAATATAAAATCAGCAGAGAAAGAGTAAGACAAATTGAAAATAAAGCTTTTGAGAAATTACAAAAACATATGTTGCTCTTGGCTAAGTCTAAAAATTTATTACCAGTTAATTAAATCTCAAAGGGATTTTCGATTAATATTGTATCATCACGTTCAGGACTGGTTGAAATACTTGAGATTTTAGCCCCGATAAAATCCTCTAAGGCATAAATATAATCTTTAGCATTTTGCGGTAGTTCCTTTATATTTTTCACTCCATTAGTTGAGGACTTCCATCCAGGAAATGTTTTGTAAATAGGTTTTATCTTTAATTGATCCTCAGCAGTAGCTGGTAAATAATCAATTTTTTTTCCATCAAGTTCATATTGAATGCACATTTTAATCTCATCTAATTCATCTAAAACATCAAGTTTTGTAAGTGCTATACCATCAATACCAGAAATTTTAATTGTCTGTCTAACCAGTACTCCATCAAACCATCCACATCTTCTTTTACGACTTGTAACTGTACCAAACTCCTTACCTCTTGTGCCTATAAACTCTCCAATTTTATCATTTAATTCAGTTGGAAAAGGGCCCTCACCAACTCTGGTAGTATAAGCTTTAGTTATCCCTAAAACATAATTTATTGAATTTGGTCCGCAACCTGTTCCTGTCGCCGCACTAGAAGCGACTGTATTAGATGAGGTAACAAATGGATAAGTTCCATGATCTACGTCTAATAAAATACCTTGAGCTCCCTCAAATAAAATTCTTTTTTTCTGTTTTTTAAATTCATCGATTTTTAACCAAACCGGTTGAGAAAATTTTAGAATTTCTGGAGCAATCTTTAACAAATCCTTTTTTAGTTGATTTTTTTCAAAAATTTTTTTACCCAATCCTTTTCGAATTGCATTGTGATGCATTAAGACAGACTCTAGTCTTTGGTCAAGATTTTTTTCTGATCTTAAATCCATAACTCTGATTGATCTTCTTCCAACCTTATCCTCGTAAGCTGGGCCGATACCCCTTCTAGTTGTCCCAATTTTTTTTTCACCAGCAGCATCTTCTCGAATTTCATCCATCTCCCTATGAAAAGGGAGTATTAAATTTGCGGACTCAGAAATAATGAAATTATTCGGATCTACTGTAATGCCTTTAGCTTTAATTTCTTTTATTTCTTCTAATAAGGCCCAAGGATCAACTACTACTCCATTGCCGATAACAGAAATTTTATTTTTTCTTACTATTCCTGATGGAAGCAGCCTAAGCTTATAAGTGACTCCATCAATCACTAAAGTATGTCCAGCATTATGACCTCCCTGGAATCTTATCACTACATCAGCTTGCTCCGAAAGCCAGTCTACTATTTTTCCTTTTCCCTCATCTCCCCATTGAGAACCAACTACTGCTATATTTTTCATTATCTAAATTTTTTTTTTATTTCAATTGAGCTTAAATGATTTATTGGGCCATGGCCTTTTCCGTATTTTGGATTTGTTAATATGGCTAAATTTACATATTTAATTCCTAACTCACAAGCTTTCTTAAGACTTTTTCCACATGAAAAAAAAGTTGTAATTGCACTTGATAATGTGCATCCAGTACCATGCGTATTATTAGTTTTGTATCTTGGACTAGTAAAAATCTTAAAATCAGATTTATTTAAAAAAATATCTTCAACATTTTTTGATTTCAAATGTCCTCCTTTAATTAAAACATTTTTTGCTCCCAAGTTTATTAATTTGTTAGCTGCTTGTAACATGCTTTCCCTACTATTAATTTTCAGACCTGTTAAAACTTCAGCTTCAGGAATATTAGGTGTAATTAAACTAACCTTAGGCATGAGTTCATTTTTTAAAATTTTGATTGCTTCATTATCTATTAGTTTTGCTCCTCCCTTTGCAACCATTACAGGATCAAGAACAATCTTTTTAGTTCTCAACATTTTTAAAGACTCTACTACTTTTTTTATAACCAATTTAGAATGAAGCATACCAATCTTAATACCATTTGGTTTAATATCTTTGGCGGAGAAAATTATTTGATTTTTTATCTCGTTTGATGGGATTGGTATTACTGATCTAACTCCTTTGGTATTTTGAACAGTCACTGCTGTCACTGCGGTTAATGAGTAAGAGCCAAGACTTGTGACTGTTTTAATATCTGCTTGAATGCCTGCCCCTCCTGAGGAGTCTGAGCCAGCTATTATGAGTATTTTTGATTTTATTTTCAATTTTTTTTAATAGATTTTTTAATAATATTAATACATTTTTTTAATAGTAAAATATTGTTAGACTCTCCCATAACTCTAATCTTAGGTTCAGTTCCCGATTTTCTCACAAGCAACCTTCCATAATTCTTTATTAACTTTTCAGCTTTTTGAATTGCAAGTTTACACTTTTTTGAGTTTATTATAGATTTGTCTTTTACTTTTATATTTTCTAAAATCTGTGGAGTTACATTAAATGTATTAAATAATTTGCTCGCCTTTTTCCCTTTTCTCATTGAAAATAAGACTTCCAAGGCAACCAAAAGACCATCCCCGGTAGTCGCAAATTTACCTAAAATAATATGTCCTGATTGTTCCCCGCCAAGGTTAAAATTATATTTTTGCATTTTTTCTTTAACATATCGATCTCCCACATTTGCTCTTATAAAATTAATTTTTTGATCTTTAAAATAATTTTGAAGACCATAATTTGACATTAAGGTACCTACTACACCGCCTCGTAAAATTTTTTTTCTTTTCCATCTTTTTCCTAACATTGCAATAATTTGGTCTCCATCTACGATATTACCTTTTTCATCAGATATAATTATTCTGTCAGCATCACCATCTAAAGAAATTCCTATATGTGCTTTATATTTTTTTACTAATGATTTTATTTTATTTGGAAAAGTTGAACCACAATTTTCATTTATATTAAATCCATTAGGTGAGGTACCAAATTCAAAAACCTTAGCTCCTAAATTTCTTAAAAGTTTAGGACCAGATTTATAACCAGCACCATTGGCACAATCTATGACGATTTTCATTCCTTTCAAATTAAAGTTTTTTGGAAAATTGCTAATTAATATATTTATATATTTTTCATTTGCATCCTCTAATCTTTTAACTCTTCCTAAAATTTTAGGTTCAGAAAGGTTTTTAACAATCTTGGAGTCAATTAATTTTTCAATTTTTTTTTCAATTTTATCTGACAACTTCAAACCATCTGGTCCAAACAATTTTAAGCCATTATCATAATATGGATTATGAGATGCTGTAATCATTATGCCTAAATTTGCTCTCATTTTTTTTGTCAACATTGCAAGACCGTTTGTAGGCAAAGGACCAAGAGTGTTGACGTGCATGCCAGCAGAAGTTAATCCAGATACTAAAGCTGGTTCTAAAGTATAGCCTGATAATCTTGTATCTTTGGCAATTATTGCAGTTTGTTTAATCTTTTTTAAATTCTTAAAATATGTTCCAGCCGCTAAACCAAATTTGAAAAACATTTCACCATTTATTTTATTTTGATTTACTTTGCCTCTTATACCATCTGTTCCAAAATATTTTTTTGACATTTTAAAATTTTAATGAGTTAAAAACTTTTATGCTTTGATTTATTTCGTTTACGTCATGGACTCTTAAAATTTGGACACCTTGCATAATTGCTATCAAACTAGACGATATAGTCCCTCCTAATCTTTCTTTACTATCATTAACTCCAGATAAAGCCTTAATAAATCTTTTTCTTGAAGTGCCTAACATTATAGGAAAACCCAAAGAGTGAAAAACAGAAATATTTCTTAGTAAGGTAATATTATGTTTCAAGTTTTTACCAAAACCGATACCAGGATCTAAAATTATATTGTTATGCTTTATACCTACAGATCTTATCAGCTCTATTTTTTTTTCAAAAAAATCATAAATATCTAAAATAACATTTTTATACTTTGGTTTTTTTTGCATTGTTTTTGGATTGCCTTGCATATGGTGAATAACAAATGGAATATTTGTCTCCTTTAGAACTTTTATTGTATTTGGGTCATATTCAAAACCAGAAACATCATTTATTAAATTTATTTTATTTTTAATCCCTTTTTTCATTATTAAACTTTTTCTTGTATCTAGAGATAAGAATTTTTTTAATTTTTTTATTTCAAGTAAAATCGGGGATATTCTTTTCCATTCCTCATCTGAGTCTACATCTCTAGATCCTGGATTTGTAGCTTCACCTCCAATATCCAAAATACCACATCCATCTTTAATTAATTTTTTAGCATGATTTATCCCTATTTTTTTTTTGATGTATTTTCCACCATCAGAAAAACTATTTGGAGTAAGATTTAATATACCCATTAAGACAGGTGATTTTGAAAATTTTAATCCTTTGAAAATTTTTTTTTTTGAAATTTGTTTAATATCAAATAATATTTTTTTTTTTATTTTTTTTTCAAGTCTATTAATATTTTGAATATTGATTTTTCTTTTTTTATTTCTAGTTAAAATTTCTACTGTATCAAAAGAAATCAAATTATCACCGTGTAACGGGATAGACTGTCTTTTTTTAATTTTTTCTCTAGAAATTGATCCAAAATAAAAATTACACGCTTTTGTGTAATATTTTATCATTAAATATTAATGAACTATTTTCGGTTTAAGACCTAATGCGCCCATTGCAGAGCCTTTATCATCTTCAACTTTTAAATCTTGTTTGTCTGATGGATAAATATTTTTATTGATTATATTTTCTATTTCTTCACCTGTAAGAGTTTCGTATGTTATGAGTGCTTTTGCAATTTTATGAAGATCATCAATTTTTTCAGTTAAAATTTCTCTAGCTTTGTTATATCCTTCATCAACTAATTTTCTAATTTCATTATCTATTTTTCTAGCAACTTCTTCTGAAACAGATTGTGTTTGAGTTACAGATCTACCCAAGAATACTTCTTCTTGATTTTCACCATACTCAACTGGTCCCATTTCCTCGCTCATTCCATACTTTGTAACCATTGCTCTTGCGAGCTGTGTTGCTTGATTAATATCAGACCCATTTCCACCTCCAGCTCCTGTTGATATATTATCTTTTCCAAAAATAACTTCTTCAGCAACTCTGCCACCAAAACAAACTGCCAATCTCGCTTTTAAATATTTTATTGAATGACCATGTTTATCTCTTTCTGGCAAATTCATAACCATACCCAAAGCTCTTCCTCTTGGTATAATTGTGGCTTTGTGTATAGGATCATAATTAGGCATATTAAAAGATACTAATGCATGTCCTCCCTCGTGATATGCGGTTAATTTCTTCTCGTCCTCCGTCATCACCATTGAACGTCTTTCAGCTCCCATCATTACTTTATCTTTGGCGTCTTCAAATTCATTTAATGTGACAATTCTTTTATTTTTACGAGCAGCCAATAATGCAGCCTCATTTACAAGATTTGCTAGATCTGCACCTGAAAAACCTGGAGTTCCTCTTGCAATTGTTCTTAAATTAACATCTGGAGCCATTTTAATTTTTTTGACGTGAACTTTTAAAATTTTTTCTCTACCAATTATATCTGGATTTGAAACCACTACTTGTCTATCAAATCTTCCAGGTCTTAGTAAGGCAGGATCTAGTACATCCGGTCTATTAGTTGCAGCAATTATGATAACTCCCTCATTAGTATCAAAACCGTCCATCTCAACAAGTAATTGATTTAAAGTCTGCTCTCTCTCATCATTTCCTCCACCAAGACCAGCACCTCTGCTTCTTCCAACTGCGTCTATCTCATCTATAAAGATAATGCACGGGGAATTTTTTTTACCCTGTTCAAACATGTCTCTTACTCTTGAAGCTCCAACTCCAACAAACATCTCAACAAAATCTGATCCTGAAATTGTAAAAAAAGGAACGCCAGCTTCTCCCGCAATTGCTCTAGCTAGTAAAGTTTTTCCAGTACCAGGAGGACCAACTAATAATGCTCCCCTAGGTATTTTACCTCCAAGTCTACTAAATTTTTTCGGGTCTTTTAAAAATTCAACAATTTCCTCTACCTCTTCTTTGGCTTCCTCTACTCCAGCAACATCATTGAAAGTAACTTTGCCTTTTAACTCATTCATCATTTTTGCTTTTGATCTTCCAAATCCCATAGCCCCACCTTTGCCACCTTGCATTTGTCTCATAAAGAAGATCCAAACTGCAATCAACAGAAGCATTGGAAACCACGACAGTAAAACTCCAAACAATGATGGCATTTTTTCTTCGATAGGTGCTGCAGAAATACTTACACCCATCTCTGATAATTTTTCTATTAAATTTGGATCATTAGGAGCGTAGGTAGTAAAACTTTTTCCATCAGAATATACGCCTTTAATATTATTGCCTTGGATTTCTACTTTTAAAACTTCGCCATTCTCTACCGAAGTTAAAAATTCGGAAAATATTACTTGGCTTCCTCCCGCTCTATTAGGTTGAGGGTTCTTAAACATGTTGTACAAACCAATAGTTAAAAATACTATGATTGCCCACATTGCTAAATTTCTCATATTCATGTCTATAAAATAAGAATTATTATGAATTAAACAAGTGGCAATTTAGGTCAATGTAACAATTATTTAGCGTTCTTTTGTGATAATTATAGTTTGACTTACCCTTTCAATGACACAACCACCTATAGTTTGCTTAGATAATCTGTCTTTTTGGATATTTGAGATAATTCTATCCAATTTCCTTCCTCTAACAGGATAAAACTTTTTGCCAATTTCTTTAATTGATTTTGAAAGTGAACGAAAAATTACCTCATAGGGTTGCATGAAATATTGATTTTTTAAAATTAATTTTCCTTTTTTTTTTATTAAAAAAGTATTTTTTTTCAAGTTTTGATCAACGTAAAAATTAATCACTTCATCAGAATATTTTAAATTCTTAATTGTATTATTAAATTTTTTCTTATCTAAGCCTTCTTTTTGTAGTTCTGAAATTAAATTTCTAATTTTAATTCTCTGAAATTTTTCATTTGAATTAGATGGATCTTCAACGTAAAAATTAAAGACAAAATTAGCAACAAAAACTAAATCATCTTTTTTTTGATTAATGAGAGGTCTAATTAACACTTTATTACCAATTATACTTTTTTTATCCAATGAAATTAAACCTTTTAGACCGCTTCCTCTTAAAATCCTGATAAAAAAGTTTTCTAATAAGTCATCTTGATGATGGCCTATTAAAACATTATTTATTTTAAATTTATCACTTTCTTCA
Organism: uncultured Pelagibacteraceae bacterium; assembly: GCA_902627645.1. Lineage (GTDB taxonomy): Bacteria > Pseudomonadota > Alphaproteobacteria > Pelagibacterales > Pelagibacteraceae > Pelagibacter. The sequence goes on along the minus strand of CACOJX010000004.1, from coordinate 3,639 downwards.
AATAAAAGTTCATATCTCTTTTTCCTGGCTAAAGATTGAACATTTTTTGTTGGTTTTTTTCCCTTCCAAATTAATATTTTAGTATCAATAGAATGTCGTTTTAGAATCTTTTGTACTTTTAATGCTTCTAGTGTTGAATCATTTCTTAAATTGTGGTTTACAATAAAAAACTTTGCTTTGAGATTGTTTTTAAGAGAGTAAATTTTTGCCAAAAATGCGAGAGCTAAACTATCTGGTCCTCCAGAAACTGCCACAGCAAAATTTTCCAGGATATCTAAATTATCATCAAATTTTTTATAAATTTGCTTTATTCTTTTATTTTTTAACTTATCTTTTAAAATTTTAGGAATTTTGGTTGTTACATTCAAATTTTTGAGATTCATATTTTGCTTTTTGAATTACAGATTGGTTTGCTTCTGGATATTGTTTTTCAACACCATTAATCATTTTGCAACCCTGATCTTTTTCTCCAATTTGAACCATTGATACACCAAGCTTTAATAAATTTATAGGAGCTTTTTCTCCTTTTGGATATTTCTGATAACCTTCCAAGTAAGCAGATGCAGCATCAGTGTATAACTGTCTTATTCTAAAAGTTTCTGCATACCAGTACTGTGCATTACCTGCTAAATCATGTTCAGGATTTGTCAAAACGAATTCTCTAAAAGCTCTTTCTGCAGTTGGGTAATCTCCGTTTTTTAAAAAACTTGTTGCAAAAGCATATTGTTTTTCTGCTGTTGCTTTGGGTAATATTTTTTCCTCTGATTGAAAAGTTTCAGTCACTATAGATGCTGTAGTCTCAATTGAGTCGATTTTTTGTGTTTTGTCCTCAGTAGAAGTATCTTTGTAAGATATAGATCCTAAATCTTGTGGTTGAGAACTTCCTGGCAATAACTCTTCTTTTGATTTCTTTGTTAGTTTTTTTTTAGATCCATCCTGTAATGATAAATTTTCCAATTCTTGAAATCTAATTTGGTTATCTGCTTGAACTTTAGATAATCTGTTAGATAATTTATCTAATTTAAAATTAATTTCTTCAAATTTGTTTGTCAAAGCTTGGAATTGGTTTTCGATTTCTGAAAGTTTTAATAAATGTCTTGTTAACACATCCTCAGAGTTTGTATCTAAATTTATATTATCAGTAAAACTTTCTGAAGAGTTTGATGATTGAGAATAAACTGCCTTCTCTAAAGTTTTTAAATCCTTCTGAATGAGATTTAAAATTTCATAAACATTATGATTATCAGCTTTGGTTGTAAATATTACTAGGAAACTAAATATTAATAATAAATTAATAAACAAAAAATTTTTTTTAAGTAGCATTATTAATTATTAGTATAGATAATGATGGCAAAAAAAAGACCCCGGAGAACTAGGTTCTTGGGGTCTTTAAAGTGATTAAATTTTATTAATTTGCTTTTACAGTAACTGATCTTCTATTTTTAGACCATGATAGCGGATTAGAAGCTGAGTCAACAGGTCTCTCTTTACCATAACTTAAGACAGAAATTCTATCTGAAGATATACCATAAGTCATAAGATAATCTTTTGCTGCATTAGCTCTTCTTTCACCTAAAGCTAAGTTATATTCTCTAGTTCCTCTTTCGTCCGCATGTCCTTCTAAGACTATAGTCACTTTTGAATTTTTTCTTAACCACGCAGCTTGTTTTCTTAAAGTTTCTCTTGAAGCAGTTGTTAAAACCGACTCGTTTGTAGCAAAGAAAACTCTGTCAGGCACGCCTGATGCTAAATATTCAACAGAGTCAGTACCAGTGTAAACGTCACCTTGCATTTGACCTGTTCCTGCTTTTTTTGTTGCACAAGCAGACAGTGCTAAACATGCAACAATTACTAAAATTGCATTTTTTAAAATTTTGTTAAATTCCATAATACTCCTTGATCAATTTACTTAGCTTAATCTTCCACAATTAATTAGAGGTTTCAAGTGTAAAAATCAAGATAATTTATCTAATTACTTAATAAAGATGACCAAGATGGGTCTGATGCATCAGTTGGAGTCTTTACTTGACGCTCATTATAGCCTGTCAGGTCTATAGACCATAATTTTGCAGAGAAACCCTCTCCTTTAGCATCAGTTTTTGTTTCTCTATAAAAAATTAAAACTCTACCATTGGGTGACCAGGATGGAGCCTCCTGATAAAAATTTTCTGTTAGTAGTCTCTCTCCTGAACCATCCGTTCTCATTACACCAATATAAAATTTACCTTTATGCAACTTTGTAAAAGCAATTAAATCTCCCCTAGGTGACCAGACTGGAGTACCATAAAGTCCATTGCCAAAAGAAATTCTTTTTACATTTTTTCCATTGCTTTCCATAACATATATTTGTTGATATCCACTCCTGTCAGAATTGAATGAAATATATTTTCCATCAGGAGAATAAGATGGAGAAGTATCAATCGAAGGATGATTAGTAATTCTATCAACAACCCTACTTTCTAAATCCATTGTATAAATATCTGAATTGCCATCCTTGGCAAAGCTCATTATAATTTTTTTTCCATCTGGAGAAAATCTAGGTGCAAACGTCATGCCTGGAAAATCCCCTACAACTTCTTGTGTGCCTGTTTCAATATCGAGTAGGTAAACTCTAGGAAGATTTCGAAAGTAGGATAAATATGTAACCATTTGACTTGTACGATTAAATCTTGGAGTCAACACTAATTCATTTCCTAAGGTTAAAAATTTATTATTGAAACCATCTTGATCCATTATGGCTAATTTTTTCACTCTTTGTGTTTTCGGTCCTTCCTCAGCAACATAAATAATTCTTGTATCAAAATATCCTTTTTCTCCTGTCAATCTTTCGTAAACTTTGTCAGTGATTATATGTCCAACTCTCCGCCAATTTGTAGGTACGGTTGTAAAAGCCAAGGCCATCATTTCTCTTCCTGCTAAAATATCCCATAATCTAAATTCAACTCTTAATTTTTCATCTACTAAAGTTACCTTACCAGTAATTAATGCCTGTGCTTTAATTAATTGCCAATCTTCAAATCTAGGTTTTAAATTAGCTATGTCAGGTTTTTGTAGAAAAGCCTCTTTATTTAATGGATTAAATAAGCCTGAAGTTTTTAAATTTCTTTCAACAATAATTGAAATTTCAGATCCAATATTTTTTTTATTCAAAATTTTTTGAAATTCTTTCTTTGAATTATCATCGATTGCAAGAGGTGAAACAGCTATTGGAAGTGGGTTTAAGTTACCTCTTGTAATATCTACTTTAATTAAGCCATAGGAATTATACGGAAAAAAAACTATTAAAAATAAAATTATTTTTTTAATCATAATATATATTAACCTTCTAACATCTCTCTTGCATCAAAATTTAATTGTAAATCTTTCCATCTTTCATAACCGGTAGAAGGAACTCTTAATGGCTGGCAAAGTTTTATTGCTCTCAAAGCACTTTCGGCCAAAACTTTATAAAAACCCTGGCCAGGTTTATTCATTCTTGCGTGATCTAAAATTTCAGAACTTATAATACTGCCATCAGGTTTTAATTTGAGTTTAATTCTTACCAACAAATTCTCATTATAAGGCAAACCCAAAGGTATACTCCAGCATCCAAATATTTGGGCTTTTAGTGCATCTTCCTCGCTTAGAGATAATCCTACA
>CACOJX010000003.1 GCA_902627645.1 uncultured Pelagibacteraceae bacterium | reverse complement strand
TTTCAATAGTTTTTTTTGCTTTAGGTGCAAATGGAATATTGGTTTTGTCAGTAATTTGTATCAACTCAATTGATACAATCGGTGGAAGGTCAATTGGCTTTTTTGCTAAAAAAGGTAGGCTCATAGCTGTAATCATTATTAATATCACGTGCAATATAGAAGAGATTATTATGCTTCTACTCATTAGTATCTTATCTTTCTTTGTAAGGCTCTGATATTAATGCAACTTTAGTAAAACCAGATCCTGACAAAAGACCCATAATTTCTAAAACTCTTCCATAATTTATTGTTTTGTCTCCTCTTACATAAATTCTAGTATCTGTTCTATTTTTTGAAACTGCTAAGACTTTAGCAATAATTTTTTCATATTCCACTTTTGACTCTTGAATAAAAATTTCTCCTTTTGAATTAATAGAAAGAGTAAGGGGTTCAGTCTCCTCAGGAAGAGAGTCTGCTGAACTTTCTGGTAAATCTACTTGCACCCCTACAGTCAATAAAGGGGCAGTAACCATAAATATAATCAAAAGTACCAACATTACATCAACAAAAGGTGTTACATTTATCTCGCTCATTGGTTCTTTTGATGAACGATTTAATTTGAAAGCCATTTTAAATAATTGTTAAAAATCTTTTTGAAAAGTTTTCTAATTTTTGAGAATACTTAATCGAATCATAATTAAATTTATTATATGCAATGACCGCAGGTATAGCTGCCAATAATCCTAAAGCAGTTGCAAAAAGAGCTTCGGCAATTCCAGGTGCAACTATTGCTAAACTTGTGTTTCTTGAAATTGCAATAGACTGAAAAGAATTCATAATCCCCCAAACAGTTCCAAATAAACCAATAAATGGTGCAGTTGCACCAACTGTAGCTAAAAATGTAAATCCTTTACTAATTTTTGACATTTGTTTTTCAATGCCAGTTTCTAACATCGTGGTCATTCTAGTGTTTAAATCAGTTTTTGATTTTCTCTTTAATAAACTTTGCATAGCATCTTTAAATACTAAAGCCATTGGATCCTCAGTGCTCGCTGGAAGATTATTATACATTGACTCTGCAGATTTAGAATTCCAAAATTTTTTTTCAAATTCATCTGACGACTCATTTATTTTTTTGAATAATCTAAATTTCTCTATTATTACTGCCCATGAATAAACTGAACAAACTATTAATAAAATGATTACTGATTTTACAATTATATCAGCTCGTATAAATAAATTAATAAGTGAAAAATCAGCACTTGATGCTAATCCCACTGCTTGTGTTGAAATATCTGCTTCCATAATATCTTCTCACACTTAAATGTGTCATGATTTTGTCTTAATATCTTTGTTATCAATCCTCTTTTTTGTAAGTTTCATAATAAAAATTTGCTATTAAAATAGCATCAGCCTTATTGGAGTCTTTTTTTTTAGACAATTGAGAGGAAAAATAAGGAAATATTTCTATTGCTTTTGTTCTGCTAGCATCCTTTTCTGAATTTATTAAATTAAAATATTTTTTCCACTTTGCTGGTCTTACAAAATACATCGGTAATTGCATTGCAGAACAAATGCCTTTTAAAATACCAAAAGATTGACCAAAATTAAACATACTGGTAACCCCTTGCCCAGGCATTGCTGAAACATGTTCTATTATCACCTTAGTTTCATTTTTTTTTGAATTATTCAATTTTTTTAAAATTTCATTGTAAATCTGTGAACCATTAACTTGTCTTTTATTTTTTTTACCATCTGCCATTGTTGGCATTTCAATTACGTCAATAATTTTTCCATCCTCTAAAAAACAGATTGATCCAGATATACCAGGGTCTATTCCAATAATTAACATAGTTTATTTAACTAATTCAGCATTTGAATAAAAGTTTTGTACATCGTCATTTTCTTCTAAAGAGTCAAAAAAATTGATCAAATCTTCGCTTTTCTCTTTAGAAACCATAACGCTATTAAGCGGTATCCATTCAATTTCTGTTGAAATAAAATTACTAATTTCTTTTTCTAGTTTCTTTTTAACATTATAGATTTCATTAACAGAACATTGAATTTCATGAAAATCAGAATTTGTTTTACATTCATCTGCACCTGCTTCAATAGCTAATTCAAATATACGTTCATCAGAAATTTCATTTTTATCAATTTTAATTATTCCAAGTTGATTAAAGTTATGCGAAGCAGACCCTTGAGTTCCAAGACTTCCCCCAGCTTTTTGAAAAATTGTCCTTATATTTGATGCAGTTCTATTCTTATTTTCAGTTAGTGTTTCAACTATAACTGCTATTTTGTCAGGTCCAAAACCTTCATATCTTAAATTTTCGAAATTTAACTCGGAATTAATAGATGATTTATCAATAGCTCTTTCAATGTTGTCTTTAGGCATGTTAGCAGACCGAGCTGCTTGAATTGCAGATCTTAAACGAGGGTTCATTCCAGGATCTTTATCTCCTAGTTTTGCAGCAACAGTGATCTCTTTTGATAACTTTGAAAAAATTTTTGATCTTAATTTATCGGCCTTACCTTTTTTATGTTTTATACCTGCCCAATGAGAATGTCCTGCCATAAATTAATTATTATCTAATTGACCACCAAATATGTAACTACTTATTTTATCTGCTAAACCAGTTTCTATATTACAATCAACAATAACACCACTCAAAGTAGCACCACCTTTTGCTGGAAAATGTTTAACTGAGTCCTTTTTCATAAATCTATTTAAAGAATTTTCTTTATTCATACCAATAACAGAATCATAATCACCACACATACCAGCATCTGTTTGGTAAGCAGTACCATTTTTCAAAACTCTAGCATCATTAGTTGGTATGTGAGTATGAGTTCCAATCACTAGAGTTGCTTTTCCATCAAAAAAATGTCCAATAGCATTTTTTTCACTCGTAATTTCTCCATGAAAGTCAACAATCAAAAAATCGTAATCTTCTTTTAGCTTATATTCATTAATAAATTTTTTTGAAGATTCAAAAACATCATCACACTTTTTCATGAAAACATTTCCCATTAAATTGAGAACTCCAACTTTTATATTTTCTGAAGTATTATAAATTTCAAAACCTTTTCCAGGTGATGGTTCAAATAAATTTTTTGGGCGGAGTAATCTATTCTCTTTATCTATGAAATTCATTATATCTTTTTGATCCCATACATGATTTCCAGTTGTAATTACATTTACCCCACATTTAAAAAAATCTTCACAGATTTCTTTTGTCAGCCCAACACCAGTTTCTGCAGCGTTTTCAGCATTTACAATTACAAAATCAATTTTATGAATTTTTATTTGATCTAAAAGATTATTCATTATTTTTGAACAACCAGAGTTTCCCACAACATCTCCTAGAAATAATATTCTCATTTAATTTAAATTTGTTATTACAAAATCTAACCTTATATCATTACTATTTATAGGTACTTTCTTTATCTTTTGAAAAGAATAAGCTAATCCAATAGTTATAATTTTTTTATTTTTTTTAATTTTCTTTATATATCTATCGTAAAAACCCCCTCCGTATCCAACTCTATTAAAATTCTTATCAAAAGCTACAAGTGGAACTAACAAAATATTAGGATAAATAACCTTGTTTGAAGTGGGCTCTGGTATTCCGTATTTATTTATAGTTAATGGGTCACTTGTCGTCCAATGAAAAAAATTCATTTGTGCATTTTTTTTTATTTTTGGTAGTGAAATATTATAATTTTTTTTCTCAAATTCTTTCAAAATATTAATTGTGTCTATTTCATAGTTATAAGGATAATATCCACCAACAATTTTTCTAGATTTCTTTTCTTTTTTTAAAATTTCTAAAATTTGACTAAAATCTATTTTGAGTTTTTTATAGTTATTTTTTTTTCTAATTTTGAGTATTTTTTGTCTGATTTCAGATTTGTTCACAGGAATTTACTAAGACAGATTTTCTAAATTTACTTTTTCAACAAAATTTGTGATTTCGTTAGTTGCTTCACTAATTAATTTTTCATAATTTTTCTGATTCATGTCTATCTCGTTCTTTAACTTATTGTGATCCTCATTTAATGAATTTATTTCATTTTCCTTTTTATCTCGATACTCATAAATTAAAGATTTTAATTCTCTAAATTTGTTAGAAAGATTTTTTATTTCTTCTTTTTTTTGCTCAACTTTTTTCTTAGTTTCATAATATTCATCCATCACTTTTACAGCTGTAATTAATAAAAGCTTGTTTTCCCCAAGATTTCCTAGATCATTTTTTAAATCATTAAATTTTTTGTTTATTTGAATCAATAATTCCTCTAAGTGCTCTTCTTGCCCATCTTCACAAGATAACAAAAATTCTTTACCATTAAATTTAATACTTACGTTTGCCATTTATCCATCTCATTCAATAAAGTATCCGTTTCTTGATTTAATTCATCAACTTTTTCAGAAAATTCAATTTGTTTTTTTTGCTCAATTTTTTCTTGATTTTGTAATTCGTCTAATTTTTTACTTAAATTATTATAATCCTCTGATAAGCTTTTGTATTTTTCTTCTAAATCTTGTTTTTCAATTTCTAATTGATTTTTTTGAGTGTTCAAGTTTTCTATGTTTTTTTTAATATCTGGATTTTTTAAATTTAGATTTTTTAATTTTGTTAACGCTAAATTTAATTTTTTTTCTTTTTCGATCACAGAATTCATATATATATATTTATATTATTAAATAGAATCTTCTTAGTCTAGACAGGATAATTTTTGAGCAAACAATATAGAGATTTAGCCAATTGTATAAGATTTTTATCAATTGATGCTGTCCAAGAAGCTAATTCTGGACATCCAGGCATGCCTATGGGTATGGCAGATGTTGCTACAGTTCTGTTTAAAGATTTTCTTAATTTTAATCCAAAAAATCCAAATTGGATAAATAGAGATAGATTTGTACTTTCTGCAGGACATGGCTCAATGTTGCTATACTCTCTTTTGTATCTTACTGGTTATAAAAGTGTTTCGTTAAATGATATTAAAAATTTTAGGCAGCTTGACTCAATTTGTGCGGGCCATCCTGAATATCATCCTAATACAGGAATAGAAACTACTACTGGACCTTTAGGACAAGGAATTTCAAATGCAGTTGGTTTTGCTATCTCAGAAGAAATTTTAAAAAAACAAGTTGGTAAAAAAATTATTGATCATAAAACTTATGTCTTAGCTGGTGATGGATGTTTAATGGAAGGTATAAGTCATGAAGCTTTAAGCTTAGCTGGACATTTAAAATTAAAAAATCTTATTTTATTATTTGATAATAATTCTATTTCAATTGATGGCCCGACTAATTTAGCAGTTTCAGATAATCACGAAAAAAGGTTTAAAAGTTATGGATGGGATTATATAAAAATTAACGGCCATAATTTTAAAGAAATATCAAAGGCTCTTAAAAAGGCACAAAAATCAAAAAGACCAATCGCAATTTCATGCAAAACTACAATAGGGTATGGGTCTCCAAATAAAGGTGGAAAAGCTTCATCTCATGGAAGTCCTTTGGGTGAAAATGAAATAAAATTAGTGAGAAAAAAACTCAAATGGGATTATGAACCTTTTAAGATTCCTGATGAATTATTAAATGAGTGGAAACAAATTGGAGAAAAAGCTTCACAAGAAGCAAAAAGGCACGAAATAAAATATAATAAAAAAATCATATCTCATTTTAAAGGTATAAACTCATTAAAAAATTTAATTAAAAAAACTAAAAACGACTATTTAAAAAATTCAAAACCCATAGCAACTAGAAAATCATCTGAAATGTTTTTAAATGTTGTTGCAAAACTTCCAAATTTAATTGGTGGTTCGGCTGACCTAGCTGGATCTAATAATACAAAAACTAAAGATCATAAAATTATAAAACCTGGTAATTTTTCCGGAAACTATATTCACTATGGAGTTAGGGAGCACGCAATGAGTGGGATAATGAATGGTATCGCATTGCATAGTTATTTAATTCCCTATGGTGGTACATTTTTAATATTCAGTGACTATTGCAAACCTTCAATAAGACTAGCTGCAATGATGAAACAAAGAGTTATATATGTATTTACACATGACTCGATTGGGTTAGGTGAAGATGGTCCAACACATCAACCGATTGAACAATTAACAAGTTTAAGATCTATTCCAAACTTAAACGTTTTTAGACCTTCGGATACAATTGAAACTTTCGAATGCTGGCAAATAGCACTTGAAAGTAAAGAAACTCCAAGTGTTATAGCTTTGACTAGACAGGGAGTTGATCAATTGAGACTTAAAAGTTCTTCTAAAAATGAATCTTCTTCTGGCGCTTATGAAATTTTAAGAACTGGTGAGAATATTAGTGTTACAATTTTAGCAACTGGATCAGAAACTAGTTTAGCAAGTGAAGTAGGTCATAAATTGGCCACAGATGGTATTTATTCCAAAATAATATCAATGCCCTGTCATGAATTATTTGACCAGCAAAACGAAGACTATAAAAATAAGATCTTAAAAGAAACAGACCTTGTTGTATCTATAGAAGCATCGGAAACGAATTTTTGGAAAAAATACACCGGTACAAGTGGATTAAATTTCGGCATTAATGAATTTGGAAAGAGTGCACCATATAAAGAAATTTACAATCACTTTGAATTGAATACGGAAAATATAGTTAAAAAAATTAAAGAAAAATTATGAAAATAAAAGTTGGGATAAATGGAATGGGAAGAATTGGAAGGATGATTCTTAGATCTATCGTTGAAAATAACAAGAATATTGAAATCAAACATATTAACAATAGAACAGACCCAGAAGCATGCTCAACTCTGCTAAAATATGACTCAATACATGGAAAATTTGATGCTGAAATAAGTTTTGATAAAAAACATCTATTAATTAACAAAAAAAAAATCACATTTAGCCAAGAAACAGATTTAAATAATATAAATTGGAAAAAATATGATGTGGATTATGTTTTTGAATGTACAGGGAAATTTAATTCCAAAGACAAACTAAAAACTCATCTAGATAACGGGGCAAAAAAAGTTATTGTTTCAGCTCCTTGCAAAAATGCAGATAAAACAATTGTATTTGGGGTGAATGAGTCAGAACTTAAAAAAAATGATAAAATAATTTCTGCTGCATCTTGCACAACAAATTGTCTTGCTCCAGTAGCTCATGTATTAAACGAAAATTTCGAAATCGAAAAAGGTTTTATGACAACAATTCATGCTTTTACAACTGATCAAAGAATTCTAGATAATTCTCATAAAGATCCCAGAAGAGCTCGAGCTGCGAGCCAATCTATTGTACCAACCTCAACAGGTGCATCAAAAGCAATAAGTGAAATTATTCCATCACTAAAAGGAAAATTAGAAGGTATAGCTATGAGAGTGCCCACTCCAAATGTATCTTTAATTGAACTTATATTTTGTACAAAAAAAAATTTGAGTATCGAAAAGATTAATTCAGCATTTAAAAATTTTAGTAAAAAAAATGATATTCTTAAAATCACGCAAGAAAAACTTGTATCTATAGATTTTAATCATAATCCTGCTTCTTCAATTGTTGATGCTAGTTTGACAAATGTAGTTGGTACAAACATGGGTAAAATTTCTGCATGGTACGATAATGAATGGGGCTTTTCAAATAGAATGTGTGATATAGCCGAGCATCTTTATAAGATTTCTTAATGAATAGTATAAAAGATCAAGAAAATCTTAGTCAAAAAAAAGTTTTGTTAAGACTAGATTTAAATGTTCCCTTAAAAAACGGCGTTATCACGGATGAAACAAGGATTGATAAAATTATACCTATTGTCAAATTTTTAATTGAGAAAAAATCAAAAATTATAGTAATTTCTCATGTTGGTAGACCAAAAGGTAAATTTGATAAAATTCTCTCGCTCAAACCAATTTGTGAAAATTTAGAAAAAAAAATCAAAAAAAAAATCAAGCTATTTGATGAAAATGTTTTTAATTTAAAAAAAAATGATTTATTTAAAAATTCAGATGATCAAATAGTCTTTTTGGAAAATATAAGATTTTATAAAGAGGAGGAAAAAAATGATGCCTCTTTTGCAAAACACTTGGCTGGCCTTGCTGATTTTTACGTGAATGATGCATTTTCTTGTTCACACAGATCTCATGCTTCAGTAAGTAAAATAACAGAATTTCTTCCATCTTTTGCTGGAATACAATTAGAGTCTGAAATAAACGCACTAAGAAAAGTTACTACAGAAATTAAAAAACCAACTACTTGTATTATTGGAGGGTCAAAAATATCAACAAAAATTGGAATAATCAAAAATTTAATACCAAAATTTGATAACATCGTCATTGTTGGGGGAATGGCTAATAATATTGTTAGCTATAAGGGAAATAATATTGGAAAATCAATTAAAGAAGAAAACTGTGAAGCAGCAATCATTGAGATTTTTGAAACTTTAAAAAAACATCCCTGTAAAATTACTTTTCCTGAGGATGTTTTGGTGGGAAAAAATATGGATGATAATTCAAAAGTTAAAGAATTAACTAATATTGAGGATGATGACTTGATTTTAGATATTGGTCCAAAAACTATAAAAAAAATTAAAAAAATTATTGAAACCAGTAAAACAATTTTATGGAATGGTCCAGCAGGCTATTTTGAAAATCCAAATTTTGCAGAAGGTAGTTACGAAATTGCAAATGCAATTGTAAAAAAAAATAAAGATAACTCTATATACTCTGTTGTTGGTGGAGGAGATACTATAGCTTTAATAAACCAAATAAACGTAATTCAAGATTTTAACTTTGTTTCAACTGCTGGGGGAGCATTCTTAGAATACCTTGAAGGAAAAGAACTGCCTGGTATAAAGGCTTTAAATTAATATGTCAGAATTGAATAATATTACATTAAAAATTCTAGAAAACGGCAAAGGAATTTTGGCTGCAGATGAGAGTACTGGCACTATGACCAAAAGGTTAGATGGCGTTAACGTTCCATCAACCCCTGAAAATAGATTATTGTTTAGGGAAACTCTATTTAGTTCTTCAAGTATGACTGAATGTATAGGCGGAGTAATATTGTATGATGAAACGATAAAACAAAAATCTTCAAAAAAAAATAAAATTCCAGAATTAATTTCAGAAATGGGCTCAGCCCCAGGTATTAAAGTAGATACTGGAGCTAAAGTTTTAGCTGGTTCACCAGATGAAAAAATTACAGAGGGCTTAGATGGATTAAGAGAAAGACTCAAAGAATATTATAAACTTGGAGCAAAATTTACAAAATGGCGGGGTGTTTATAATATAACAAAAAGTTTTCCTAGCAAACTATCAATAACATCGAATGCTCATGCATTAGCAAGATATGCTGCACTAGTACAAGAAAGTAATATGGTTCCAATAATTGAGCCTGAGGTTTTGATGGATGGCAATCATACTGCAGAGGAATGTTATAAAAAAACTTCAGAGGTAATCGAAAGATGTTTTGAAGAACTAATTTTACATAAAGTTGATTTAAAAGGAATTATACTTAAACCTAATATGATATTAGCAGGAAATAAATCTAAAAGTAAAATTTCAAATGAAGAAGTAGCAAAATTAACACTAAAATGTCTAAAAAGCTCTGTTCCCTCAGAAGTACCTGGAGTTGCTTTTTTATCTGGTGGGCAGTCTGAATTAGAGGCGACAGAAAATTTAAATTTGATAAATAAGTATAATGATACTAATTTCATAATGAGTTATTCTTACGGACGAGCTCTTCAACAAAGTGCCTTGAAATTTTGGTCAAAAGACATACAAGATATAAAAGGTACTCAAAAGATTTTTAACCATAGAGCAAAAATGAATAGCTTAGCTGCCCAAGGAAAATGGTCTAAAGATCTTGAAATTTAACAAAAAAAAATTTGTTTACCTTATTTCACCTGTTAAAATCAATAAATTTTTTTATAAGGATTTAATTAACGTTTTTAAGCAAAAAAAAGTTAGTTTTTTTCAATTAAGACTTAAAAGGGAAAGCTTTAAAAAAAAACTAATTATTGGAAGAAAAATCAAAAAAATTTGTAAAAAGTTTCGTGTTAAATTTTTAGTTAATGACGATGTTTACCTTGCAAAAAAACTTGATGCCGATGGTTGTCACTTAGGTCAGAGAGATATGGATATCATTAAAGCTAGAAAATTAATAAAAAACAAAATTATAGGCATCACGTGTCACAACTCACTTAAATTAGCAAAGAAAGCTATAAAAAAAAAAGCTGACTATTTAGCTTTTGGAGCTTTTTATTCCTCAAAAACTAAAAAGGTAAATTATAAAGCATCAATTAAGTTACTCAACAAGGCTAGAAAGATCACAAAAACTCCTATTGTTGCAATTGGAGGTATTGACTCAGATAATTATAAAAAACTACTATTGAATAAAGCTAACTTTTTGGCTATCTCAGGCTACATTTGGAAAAATAAAAAACTTAAACCAACTAATGCAATTAAAAAACTAAAATGAAAATTAATGCTGGTGAAATTAGAGTAGGTATGCTTTTGGAACATAAAAGTGATTTGTGGATAGTGCTAAAAACTCAACATGTGAAACCCGGAAAAGGTGGAGCTTTTGCACAAGTCGAAATGAAAAGTGTGAACAAAAATACAAAATTAAATGAAAGATTTAGATCAAGTGAAACCGTAGAAAAAGCTTCTTTAGAAGAAACTAAATATAATTTTTTATATGAAGATGAAAATAATTATTTTTTCATAGAACCAAATTCATTTGAACAAATTGAAATTAAAAAAGATATAATTGGAGAAAAAGGTAAAATGTTGACCGAAAATTTAGAGGTTTCAATTAATTTTTATAACGAGTCACCTATATCTGTAGATTTACCTAAACAAGTTACATGCAAAATAGAAACAACAGATGCAGCGTTAAAGGGGCAAACAGTTTCTTCTTCATATAAACCAGCAACTTTAAATAATGGTTTAAACATTCAGGTTCCTCCCTTTATTGAAGCTGGAGATGAAGTTATTATTGACACTCGAAATTTAGAGTATGTGAAAAAAGTTTAATTAATGAATACCATTTCCGCAAACTTAAATATAATGATTAAAGCTAGTGAGAAGGCCTCTAAAATATTGATAAGAGATTTTGGAGAAGTTGAAAAATTACAAGTTTCCAAAAAAGGTCCTGCTGACTTTGTAACTAATTCAGATTTGAAAACTGAAAAAATTATTATTGATGAACTTCAAAAAGCTAAACCAAACTATTCAATTGTAAGTGAAGAGAATGGAATAAAAAATAATAAAGATAAAAAAAATACCTGGATTATAGATCCTATAGATGGAACAGTAAATTTTTTACATGGGATACCTCACTTCGCTATTTCCATTGCATTAAAATCGAATAATGAAATCGTTTCAGGTTTAATATTTGACCCAATTAAAAATGAAATGTTTTATGCTGAGAAAAATAATGGTGCATATTTTAACAACCAAAGAATCAGGGTTTCAAAAAGAAATAGTATTAATGAATGCTTGTTCGTTACAGGTGGAAAGAAGAAAGATGAAATTGACCTACCATTTCGAAAATCTGGATGTGCCGCTCTTGATATGGCATATGTGGCTTCAGGAAGATATGATGGATATTTTCAATCCGATCTAAATATTTGGGATATTGCAGCTGGAATCATTTTAGTAAAAGAGGCTGGAGGTATTCTTAATAATATTGATCTAACCTCTAACGAAAATATTAAAATTATTGCCTCTAGCGCTAATATTAATGCTAAATTAATGGAAAAACTTACGAACTTTTAATTGTTTTCAAAAATTCTTTTGTTATAAGTCACGTCATGAAAAAAAATATTCATCCTAATTATCATTCTATAAAAGTTGAAATGACTGATGGAACTCAATTTGAGACTAAATCAACTTGGGGTAAAGAGGGAGAAACATTAAAACTAGAAATTGATCCAATATCTCACTCTGCCTGGACTGGTGGTAAACAGAAATTAATGGATAAAGGAAGAATTAGTAAATTTAATAAAAAATTTCAAAATTTTAAATCAAACAAAAATAATTAGATGTCAGATGCACCCTTAATGCCAATGGCAACTGCTGTTTGGCTAGTAGAAAATACAACTTTAACATTTAAACAAATCGCAGATTTTTGTAAGCTTCATGAGGTCGAGATACAAGGTATAGCTGATGGAGAAGTAGCTAAAGGAATTAAAGCTTACAATCCAATAATTTCCGGACAATTATCAAGGGATGAAATTGAATTATCTTCAAAAGATGAAAACAGACCACTGCAAATTAAAAGTGCAGATATTGAAATTTCGAATAGTGAAAAAAAGATAAAAAAGTATATCCCTTTATCTAAAAGACAAGATAAGCCTGACTCAGCTTTATGGTTAGTGAAACAACACAATATTCTTAAAGACTCTCAAATAGCAAAGTTAGTTGGTATCACAAGAAATTCTGTTACCTCAATAAGAAATAAGAGTTACTGGAATTACAATAATTTAAGCCCTAAAGACCCTGTTGCTTTAAATTTATTTAGTCAAAAAGATTTAATGGAAGCAATTGAGAAAGCGGAAAGAAGAATTAAGAGGGAAAAAAAAGAAAGAGAAAAACAACAAAAATCTCAACAAGATAGTAATTAATGATTAAAACTAATAGACATAAAAATATAAAAGTGCTACTTACTCACTTTTTTGGAGGTAGTTATTAAAATAGAAGTTAAAGATAATAATGTCGAACAAGCTTTAAGAGTTTTAAAAAGAAAGCTTCAAAGAGATGGTTTTTTTAAAGTGATAAAATTAAAAAATACTTATGAAAAACCTTCGGAAAAGAAAAAAAGAATTCTTCAAGAAAACATTAAAAGAGTTAAAAAGTTAAACAAACTTAAAAACAGAATTTAAGAACATCGCGGGGTGGAGCAGTCTGGTAGCTCGTCAGGCTCATAACCTGAAGGTCGGCGGTTCAAATCCGTCCCCCGCAACCAATTTTTAGATTTTAAATTGAGATTTTTTACTGTCAGCTAAAAAACCTTTCACAGTTTCTTTTGTGAGTTGATCAAAGGTTTTACCAAAATTCTCTATTTTTAAAATAGTAGATGGTGGAATTGTTATAATATGACAACCAAGTTGTTTTGCCTGTAAATAATTATAAGGTTCTCTCACACTGGCCCAAAGTATTTCTACATTTTTGAATTTTTTTGCAAAAGAAATACTTTTCTTAAATTCTGGAACAGGATCTTTTCCTGTATCTCCTGCTCTTCCAGCGAATATAGATATGATTACCTTTGATTTCTTGTTTATTACTCCTAATATTTTTTTTGTCTGAAGAGCGCTATAAACAGCTGTGATATTAAGTTTTATATTTTTATTATTAAGTTCCTTGATAATTTTTCCCATAAACTTTCCTTTTGAATTTGATACTGGAATTTTAACATACACATTTTTAGCCCAAGTATTTATTTGTAATGCTTGTTTTTTCATTTCTAGATAATCATCTGCAAAAACTTCAAGTGAGACCGGTTTATTTTTACATATTTTCAAAATTTTTTTTGAATAAGATCTATAGTCATTTGCTCCAGCTTTTCTCATCAAACTTGGATTTGTAGTAAAGCCCTTAACAATTTTTTTTTTGTTAAATTTTTTGATTTGATCTAATTCAGCAATGTCACAAAAGATTTTAGTTTTCAAATAACTACCTATAGATTTTTTGTGATATCTTCTGTCATTTTTTTTGCATCTGCAAATAACATGAGAGTATTTTCTCGATAAAATAACTCATTATCTATACCAGCATAACCTGGTGATAAACTTCTTTTTACAAATAAAACAGATTTACATTTTTCAACATCTAAAACTGGCATCCCATAAATAGGACTTTGAGGATCAGTTTTTGCAACAGGGTTAGTAACATCATTTGCTCCTATTACAAATGCAACATCGGCATTTGCAAAATCATTATTTATTTCCTCTAATTCAAAAACTTCATCATATGGTACATTGGCCTCAGCTAACAAAACATTCATGTGCCCGGGCATTCTACCAGCTACTGGATGAATTGCATAAGAAACCTTGATTCCATTTTTTTTTAAAGTATCAACCATTTCTCTTAGTGCATGTTGTGCTTGAGCAACAGCCATCCCATAACCTGGAACTATTATTACAGATGAGGCATTTTTCATTAAAAAAGCTGCATCATCAGCATTACCATTTTTAACTGGTCTTTGTTCTTTATTTTGGGAGCTTGAGGATTGTTCTGTGGCACCAAATCCTCCTAAAATAACATTAAAGAATGATCGGTTCATACCTTTGCACATTATGTAAGATAAAATTGCACCAGATGAACCAACTAATGCTCCGGTAATTATCAATGCTGTATTTTCTAAAGTAAATCCAATTCCAGCTGCAGCCCAACCAGAATAAGAGTTAAGCATTGAAATAACAACTGGCATATCTGCACCGCCAATAGGTATAATTAAAAGAAAACCTACAATGAATGAGATGGCTAATAATATCCAGAACACATTCGATGATTGTGTTGAACACAATAAATATATTAAAATTACTATAGAAATTAATATTAAAGCATTTAAGGCATGTTGACCCTTAAAGGTTATTGGGGATCCTGACATAATACCCTGAAGTTTTAAAAAGGCTATGACTGAACCTGAAAAAGTTATTGCTCCAATAGCAGCTCCTACTGACATTTCAATCAAACTTGCGAGCTTAATATTTCCTGGAAAGCCTAGGCCAAAAGCTGAAGGATTTAAAAATGCAGAAATTGCAACAAAAACTGCGGCAAGACCAACCAAACTATGAAAACCCGCAACGAGTTCTGGCATAGCTGTCATTGGTATTTTATAAGCAATAAATGCACCTACTAAGCCACCGATTAATAGAAAAATCAAAACAAAAATAAAACCTGTAGAAAAATTTCCTATTGATAAAAATGTTACTGAAATAGCAATAACCATTCCCATTATTCCAAAGAAATTTCCCTGTCTTGATGTTTCTGGAGAAGATAGGCCTCTTAATGCCAAGATAAATAACACTCCTGAAATTAAATAAAAAACAGCAGATAAATTTGCAGAAATCATTATTTGTCTTTCTTCTTTTTTTTATACATTGCAAGCATCCTTTGAGTTACTAAAAACCCACCAAAGATATTAATTGCCGCTAATGAAATAGCTAAAAATCCAAAGATGCTTGATGTATTAAAAACACTTTCGGTGTCACCTGCTAATCCAGCAATAATTGCCCCAACAATAATCACTGATGAGATTGCATTAGTAACAGACATTAAAGGTGTGTGCAATGATGGTGTTACGCTCCAAACAACATAGTAGCCCACAAATATAGAAAGTATAAATATGCTAAGTCTAAATATAAAAGGATCTATTTCCATATGTCTATTTTAATAGTGTTTTTTCAATAATTTCATCTTCTAAATTAATATTAATTTTATTATTTTCTTTATCTAGTAAATTTGAAACAAAATTAAATACATTTTTTGCGTATAAAGAAGAGGCAGAGATTGGAAGTCTGTTAAGAATATTCCTTTCTCCTAAAATTTTAACACCGTCTTTTTCAATTACTTTATCTACTTCAGTAAATGCAGCGTTTCCTCCCTGAATAGCAGCTAAATCATAAATTACTGATCCGGGATGCATATTTTTTATCATATTTTCTTTTATAATTAATGGTGCTTTTTTTCCAGGTATCAAAGCTGTACAAATTACAATATCAATTTTTTTAAGTGTTTCACTCAGTAAATCTTCTTGTTTTTTTTTAAAATCCTCTGAAGCCTCTTTTGCATAACCTCCCTCTGTTTCAAGATTTTCTGAACCTTCAACAGTCAAGAACTTACCCCCCAGACTTTCTACTTGTTCTTTAGAGGCCATTCTAACATCTGTAGCATAAACAATTGCACCCATTCTTTTAGCTGTTGCTATAGCTTGTAAACCTGCAACACCAGCACCTACAACTAATACTTTTGCAGCTGGGACAGTACCTGCAGCAGTCATCATCATTGGGATTGCTTTTTCAAAATGTGCAAATGATTCTATCACTGCTTTATATCCAGCTAAATTAGCTTGAGATGAGAGGATATCCATTGATTGTGCTCTTGTTATTCGTGGCAATAAATCTAAAGAAAAGCTGTTAATCTTTTTTTTAATAAGTACATCTAATTTTTCTTTATTAGAGTATGGATTTAAAACACCAATTAAATTTTGATTTTCTTTCAAATATGTAAGTTTATCATCTGAGGGTAAATTTAATTGAACAATTACATCACATTGATCAAATAAATCTTTTTCATTTTCAGCTAATTTCACCCCTAAAGATTTATATTCATCATCATCAAAACCTAAATGTGAACCATAATTTTTTGGTAAAGATACATCCATACCAATTGAAATATATTTTTTTGCTGTTTCAGGTGTAATAGCAACTCTTTTTTCAAAATTTTTTTGCTCAGTTGCAGAAACTATTTTCATGATTGAACCTATAACAAGAATATTGCCATTAATACAAGAATTAGCACAACAGCGACAGTTCCCCACAACACAAATTTTGTAAAGTTATTCCAGGTATTTTTATGGTTCTCATTATCCATAAAAATTATTTTTGTCTGGCTTTAAATTTTGGATTAGTTTTATTAATTATATAAACTCTGCCTCGTCTTCTAACTAACTTTGAGTTAAGATCTCTTTTTTTTACAGATTTAAGTGAACTTTTAATTTTCATAACCAATAAATTTTTAAAGCCGGCGACGACTTACTCTCCCATATCTTAAGACAAAGTACCATCAGCGCAGAAAGGCTTGACTTCCGAGTTCGGAATGGGATCGGGTATAACACTTTCGCAATAATCACCGGCGCTAGAGTTATACCTAAATCAAATTAAATGTAAACTACCTTTTGTAAGTAATATTTTACTTTTTTTTATTGTTTTTAAGGAAATTTGCTATGTAGTTTCTTAAGCTAATCTTGCCAAAATTTTTATAAACTTTGTTAGATAAACTCATACTAGTTAGGGCTGACGCATACCTCTCACCTTTTCTTTTAGGTAAAAGTTTTATTTTTGATTTAAATAATTTAGCAACATTTAAAATAGAAAAGCTTTCCCTATTAGAAATACTATAGTATTTACACTTATTCTTTCTCCATGCTTTGTAGCATATTTCAATTGTATCCTGTATGTGAGTGAATCGTCTTGTTTGGCTCCCAGGTCTTACAACCGGTAAGGCTTTTTTCCTCAAATAAAAATCTTCAAAAATACCAATTACAGTAGCCATTCTTCCTTTGCAAATTTGTCTTGGGCCATAAACGTTGTAAAAAAAAATTACGTCATATCTAAAATTAAACCATTTTTTTAAATTTTCTAAGAATTCTATATTTTTTGACTTTGTAAAAGCGTATGGGGATAAGTTTTTATCTTTACCTTTGTTTCCTAACGAGGCAGATGTTGCTGAATAAATAAGTTTAATTTTGTTTTTTAAACAAAAGTTAAATACTGCATTGGTACCAATGGTATTTGACTGAATACAATTATTCATCTGATTAAAGCTCTCATATATTCTTGAAAATTCTCCAAAATGAAAAATCGTATTAATATTTGAACTAAATTTATTTAGAATTTTATTGATATCTTTTGTATGTCCTCTTAAATACTTAACTCTTTTATGTCTTAAATGATTTTTTTTTGTTCCTGATGAATAATCGTCTAAGCTTATCACTTTAAAGTTTGTTTTTTTAATTAAAAATTCTATTAAATTAGAACCCACAAAACCAGCACCGCCTGTAACAACTAATATTTTTTTCATTTCAAAATTGTTTATACAAATATATAATAATTGTAAATAACTAGTAAAATTATTAATTCTAATTAATCTAGCATAAATTTAATGGAAGAAATTACACTAATAATACCTGCAAAGAATGAGCCCAATGCGCTTCCAATAGTTTTAAATGAAATTAAAAAGATGCAACTATCTGTAAAAATCTTAGTTGTAATTCGAGAAGAAGATGAAGATACTTTTAAAGCAACTAACGATTATGATTGTGATGTATTATTTCAATCAAGGAAAGGATACGGTAATGCAATAGTTGAGGGAATTAATCATGTAAAAACAAAATACTCTTGTATCTTTTATGCAGACGGATCTACAGATCCAAAATATATTAATCAAATGAGAGAAAAACTTGTGAATGAAAAATTGGATTTAATCTTTGGATCAAGATATGAAAAAAGTGCACACAGTTATGATGATGATTTAATAACAAGAATTGGAAATTTTGGGTTCACCTTACTTGGAAATATTTTTATGCGCTTAAAAATTTCAGATTTACTTTTTACTTATGTTTTTGCAAAAACCGACTGTCTGAAAAATATGAAGCTAAATTCTGATGACTATTGTTTATGTGTTGAAATCCCTTTTAAGGCAAAATTATCAAAACTGAGATATACAACACTACCATGTATTGAACGAAAAAGATTTGCAGATAAAAAAAAAGTTAAAGCTTTTGGGGATGGACTAAAAATATTAATTTATTTTTTTGTAAAATATTTAAAAAGTATCAATAGATAAAAGAATTTTAGTAATTAAATCAATTTTTTTTTTCTCAATTTTCTTTGATGGAAGACCAATAACGAATCCAAGTTTTTGTACTTCATCAGCACCAGGAAATTTTTTTGCTTTATTTAATTTATATAATTTTGATGAAGGTTGTTTTGTAAAATTACCACTTATAATTGGTCTTGTTTGAAGACCTTTTGACTCAATATAATTTATAAATTCTTTTTTCTTATTAGCATAAAAAGAATTCATCATAATAGGTAGAACCATATAGCTAGGTAAAGTTTTTTTTGGAACTTTTATAAAATAAAATTGATTATTCCACTTAGGGTTACTTTTGAGACTTTTAATAATTCTATTTCTATTATCAACTCTTGTTTTTTTAAATTTTTCTAATTTTTGAAATTGACTTATCCCAATTGCAGCTTGAATATCAGTTGGCCTCAAATTAAAGCCAGAGTTAATAAAAATGTATCTTGGGTCTAAGTCTGGATATTTGTTTGCAATTTTTTTATCTCTAGACCAACCATGCGACCTTAAAGATTTTAGAATTTCGAAATCTTCTTTATTTTTACACATTATCATGCCACCTTCTCCAGACGTTATTTGATGTGAATAAAAAAAGGAGAAAGTTGAAAAATCTCCAAAAGTTCCTAAATATTTTTTATCAAATTTTGCTCCAAGGGCTTCACAATTATCTTCTATCAAAATTATTTTCTTTAAATTACAAAATTTTCTTATTTTTTTAATATCAGTAGATAATCCCAAAACATTGATTATTAAAATAACTTTTGTTTTTTTTGTTATCATATTAATAACCTCATCAGCTCTTACATTTAAAGTTTTCGGATCGACATCTACAAAATTTATTTTTAATCCTGCCTGAACTAATGGCCACAAAGAAGTTGGCCAACACAACGATTGAATTATCGCATGGTCTCCTCTCTTGAATCTATTTTTTCTCATTGGGTTACATGATGCAAACACTGACAGTAAGTTTGCTGATGAGCCTGAGTTAACCATTAAAGCATATTGGGAATTAAATTTTTTTGCAAAAATTTTTTCAAATAAACTAGTTTGGTCACCCATTGTAATTTTCTTAGATTTTAAAACTTTAATACCAGCATTTAAGTCATCTTTGCTTAGATTATCGTCTGATAATGGATAAAAATAATTTTCTTTTTTTGGTAGTAAAATATTGTGTAAAAATTTTTTTTTTGACTTCATTTAAAGATTTTCGTAATTAAACTATTATTATTACTTACATGCATCTTTCAAATAACACAAATAAAACATTAATTGCTTTAGTACTTTATTTTTCTTTGTTAATTGGTTTTTATTTTGGAGAGAACACCTCTGGAGGTGCATATGATGATTTTATAATCTTAAGAATTAAACTAATTGAAAGTTTTAAAAACGATTTTATAGCAACATTTTTAAGTTATAACGATTTTGGTGATAGACACTCACCACTTTTAATGATGCTTCTATCTTTTTTAAGTGTTTTAGGAATCGAAATAGATGTAATTAGATTTATCCACTTAAATATTTTACCATTATTAATTTTAATGATTTATAAATGCCTAATATTAAAATTTCCTAATATTGATAAAAAAATTATCTTTTTGATTTGCTGTGTTTTTTTTCTTTCACCTTCAATTAGATCTACAGCAATTTGGCCGGATAGTAGGTTAATTGGTTTATTGATATTCGTATTTTCAATTTACTTTTTTTTAAATTTTAAAAAAAATCATAGCTATAAAAATTGTATTTATAGTAATTTATTACTTGTGCTCTCTGCATATTTTAGTCCTAACTTTTCAGTTTTTTTCTTATATTATTTTTTCTACTATTTCAAAATTTTTAATATTTCCCAAAAGCTAATAGCTATTTTTCTAATGAATATCTTCTTGTCACTACCAATGATTATATATTTGTTTTATTTTGACATAAATTTTCTTTCTATAAAAGTAGTAAGTCATTTAAGTGCTATTGATGGTCTTAATCCATCAAATAAAATATTCATAATCTCGACTTTAATACTCTTTTACATGCTACCATTCATTTATAATCAACTATCAGTAAATTTTTTTAAAAAAAATTTTAAAATAAAACACTTATATTTTTCAACTATCATATTTTTTTTATTATTATATTTTTTTGATTATTCGATTAATTACACCGGAGGTGGAATTTTCTTTAAAATTTCTTATCTCTTGTTTGATAATTCATACTTATTTTTTTGTATTACATTTTTATCATTTCTATTTATTACAAATATTTTTAAATTAGATTTCAACAATGTCTTGCTATTTTTTGTTTTGATTATTTCTAATCCACAATTTTCGATATATCATAAATATTTTGATCCACTTCTTATAATTCTATTTTTTTTATTCTTTAATTTTAACTTTCAAATAGAAAAAATTATTAATTCACAGTTAGTAAAAAATATTTATTCGTTTTATCTTTTTCTGTTGCTAATAAATTTTGGAAGAACTTTTATTTAATTTTTTCTAAAAAATTACGGTAAGTTATTTTGAAAGCCTCATGATAATTATTACTTGGTTTCCAGCCATATTTTTTTGCTCTATTGATGTTTAAGCATTTTTTAGGCATGCCATCGGGTTTTGATTTATCGTAAACAATTTTAAGATTTACGTTAAGCTTTTTCATTATAAATTTCGCATACCATTTTATCATGTGATCCTTGCCAGTTCCAATATTCAAAAAAGGTTCTTTAATCTTTTTATTCATAAAAAAAATTACTGCATCAGCAAAGTTATCAACAAACATCAGCTCCCTTCGAGCTTTTCCTGTCCCCCAAATTATTAATTTTTTTTTATTTCTTACTTTTGCATTGTGAATTTTTTTTATAAGTGCAGGATAAAAATGAGAATTATTAAGATCATAATTGTCATTTGGGCCATACAAATTAGGTGGCATTAAACTTTTAAAATTTAAATTGTAAATTTTACTGTAATATTCACACATTTTGACTCCTGCTATTTTTGCTAATGCATAAGCATCATTGCTTTCCTCTAGCTTTCCACTCAACAAGAAATCTTCTTTCATTGGTTGTTTACAATGTTTTGGATAAATGCAACTAGAACCAAGCAAAAAAAGATTTTTTACACCAGCCAAGTATGAACCATGAATTAGGTTATTTTGAATTTGTAAATTCTCATATAGGAATTGACTTTTAAAATTAATATTAGCTACAATTCCCCCAACTCTAGCCGCTGCTATAATTACATAATTTGGTTTATTTTTTTTTAAAAAGGCTAATGTTTTAGATTGATCTAAAAGATTTAATTGTTTTCGATTTCTTAAGACAATATTTTTAAAACCATTTTCACGTAATTTTTTTAAAATTGCAGATCCAACCATCCCATTGTGTCCTGCTAAAAAAATTTTTTTATTTTTTCTTAATCCCATTAGAAATTCTGATATTCAGCTTCAATCATTTCATCTATCAAAGAGCTAACATTTTCAGTAGGTTTCCATTTAAGTTTATTTCGTGCCTTTTTGGCATCTCCTAATAAAGTATTAACATCCAAAGGCCTAAAGTAATTTTTATCACATTCAATTATTGGAAACCCTTTGATATCGTAAGCTTTTTCTTTAAGCCCCTTTCCTCTCCATTTTATTTTTAAATCTAATTTTTTTGCTGTTAGATTAATGAATTCTTTAATTGAATACTGTTTGCCTGTAGCAATAACATAATCATCTGGCTTTTTTTGTTGTAAAATTTTCCACATTGCATAGCAATAATCTCTTGCATGACCCCAGTCTCTTTTAGCATTAAGATTTCCTAAAAATAATTTTTTCTGTTTTTTTTCTTTTATTTTACACAATGCTGCAATTATTTTTTTTGTAACAAATGTTTCACCCCGTCTTGGGCTTTCATGATTAAATAAAATTCCATTACATGCGTATATTCTATATGCCTCACGATAGTTTTTAACTATCCAATGAGCATATAATTTTGCAACACCATAAGGGCTTAGAGGATAAAATGGAGTCTTTTCATTTTGTGGTTTTGATTGAACCTTTCCATACATTTCTGATGTTCCGGCCTGATAAAATTTTGTTTTTTTTTCCAGTTTGTGAAACTTAATTGCCTCAAGTATTCTTAAAGCACCTAAGGCATCAGCGTTTGCAGTATATTCTGGAACTTCGAATGAAACTGCAACATGCGATTGTGCAGCTAAATTATATATTTCATCTGGCTTAACTTTTTTGATTATACTTGAAACTGAGGAAGAGTCGGTTATGTCACCGTAATGTAATCGAAACCTATAATTTTTTTCATGTGGATCTTGATAAATATGGTCTACTCTAAAAGTATTTATACTAGATGATCTTCTTTTTACGCCATGAACAACGTATTTTTTTTTTAATAATATTTCAGCTAGATATGACCCATCTTGTCCAGTTACGCCAAAAATTAAAGCTATTTTATTTTTCATCTTGAAATCTTTTTACTTAATTTTTTTACATAAATATACTCAAAACTTTTTCTAAATGGCATTTTAATTTTAAAAACACATTCAAAATTTTTATTAACTAGAAGTTTATGTATATCACCAAAAGTGTAATTTTTGATGATCATATTGTCATAATGATGTTCAAAAAGAATTATTGAAATGTTGGATATCTGTTCTTTTAACCCTTTTAAAACTTCAAACTCATAACCCTCAGTATCGATTTTTAATAAATCGATTTTTTTAATATCTTTTTGACTGAGATATTCATTAAATTCAATTTGTTTGATTTTAATTTTCTTATTAACTAATTTTCCAAAAAAATTTTCCTTTTTTTTATAATAATTAGAATTAATATTTAATGATTTTATCGTCGAAGAAGATGTTTCATTTAGAAAATTAAAATCAATATTCTTACTTGTCTCTCCTACAGCAGCATTTTCTAAAAAAATATTTGTCTTACTATATTTTTTCCTTAGCAACATTGATTTTTGTGAAAGAATTTCAAAACTTAAATTTGACGGTTCAAAAGAGTAAATATTATTTATTTCAAAATTTTTTAATAATAAATCAAGGGTTTCACCTTTATGACCACCAACATCGAATACATTTTCAAGAATTGTTTGATTAATAATATTTTTCAACTTTTTAATAATCTTCTTTTTATGAAAAAAATCAAAAAAACCCAATAAATGTGTTGCGAAAAAATTAATCATTTTTTTTCATTAAATAATAATAAGAAAATTTCCTATTTATATATATTCCTTTGTAATCTTTACAAAAAGTCAAAGCATCTTTATTGCAATTTTCATAATGTTTTTTCAAATTTTGAACAAGAATATTTATTCTGAAATGATTATCATCTACTTTAAAAGCGGGATTTAAAATGAATTGATAATCATATTTATGAATTTCATTGTAAATCCTATTTAAATTTCTACCTGAGAATATAACTAAAGATAATAATATTAAAAAAACAACTTTTTTCTTTAAATTCTTTTTTGAGACATATCTTGAAAAATATATACTAAAAGGAATGAGTGTGATTAAAACTATTAAACTATAACCCCCATATCTCAAACTAGGATGATTATAAAACCACTCAAAAAATAGAAATATTAAAATTGAATAAACAATCCAAACCTTTTTATCTATCTTCAAATTATTTTTTTTTTTGGAATATAAGATCGCAAAAACAATAATAATTAAAAGCAAAACACCTAGTAAAAAGTCAGTTACCTTATTAAAAAAATAAAGTTCAATCCAATTATTAACCCAATTAAAACCCTTAATATAATTTTCAGGATCATCTACACGAAAATTTGGAGTAGCACCTGCTTTAGACCATTGTTCATACCAGTTATTCATTTGTTGTGCTTCTTTATAAAGTGACCAATCGAATTGAGAAATACATGTAAAGCTCACTGGATATAAAATACAACCAGAATTAAAAATATTATTCATCATAAGAAAAAGACCGACTGATAAAAAAATATAAAAATAAAAATTACCAAATAAGTTATTAAATAAATTTTTGAAATTTTTATTTAAGATAATATAAAAAATTGGAATTAGAATTATGAGGTAAAGTACATAAAATGCTTTTAAAGATATTATAATTCCAAGCAAAATAAATATTTTGGAAAAAAAATTTTTTAATACAATATTTTCTCTTAATAAATTCAATATTTCAATAAATAAGATTAGAATTAAAATTTGTGCAGTACGATCAGTGCCATGTTCAGATAATCTATAGAAAAATATATTTATAAATAAAAATGATAAAAGTGTTAACAAAAATATATAATCATATCTTTTACGTTCAAAATCATTTTTTAATTTAAAAATTAAAATTAAATTCGAGGCACCAAACAACAATATTTGTCCAATATTAAATGAAAAATATTCTATTAGCGGTAAATAAAATAATGAGTTTAAATAAAAAATTGATGAAAGAGTTCTAAATCCATGATTTAAATTTCCTATGCCAATTATCAGATTTTCTTGAGTTAAATAAAAAGTGTAGGGAAAATGGTAATAAGGAAAGTCATCATGTGTTTTAGCTGATAATAGCGCTAGAATTAATATAATAAAAATTAAAGATAAAATCTTAGAATAATCTTTCACTAATTTTTTATACTTATTAAAGAAAAACAGAAATAACGATATACCAATAAATAAAATAACAAGATTGTGCAAAAAATTATGTTTGAGAAATAAATGTGTAAGAAAAGATAAAAAAATTAAAAAAAATATGCTTCCAAGAAAATTAAACTCAAATTCTAAACTAATTTTTTTTTTTAAAATATCATGTAATGCTAAACTATAACCAAATATAGATAAAATTATTATAAAGTATGAAGTTAAAAAGATTATTAAATTCATGATATTTTATTATAATTATAATTTGATATTTAAAAAATAGTTGTTAAAGGTTTATAATATTTATACACAAAAATTGTATCAAATAATTCTATAATTTATGGATAATCTTACACTAATTATACCTGCCAAAAATGAGAAAGAATCTCTCCCATGTGTTTTGAAAGAATTAGATAAATTCAACTTAAAAATCTTTGTCATTTTGGAAAAAACGGACACCGAAACCATAGAGGCTATCCAAAATTTCAACTGCAAATTAATTTATCAGACACATCGTGGCTATGGAAATGCTTTAATTGAAGGAATTCATAATGTAACCTCAAAATATTTTTGTATTTTTAATGCTGACGGCTCATTCAACCCCGCAGAATTAGAAAAAATGTTGAACTTGGCTGAGATAAATCATAATGATTTAGTTTTTGGAAGCAGGTATGAAAAAAATGCTGGAAGTGAAGACGATACAATAATTACTTTTATAGGTAATAAAGTTTTTTCTTTTTTTGGAAAAATTTTTTTTTTATTGCCTATCTCTGATATCCTTTACACTTTTGTTTTAGGTAACACAGAAAAAACTAAAAATTTAGAATTAACTCAAAAAGATTTTGGTTTTTGTGTAGAACTACCAATTAAAGCAAAAAAATTAGGTTTAAAAATAGTCTCTACAAACTCTTTTGAAAGAAAGAGAATTGGTGGCAAAAAAAAAGTGAATGCATTTAAAGATGGATTTTTGATATTACTTTTTATGATAAAATTATTTTTTTGGAAAAAAAAAATTAATTAATTAATATTTTTTTCTAATTTTATAAACTTTTTATTCATTAAAAAATAAATAATTAGATATACTGATATATTAGATAATATTATTATTAACAAAGTTTTAGTATGGCTAAAATTTATAGACGTAATATAAGCTGACAAAATCATATAGAAATTTATCAACATTCCCGTGAATGTGTTTAGAAGTAAATGGTTATCTGAAATTCTAGTCATTTTTAAACCTAAGTATAAATAATGATGTAAATGATTATTATCTGCTTTTGAGAGTTTGCTTTTAGAGAAATATCTTCTTATTATCGAAAATAAATTTTCTATAGCAGGATACCATAACAAAGATGCGATAAAATAAGGTGATACAACTGTATTGTTTAAATAAACAAAACTTATACAAATAAAACCAATAAGAAAACTAATTGAATATGTTCCAGAGTCGCCTAAAAATGATTTCCCAAAAAAATTGAATATAAAAATTATAGATAGAATAATAATTAATTGCTCTATAATCTTAAAATTTAAAGAAAGAGAGAATTCAGTCGAAACATAATAGATTGATAACAAACATATTAAGAAATTACCTAGCACTAAAGTATTAATACCATCCAGAAAATTAAAACCATTAATCAAAACTAAAAAACAAGCTAAAATGAATAAAACTTTTACAACCTGAAAATCTAACAATCTGTCTAATATGTCTAAAGAGAGAGTTATAATTGTAAGGTCGTTACTTAATACAAAACCTAATACTATCAAACTCTGAAGAATTATTCTTTTAGATGGAGACGAAAGATAGTTTATATCTGAGAGTATTCCTAACGAATAAAGAAGTATTATTGATACTAATAATACATAATTTTCGTGGGGAATAATCAAAGAAAAAAAAATAATAAAAACAAGGCCCCCTGATAAAGGTGTTTTATCATCTGTTATTATCTTTTTCTTGTGATCAGATATATCCTTTTTATCAATTAAGTAATTTGTTTTTAAACAAATTTTATTTATAAAAAAATGGATTACGAAAAAAAAAACAAAGTTAGTCATTTATTTAATTTTTGAATTATGCTCTTTTTTAAAAAGTTAACTGACAAAAACAATACAAAAAATATTGATTTTAAAAAATTGAATTTTTCGTATTTTGAATAAACTAAAAAAGCATCCTTAAATTTTCTAAGTATATATTTTAAAGATATATCGCTTTTTCTCCACGAAGTGAGAGTTTTTTGAATACCATATATTTTGAATTTCTTTGAAAGAGTTAACCACAATATATAATCTTCTTTAGTAGTTATATCAGGGAATTTTATTATCGGTTTTATTTTACTATTAATCATCACAGTAGATAGACCAATATCACAAGAGTAAATTAAATCATTGTATTCAAGTAGTTTTTTAATAACCATACAACCTATTAATTTATTACTTTTGTTAATAATTTCGTAATTGGTATGTGAAATCATGTAATTATTTTTGTCCATAAATTCTAGCTGTGTCTTCAACTTTTCTTTTTTCCATGTATCGTCACTATCAATAAAAGCAATGTATTTTCCTTTGCTTTTCTTTATTCCTTTATTTCTTGATTTTGATACGCCTAAATTTTTTTTATTAATTAAAATTTGAAATCTTTTATCACCTTTAACTATTTTTTTAAGATAATTTAATTCTGACATATCAGTGTCATCGTAAACAATTATAATCTCAAAATTTTTATAGGATTGATTTAATATAGATTTTATTGTTTTAGAAATAAAAATCTTTTTTTTATAATATGGAATAATGATAGAAACTAACTTTTTATTTTTTTCCATCAATTTTTTTTAGCCAAAGCCCAAACCTGTAGAGGAAAAGTTTTATTATTAGTCATATCTTTATGAATTCCAATTCTTGTCCATGTTGAGTCCTCTCTAATATCTGATTTAGCGCATTTTTTATTTCCCCAAGAATTAGTAAAAATTTTATCCAAACTGAATCCATTTTCGTTTAAGAAATACTTTAGTCCATCTTCTGTCCATCTTGTACAATCTATTGGGACTTCATGGACTCTTATTAGAAAGGGTGTAATAACTAAAAAATATCCATCATTTTTAAGCATATTAAAAACATTTTTTGTAGCTCTATAAGGATATTTTAAATGTTCCCACACATTGTCTGCTATGATGAGATCATATTTTTTTTCACCATAAACATTTTTGCATATGTCATGTTCTGGAAAATTCATCTCGTCAAATGATTTAAACTTGTAATTTTCTTTCCAATATTCTCCAGCTGAAATTTCTAAAACATCTAAATTTCCAAATTCTAAAAAATTTATATCTTTTTTAATTAATTTGTAAGATGCATATCTATGCCAATACTCCAAATTAAAACCAAAATATTTAGCCAACTTTTTTAATTTTTTTACGAAATGACGATTATACTTAATTTTATTTTCTAAAAAACTTTGAATAGACATAATAATTTATAGTTTATATTTTATTTTTTTTAAATCTAAAAATATTTAACAAGTATTTGTAAATAATAGTTAATACTGATAAAAAAATTACATAAAATATATTTTGTTTATTCTTAATTCTCACTTTTGACTGATAATATATGTTTGAAAAAAAATTTAAATTTTCAGACATACCTCCTGGATAAAATTTTCCAACAATTTCTCTTTTAGAGGTTTTTCCAATTTTCAAATTTTTTCTAGATAATCTAAATATCAAGTCGTAGTCTGCACAATATTTTAAATTATCATCGTACAGGCCAATTTGATCATGAATATTTTTTTTTAAAAAAAACCCAACAGAGTGAGATGGAAATATATTAAATTTATAATAAATTTTATTTAAATCAAAACCATGATGTACTTTGGTTTTCTGAACAGAAGCAAATAAACAATCTAAACGTTGATTGACAAAATATTTTCTTGCTATTTTTAATCCATCTTTATAGAAAATATCATCTGAATTTAAAATTCCAATTACTTCTCCTTGTGCCACACTTATACCTTTGTTAATTGCGTGCCACATATTTTTATCTTTTTCTGAAATAAAATAGTTAACATTTTCTCTATATTTTTTTATTATTTGTAGTGTTCTATCTTTTGAACCACCATCAATTATGATGTGCTCAAAATTTTTAAAACTTTGGCTTTTTAGGCTTCTAATATTTCTTTCAATAAATTTTTCACTATTCCTAGTAACAGTTATAATCGAAAAAAAAGGTTTTTTATCTATTTTCACTTATTTATAAAGTTTTAGAGGATCTATAATAATTTTTTTTTGTCTTTTAAAATACTTATATAATGATTTGTTCTTTTTGTGGTCAACTAAAAAAACAACTAAATCAAAGCTATCTTTTGTTTTTTCAATATCTCTTTCAATCTTAAATTTAGATAAAATTTTATCCTCACATACGTTATCAAAACCAACAATTTGCTTATATTTCTTTTTTAAATTGATAAAAATTTTTAATGATAAAGAATTTCGCACATCTGAAACATTTTTTTTATATGTAAGTCCACAGATCAAAATTTTTGGATCGATTTTTTTTTCTTTACGAATTGATATAATTTTTTCCTCGATTTTTTTTGAAACAAATTTTTGCATAGAATTATTTACATCTCTGCCTGCTAAAAGAGTTTTTAATTTCATTTTATTTAATTGGGCTATGTAATTTAAATAGTGTGGATCTACTGGCAAACAATGTCCTCCTACCAAACCTGGTCTAAATTTTATAAAATTCCACTTAGATGATGCCAGTCTCAAGATTTCATCAAAATTATATTTCATTTTATCCGTAAAAAGTAATATTTCATTTATAAATGCAATATTTAAGTCTCTTTGAATATTCTCAATGACTTTCGCAGTTTCAGCCGACTCAATTGAATTTGTCAAAATTAACTTTTTTGATACATGTTTATAAACTGATTTTACTCTATTTTTTATTTTAACACTTCCTGGTATAGCGAGAATTTTTTTAATTTTGGAAATTGTGTGTTTGCTGTCACCAGGGTTTACCCTTTCTGGACTATAACCAACAAAGAAGTGTTTTCCCTCAACTAAATTAGAAAATTTATTTAAATAATTATTTATAAGATAATTAGTAGTACTTGGAAAAACCGTAGACTCAAAAATCACTATATCACCTTTTTTTAAATTTTTTGCTATCAAAATTGATGCATTTTTAAGGAATGAAATATCTGGTTTATTGTTTTTTGTAACAGGAGTTGGAACAGTAACGATAAAAAAATTTGATTTTTTTAATATACTTTGGTTTGAACTAAAAATTGATCTATTCTTTATAGTTAAATTTTGTTTTTTGAATTCTTTATTTGTATCAATTTTTTTACGAAGATTCTTAATTCTTTTTTTGTCATTATCAAAACCAATAGAAAAAAACTTAGTCTGAAGCCTAAGGAATAATGGCAAACCCACATAACCAAGACCAATTACACAAGGTTTTATTTTATTATTCATCTTTGTGGTTTGTATAAATTTAATATATATATTTTCAAAAATGAAAATACTTATCACAGGTATAGCGGGATTTATAGCTTTTAATTTTGCAAAAGAATTATCTAAAAACAAAAATGTTAAAATAGTGGGTATTGATAATTATAGTGATTACTACTCTATCAAATTAAAAAAAAAGAGAATTCAAATATTAAAAAAAAATAAAAATTTCAAATTTTTCAAACTTGATTTATTAGAAAAAGATAAAATTATCAAAATTTTCAAAACCTTCAAATTTGATGAAGTATACAATTTTGCAGCCCAGGCAGGAGTAAGGTATTCAATGGAAAATCCCTCGGTTTACATAGATACAAATGTTTCAGGCTTTAGTAACCTTATTACTGTTGCAAAGAACTTTAAAATCAAAAAATTTTTTTACGCATCCTCTAGCTCTGTTTATGGTGATAATAAAAAATTTCCCCTTCTTGAAAAAGAAAAAATTTATCCCAAGAATATTTATGGTTTGTCAAAAAAATTTAATGAGGAAATAGCTCAAAATTTTTTTGAAATTTATAAATTCAAATCAACCGGACTTAGATTTTTTACAGTTTTTGGTGAATGGGGCAGACCAGACATGTTTATGCTTAAACTATTGAATGCGTCATTTAAAAAAAAGAAATTTTATTTAAATAATAATGGTAATCATTTTAGAGATTTTACTTATATTAAAGATGTAATATCTTTAATCATTAAATTAAGAAAATTAAAAAATGATAAACACGAATTATATAATATTTGTTCTAACAAACCAGTAGGTTTAAAAAAAGTGGTAAACTATATAGGTAAATTCACACCGAGAACAAA
This sequence comes from uncultured Pelagibacteraceae bacterium, assembly GCA_902627645.1. Classification (GTDB taxonomy): domain Bacteria; phylum Pseudomonadota; class Alphaproteobacteria; order Pelagibacterales; family Pelagibacteraceae; genus Pelagibacter. The sequence goes on along the minus strand of CACOJX010000003.1, from coordinate 47,261 downwards.
GATAATTCTTAGAAAAAAACAATTAGCAGATATATACAAAACTCATGGAAATAACAAAAAAATTTTAAAAAGAATTAAGAATTTTCAATTCACAAAATTAGAGGTTTCAATCAAAAATACTATTGATTGGTTTAAAAATAACAAAAATTTATTTGATTAAAACTTTATCAAAAATTTGTTCATATTTTTTAATATTTAATTCTGAAAATCTGTTTAATTTATTTTTAGCAATAACATTTTTTTTTAGTTCTTTTTTATAATATTTAACAACATTTTTTATTTTTTTGGCAAGATCATTTATATCTCTTGCATTATAAAAAGTTCCACCATATCCATTTAATAGTATTTCATTTATTCCACCATGATTATTTGAAGAAATTACAGGTAAACCATAATTTATTGCATCAACAACAGTATTAGGAAAACCCTCAAAATCTGATGAGCAAATGTATAAATCAGATTTTTTTAAATATTTAATTTTATTCTTATCAGAATAATTCACTATTTTTACCTTCAAGTTATATTTTTTAATCAAATTATTTAAAGAAATTTTTAAATCTCCATCGCCAACAATAGTTAAATTGTACTTTTTTTTTTCAATTTTTTTTAAAGCATAAATTTGATCCTCAATTCTTTTTTCTTTGGACAACCTTGCAATTGTTAAAATTTTAATTTGATCATTAATATTATTTTTTTTTTTAATATTTATCTTTGACTTAAATGACAATGGATAGACATAAAAACAATTCTTTTTAATTATTTTACTATAATCATTTGCAGTTTTTCTCGAATTCGCTATCAAAGTGTCTGCCGATTTATAAAAAAATTTAATTATAATTTTTATTATTAATTTTTTAAAAAAATCTCTTAAACTATAATAAATGTTGAGTTCTTGATAAGGAGTTCGTTCAATTATGATAAGTTTAAATTTTTTAAGTATTTTAAAATAAAGTACAAATAAGGAGTTTGCATAATTAATATTTGATATTAACAGAGTATTATTTTTATCAAATTTTTTTAAATAATCATTTATTTTGTTTAATGAAAATAAAGTACTTAAGCAATCTATTTCCTTTACTTCTTTACAGTATTTAAGTAAATCTTGTTTATAATAATTTCTTTTTAATGATAAAATAAAAATATTATATTTTTTTTGATTTAAATTTTTACAAATATTAACTATTGAATTTCCCGCGCCACCAGCAGAAAAATTAGGTAAAAAAATTACAAGATTCTTTTTTTTCATTTAACTAGGATAATTTTTTGATTAAACTAAGGTACTTTTCACAATTAGTCTTAAAATCATACCTATGTAGATTTTTAAACCCTAATTGAATTTTTCTTTTATAGATTTTCTTTTTTCTATTTAAATAATAATTTATTATTTTTTTGGAAAATAATTCTGGGTTATTTTTCTTTATCAAGTCGCCTGCTCTTCCATCTAGAAGAATTTCTCTTGGGCCAGTTGGACAGTTAGAGGAGATTATATATTTTTTTAAAAATTGAGCTTCCAATAAAACGTTGGGCAAACCCTCAAACTTAGAGGTTAAAACAAAAAGATCACATTGATTTAGATATTGAATTCCTTTAGATGTAAAATCAACTTGATTAATTTTTTTTTCAAGTGAATTTTCTTTTATAAATCTTAAAATATTTTTTTTCATATAACCACTTCCAACTATAAGTGCTTTAAATTTAAATTTTTCTGACAATAGTTTTATACATTCCAAAAAAGTAAAAGGGTCTTTTTGATCTACAAGTCTTCCCATAAAAAGAATCTTGAAAATTTTTTTACTTACTTTAAAAAGTTTAAGATTATTTTTTTTTTCTCTAGAAACTTTTTTTTTATCAAATGGATTTAGAATACATTTAGATTTTATCTGGAATTTCTTATCTATTTCTTTTTTTAAATCATTTGAATTTACAATTACTTCATCTGGTAATTTCAAAAAAAATTCAAATATTTTTTTTTTAAAAAAATTTTTTGCCCACAGTTCATGAGAGGCGTTTATTCTTATGATTATTTTTGATCTAAATACTTTAGCAAGTAAAGTTGCATATAAGTTTGAATTAAAAGATAAGATTAGTGTTTTTTTTCTAGAGAGAACTGTCTTTGCTAATAATATTGTACAAAGAAAATTTTTAAATAATCTATTCTTAAAATTAAAAAAAATATTTGGAGTAATTAAATTTATTTTTTTATCAAAATATTTTTTATCAGAAGGATTAAATGTTATTAAACTTATATTTCTAAATCTTTTACTGAGAAAATTTGTTAATAAAAATAAATTTTTTTCAACTCCACCATGATCAATATTGGGTGTAAAAATAACTAAGTCTGATAATTGTTTATTATGTTTTACCATTATAAGTTTATTGCTTTAATATTTTTTTCATTAATAATTTTTAATTTAATAAATATTTTTCTAAAGTTTGGTAGTGATAGAATACACTAAATGATCTTACCTTTTTTTTTGCGTTTATTATTTTTAATTCCTTTGCTTTATCATTTATATTCAGTGCTAATTCTAATGTTTTCAGCAATGAGTCTTCTGAATTATTATTAAATAAAAACCCAGAGTTCCCATCACAAAATTCTTTAGGTCCACTTGGACAATTGCTTGAAACTATTAAAGTATCACAATAACCTGCTTCAATTAAAACAAAACCCGGGTCTTCCCATAGTGATGTTAATAAAAAAATTTTACTGGCTTTTAAATATTTAAAAACATTATCCGTATAACCATGAAAAATAATATTTTTTTCCAATCCTTTTTTTTTAATTAAATTAAATAAATAATCTTTTAATTCACCCTCCCCAAAAATATTAAGACATAAACTTGGATTTAATTTTAATAATGATTGAAAAATATTTATAATTAATGGATAATTTTTTTGCTTTGTAAGCCTGCCAAGCATAATAATATTATCTTTTTTAAAGTTTTTTTTATCTAAAATTTTCTCATTTTTTTTTTGTGTCAATGTTTTTTGTTCAATAATTGGATCATACAAAACTAAAACTTTACTATTAAAAATTTTCTCTTTTATCAAAATTTCTCTTGTCTCTTTAGTTGGGCAAAAAACTAGGTGTATTTTATCTGATGAAAATTTCCAAATTATCCTTCTAATAAAGTTTAGTTTAGGTTTCCCAGAAATTCTTAAACATAATTTTGTTTTAAAATTAAATAATTTAAAGAGTATTAAGGGAAGCGAAACTATTAAGTGTATTATTAAAAAGTCAGGCTTATCTCTTAAAATTAAATTTTTTAAAGGTAAAAATGATTTAAAAAATATTATTAAATAAGATATTCTGCTTAAATAAAAACCATATCTTGGTAGTTTTCTATAAAGTTTGTTTTTAAAATCAATAAAATTTAAATTTTCTTTTTTTGTGTCTAAGCTAATTTCATCCCATTCTCCAACTGCATTTATTATAGATGTTTCAAAAAATTTAGAGTACTTATTCATTGAATAAGCAGAATTTAAAATTGCTTTTACAGTCGCTACATTATCTAAAAATGGACCCCAATAATAAATTTTTTTTTTCATAAATAATTAGCGAAAGTAATTATATTTTGTGCTCTTTTATTCCAAGTATAAAATTTAGCTGTTTGTTTTGCTTCCTTTCTAATATTATTTAATTTACTGTAATTATTAATAGCATAATTAATTGTTTTCACCCATTCGTCAATTTTATCTGGTTTAACTAAAAAACAATTTTTTTTATTTTTGAGAATATGACTGTAAGTAGGTAAATTTGATGCAATCAATATTTTTCCGTAGGACAAATAATCAAATAATTTTAAAGGAGAAATATATTTTTCATTATTTATTTTTCCAGCATCGATAAATATCTTTTTTGAGTAAGGCATTAAACAAATTTTATGTTCAGATAATATTTTTGGTATTTTATTATAAGAAACATGACCGCATAAAAAAATATTTTTAGGCAAATTTTCTTTTTGAGCTAATGAGAGAAATTTATCATTTCCATAAAGATAAAAATTTGTGTTTTTCATTTTTTTGGATATTTCAAAAATTATTTCAAAACCTTTTCCCTTAAAAAAGCTTCCTGTATAAACACAAGACCTTGGTTTTATTATTTTTTTTGAATTTAAATTAAAGTTTTCAAAATCTGATGCATCATCTAGAACGATATAATCCTTCTTGTTAAATTTAAAAATGTCGTTTAATTTTTTTGAAATTAAAACAAACTTTTGATTTTTTGATTGGGTAACAAATAACTTAAAATTGAAAAATAGCCTTGTAAATCCATAATTTTCAAGATGAATTTCTAAAATATTTTTTAGTCCAAATAATGCAAACAATGAGCTAATAAGAACACTTCTAGTGACAAAAAGAATATCTTTTTTTTCCCTTGATAATTTAAAAAGTTTGAAAAAGAAAACTAATCTAGTTATTAAACTATGTTTTTTCGGCTTTCTAAAAACACTTTTTATTTTAAAATTATTTTTTAAAAGAAAATTTTTTTTATAAAAATTAAAATTTTTCTTATTATAAAAAACTATAAGCTCAGTCTTTTTTTTAGAAGCAAAGGCTGAACACATTTTGAGTGTTTGTATCGATTGAGCTGAAATATTTGGTAGATTAAGCTCAGATATATATATTATTTTTTTAAATTTTTTCTTCATTTAGATTATTATTTGCTATATAAAAATTTTATACATTAGATGAATCATAATTTAATAAAACTCCTTAATAAGCTCAAATCCAAAAAAAAAACAAACTTTCAATTGTCTCTTCAAAAGCTAAGTAAATTAAAAAAAACACAAATAATTAATTTTGCATATGATTTACAAACAGGAAGCTATATTAGAGATTGGGAGAAAAAAAGGCAAACTTATAAAATGTTTAATAAAGAAATCGTTGATGTAATTAATAATAATTTTAAAAGAGTATCGAGCTTGCTTGATTGCGGTTGTGGTGAGTTAACTAATACAAATTTGCTTAAAAAAGGCATTAAGAACATTGAGGTTTATGGTCTGGATTTTAGTTTTAATAGAATTCTAGCTGGTTATAAATATTTTAATTTAAAAAATAAACATTTTAATTTTGTATGTGCAGCGCTTAAAGAAATCCCCTTTAAAAAAAATTCTTTTGAAATTTCAGTAACAATGCATGCTATTGAGCCTAATAACGGAGATGAGGAAGAAATTATTAAAGAATTATCAAGAGTAAGCTCAAGGGGGTTAATTCTAATTGAGCCTGATTTTAAATTAGGTGGAGTTAAACAAAAAAAGCGAATGAAAAAATATGGATACACTCAAAATTTAGAAAAAGTACTTTTTAAAAATAATATAAAATATAAAAAAATTCCAATGAAAAACTATTTGAGTTCAAAAAATAAAAGTTCAATTTACATAATACACTTGAACAAAAAAGTTAATAAAAAACCTATCATAGTCGAGCCTATTACAAAAAAACCATTTAGTTTGATTAATTCAAATTACTTGTACTCAAAAACATCCAATTTAATTTATCCAGTGATTGAAGGAATACCAATTTTAAAAAAAGAATTTGCAATGCTTTTACCTAAAAATAAAATTTTTAAAAATGTTTTACTTAAATAAAATATTTAAACCCGTAGAAAAAATAGAACTTAAAAGAATAGGAAATAAAAGTGACGGAGGTTATTTGCTCAACTTAAAAAATATAGAGGATGCAAATAATTTTTATAGTTTTGGAATTGGGATGAATTGGGATTTTGAAAATGAAATTTATAAACTTAAAAAAAATCATAATAAACAATTTAAAATCTGTATGTTTGATCATTCAATCAGTAATTATTTTTGGTTTAAAAATATAGTCATAAGTTTCGTTGAATTATTATTTCTAAAAAAAAAATTTTTTACCTATATTTCGAGATTTTTTGAATTAAAAAAATTTCTCAAAAAAAAGGAATGTATCTTAAAATATTATATGATTTCACCATCAAATCTTGAACATGCAAATATATATAAATTAAAAACAACTGATCTAGATGAAATTTTAGGTAAAGAAAAAAAAAAACGAAATAATTTTTTAAAAATAGATATTGAGGGATCAGAATATAGGATTTTAGACCAACTAATTTCAAACCAAGATTACTTGACTGGTTTGATAATCGAATTTCATGATGTTGATTTACATATTAAAAAAATCAAAAAATTTATCCAAGACTTTGATCTGAATTTAATTCATTGTCATGTTAATAATTGTGGACCAATCAAAGATAATAATTACCCTACTCTATTAGAGGTTACTTTTTCATACACAGCTAAAAATAGTATTCACTCCGAAACACAAAATTTTGAATTACCGCATATCCTGGACATGCCAAATAATCCCAAATTGAGAAATGATAAAATAACTTTTTATGATTCTTGAAAAATTTACAAGAAATAAAAGACCTTCAAAATCTTATTTATACAAATTGTTACATAAAGATATTGCTAATGAATTAAAAAAAAATGAAAAAATTGGTTTTATAGATTTCGCATGTGGAAGTGCTCAATTAGCAATTAAATTTAATTTCAAATCATATACTGGCATAGACACAGACAAAAAAAAAATTTTAATTAACAAAGATAATTTTCCTGAACATTATTTTTTTAATGAGGACATATCGAGTTTTACAGCTAACGAGAAAGGTGATGTTGTGTGCTGTATAGAAACATTTGGTTTTAATAAACATTTCGATAATAAGGAAATCTTAAAAACTTTAAATAATATAGCCACTAATATCAGAGTAAACGGAAGCTTTTACTTCAATATACATAAAGAAATTTACATAGATAACATTGATGAATTTAGAAATTTTTTCAAATTATTTGAAAAATATAAATTAAGTTATTATGGAAATTTTACTAAAAAAAAAAATATATTTTTACATAAAATTTTATATTTTTTAGAAAAATTTTATTCAGGCTATTTAAATAAAGGGAATTATTTATATGTTAAATGTGAAGGTCTAAAAAAAAACTAAAATTACATATTAAATTTTTTTGCTGCATAAATTAAATTCTCACAAATAAATTCAATATTTCTTTTAGAGAGACTTGGATAAATAGGTAGCTGGTAAGACTGCTTAAAGTATTTTTCAGAATTAACAAATTTTTTATTAATTTTTTTTCTATAAAAACTATGCATATGGATTGGTAAATATTGTTTTCCTAGATAAATTCCCTTTTTTTTTAAAAAATTTAGAAAAAGTTTATTCTTTTTATCAGAGATAACTTTTACGAAATTTACAATAAAATAATGGTACGCATGGGAATATTTGGATTTATCAAAATTTTGAAAATTAATATGTAAGCTTTTAAGTTTCTTTTTGTAAAATTTAGCAATCTTATTCCTTTTAATTATAAAACCTTTTAATTTAGATAATTGTGATATACCTAGAGCACATTGAAAATCTGTAATTTTATAGTTATATCCCAAAAACGACATATCATTCTGCCAGTGATTTTTTTTACTTTTTTTAAGACCATGAGATCTTAAGAGTAATAATTTTTCGTAAAATTTTTTATTATTTGTCAATATAAGTCCACCCTCTCCTGTAGTTATTGACTTAACAGGATGTAGACTAAAAACAGCAATATCACTAAATTTACAACTTCCAATCGGTTTTTTTTGGAATGAAGCTCCCATAGATTGAGATGCATCCTCTAAGACAAAACAATTATATTTTTTTTTTATATCATGCACCCTTTTCATATCCACTGATAAACCACCGAAATGAACTGGGATTATTAATTTCTTTTTTTTTTTTTGTTTTGGGGATAGTTTTTTTAATTTAGATTCAAGTTGATCCAAGTTAATATTAAAATTATTTAAATTAATATCTATCAAATCTATTTTTAAATTATTATATAAACATGCATTGGTCGTTGCGACAAATGTCATATTACTTGTATAGCTTCTTGAATTTTTTTTTAAATTCATTGCTGCTATTGATATATGCAGCGCTGCAGTTGCACTTGAAACTGCGACACAATATTTTGAGCCAAAATATTTTGCTACTTTCTTTTCAAAATTTATTAATTGTGGTCCTTGACTCAGCAAAGAGTTAAGACTTTTCGTTACATTATTTATATCTTTTGAGTCTATGCAATGTTTACCATAATAAAAATTCTGATTATTTTTCATCTTTTATTTTTTATAGAATTTAAATATTTTCTTAAACCATTCTGTAAATTATATTTAGGTCTATAACTAACCATTTTGTGTAGTTTTTGAAGAGATGGCACTCTTAATGAAATGTCCTCATAACCTTTTGATCTCATCTGGTTTATCTTTCTTTTTGATTGCTTAACTATTTTTGAATTTGAGTTTGAAATTTTTATAATTTTTTTGGCTAAGTTTAGTACAGAGGTGCTTACATTATTTCCAATATTAATAACTTCGTTTGGTAAATTTTTTTTTTTAAATATTTCATAAAATATCTCAATACAGTCATCTATATAAAGAAAACACCTTTTTTGACTACCGTTGCCAAATACATTTAAATTTTTATTTTTAATTGCGTTTTTTATAAAAATGTCAACAACTCTTCCTTCTAATCCAGGACCATAAACATTAAATAATCTAAAAATTACGAATGATGATTTTTTTTTTAAATTTGCAAAAATTGAATGTTCAACAAGTGCTTTTGAAGTGCTGTAGCACCATCTCTTTACACTAGTGCTACCTAGCAACCTATTCCCTTCCTCTAAGAAAGGTACTTCTTTAGACTTCCCATAGATTTCTGATGTTGACGTGAAGAAAAGTTTTTTTTTAAATTTCCTGCAATAATCCACTATTTTAAGAGATGGATTTACTGTAAGATTTATAACTTTTGTTGTATTAATTAAATATTCTTTTGGACTGGCAATACCAGCAAAGTGACAAGTTATATCAGTTTTTTTTACAAGTTGTTTGACTAAATCATAATTAAATACGGACTCCTTATAAAAAAAAAAATTTTTATTTTTTTTTATCTCAGTATTATAATTTTTAATATCCAGACCATAAACTTTATGACCTTCATTTAAAAGTTTTTTACACCAATGGAGGCCAATAAAGCCCATTGCTCCTGTCACAAATATTTTTTTAGTTCTCATATAGCAGTCTTTCAACCAAATCAGCATAACTTTTATTTTTATCCATTGGCCAACTAGTATTTGCCCAATCGGGACATTGAAGGCAAAATTTATTGGTGAAATTATTGCTCAAATGCTGAGATCTTAAATCTTTATAAAAATCACAATTCCACAAATCTTTGATTGTAGTTTTTCTATAGTCATTAATTATTGATTTTCCAAACCAATCTGTTGGACAAAAAGACAAAAAACCTTTTGCGGTCAATACAATCCTTTCCCATGGATATAAGCATGGTCTTCTTTGTATTGTGTCTCTTTTCAAATTATTTTTCAAATGATCAACGTTGTCTCCACTGTTAGTATGAAGTTTTCTAATTAAAACTTCATCGGCTCCATTTTCCCTCCAAAATTTTTTAAAATTTTCGATTTCATTTGAATTTTGTTTTTGTTCAACAAAACTTACAATAATTTTTGTTTTACTATTAGTCTTTTTTTTTAAATCGATTATTTTTAAAACATTTTTTTTTGTAATTTTAAGATCACCGCCAACTCTTACTTTTTCATAAGTGTTGTCTTCAAATGCATCTATGCTAATATCAATCATGTGAAGACCTGTGTCTAACAATCTTGTCATTTTTTTTTCATTTAAAAGTGTTCCATTGGTAGTTAATGTTACTTTGGTTCCAGAATTATCGACAGCATACTGGATCATCTCATAAGATTTTGGGTGAACTAACGGTTCTCCATTGCTTGTATATCTTATATACTTAGTTAAATTTTTTCCATGCTTATCAATTTCATCTACTGCTTTTTGATTTAATTTTGGATCAAGCATAGACTTTGCATAAACTTTTGAGGTTTTAAATACAGGATGAGTACAATGAATACAGCCAAGATTACATACCTCGGTTATATCAACCATCAATTGTGATGGGAATGATTCCGAAAGTCTGCCATTAAATCCATACATTCTCAAAAAACCTTTATTTCAATTCTAAAACAAGTTAATGCATTGTTTTTCTGATAATTCTGTCTAAACCATTTACAGAAAAATATCTAGAAAATTTGTTGCTAATACTCATTCTTTTTTTAAAGTTTTGTTTCATAATCAATTTTTTTAAAATTGGATCATAATTTTTCTTAAATCTAATAAATTCAATACCAAATTGAGCTCTAAAATTTTCTGCAAGATTATTTTGGTGTTTTTGAACACTAAGACAAATTAAAGGTGTTTTAAGATAAGCAGTTTCAATTTTAGTATAACCACCTCCACAAATAACTAAATCTGCCTCAAAAATTTTTTTTGGAATATTCTTCAAATTCACAAATAAATTAAAATTTCTATTTAAACTTTCAACTTTACTTTTTATGTTGCCACATCTCTCGCTGCCAACTAAAAAATCAACTCTAAAATTCATATTATTAAGAATTTTTGCAACTTTTAAATAAACACTTCTATAATTTCCTCCTCCTAAAAAAACAACTACTTTAGATATTTTTTTCCTAATCTTCTTTTTTTTGTTCAAAAAAGGATTGAAATTATCTCTTAATGGAAAGTACTTAAAATCATTATAAATTATTTGTTTAATATCTTTTTTAATAGGGTTGTTATTTTTTTGACAAGAAAATAAAATTTCTGAAATATAATTACTTTTTAATATATCATCTAAAACTACAAGTTTTTTTGAGTTATCTTTATAAATTTTTTGTAAACTTAATGTTGGATTTAAAACTTCAATAAATGATATATCTGCTTTACCAATTTTTTTTAATTTTAATTCTTCTTTCTTTAAACTTAAATTATTTATTTTCAAAAATTTAACTTTTTTTTTTTTTAAAAAATTAAAAACATCTTTGTTACCTTTTACAAATAAATAGGTATTTAAAGATTTTTTTTTTTTAAAATAATCGTAAAAAATTAAGATTCTATGAAGATTTCCCCAACCAAGCTTGCCACCAGCTGAAGTCCGAAGAAAAATTGTTTTCATGAAATAATTTTTTTGAAATCTTTCATATATTTTTCTGGATTATTTTTTTCAAAATCAGGTGAATATATAATTTGATAAACTTTTTCTAAACTAAATTTAATCTCCCTCACCTGGTCTTTTGTAACAGAAAAAAAATTATCTGATAAACGGTATTTAGGATTTATCGTAAAATGCTTTTCTATAATCTGAGCTCCACATGCTGCTGCCAATGGTGGTATTAAAACACCAGGTGTATGGTCAGAGTGTCCTATTGGACAATCAAAAAGTTCAATAAGGTTTCTGATTTTTTGAAGGTTGCTATGTATTTCTTGAAGAGGGTAAGATGAAACTGTGTGTAATAATATATAATTTGCATTTTTTTCGTTTAAAAAATCGCACATTTTTTTTATTTCAAAAAAATTTGTCATCCCACACGAAATTATTATTGGCTTTTTAGTTTCAATAACGCCTTTTAACAATGGCATGTTATTCATCTCAAAAGCAGCAATTTTATATCCTATAGTGCCTAATTCCTCAGCAAACTTTATTGAATCTAAATCATAAACGGATGTAAATACTTCTGCTCCTTTTGATTTGGCATAATTCCAAACTTCTTTTTCCTCTTCTTTTGTCAATTGCCAGTCAGTCAAAAGTTTTGTAAATTCTTTATATCTAGGATTCTTTTTGTCATACCTATCTGCTGCAATATATGTCTGAAATTTAAGATAATCACTACCGCCCTCTATTGCAGCATCTACTAATTCAAAAGCTTTTTTTTGACTGCCAAGATGATTTACACCTATTTCTGCAATAAAAGGAATCTTCTCACCTTCGCCAATGATTTTTGATCCAAATTTTACCTTTTTTTTTGATTTTAATTTCATAATATCAAGAGATAAATGACTTTATCGCTTAAAAATAGATCTTTTATACCTTTGTTTTGTCAAAATCTACATTTAATTTAACTGAATTATTGAATAATTAAATCCAGGAATGTTAAAAAAAATATTTTTTATATTTGACGAATTAAAAAAATTCAAAAATTCTCACGATATCAAATTAATATTATTATTTACATTAATTGCATCTTTTTTAGAAATTTTTGGTCTTTCAGCTATAGGTACTTTTCTTTCAGCTCTATCTTCAGATTTGAACGAAAATAACATTTTATTAGATACGATTAAAAAATTATTTTCAATAGAAAGTAGAAATGAACTGTTTAGAATTTTTGGTTATATTGTTATTTTTTCCTTCATATTAATTAATATTTTAAATGCATACATCTTTTCTTTTATCACTAAAAGATCCAATGCATATGTTTCATTTTTATCTACTGCTTTATTTCAAAAATACTTAGGAAAAAACTATTTTTTTTTTACAAAAGAAAATTTACCAAATCTAACAAAAAATATTATTAATGAAACTCACACAGTCATCAATAACATAATTTTTCCAATTTTTTTGTTAATCTCTAAAGTTGTTACCACAGTAATCATTATTATTTTTCTATTTCTCTATAGTTTTAAAGTAACGTCATTACTTTTCATTATTTTGTCAACTAGTTATATTACAATATATATATTTTTTAAGTCCAAACTATCATATTTAGGAATAAAAATAATTTTTGAAAACGCTAGGAAATACAAAATTGTCCAAGAAACTCTTTTTGGAATAAAAGAAATAAAATTGTTTAATCTCAAAAAAATTACAATAAATAATCTTAAATACTCTCTAGATAAATTTTATAAATATAGATCATTATCAACTTTAATAACTATGCTTCCGAGATATCTGGTTGAAATAGTTATAGTTTCAATGTTTATAGTTTTTATATTATTAACATTTGAAGACAAAACCAATAATTTTTCTACAATATCCACTTTGGCTGTATTTGTTGTTGCAAGCTCAAGGTTATTTCCAGCTTTTCAAAATATCTACTCAGGTATTAGTAAGATAAATAATTCATTTCCAAGTTTTAATTTAATTTTAAACGAATTAAGCTCAACGAAATATAGAGATATAGATAAAAAAAAGAATAATAAAAAAAATTTAAAATTCGAAAAATACATAATTTTAAAAAATATTTATTTTAAATATCCCTCTAGTGAAAAATATATATTTGAAAATTTAAATTTAAAAATAAAAAAAAATTCAATATTTGGTATTAAGGGTAAATCTGGAGTAGGGAAATCTACTTTGGCTGATTTGATTTCTGGGCTAATAGTTCCTGAAAAAGGAAAAATCATTATGGATAAAACCAAATTAAAATCTAATAATATAATTTCTTGGAGAAACAAATTTTCATATGTACCTCAAAAAGTTTTTCTATTTGATGAAACAATTAAAAATAACATAATATTAGGAGATAAAGAAAAAAATAATATCAAATATGATAATTTAAAACTATCTCTAAAATTTTCTCAATTAGAAAAATTTGTAAATTCAAAAAAATTAAAATTAGATTTTTTAATAACTGGAAATGGAATGAATATATCAGGTGGACAAAGACAAAGAATAGGTGTTGCAAGATGTCTTTACTACGATAAAGAAATTATAATTTTTGATGAAGCGACAGCTGGTTTAGATAAAACTACTGAAAATAACTTACTAAAAACTATTATGCAATTATCTAATATAAAAACAATTATTATAATAAGTCACAACAAATCTATAATTAATAATTGCGATGATTTTATTGATTTGGACGAGCAATAATGATTTTAAAAAAAAGAATTCTTGCTGTAATTTTGTGCAGATCAGACTCTAAAAGGTTAAATGGTAAAATATTCAAAAAAATCAACAACAAATCTGTCCTTGAAAATCTCATTTTAAATATAAAAAGTTTTGAATTTATTGATCAATTGATCATCGCATCACCTAATTTAGACAAAAATAAAAAAAAAATAGCACAAATAGCAAAAAAAAACTCAATAAGGGTTTTTTTTGGAAAAAAAAATAACGTACTTGATCGACTAATAAAAGCCTCAAAAATTTTTGATTACGATTTTTTACTAAGATTGAATGCTGATAATCCATTCGTCTCAAAAAAAGTTATTCGGAAAAGCTTAATGGAAACAATTCAAGGAAATTACGATGTGAGTACATATGCTTTTTCTAATTCTATACCTTTTGGATTAAGTGCAGTTATATTTAAAAAAAAGATATTAGAAAAAATAAATAGATTGACTGATGATAAAAGGTATTTGGAACATGTAGAAAATTTTTGCTTCATTAATAAAAAAAAGTTTAAGATTCACTACCAGGAAATTAAAAAAAATAATTTTTATTTTTATAATTGTAGTATAGATAATATAGAAGACTTGATTAGAGTTAAAAAAATTTTTGTCAGAAATAACAGCATAGATAAACTAGAAATATTAAAGAAATTCTCTAAAACAGATAAAAAAAACTACAAAAAAGAAAAATTGAATAATATAAAAAAATTTAAAAAAAATATTCTAAAGTATACTTAAATGAAAAAAATTGTTGGAATATGTCAACCACACTTTCTTCCTTGGCAAGGTTTTTTTGAGATTATCAAAAATTGTGATGAATTCGTAATTTTAGATGATGTCCAAAAATCAAATCATAATAAAAATTGGCAAATATCATCAAATTTTAGATCTCACATAAAAGCACCAAAAATTAAAAACTTAAAATTAAAATTATCTGAAAAAAATAATAATTTGTTGATAAATCAATGTGAACTAAGTAATGATCAATCTTTTTTGGAAGAAATTAAAAAAGTTTACTACAAAACTCCTTATTTTGAAAAATACTTTGAAAAATTAAGCTATAATTTTAACTCAAAAAAAAAATTATTAGATCTAAACTTATATTTTTTAAATTTTTTTTTAGATATTATTAATTGTAAAACCACCTTAATTAAAAGTTCTGATATTTCAAATGATAAGAATTTAAAAAAATTAGACTATATTTTAGATATTCTCAAATCAAGAGATTGTAAAACTTATTTATCCTTTTTAGGCTCAAAAGCATACAATAAACCAAATGTTTTTAAAGAAAATGAGATTGAATTAAAATATCCAAAATACGAAATAAAAAAATATAGCCAATTTTTTAAAAGTGAAAAAATAGATTATGTTCCTGGATTATCGGTTTTAGACTTGTTATTTAACCAAGGTGATGAAAGTAAACTATTTGTCTAATAAATAAGATGCTTATATTTTTAAAAATTATATTAATAACTTTTATTTTATATGTATTGTTTGAAGCAATAATAATAATTTTTTTTCCAAAAATTCTTTATAAAAATGAATTTAATGACGATAATTTATGTGTGAAGGATGATACTATAGGGTGGAGACAAAAGAGTAATTCAAAACTTTATTATTATCATAGATATACCCTAGGAAAAAAAACTAAAATTAAATTAAATAATTTAGGAGTTTTAGACGATAAAAATTATACTTCAAAAAATAATAAGACTAAAATAATTATTTTTGGAGATACCTATTTTGCTGGCCTAGATTTTGGATATTCTCATTCAATTCAGAAATTTTTAAATGAGGAATTTAAAGACAAAGATGTTGAATTAATTTTTTGTTTTATGAAAAATTATTCAACAATCCATTTTTATCGATTTTATATGAAGTTTATGAAAAGATTTAAACCAAAATATATAATTTATATTTTTAACTCAAATCATCCAAGACGAAACATTACTATTCATGAAAGTTTAAAAAATACTATTTTCACACAAAGACCATTTAATTTCAAAAGTTTGAAATTTTTAAAAAGTAAAATTAAACCTTATCATAAAAATGATCTAATTTATTTAGATGAAAATAATAAAATAATTCACAAGGAATATTCTAAAAGATTTTACTTTAGAAAATTTTTATATGATAATTTTTTTATTTTCTCAAAAATAGATGATTTTATTGTTACAGGTAATAAATTACGAGATTTTAATTATATTAATGATATTAGAAATTTAGAAAAAAAATATCCAGTTAATCTTAAAAATTATCCCTATCACTGGAAGGTATTCAAAAATATATTGTTAAAATGGAAAAATGAGTCAAAAAAAAATAAAACCAAACTTATAGTTTGTAGAAATCTTGTTTCCTACCATTATTCAAAAAGTTTTAATAATTATAAAAATTATAAAAAACATGATTTGGGCTACAAATTATCAGATTTACCAGAGATTAAATACCTTAAAGATATAAGTAAAAACCAAAAAATTAAATTGCATAATTTTGAAATAAAATTTCCAAAAAAGGAATTATTTTTACATAAAAGATACGGTTATTATAATAAAGAAGGAATACTTTTTTTTTCAAAGCTTATGATTAAAGTTTTAAAAAAATATATCAAATAAATTGAATTATTTTTTTTCTACAAAAAAATTACCAATTATTAATCCATCTAAATTAGTCTCTCTTAAGACCTTGATTGCATCTGAGGGGTTTTCAACAATAGTTTTCCCATGGACATTAAAAGATGTATTTAAAACTGCTCCTATCCCGGATGTTTTTTTTACTTTCATAATTAAGTCATAATAAGAAGGATTATTAAATTTTTTAAGAATTTGTGGTCGCGCAGTCTGATCTGCTGGATGAATTACATTAATAAAATTTCTTTTATACTTTTTTTTCAAATCAAAACATGATGTCATATAAAAGGGATTGATAAAGCTATTTTTATAAAAGTATTTTTTCTCTGTGTCTAAAATAGTTAATGCAAATGGCATCCAAAAATCTCTAGATTTTATTTTTTGATTTATTTTATCAACTATATTTGGATATGAAATTGAAGCTAAAATAGATCGATTGCCCAAAGCTCTTTGACCAAATTCAGCTCTACCTGTGAATCTTCCAATAATCTTTCCTGAAGCTAGAAGTTCAGCAATTTTTTTGTGATTTACTTTTTCTATTTTATAGTTTTTGTTCTTTTTGTATTTTTTTTCATTAAAATCATAATTATTTCCTAAATACACACTATTTAAACTTTTTATATTTCTTAAACTTATGCCATTTCTAATGAAGAATTTTTCCATCAAGTAATAATTAGCACCAAATACATTGGTCTCGTCAGCTGGAGACAATGGCACAAAAAAACTATTAATCTTAGGTAATTTTTTATTTATTGCCAAGTTTGCTTTTACATTCATAGCAACACCACCGCCATAATAAAAATTTTTAATTTTTTTTTTTTTGTGAATATAACTGAATAATTCAATAAGCTTGGTCTCTAAAAAATCTTGGAGTATCGCTGCAACTTTATCAAATCTTTGATTAATTATGAATTTTCTAAATTCAAAATATAGATCTTTTGGTCTTTTTTTTAATTCAATTAAAAATTTTTTTTTATTCAAAGAGAAATATTCGGAAAATTTTAAATAAAGAGGGTTTTTTTTATCTATTTTGGAATATGGGGCTAATCCCATTACTTTATATTCATCATGGTAAGGCAACATATTTAAATTTAAGGTAGTCCATTGATAAAGTCTTCCTAAATTAAATTTATTTGTACCGTTTAAAAATTTTATTCCAGATTTTTCCGATGGTTTGGATATTGCGTGATTATATTTACCACCATCACCTTCACAATGAATTATTAATGAGTTTTTATAAAATCTGTTTGGTGATGAATAAAATGCATGATAATGGTGTGTAAGATAATGAGGAATAAAAACAATTGAATTTTCTTTAAATCCAAGTTTTTTTATAAATCGAATTTTTTTCTCAAAGAAAATTTTTTTTAATTTATTAAAATTTTTATTATCATCATAATATTTTGTTTCTAAATGATGGTCTTTAGCAATTTTTTTTTTTCCACCCATCGATTTAAAAAAAGATGATATATTCTTATTTTCAAGTAATTTTGGTTTCCAATAAAGCTCGTTTTCTTTTTTCCAATCAGAAACATTGTACCTAGACTGCCTCTTGAATAAAAAATTTAAAATTGAATTTTTACTCTTTAAACTATTTTTATCATTAACTATTCCAAAAAAATTAATATCTTGTGGTTTTAATTTTGCTTTTTTTAAACAAGCTTTTATTGAATTTAATGGAAAAGAAACTTCATTTTTTTTTTTTACAAATCTATCTTCGTTAAAGGCTGCCACAATTTTACCATTTTGAGAAATACAAGCTGATGAATTATGGTATTCATAGATAGTTAGAATGTTTAAATTTTTTGACATAAAATATTATTAATATAATTATATTAGGATTAATTAAAACATGATTTTCTTAAAAGATTAGAGAAATTTATCATAATAAGAATTAAAAAACATAAATGATGAAAAAAAATTTAACTATAAATATTGAAATTAAAAAGAGAGAACTTCATAGCAGACTACTTTTATCATTATTTGCAGCCTCTAAAGGTTTTAGAGTATATTTGGGAAATACGGCAGAAGTTTTATGGGCAATTGAAAAAAATGTGATTAAAAAAACTATTTTTTTGGACAAATCTATAGCAAAAATGAAAAGTAAAACCCTTAAATTATTAAAACAAAAAAATCACACGATATTTTCTATAGATGAGGAAGGAGGTCAAGTTTTAGATGATTATAAATCTTTC
The DNA here is from genome assembly GCA_902627645.1 of uncultured Pelagibacteraceae bacterium. Lineage (GTDB taxonomy): Bacteria > Pseudomonadota > Alphaproteobacteria > Pelagibacterales > Pelagibacteraceae > Pelagibacter. The sequence continues at coordinate 28,657 of CACOJX010000003.1, read as the reverse complement.
TTAAATTTTAGATCAAATGTAAATCATGTTAAAATAGTAAGTGGTGTTTTTTGTTGGGGTAACTTTGATTATTTAGCTTGGAAAAAAAAATACAAAAGTTTTTCCTATAAATTTCATAAAACAGGTTGTCCCAGAACAGATTTATGGAAAAAAGAACTTTCGGTTTGTTACGAGGATGAGATTAAAGATTTAAATAATAAACTTGGTAAATTTATCTTGATCACAGGAAATTTTGCCCAAGGGAATTCCTTAATTGATATTAAAAAACATATTAAGACAAAAAAAATTCGATCATATGTGAAAACTCAAAAAGAAATTAAAAGTGATATGAATTTTTATAAAGAAGATAAAAAAATGTTTTTAAAATTTATTGAATTAATTAAATTTTTAGATAGAAAATTAGAAAATACCAAAATAGTTGTTAGACCTCACCCCGTAGAGAATTTAAAAAGTTATAAAAAACTTTTAAAAAATTGTAAAAAAGTTGTTATTGATAATTCTGGTTATATCATTCCCTGGATTAAAGCCTCTTCAATAGTAATTCAAAATGGGTGTCAGACTGGTCTAGAAGCATATGGTTTAGATAAACCTGTCCTTACTTATGCTCCTTTCAGTCGAGGAAGTTTTACAACTATGAAAAAAACAGTACCAGGTAAAATATCAAAAAAAATTAAAAATAAGGAATTAGTTTTAAAATACTTACTATCGAATAGTTCAAAAAGCACAAAAAAAATAAACAAAAAAATTTTTGATTTTAGATTTTATAAATCTAAAAAACTATCCTCAGAGAATATTGTAAGAGTATTACAAAAAGTAAAAATAGAAAAAAATAACACCAACATAAACCGTTTTGAAATGAAAATAAAAGATGCTCGCTCAAAATTTAGAAACATGCTTAATTTCTTCCAGCAGAGTAAGTTATATTTAAGAAAAAACGAGAAAGTAAAACTCTCCGAACTTATTAAACTAAAAAAAAATTTTTCAAAATATAGAAAAGACTTTAAAAAAATTAAGATAAAAAGAATTTATGATGGTTTATATCAAATAAATAATTCCATATAAATTTTAATTTCTTGAAAAAAATTTATACAAAAACCTTTTAAGAATTGTTTTCAATAATCTGAATTGATTCAACAATAATAAAAAAATTAAATCCATTCTAAAAAATGTAACAAATTTTTGGAATTTTATAATATTAAAAATCATTTTATTTACTGCAGAAAAATTTCTAGATTCTATTTGAGAACTTAAAAGATTAATTTCTTTTTTGATCAAAAAGCTGTCTATTTTTTGAGTAATTGGTATTGTTAAATCAGAAGTTCTTGTGACTTTATATTTTTTCATCGATAAAAATTTTTTCAAATTTTCTTTGATTAATTCTAAATTTATATTTCTAGTTTTAAATTTTTTTTTTAAATAATTTAAATACTTTTTATCTATAAAGCCTTTGTGATAAATGATATGATATAAAACAGAATAAAATTTATTATCATCATTTAGATGATAAATGCCAAAGCGAAATTTTCTCGATTTAATCATATTTCTTTGCCATTTTGTATCAAAATAATCATCTCCAATAAACCTCACATCTATTTTCAATATTCCATTTTTGGTTTTAACATAGTTGGCTACTTTAAAACCATAATCCTCGTAGGGATCTCCTACATTAGAAATAAAATTTAAATTTTTTAACTTATAAGAATGACAATCAGAAATTCTTTTAAATAAAAAATAATCATTTACTAGAATATCCAAATCATCGAATTTTGATTTTTGATCCCTCAACAATACATATTTAAGTTTTTTTGATCTATTTAACTTTTTAAAAAAAGTTTTTTTATCATCGTAAACATGTTGGGTTTGAAAAAAATATTTAGCAGGATAATCATTTTTTGATCTGGATAGTAAAATCGAATTTCTTTTAGCTTCTTCAAAATTATCTGAAATGTGAACAATTCCAGTTTTGTTTTTTCTTAAATGTTTTTTGAATCTGAATAGATTATCATCTACGACTCTTCTTTGATTAGAGAAAAACATTTTATTGAGTTTGTATATGGGATTAATACTTTTTAATATGTAGATAAAAATATCTCGATCTAATTTTTTAGAACTTAAACTTATATTCCTATTGTAAAATTGATCTAGCCAGAAAATTCGATCTTTGTAGATATCCTGATAAAAATTTTTTTTAGCTTTAATTTTGTCGATAATATCTAAATTTGAATTTTGTTTTAATTTTTTTTCTATTCGATTTTTATGTTTAAAATTCCAAATTACTAAAACCCTCAAATCATTAGAACAAATTAAATTTTCATTTATACTTAAATTGATTCTATTTATAGAAAAATCATCATAGAATATCCTTTTCTTTAAAAATTTACTTTTTTCAAGATCTGAGATTTTAATTGATTGTGCAAAATCAATTAATATTAGTTCATTTTTTTTTACTAAAAGATTGTTTGGATTAATATCAGAATGATGACAATTATTTTTTTTTAAAAGAAATAATATTTCTTTAAGTTTTGTTTTCCAATTATTTGGTTTATTTAGATTTGAAATTTTTTCACCTTCATAAGACAATGAAATAATTTTTTTTTTATAATTAACATTTAGGATTTTAGGAACAAATTTATATTTATTTAACCTTTTAAGCCAATAAATTTCATTGAAAAAAAGTGTTGGCCCTTCTGATGAAAAATCTTTATGAACGACCTTTTTAGATATTGAAACTTTCATTTGTGTAAAATAATACAATAGTTACACTCAGGTTCCATCGTAAAGAGACTTAAATAATAGGGTAAAGATATCAATTAATTAAAAAATTTTTTTCAGTGCATAAATCAAGCCAATTGAGCTATTAGTACTGGTCAGCTGCACGCATTGCTGCGCTTCCACATCCAGCCTATCAACGTGGTGGTCTACCACGGCTCTATAGGAAGAACTAGTTTTGAGGTGAGTTTCCCGCTTAGATGCTTTCAGCAGTTATCTCGTCCATACTTAGCTACCCGGCACTGCAGCTGGCGCTACAACCGGTCCACCAGTGGTATGTTCAACCCGGTCCTCTCGTACTAGGGTCAACTCCTCTCAATTCTTCTACACGCATAGCAGATAGGGACCGAACTGTCTCACGACGTTCTGAACCCAGCTCACGTACCACTTTAATTGGCGAACAGCCAAACCCTTGGGACCTGCTCCAGCCCCAGGATGTGATGAGCCGACATCGAGGTGCCAAACACTGCCGTCGATATGAGCTCTTGGGCAGTATCAGCCTGTTATCCCCGGCGTACCTTTTATCCGTTGAGCGATGGCCCTTCCACTCAGAACCACCGGATCACTATGACCGACTTTCGTCTCTGCTCGACTTGTCAGTCTCACAGTCAGGCAGGCTTATGCCATTGCACTCTACGAACGATTTCTGACCGTTCTGAGCCTACCTTCGCACGCCTCCGTTACTATTTGGGAGGCGACCGCCCCAGTCAAACTACCCACCATACAATGTCTTGACGCCGGATAACGGCTATCAGTTAGATATCAAGAAAAACAAAAGAGGTATTTCACTGGTGACTCCACAAAAGCTGACGCCTTTGCTTCAATGTCTCCCTCCTATGCTAAATATGTTTTTCCTAACACCAATGTAAAGTTGCAGTAAAGGTGCACGGGGTCTTTCCGTCTAACTACGCGAACTCCGCATCTTCACGGAGAATTCAATTTCACTGAGTTGATGTTGGAGACAGCGGAGAAATCGTTACGCCATTCATGCAGGTCGGAACTTACCCGACAAGGAATTTCGCTACCTTAGGACCGTTATAGTTACGGCCGCCGTTTACTGGGGCTTCAGAAATGAGCTTGCACCCATCGCATTAACCTTCCAGCACCGGGCAGGCGTCAGACCCTATACATCCACTTACGTGTTAGCAGAGCCCTGTGTTTTTGATAAACAGTCGCTTCTCCCTGGCTTGTGCCACCTTTTAATAGTTGCCTATAAAAAGGTCTTCCTTATTCCGAAGTTACGGAAGCATTTTGCCGAGTTCCTTCAACATCATTCTCTCAAGCGCCTAAATATACTCTATTAATCCACCTGTGTCGGTTTAGGGTACGGTCTTATGATGGAGCTATTTCTTGGAACCTTTTCGCGGCAAGTTCAATCCATTAAGAACTTACAACTTACAAGATCCGTCACTTCCATCTGGTTAAGGAATATTAACCTTATTTCCATCGACTACGGCTTTCGCCCTCGCCTTAGGTGCCGACTAACTCTGCGCGGATTAACCTTGCGCAGAAACCCTTGGATTTTCGGCGAAGAAGTTTTTCACTTCTTTTATCGTTACTTATGTCAGCATTCGCACTTCTGATACCTCCAAGATCCCTCACGGGTATCTCTTTACAGGCTTACAGAACGTTCCGCTACCAGTTATAATTTTCGAAAAAATTATAAATCCACAGATTCGGTATATGATTTTAGCCCCGTTACATCTTCGGCGCAGAAACTCTATTAGACCGGTGAGCTGTTACGCTATCTTTAAAGGATGGCTGCTTCTAAGCCAACCTCCCGGCTGTTAAGGAATTTCCACATCCTTTCACACTTAATCATAATTTGGGGACCTTATCTGGTGGTCTGGGCTCTTTCCCTCTCGACCATGGACCTTAGCACCCACAGTCTGTCTGCTGAGGAACAATGTTTAGCATTCGGAGTTTTATTAGGTTTGGTAAGAATCTCTTCCCCCTAGCCCATTTAGTGCTCTACCTCTAAACATCTATTTACTCAACGCACTACCTAAATAGTTTTCGCGGAAAACCAGCTATCTACGAATTTGGTTGGCCTTTCACCCCTTACCACAAGTCATCCAAAGACTTTTCAACGTCAACTGGTTCGGTCCTCCGGCAAGTGTTACCTTGCTTTCAACCTGCTCATGGTAAGCTCATTCGTTTTCGGGTCTAATTCATTAAACTATTCGCCCTATTAAGACTCGCTTTCGCTACGCCTACACCTAGATGGCTTAAGCTTGCTTAATAAATTAAGTCACTGACCCATTATACAAAAGGTACGCCGTCACTCTAAAAAGAGCTTCGACTGATTGTAGGCATGCAGTTTCAGGTTCTATTTCACTCCCCTAATAGGGGTTCTTTTCACCTTTCCCTCACGGTACTAGTTCACTATCGGTCACTGAAGAGTATTTAGGCTTAGAGGGTGGTCCCCCTATATTCGAGCAGGATTTCACGTGTCCCGCTTTACTCAAGAATTTTATCAAACATTACTCATACGGGACTATCACCCTCTGTGGTTAGCTTTTCCAAACTATTCAGATTTTTTTAATAAAACTACTGGCCTAATCCGCTTTCGCTCGCCACTACTAACGGAATCTCAATTGATTTCTTTTCCTCTGGTTACTTAGATGTTTCAGTTCTCCAGGTTGTCTCTTTAAACCTATGTATTCAGTTTAAAGTACCACATAAAGTGGTGGGTTTCCCCATTCGGAAATTTTCGGATCAAAGCTTACATACAGCTCCCCGAAACTTATCGCAGTATATCACGTCCTTCATCGGCTTTCAGTGCCAAGGCATCCGCCACACGCCCTTAAACGCTTGATTTATGCACAGAAAAAAATTCTGTGTTGAATCAAATTTTTATTTGAACACTAGCTATTAACATTACTAATGTTCGGATATAGATATTGATATTAATTATTATTTTTATTCACAATTTTTATAACTAAGTGTTTTTGGTGGAGGATAGCGGGATCGAACCGCTGACCTCCTGAATGCAAATCAGGCGCTCTCCCAGCTGAGCTAATCCCCCATGATCTTTGAATTGGTGGGCCGAGAAAGACTCGAACTTTCGACCCCACCCTTATCAAGGGTGTGCTCTAACCAACTGAGCTACCGGCCCCCATGCAAGAGAAACACTAACTTAAGAAGAGAAATGAGGACGGTCAACATTAACCTGTATATTTTTTAGAATGAAATTAAAATTTCATTCATCCTTAGAAAGGAGGTAATCCAGCCGCAGGTTCCCCTACGGCTACCTTGTTACGACTTCACCCCAGTCGCTGACTATACCGTGGTCAAGGGTTTAAAACCTTGCCTTAAGGTAGAACCAACTCCCATGGTGTGACGGGCGGTGTGTACAAGACCCGGGAACGCATTCACCGTGGCACGCTGATCCACGATTACTAGTAATTCCAGCTTCATGCACTCGAGTTGCAGAGTGCAATCCGAACTGAGGTATTTTTTAAGGATTTGCTTAACGTCGCCGTCTTGCTTCCTGTTGTAAATACCATTGTAGCACGTGTGTAGCCCAACACGTAAGGGCCATGAGGACTTGACGTCATCCCCACCTTCCTCCAGCTTATCACTGGCAGTTCTTTCAGAGTGCCCAACTTAATGATGGCAACTAAAAGTGAGGGTTGCGCTCGTTGCGGGACTTAACCCAACATCTCACGACACGAGCTGACGACAGCCATGCAGCACCTGTGTTTCGTCCGGCCGAACCGAAAACTTTAATCTCTTAAAGTCGCGACGAACATGTCAAGTGTTGGTAAGGTTCTGCGCGTATCTTCGAATTAAACCACATGCTCCACTACTTGTGCGGGTCCCCGTCAATTCATTTGAGTTTTAACCTTGCGGTCGTACTCCCCAGGCGGTGTGTTTATCGCTTTCGCTGCGACACTGAAAATAAATTTCCAACGTCTAACACACATCGTTTACGGCATGGACTACGAGGGTATCTAATCCTCTTCGCTACCCATGCTTTCGTTCCTCAGTGTCAGTATTGATCCAGAAAGCTGCCTTCGCAATTGGTATTCTTTCTAATATCTACGAATTTCACCTCTACACTAGAAATTCTGCTTTCCTCTATCAAACTCTAGCTGAAAAGTTTTGATGGCAGTTCCAGAGTTAAGCTCTGGGATTTCACCACCAACTTTTTCAACCACCTACGAACTCTTTAAGCCCAGTAATTCCGAACTACGCTAGGTCCCTTCGTATTACCGCGGCTGCTGGCACGAAGTTAGCCGGACCTTCTTATTCGGGTACAGTCATTTTCTTCCCCGACGAAAGAGCTTTACAACCCAAGGGCCTTCTTCACTCACGCGGCATCGCTGCATCAGAGTTTCCTCCATTGTGCAAGATTCCCCACTGCTGCCTCCCGTAGGAGTTTGGGCCGTGTCTCAGTCCCAATGTGGCTGATCATCCTCTCAAATCAGCTATTGATCACAGTCTTGGTAGGCCATTACCCTACCAACAAACTAATCAAGTGCGGGCTCATCCAATGGTGCATAAAGCTTTCTCCGTAAAGACTTATCCAGTATTAGCACAAGTTTCCTCGTGTTATTCCAGGCCAAAGGGTAGATACCCACATGTTACTCACCCGTCTGCCACTAAGTATTGCTACTTCGTTCGACTTGCATGTGTTAGGCGTGCCGCCAGCGTACGTTCTGAGCCATGATCAAACTCTCAAGTTTAAAAACGGCGCACACTAGCTTCTATATAAATTCTAAGAATAAAATTTATATAATGTTGAAGTGTGTACGACAAATTTTGGTAACCTTAACCGTCCACACTTCTCTTCTTAAATATTTACTTTTAAAATAGCTAATTGAGCCAAAAAGGCTCAATAATCCTCATTTATTTATTGTATTTACAATAGTTTTTTGAGAAAGTTTGATGCTTATAGGCTAAAATTGTAGGAAATCAAGCGTTTAAGATAAAAAAAGGTATAAAAAAACGTTAATTACCAACGTTTTTTTTGATAATTTAGTAATTAAGGTTAAATTACATATTTTAATTCTACAAAATGCAAATCAAATTTCAAATTTTTAAAAAAGTAAATCGCTCAATTCTTTTGCTAACATTCTCAGTATTCGCCACTTTAATCACATTAAATTACTATAATTATAAAAAAAATATAAGTGAAGCAAACATAAAAAATTTAATAAATAATATTTATTTCAAAAAAACCCTTACAAACATTTTTAATGTATTAGAACCAAAATATGAAAGAATTGAACACACAATATCAAAAGGAGAAACTTTGGATAGTATTTTTAATAGATATTCTGTTAATAAAAAAGAATTAGAAATCGTAAGAAAAAGTCTTTTTGAAAAAAATAAAATAAATTCTCTAAAAGTGAATGATTTATTACAATTCACTATTGACCGGTCAACACAAAATATAATTGAATTATCTTACCCAATTTCAAAAACTAAAAAAATATCTTTAAAAAAATCCGATGACTCAAAAATCTTTAAGGAAAAAATTGTGACAACCAAGCTTATCAAAAAAATTATCTATAATGAAAATATTATTATGAATAGTTTGTATAGATCAGCATCAACTGTTGGGATTCCAGATAGTATTATTGTGGAATTTGCAAGAATTTACGGATTTGAAATAGATTTTCAAAGAGATATAAGAAAAAAAGACTCATTTCAAATTATGTATGAAGTTTTTTTTGATGAAGATGAAGAGATGATTGAAAAAGGAAACATCTTGTTCGCAAATCTAAACGTACAAGGATTAGACTATCCACTTTATTTTTTTAATAAGAAAAATTTAGTAGGTCATTATGATGAAAGTGGTAAGAGTATAGTTAAGACTTTAATGAAAACTCCGATAAACGGTGCCAGACTATCTTCTCCATTTGGAATGAGAAAACATCCAATTGATGGATTTAATAAAATGCATAAAGGAACAGATTTTGCTGCTCCTCTTGGGACACCAATAATGGCATCAGGTGACGGAGTCGTTGTAAAAGCAGGCTGGTGTGGTGGTGGTGGAAACTGTGTTAAAATTAAACACAATTCTGTTTATCAAACTATATATGCACACATGTCTAAATTTGCAAATAGAATTAAAAGTGGTGTTAGAGTTAAACAAGGTCAAATTATTGGATATGTTGGGTCAACTGGAAAATCAACAGGTCCACATCTTCATTATGAAGTAATAGAAAATGGAAAAAAAATAAACTCTCAAACTCTTAAATTACCGTCAGGAAAAGTTTTGAAGGGAAATGATAGAAAGTTATTTGAAACAGTCAAAATTAAGTTAGATGTTTTAAAATCAGAAAAAATAATTGGATTGAACTAATTCACTTCAGGTTGAGCTTTATCAATTGGCAAATCGCTATTTTCTTTATCTTTGGTTGTTTGAATTTTTTTACTTTCAGTTTCATTTTCCTCATTTAATTTTGTTTTTTTAAAATTAATCTGCTCATTTAAAATTCTTTTAAAATGATCTGCATGTTGAAAATAGTTTTCAGATAAAATTTTATCCCCTGAGGATAAAGCCTCACGGGCTAGATTATTATACTTCTCATGTAATTTTGAAGCATTATGATTGTTTCTTCCTGATGATTTTCTTTGAAAATTCTCATTGTTTGAAAAGTTAGTTCCAAACTTGTTTTTATCAATGACATTACTTTTAAAATTTCTGTCATTTCTTCTAAATATGTTTCTTCTATTGCTATTATTTCGGAATGTAACCATATCGCTTTGTTAAATTTTAGAAGAAATTATACACCTGTCGTTTTGTGCATAATCTTTTCTAGTTTTGTTTATATAGAATCCTTCTTTTTTTAATAACTTTGTTACACTGGTTTTTTGATCTTTTGATATTTCTAAAATCAATTTGCCATTTTTTTTTAAAAGAAAAGATGCTTTTTTAATAATCTTTAAGATTTTAAAAGTACCATCTAATCCACCATCTAGAGCCAATTTTGGCTCAAAATTCTTAACATCATTCTCCAAATATTTAATTTCATTATTTTTAATATAAGGAGGATTAGAAATTATCAGATCATATTTACCGAAATAAAAATTGTCAACATCTGTTTTTACAAATTTTACTCTATTTAAAATTCCTAATTTTTTAGCATTTATATTACTTAAATTAATTGATTTATTACTAATATCTATCCCAGTCCCATAAGAAAAAGGTTTTTCTCTTAAAATTGACAATAATATACATCCCGAGCCAACTCCTATATCTAAGATTGATGATTGATTTTTAAATTTTAAAATTTTCAAAGCCTCTTGAATTAAAATTTCTGTATCAGGCCTTGGTATTAATACTCCTTCTCTTATTTCAAATTCTGAATTCCAAAAACTTTTTTTTTTAGTTAAGTAAGCTATTGGTTTACCAAAAGAGCGTTCTTCTATCAAATCTTTGTAATCTTTCAAATTATCTTCATTAACATTTTTATCTAAATTCAATATTAAATATTCTCTTTCTTTTCTTAAAACCTTTGCTAACAATAATTCGCTATCTAGCTCTGGGTATTTAACATTATTCTTCCTTAGAAATTTAGTTCCCTCTCTTATTGCATTATGAATATTCATGTTATTAAAGACTATTTAGACTTTCTTCTTGAGCTTGTAATGTTAAAGATTCTATCATTTCATCAAATGCTTCTCCCTCTAAAAATTCATCTAATTTATGAAGAGTTAAATTTATTCTATGATCTGTTACTCTTCCTTGGGGGAAATTGTAAGTTCTTATTCTCTCAGATCTATCTCCTGTTCCAATTTTATTTTTTCTATCTTTAGATCTTTCCTCATTAATTCTATTTCTTTCTAACTCATAAAGTCTAGCACGTAAAATTTTCATTCCTTTAGCTTTATTTTTGTGTTGAGATTTTTCATCTTGTTGGGAAACAGAGAGGCCTGTGGGTATATGTGTAATTCTAACTGCACTATCAGTGGTATTTACAGACTGACCACCTGGACCGCCAGCTCTAAAAACATCAATTCGTAAATCGGTTTCTTTTATTTTTAAATCTACCTCTTCAGCTTCAGGTAAAACTGCAACTGTCGCTGCAGAAGTATGAACTCTGCCTTGCGTTTCTGTGTCTGGAACTCTTTGAACACGATGAACACCACTTTCGTATTTTAAGGTTGAATAAATATTTGTGCCTTTTATAGATGCAATTACTTCTTTTAAACCACCGGCTTCACTTCTGGATATTGAAATCAATTCTAATAGCCATTTCTTTTTGTTGCTCACTTTTTCGTACATTTTAAATAAATCAGAGGCAAACAAACTTGCTTCGAGGCCACCTGTGCCTGCTCTAATTTCAATAATAGCATTTTTTTTATCTGCTTCATCTTTTGGTAAAAGAAATAATTTTATTTTTTTTTCATTCTGCTCATGTTCATTTTTTAAATCCTTTAATTCTATTTCTGCTAATTTCTTTAATTCATCGTCAGAATTTTTATCCTCTAAAATTTTTTCTAAATCTCTTTTGTTATCATCAAATGATAAATACTTTTTAACATTTTCAATTATTTCGTTAATACCTGAGTATTCTTTAGATTTTTCTGCAAATTCCTTCTTTTCAATGTTTTCTGCAGATAAGTCTTTTTCCAACAAAGAATGTTTATCAATTAATTCCTCAATTTTTTTTTTAGAAATCATTTTAGTTTTTCTCTAACTCAGAGGCTTTTTTTTCAACTTCTTCAATGACTTTTGAAATTATATTTTCTGTTAAAACTTTTTCTGTCTGTAGTCCTGACAAATAAAGCATATTACTTCCTTTTCCACCTCCTGTTATTCCAATATCTGTCATCGCCGCCTCACCAGGCCCATTAACTACACAGCCTATAATTGAGAGTGTTATTGGAGTTTTTATATGGGATAGTTTTTCCTCAAGAATTTTTACTGTTTGAATTACCTCAAAACCCTGTCTGGCACAAGATGGACAAGATATTATTTTGACCCCTCGATTTCTTAGATTTAAAGATTTCAAAATTTCATTACCAATTTTAACTTCATTGACTGGATCGTCCGATAATGAGATTCTTATAGTATCACCTATTCCACTTAAAAGCAGTGTACCCACCCCAATCGAGGATTTAATACTTCCACCTATAAAACCTCCTGCCTCTGTGATTCCGAGATGTAATGGATAATCAGTTGCAGTTGATAGTTGTCTATAAGCTTCTATGGATAAAAAAACATCTGATGATTTAACACTTACCTTTAAATTAAAAAAATCTTCATTTTCTAAAATATTTATATTTCTAAGTGCACTCTCAACTAGAGCCTCCGGACATGGTTCTTTAAATTTTTCTAAAATATCTTTTTCTAGTGAACCTGCGTTAACACCAACTCTAATGGAACAATTGTTATCTTTAGCGGCTCTAATAACTTCTTTTATCTTTTTTTCATCTCCAATATTACCTGGATTAATTCTTAGACAACTAGCTCCATTTTCTGCAGCTTCAATTGCTCTCTTATAATGAAAATGAATATCTGCAATTATAGGTATATCAACATGTTTAACAATTTCCTTTAAAGATTTTGATGACAACTCATCTGGACAAGAAACTCTAACGAGATCTGCACCTTCACCTTGGATCGAATTGATCTGTTTAATAGTTTCTTTTACATTAGTTGTTAAAGTATTAGTCATTGATTGAACGGATATTGGATTATCACCACCAATTTTTACATTTCCAACTTTTATTACTTTGGTTTTCTTTCTTTTAATTTCCCTAAAGGGTCTAATGTTCATTTTTATTTCTCTAATTTAAATTCTTTATGTAAGATTGTTAAAGCTTTTTTTGTATTTTTTTTATCAATAAGAACTGAAATTTTAATCTCAGAAGTAGAAATGACTTTAATATTGATTTTTTTACTTGCTAAAGCTTGGAACATTCTAAAGGTAACTCCTGGAGTAGAAATCATCCCAACTCCAATTATAGAAACCTTGGAAACACCTCTTTCAAATAAGACCTTTCTAAAATTTATTTTTTTATTATCTTTAATAATTTTTTTAGTTTTTGATAAATCCTCAGTTTTTATTGTAAATGTTAAATCAGTTTCTTTTCCATTTGGTGAAATATTTTGCACGACCATATCAACATTAATTAAATTTTTAGATAACGGTTTAAAAATTGATGCTGCAACACCTGGTTTATCTTTTACACCTACCAAAGTCACTTTTGCATCATTATGAGTTGATGAAATCCCAGTAATAATCTTATTATTAATAATATTAGATCTTTTTGTAATTAAAGTTCCTGATTTTTTTACATATGAAGATTTTACCTCTACATCAATTCTATTTAATCTAGCATCTTGGATAGAAACAGGTTGCATAACTTTTGCACCTAATGAGGCCATCTCTAACATTTCTTCATAAGAGATTTCCTTGATTTTTTTTGCTTTCCTCAATTGATTTGGATCTGTTGTGTAAATTCCTTCAACATCTGTATAGATAACACATCTCTCAGCTTTAAAAAATTTTGCAAACATTATAGCACTTGCATCTGAGCCTCCTCTTCCAATAGTTGACACTCTTTCATTTCTATTTATTCCTTGAAACCCGGTTATTATGGGTATCCCACCTTCTCTAAGATAACTTGTGATTTTATTTTTATATATTTCATTTATTCTTGAATTTTTATGTGAACCCTCTGTAAAAATTGGAATTTGCCATGATAACCAAGATCTAGCTTTGAAGCCTTTGTGAATAAGTCTTCCAGCTATCAAAGAGCATGCCACTTGCTCACCAGATGATACGAGTACGTCATACTCGGCACCAGAAAAGTTATTACTTATGTGCCTTGATTTCTTTATTAACTCATTTGTCACACCACTCATAGCTGAAGAAATTACAATTATCTTAAAATTCTTTTTTTTATATTCTTCAATTATATTAGCAACTTTTTTAATCTTTTTAATTGTTCCAACTGATGTTCCACCAAATTTTAGTACTACAATTCTCATGATAAATAATCTCTACAAATTAAAATGTATTGATAAAATACATGTTGATTATAAAGTCAACTTTCTTATGAAAAATAACACAATTAATAAAGAAGAAATAGAGAAATTTTCTAGAATTGCTGAAGAATGGTGGAATCCTGAAGGAAAATTTAAACCTCTCCACAAGTTTAATCCTGTGAGAATTGAATATATTAAAGATAATATTTTAAAAGATTTTTCCTTAGAAAAAAAGGATAAGCCTTTAAAAGGTATAAAAGTTTTAGATATAGGATGTGGTGGAGGACTTTTATCAGAACCATTATGCAGATTAGGTGCTGAAGTAACAGGAGTGGATGCATCAGAAAAAAATATAGAAGTTGCAAAACTTCATGCAAAAAAAATGAAACTTAAAATTGATTATTTTTGTAGTTCACCAGAAAAAATGAAGACTTCACAAAAATTCGATGTAGTTTTGAATATGGAAATTGTTGAACATGTTGAGGATATCAATTTATTTTTAAGATCTTGCGCAAATTTATTAAAAAAAAATGGAATTATGTTTGTAGCAACAATTAATAAAACTTTAAAATCCTATTTATTTGCAATTATAGGTGCAGAATACGTTTTAAGATGGCTGCCTATTGGGACACATGATTGGGAAAAATTCGTAAAACCACATGATTTAACAGAAATATTAAAAAAAAACAATCTTACCTTAACTAAATTAGATGGTGTAAAGTTTAACATCTTATCTAACAAATGGAATTTAAATTCAGATACCTCTGTAAATTATATTTCAAAATTTTCAAAAAATTAATTTTCTTCATTTTTAAACCATGGTATGGACTGAGTTTCAATACCTTCTTCCTTTAGTTCTATCACATCTTGTTTAGATGCTTTTCCAAAAATACCTTTTTTTCTTTTTTTTTTATTATAGTGAATAGACCTTGCTTCATATGTAAAATTATCTCCAACATACTCAAAATTCTTTTTAATAAAATTTTGATAATTTTTAACTGTTTTTTTTATATCTAAATTTTTATCATTAAATTTTAGATTCTCTAAATTTTGTTTTTTATTTACTAAATTTGGTTTCATAAGAGATTTTTCAATTTTGAGAGAATTACAACTATGGCAATTTAAATATTTCTTTTTCTTTAGTTTTTCAAACTCATCTGACGAAGCAAACCAACTGTCAAATATTAGTTCACAATCTTTACAAATTAGTTGATATTTAATCATTTTTTATATTTAGATATTTAAATCGATTATTCAATATTCTAACTTCTATAATCTGCATTTATTTCTATATATTTTTTAGTTAAGTCCATTGTATAAACAG
The DNA here is from genome assembly GCA_902627645.1 of uncultured Pelagibacteraceae bacterium. GTDB lineage: Bacteria > Pseudomonadota > Alphaproteobacteria > Pelagibacterales > Pelagibacteraceae > Pelagibacter. The sequence goes on along the minus strand of CACOJX010000003.1, from coordinate 13,610 downwards.
TAAATTCTTTTTTACCGACAGAAATATCTATTTCAATTTCTATAGCATAATTTTTCATATATTCTTTCACTATCTCCTCTTCATATTTTTCATATAATTTTCCGTTATGAACGATAATTAGTTCTCCAAATTTTATCATCAACTTCTGAACATTTATTTCTACTCCAGCCTTACCTATAGCCATTACTATCCTTCCCCAATTTGGATCTTCGCCAGCAATTGCAGTTTTAACTAGTTTTGAATTTGCAATTGAAAAACCTATTCGTTTTGCATCTTCCTCTGTTTTAGAATTTTTAACTTTCACAGTAACAAATTTAGATGAGCCCTCACCATCTGATACTACTCTTTTTGCTAAATTTAACAAAACTTTGTTTAATGAAATATCAAATTCGTTTAATTTTTTATCCGTAAAATTCGAAATCTGTTGATTGTTAGCTTTACCAGTTGAAAATATTGAAATCATATCATTTGTACTTGTGTCACCATCACAACTAATAGCATTAAATGTTTTTGTTACATTTTTCTGTAATAGTTTTTTTAAAATTTCATTTGTAAGATCGGCATCTGTAAATATATAACCAAGTGTGGTGGCCATATTTGGCTGGATCATTCCAGAGCCTTTTGCAATACCATATATTTTTACTTTAGTATTTCCAATTTTACATTCTTCCATAGCTAACTTGGGCTTTGTATCTGTTGTCATTATTCCTAATGCTGCCTTAGTCCATATATATTTATTCTGTGTATATTTGATTTGATTTATTAAGTTTGAAATGTTCTTTTTAATAGTTTCAACTGGGAACGGTTCTCCTATTGTGCCTGTGCATCCAAAAATTACCTGATGTGAAGATATTTTTTCTGGATTGTTATCATCTTCTTTTTGTTTCTCTGATAATTTTAATGAGACAATATCTGCAATCTTTTGCATAGATTGATAACCTTTAGTTCCAGTGAAGGCATTGGCGTTTCTTGTGTTAACAATTAATGAATAAATTTTTTTGGTTTTTTGATTTAAATTCCACTTAATATTTTCTGATATGATTTTTGATTGGGTGTAAATTGAGGCAAAATTCGCACCATCTCGAAAATAAAACATGACCAAATCATCTCTAGAATTATTATATAAATTTGCTGAAATCGTTGATATCGCAACACCATCGATGTGGTCAAGATTCTGATAATCTCCCATCTTAGTGTTGTTTTTTTGAGAAGATAAAAAATTTTTAAAATTTATTCCCATTGTATTTAAAATATAAATTTAATAATTATATAAATAATTATAATTATAATAAATCAAAAACTAATGATTAATCCACTCAAATTTGTTTACAAAATCTTCAAATCTTCAAATGAAAGAGAACTAGATAGGCTTAAAAAAATTACTGAGAACATAAATTCACTCGAAAATGAGGTAAAAAAACTGAAAGATTCAGAGTTTCCAAAAAAAACTGAAGAGTTAAAAAATAAACTTAAAAATGGGACAGACTTAAATCAATTGCTTCCAGAAGCATATGCTCTTGTAAGGGAAGCATCAAAAAGAACAAGAGGAGAAAGACATTTTGATGTTCAGATTATTGGTGGAATAGCTTTGCATGAGGGCAAAATTGCAGAAATGAAAACTGGAGAAGGCAAAACACTCACAATCGTTCTTGCTGCATATCTTAATGCGTTAAGTGAAAAAGGAGTTCACATAGTAACTGTAAATGATTATCTTGCAAAAAGAGACTCGATTGAGATGGGCAAAATCTATAATTTTTTAGGAGTTTCATCAGGCTATATTAATAATGATCAAGACGATTATGAAAGAAAGAAAAACTATAATTGTGATATTACATATGCAACAAATAGCGAACTCGGTTTCGACTATTTAAGAGATAACATGAAGTTCTCTAAGGAACAGATGGTTCAGAGGGAACATTTTTTTTCAATTGTAGATGAAATAGACTCATGCCTTATTGATGAAGCTAGAACACCACTAATAATATCTGGAGCAGCTGAAGATAAAACAAATCAGTATTTAGCAATCGATGGATTAATTAAAAGATTAAATAACAAAGATTTTGAAATAGACGAAAAAGATAAAAATATTTTACTCACAAACGCAGGTATTAATAATGTAGAGGATATTTTTTCAAAAGCTGGTATTTTGAAAAATAACAATTTTTACGACCCTGAAAACCTATCATTAGTCCATCATGTAAATCAAGCGCTTAGGGCAAACCATCTGTTTACTAAAGGTAAGGATTATATTGTAAAAGATGGCTCATTAAAAATTATTGATGAATTGACTGGTAGAATTTTAGAAGGTCGTAGATATGGTGATGGTCTTCATCAAGCACTTGAGGCTAAAGAAAAAATTGAAATTCAAGCCGAAAATCAAACCTTAGCTTCGATAACATATCAAAATTATTTCAAACTTTATTCAAAAATATCTGGTTGCACAGGTACAGCAGTAACAGAATCTCAAGAGTTTTTTGAGATATATAATCTATCTGTAATAGTTATTCCAACAAACAATCCTATGATAAGAAAAGATTTTAATGATCAAATTTATAGAACAGAAAAAGAAAAAAACTTAGCTATAATTAAAAAGATAAAAGAATGTCACTCAATTGGACAACCATTGCTTATTTTTACATCAAGTATAAATAAATCTGAAATTTACTCTGATTTTCTAAAAAAAGAAAAAATAAAACATGTTGTTTTAAATGCTAAAAATCACGCCAATGAGGCTGAAATAATTGCAAATGCGGGTAAAGAAAATTCAGTTATAATTACAACAAGTATTTCTGGAAGAGGTGTTGATATTCAGCTTGGTGGAAAAAAAGATTTAGTTTTTAATAATAAAAACAATGAGGATAAAAACAAAATAAAAAATTTAGGTGGTTTATTTGTTTTAGGAACTGAAAGAATGGAGTCAAGAAGAGTAGATAATCAAGCAAGAGGTAGATCCGGTAGACAGGGTGATGAAGGAAGTTCTCTTTTTTTTGTCAGTCTTGAAGATGACTTAATGAGGATATTTGGTTCAGAGTCCATGAATAATATTTTAGAAAAACTTGGACTTAAAGATGGCGAAAGTATTGATCATCCTTGGATTAATAAGGCAATTGAAAGAGCTCAACAAAAAGTTGAGGCAAGAAATTTTGATATTAGAAAAACTCTAATTAAATTTGATAACGTCCTTAATGATCAACGTCATGTAATCTTTTCACAAAGAAAAAAAATTATCGAAAGTGACAATATATTTGAATATTCTGACGGGTTTTTAAAAGAAACAATCAATGACTTGATCAATTTAAAAGCAAAAAAATTGAGTGACCCAAAAAATAATGAATTTGAAAATAGGATAAAGTCTTTAATGGGTAAAAACCTGAATGAAGCTGAAATGAAAGCTTTAATTAAGAGCTCTGATAAAATTTTATACAAAGATTTAGAGGAGCACTTTAAGATCTCAAGAGATGAAAGAATAAAGGTCCTTAATAAAGATCAGGCAAAAGATATTGAAAGAAGAATTTTTATTCAATCTATTGATTTAAATTGGAAATCTCACATTCAATATTTAGAGCAACTTAGACAAGTTATAGGGTTAAGATCATATGGTCAAAGAGACCCTTTAATTGAATATAAGAAGGAAGCATTTGAATTATTTGAAAATTTATTAAATAAGCTTAAATTAGATTTTATTACCATCCTTTTGAATTTAAAAGTTAACATAACTTATCCAAAAAAAGATAATGAAATCAAACCAAAAAATATTGACTCTAAGTATATCGGAAAAAAAATGAGTAGAAATGAGCCTTGCTTTTGTGGTTCAGGTAAGAAATACAAACGTTGTTGTGGTGCTTTATAACATTAAATAAAACAAAAAAAATGTTAAAGTTAAAATTGCAAGAATTTTTATTTTATTATTCTTAAAAAATTCTCTATTAAAAGTAAATTTGTTTATAGTATTTTTTAAATCACTAATCTCTCCTGGATTATTTATAAATCCTTCTTCTCTTCCTATCTTAAGAAATTTATTTTTCCTTTGTGATAAAATTTCATCTTTACTCATCTCATTAAACAAATCTAAATTTTTACTTATCGAAGTTTTAACATTTTCTAAAATTTTATTTTTGTCTCTATGAGCACCACCTGTTGGTTCATCAATAATTTCATCAATTATTTTTAAATTAAATAAATCTTTAGCTGATAACTTCATTGCCTCAGCAGCTTCTAATGTTTTTTTTGGGTCTCTCCACAGTATTGATGCACATCCTTCTGGAGAAATCACAGAATAAATTGAGTTTTCTAACATAATTACTTTATTTGCAGATGCCAATGCAATTGCTCCACCAGATCCACCTTCACCAATAATAATTGCTAAAGTTGGTACTGTTAAATTCATGCAACATTCTATTGATTTTGCAATCGCCTCTGCCTGTCCTCTCTCTTCAGCTCCAACACCTGGATAAGCTCCAGGAGTATCAATAAAGGATATAATTGGAATTTTGAACTTATTAGCAAGAGTCATAAGTCTAATTGTTTTTCTATATCCCTCCGGTCTCATCATTCCAAAATTTCTTTGAATTCTATTTTCAAGATTATCTCCCTTTTCTTGACCTATAACCAAAACAGATTTTTGTTGAAACTTAGCAAAACCCGCAATCACGGACTTATCCTCTCCATAATATCTGTCTCCAGATAAAGAAATGAAATCATCAAACAAATTATCAATAAAAAATTTTGACTTTGGTCTATCCTCATGTCTGGCAACCATTGTTGTTTGCCATGGGTCAAGGTTAGAATAAATTGTTTTCAATTTTTCATCAATTTCATGCTGAATAGTAGAAATTTTTTTAGTGTCGACTTCAGATAATCCTTCTTCATTGAAAGGGTCCTTAAGCCTTTCTAACTCATTTTCTAAATTTTTTATATCAGTCTCAAAATTAAGATAATTTTTCATATAGAATTTTTATTGTATAAGTATGAAAAATGACAACAAAATGTCAATGCTACTATTAATTATTTGACTTAAATTTACTGTAGTTTTAAATAATATTTTATGACTAAAAATTACGAGAACGTAAATAGCCTTAAAGTTTCAAAAGACCTACTATCATTTGTTGACAATGAGTTGTTAAAAGATACTAAAATTTCACCAAAAAAATTCTGGGAGGGTTTTGATGAAGTTGTCCATGAATTATCTCCAAAAAATAAAGAATTAATTAAGACGAGAGAAGTACTTCAAAAAAAAATTGATGATTGGCATATCAAAAATAAAGGAAACAAAATAGAAATTAATGTTTATAAAAAATTTTTAAAAGAAATTGGTTATTTAAGAGATGAAGGACCTGATTTTAAAATTCAAACCACAAAAATTGATGAGGAAATAGCAAAAATAGCTGGGCCACAATTAGTTGTACCTATAATGAATGCTAGATACGCTTTAAATGCAGCTAATGCTAGATGGGTCAGTTTATATGATAGTTTGTACGGAACAAACATAATTGAGTCGGATGAGGGAGGGAGCGAAAGATATGATCCACTCCGAGGTCAGGAAGTAATAAAATATGTTAGAGAATTTTTAGATAAAATCATTCCGATAAACGGGACAAGTTGGAAAAATATTGCAGGCCTTAAGATAACCAACAAGGATTTAATAATTTCAAAAGATGGTTATGAGTATAAATTAAAAGACAGAGAAAAATTTGTTGGACACAGAGGAAATGCTGACAAACCAGAAGCAGTAATAATTAAAAATAATAATCTACATTTTGAAATAATAATCAATCCAAAAGCATTTAGTGCTGCTCACGATATAGCAGGAATTAGCGATGTGATAGCAGAATCTGCCGTTTCAACAATTTGTGATAACGAGGATAGTGTTGCTGCAGTAGACGCTCAAGATAAAATTATTTGTTATAAAAATTGGCTGGGATTGATGAAGGGTGATTTAAAAATTCAATTTGAAAAAAATGGAAAAAATTTGGAACGAAAACTTAACCCAGATAGAAGTTATATTTCAAAAGAAGGAAAAGGTTTAAAGCTACATGGAAGAAGCTTATTACTAGTTAGAAATGTAGGACACCTAATGACTAATCCTTGTGTGCTTTTAAAAGATGGGAACGAGGTCCCTGAGGGTATTCTAGATGCTTTTATTACATCTGCTGCTGCACTTCATGATTTAAAAAAAAAGAGAAATTCTAGAACAGGATCAATATACATTGTAAAACCTAAGATGCATGGTCCAGATGAATGTGCTTTTACAGATTTAATATTTACTAAAGTTGAGGAAGTTTTAGGATTAGATAAAAACGTAATTAAATGTGGTATTATGGATGAAGAAAGAAGAACGTCCTCTAACCTTAAAGAGTGCATAAGGGCTTTAAAAAATAGAGTTTTTTTTATTAATACAGGTTTTCTTGATCGTACAGGTGATGAAATGCACACTTCAATGGAGGCTGGTCCAATGATTAAAAAAGGTGACATGAAAACATCTAAATGGATCCAAGCATATGAAAACAATAACGTAGATATAGGTTTAAAATGTGGATTTTCAGGTATAGCAGCTGTTGGAAAAGGTATGTGGGCTGCTCCAGATGAAATGAAAAAAATGATGGAGGAAAAAATAGGTCACCTTAAAGCTGGAGCAAATTGTGCTTGGGTACCATCTCCAACAGCTGCGTCGCTACATGCACTTCATTATCATCAGATAAATGTTTTTGATGTTCAAAAGAAAATATCCTCTAGATCTCAAGCCAAATTAGACGATCTGCTTACAATTCCAATAGCTGATAGGCCCAACTGGTCAGTTGATGAAATCAACTCTGAGATTTCTAACTCTGCACAAACTTTATTAGGATATGTGGTAAGATGGATAGATCAAGGAGTTGGTTGCTCAAAAGTTCCTGACATAAGTAATACTTATCTAATGGAAGATCGTGCTACACTTAGAATTTCATCTCAGCATATTGCGAATTGGTTACATCATGGAATAACTACAAAAATTCAAGTAATAGAAATAATGAAGCAAATGGCAAAAATTGTAGATGAACAAAACAAGAATGACAAAAATTATATTAAAATGAGTGATAATTTTGAAAATTCAATAGCTTTTAAAACTGCATGTGATTTAATTTTTGATGGAAGAAAACAGCCATCGGGTTATACTGAACCATTATTACATTTAAACCGCTTAAAGAAAAAATCTAATCAGAGTTAGAGTTTAAATCTGATCTAAATTTAAAAGCAGAGTATAAAGTACCATCATCCAAACTTTCAATTTCACCACCAACAGGAAGGCCTTGAGCAAGTTTAGTAACTTTTGTTTTAGTTTTTTTTAAACTATCTTGAATATAATATGCAGTAGTTTGACCCTCAACTGTTGCACTTGTAGCTAAAATCACCTCATCAATATTTTCATTTTTCACCCTTTCTACTAAAGAATTAATTAATAATTCCTCTTTTTTATTTCCGACTGAAGCTAATGTTCCTCCTAAGATATGAAAATATCCCTTAAATATATTTGAACTTTCAATAGACCATTTATCAGCTATATCCTCGACTACACAAATCTTATTAAATTTCTCATCTTTATTTTCACAGTTCAAACAACCGGAAATATTTGACCTCAAAGAGCCGCAAGAAGGACATCTTGTTACATTTTTATAAACTTGAGCTAGTACATTAGCCAAGGGTTTTATGAGTTTATCTTTATCGTTAATTAATTTAAGCACTATTCTTTTTGCTGATTTGGGACCTAGACCTGGTAGCTTAGAAATTATCTTTATAAGTTCTTCGATTTCTTTTATATTTTGCATTAATTAAAGAGGCCATTTGAAACCAGGAATTCCAAATCCTCCGGCAGCTTTTGATATTTCTTCATTGGTTTTAGTTTTTAATTGAGATTTGGCATTATTATGAGCAGCTAAAATCAAATCTTCAATTACACCTTTTTCTTCTTTAAGAGTTTCTTCTGAAATTTCAATTTTATACATCTCTCCCTCGCCATCTAATATTACTTTTACAGAATTTGAACCAGATGATCCCTCTGCTCTGATTTTTTTTATTTTTTCTTGGCTAGCTTTCATCTTTTGTTCAAGCTCTTTTGCTTTATCAAGAATTTTTGAAAAGTCAGTCACTTTTTTCTCCATCTATTGCTTTAACGTCAATTAATTCAATGTCAGAAAATTTTTTTCTTAGCTCTTTAAAAAATTCTGAGTTTTTTAATTTGATAATATCATCTTTTTGTTTAATCTTTTTTTGTTCTTTAATTGAATGTCTTCCCTCAATCTTTGATAAAGTAATTATCCATCTTTTACTTGTCCACTCTATAAGCTTTGATGAAAGATCTTTCACAAAATTTTTGTCTAATTTATCATTAAAAGAAATTTCTAATCTCTCTTTTTCAAATTTTACTAAATTTACATTGTTTTCTAATTCATATTTTAATTTAATTTCTTTATAATCGGAACATACTTTGATTAGATCATTGAATGAGTTGATCTTAATATTTTTTTCTTGAGATTTAGTGTCATTATCAGTTAATTTTGAACTTATTTCTTTTTGCTGAGCTATATTTTTTATTTGATTAATTGTATTTTTATCTTTTTGAAAATTTTTAGTAATACTTTCACTCTCTTTTTGCTTTAAATTAGCTTTATCATCATTTAAATCCAATTTTAAATTGGCTTCTTTTAATCCCACTAAATATATTAACCTTATCAAAAACATTTCAATAGACAAATTTTGATTAGATACGATATCTAACTCATGTAGAGTTCTAATTGTAAACTGCCAAAAAAGAATTAGTGTTTTGCTTGAAACATTAATAGATAAATTCTTTATTTCTTCAAATTCATTATCGTTTAAATTAAAATTACTATTATCTATTTTTAAATAATCTATATTTTTTAAGTAATACAAAATTTCTAAAAAATCATTTATAAAAACTTTAGGGTCTACTCCTTGATCATATATTTTTCGATAACTCTTTAACAATTCATTTTGATTTCCTTCAATTATAAACTTGAATAATTCGATTAGTTGAGATTTGTCAAAATAACCGAATATTTTTTGGGCTTGTTTAAAATCGAATTCTTTTCCATCGGTTGTTGATAATAAACCTCTATCTAGCAAAGACAATGCATCCCTAACAGAACCCTCTGAAATTTTTACAATTAATTTGAGCGCCTCATCTGAAGCAAGACCGTTCTCTTTTTGCTTAACATCTTTTAAATAATTAAATAATTCTGAAGATTTGATTCTTGATAAGTCAAATCTTTGGCATCTTGAGACCACTGTTATGGGTATTTTTTTAATTTCAGTTGTAGCGAATATAAATTTTAGATATTCTGGAGGTTCCTCTAAAGTTTTGAGTAACGCATTAAATGCTTGTTTACTCAACATATGAACCTCATCGATTATAAATATTTTATATTTAGCAGATGTTGGTCCGTACTTTGAAAATTCGATTAAATCTCTAACATCATCTACACCTGTTTTGCTAGCTGCATCCATTTCTAAAACATCAATGTGATTTGAATTGGATATACCTTCACATGTTTCACAAGCACAATTTTTAGATAAGTTTTGATTTAAGTTATTATCATCTTTTTTTTTACAATTTAAGGCTTTAGCAACTATACGTGCTAATGTTGTTTTTCCTACACCTCTTATACCCGTAAACAAATATGCATTAGGTGTTTTATTATTTTTGATGGAGTTAATTATTGTTTCAGCTATAGTTTTCTGACCAATTAAATCATCAAAATTTTGTGGTCTATATTTAAGTGATAAAACTTTATTATTTTTATTCATAGTTTTTTTAGGAGACTAGAACCTGAATAACTGTCTCTACGATTGCTTCCGTTAAGATCTGGTCGGGTTCAAGCAGCATCCACCTCTAGCCTCCAAAACTATTATAACAACAATAATTTCAGATCTACAAGAAAAGATTAAAGTTTATTTTTCTCTTAATTTGTCGGCTTCAAAAACACCTAGAACGTGAAAATCTTGACAATGCAATCCTAATTCTTCTAAAGATTTTTGAACTTTTTTGTCCTCAATATGCCCATCAAGATCACATAAAAAAAAGAAAGAATCGAAGGAGTTTTTTTCCGGATAACTTTGTAATTTTGTTAAATTAACTCCATTAATTGCAAAACCACCCAAGGATTGATATAGGGCAGCTGGTTTACTTTTAAGCTTAAATAAGAAAGATGTAATATATTTCTTATTACCGTATGTTGGTTGGGAAATATTTTTTCCCATAACTAAAAATCTTGTTAAATTACCTTTTTCATTTTCAATATTTTTTTTTATAATTTCTAAATTATAAGTTTCTGCACTTAGTGAAGAAGCAATAGCACCTTTTGATTTATCATTAATCGTTGATATCATTTCTGCTGAGCCAGCTGTATCTGCCCTAACGTGCTGTGTAAAATTGTTAGACTTTATAAACTTTGAACACTGTGAAAGTGCTTGACCATGTGAGTATACTTCCTTAATTTCAGAAATTTTTGTACCCTTGATGCCTAATAAATTATGTTCAATTTTTTGAAAATATTCTGAATATATATTTAGCCTATGTTCAAATATAAGATACTCAATTCCAATATTTCCGGTAATTCTGTTAGACTCTGGAATTATAATTTTTGAGGAAGGATCTTTAGAGGCATTCACAAAACATTCATCAAAAGTCTTGCACGGAATTATTTCTGCTTTAGGTTCTATCGACAGAGCAGCCAAGTGCGAATAAGCCCCAAATGTACCTTGAAAATAAATTTTACTCATAAAGATTTATATTCCATTATTTTTTTTATAGCTACGAAATCCTCTTCAGTATCTACTCCAATAGGAGATGTTTTGGCTAGAGCAACATTGATCTTAATATTATTATCTAACGCTCTAAGTTGCTCGAGCTTATTTTCAAGCTCTCTAGGAGATTGATTAAAAGAAACAAAATCTTCAAGTGTATCTTTCTGATAACAATATATACCTAAATGATGGTAAATATTTTCCCTTTTACTCATTATTTTTCTTGAAAAATTAATTGCTTCTGGAAAATTTGCATCATTCAACTTTGCTTTTGTAAAAACTTTTACTGTATTTTCATTTTTATATACTTCTTGATCTAAAATCTTTGAGGCTAAAGTCCCTAATCTAGAATTATTTTTCACCATTTGATTATGTAAATTTTTAATGTCATCCACATTCATAAGAGGCTCATCACCTTGAAGATTCATAACCATATCTATTTTTGAGTTATCTAACTTTTGCAATGCTTCATAAACTCTATCTGTTCCAGTTTTATGGTGATTTTTGGTCAAAATAGCTTGGCCACCATTTTTCTTAACATCATCGATAATCTCTTGATCTTCAGCAGCAACTACAACTTCTCCAATGTTTGCCTCCTCTGCTTTTTTAAAAACATGAGATATAATTGATAAACCATTAATTTTAAACAAAGGTTTTCCTGGTAATCTTACAGCAGATAACCTAGAGGGAATTATAACTAATGTTTTCATTGGTTTTTTTATTTATCACTACAATATAAACAGAGGCAAAATTGTACATTAAAAAATATAAGCAATTTTATATTTATAGTGTTATACGTTCAAAACAATTTTTTTAAAATGGATTCTTTTGAAATAAATAAAATAGTTGCTGCAGTATTGATGGTTGCACTTCTTGTGATTGGTATTGGAAAGCTGTCTGATGTTATATTTCACGTCGAAAAACCTGAAACACCAGGATACACTGTCGAAGTAGAACAGGCTGTTGCAATGAGCAAAGAAACAGGCTTAGAAAAAACTGAACAAAAAATTGATATAGCTTCCTTGATGGCCATGGGAGACATTTCTACTGGTGAAAAAGTGTTTAAAAAATGTGCCGCTTGTCATTCTATTGTTAAAGGAGGAAAAAACAACATAGGTCCCGCGCTCTATAATGTTGTTGGAAGAAAAGTTGGTGCAGTAGCTGATTACAAATATTCAAAAGCATTGTCTGAATATGGGAAAGAATGGAGTTTTGCAGAATTAAATGGTTATTTGATCAAACCAGCTAAATGGATCAAAGGAACAAAGATGGCTTTTGCTGGATTAAGAAAAGAAAAAGATAGAGCTTCAGTTATATTATATTTAAATCAAAATTCTGATAATCCTTTGCCCTTACCTTAATTTTCCGAAACAATAAAGTAATATGGATTTTTGCACATGAACTCTGTTAAGAGCTTGTTGCCAAACTTTTGATTGTTTGCTTAAAAATACTTTATCATCCACTTCTTCACCTCTGGGTAAACAATGAAGAAAAATGCAATCTTTTTTTGCAAAAGTCATTAGTTTTGTATTTATTCTGAATTTTTTGAAATAATTCAATTTTCTAATCTTGTTAACTTTATCATTCATTGAAATTACTTTGTCTGAAAATATAACATCGGCCCCAGTTGCAGCTTTTTTGGCATTATTATATATAGAAATTTTAGTTTTGTTATTTTTAATATAACTTAAAATATCTTTAGATGGTTCATATTTTTTTGGACAGCCAATATTCAATCTAAATGAAAATTTAATTGCAGCAGCAATCAAGCTATTTAAGACATTATTAGAGTCTCCTATCCAACTAATATTTATTTTTGATATCGGTTTTTTTTTTATTTCTTCAATGGTGAAAATATCAGATAATATTTGTGTAGCGTGAGAGCTTGGACTTAATCCATTTATAATTGGTATTGATAGATACTTTTTAAATTCACTTAATTTTTCATCGCTATCTGTTCTGAACATAAATGCATTACCAAAGTTAGATAATATCTTAGCAGTGTCTTCAATACTTTCTGCTCCTTTTGATAAATGTAGCTCATCAGATCTAAGTGTTAAAGTACTTCCGCCGAGTTGTTTCATTGCTAAATAAAAACTTAACCTGGTTCTTAAACTTGATTTTTCAAACATTTGTATTAATAATTTACCTCTCAAAGGTTCACCTTTATCAACCTCAAGATTATAAAGTTTTTTTCTTGCCTTCTTTCTTTTTTTAGCATCGGTTATAATTTTTCTAAGATCTTTTGCTGATATATCTTTTAAATTTATAAAATTTTTCATCTTATCTATATTCGGCACAAACTCTATCTATGATTTTTAAAGCTTGATTTAATTCCTTTTTTTTTACGTTTAACGGTGGTAAAACACGGACAACATTCTCTGCTGCACGTATAGTCAAAAGCTTATTATCCATAAGACTCTTTATAAACTTTGTCTGATCTTTGTGTAGCTGTATTCCAATCAAAAAACCTCTCCCTCTTATCTCTCTAATTACTTTAGGATACTTTTTCTTGAGATGATTTAAGTTTGACAGAAAATAACTAGACATTCTTTTTACATTATTTAAAAATTTTTTGCTCGAGACTATATCCATAACTGTATTTCCAACTGCCATTGCCAGAGGATTTCCTCCAAAGGTTGATCCATGAGTTCCTGGCGTCATTCCAACAGCAACTTTTTTATTCATCAAAACAGCTCCTATAGGAAATCCACCACCTATTCCTTTTGCTATTGGTACAATATCAGGTTTTACCTTAGATTTTTCAAAAGCAAAAAAGTCTCCTGATCGAGAAATTCCACATTGCACCT
>CACOJX010000002.1 GCA_902627645.1 uncultured Pelagibacteraceae bacterium | reverse complement strand
ATCGGTATCTTGGCCAACAATTATAAAACCCTTTTCTGCTCTTAATAAGTGCATTGTTTCTGTTCCATATGGAGTAATATTAAAATCTTTACCAGCCTCCATACATTTTTCCCATACAGATTTACCATAGTTTGCTTGAACATTTATTTCATAACTATGTTCACCAGTGAAACTAATTCTCATTATTCTACAATTTATATTGCTAATTTTTGTATTTTTAAATGACATGTGTGGAAAATTTTTATCTGAAAGATCTAGATCAGGAATTATTTTTGAAATAACTTTTTTACTATTAGGACCACAAACACTCACAGTTGCAAAATGATCTGTAACTGATGTTAAATACACATCTAGCTCAGGCCATTCGGTCTGTAAATAATCTTCTAGTTTACCCAAAACATTAGCTGCTCCACCTGTTGTTGTTGTCATTATATAATGATTTTCGTCCAAACGAGTTGTAACTCCATCATCGTAAACCATACCATCTTCATTAAGCATTAAGCCGTACCTACATTTACCAACACCTAGTTTTGACCAAGCATTTGTGTAAACACGATTTAAAAATTCAGATGCATCAGTTCCTTGGATATCAATTTTGCCCAGGGTAGAAGCATCTAATATTCCAACACTTTCTCTTGCAGCTTTACTTTCTCTTTGAACTGCTTGATGCATATCCTCATTGTTTTGAGGATAATACCATGCCCTTTTCCATTGACCTACGTTTTCAAATTTTGCGTTATTTTTGACATGCCACTCATGGATTGGAGTTTTTCTAAATACATCAAAATATTCACCTACATTTCTTCCAACAATAGTCCCAAAAGTAAGTGGAGTATATGGTGGCCTAAATGTTGTTGTACCAAGTTCTCCCATCTTAGCCTCAGCAGTCTCAGAAATAATACCTAATGCATGCATATTTCCTAATTTACCTTGATCAGTACCCATTCCAGTAGTTGTGTATCTTTTTACATGTTCAATAGATCTGAAACCCTCCCTTAAAGCTAATTTGATATCTTTTGCTGTAGCATCATTTTGGTAATCAACAAAAGATTTTGTCTTACCTAAAATTTTATCAGATGGAAGAAGCCAAATATTTCTCTTTGATTTATTAAAAGATGATAAAACTTCAGCATTTTCATATTCAATATCTTTTATATCAAGGAAATTTTTTAATGATTTTGGTACATTAGAAAATATTGTATTTAAGGTAAAGTCGCCATTACATGCTCCGATACTTAATTGATCTGAAGGATAAGTATTAGGAATAAAAACCTGATCTTCCTCTCTAAATTTAAGTTTTCCTCCTGATTGAGTAAACAGATGTACTGCTGGAGTCCACCCACCAGATATGCCTAAACAATCACATGATAATTCTTTTTTTGAACCTATAACTTTTTGCCCATCTTTTGAGAGCTGCATGATTGAAATTTTATTTATTCTTTTATATCCGTGAGTATTTATAACAGTATAACCCTTATAAACATCAACATTATTTTTTTCGATTTCATAAATTAATTTTGAATCAACCTCTTCTCTATTATCTATAATAGCTTTAACATTAATACCTTTTTGGATTAAACTAATTGCAGTTTCATAAGCACTATCATTGTTAGTAAAGAAAATATTTTTTTCGCCACAAGAAACTCCAAATAAATCAGCATATTTTTTTATAGCCGAGGATAGTAAAATTCCAGGGCGATCGTTATTATCAAATATCAAAGGTCTTTCGATAGACCCTGTAGCAGTAATAACTTTTCTTGCTCTAATTTTAAGTAGTTTATGTCTTGTCTTGTTTTTCTTTTTTTCTATTGGTAAATGATCAGTTAGATTCTCTCTGGCTAACAAATAATTGTATCCATGAAATGCAGCTACACTAGTTCTTGTTTTTATTTCTAAATTTTTAATTTTTTTTATTTCATTAATTTCTTTTTCTAACCACGAACTCGAATTTTGATTGTTTATTTTAAAATGATCTGAATTTTGGTAAATAGTAGAACCACCAAGATAATGTTTTTCATCAATCAAAAGTGTTTTAAATCCATTTTTTGCAGCTGTTTTAGCAGCCATAATTCCTGAAATACCTGCACCTATTACTAAAACATCACAATGAATATATCTGTGTTCATATATGTCAGGGTCTGGCTTAGTTGGTGACTTTCCTAATCCTGCAGATTTTCTGATAAAGAATTCATACTTTTCCCAAAAACTAGCTGGCCACATAAATGTTTTGTAATAAAATCCTGCTGGCAGGAGAGGGGATAAAATATTATTTACTCCCCCAATATCAAAATTGACACTTGGCCAACAATTTTGACTAGATGCTTCTAAACCCTCATAGATTTCAATTTCTGTAGCCCTTACATTGGGTTCAGTTCTTGAAGTATTGCTATGAAGTTGAACTATAGCATTAGGTTCTTCTGAACCGGCAGTCATAATTCCGCGAGGTCTATGATATTTGAAACTTCTTCCTACTAGATGAATATCATTTGCTAAAAGAGCTGAAGCTAAGGTATCACCTTTAAAACCATAATATAATTTTCCATTAAACTTGAATGAAATTCTGTAAGTTTCATCAATAAATTTACTTGTTTTAACTCTTAAATTTTTTGTCATATATTATTCAACAGGTGGTTTTTCACCCATCTTGTAAACTGCTTTTATTTCATCATTTGAAGTATCACGAACCATGTTAAACCATTTTCTGCATCCATGAATGTGGTTCCATCTTTCGAATTGAATACCTTTAATGTTTTTTCTCATAAATAAATATTCTGCCCACTCATCATCACTTAATTCTGTTGGTTGTTTTGGTCTGACTATGTGAGCTTCACCACCAGCTTTAAATTCACTTTGCTCTCTCTCACCACAAAAAGGACAATTTATTAAAAACATTAGTGTGCTACTGCTGCTGCACCATGTTCATCTACAAGGTCACCACTTACAAATCTATTTAAATTAAATGCAGCATTAAGTTTGTGAGGCTCATCGTTTGCTATTGTGTGAGCAAATAAATCACCTGAACCTGGGGTTGCCTTAAAACCTCCAGTTCCCCAACCACAATTAAAATATAAACCTTTTATCGATGTTTTACTAATTATTGGGCTCGCATCGGGGCAAATATCAACTATTCCTCCCCATTGTCTTAACATTCTCATTCGACTGAATATTGGATATAGTTCAAGAATTGCATTTAAAGTTCCCTCAACAATTTCATGACTACCTTTTTGCGAATACGAAACATAGTCATCTGTCCCTGCACCAATAACTAATTCACCTTTATCTGATTGACTTACATAAGCATGTACTGCATTAGACATGACAACAGTATCAATTATTGGTTTCACTGGTTCTGAAACTAGTGCTTGTAAAGGTTTACTTTCAAGAGGTAATTTTAAACCAGCCATGTTTGCAACAACACTGGAGTGACCAGCTGCTACAACTCCAATTTTATTTGTTTTAATAAATCCTTTAGTTGTTTCTATGCCTTCAACTCCATCACCATTTCTTTTAATTCCTTTAACCTCGCAATTTTGAATAATATCTACGCCCATTTCATCAGCGCCTCTAGCATATCCCCATGCAACAGCATCGTGTCGTGCTGTTCCAGCTCGTTTTTGTAAAGTCCCTCCTAAAACAGGGTATCTTATATTTGGAGAAGTATTTATTATCGGACAAAATTTTTTGACTTGTTCAGTATTTAAATAAACTGCATCAATGCCGTTAAGTCTATTTGCATGAGTTCTTCTTTTTAAGTCTCTAACATCTTGAAGGTTATGAGCGAGATTCATAACTCCTCTTTGACTAAACATAACGTTGTAATTTAATTCTTGGGATAATCCTTCCCATATCTTAAGAGCATGATCATATAGTCCAGCACTTGCATCCCACAAATAATTTGATCTGATAATAGTAGTATTCCTTCCTGTGTTACCACCACCGATCCATCCTTTTTCTACAACAGCAATATTTTTCATATCATGTTTTTTTGCAAGATAATAAGCAGTTGCTAATCCATGGCCTCCACCACCAATAATTACAGCATCGTACTCTTTTTTTGGTTCTGGATCTCTCCAAGCTCTCTGCCAATTTTCGTGATAGGAAAGAGCGTTTTTGAAAAGAGATAAAATTGAGTATTTATTCTTCATAAGTTTTTAAAATTTAAAAATTTGTTAATATTTATATTATTTTATTTTTTTGCTTCAAGATAAATAGTTTGAAAAGCTCTATCTTTCAAATCTTTAACTAAATCTATATTTTCACCCTCACCAAATTGACACACTTTAGCTGATGAAAAACCAGCGCTTAATAATTCTCTCCTTAATGTCTCTTTATCCCAAACATTAAGATGTCCATAATTATTAGTTAAATCTCTCATCGCATCACAACCATTATCAAAACTTGAAAAGTACTCATCCTTTTTTTTTTCATTATAGTTTTCAATAAACAAATCTAGACCAGGAACAGTGCATCTAAAAATTGATGATTTTTTTAAAACCCTACATATTTCTGACATTAAAAATTTGGCGTCATTAAAATACAAATGTTCTAAAGTATGTTCACTAAAAGCTCCCTCATAAACGTTGTCCTCAAATGGAAGTTTATATCTAAAGTCATGAGATATATAATTCCTCTTTTTCCAAAAAGAAAAACTAGAGTTATAGAAGTCGAGATTATCAAAATTATCAAATTTATGAAAACCACATCCAACATGAATATACTTATTTTTAGGTTTAATGATTTTAGGTGAAAAAAATCTTTTAATTTTGGCAATTAATGCCATCTGAACAGATCTTCTTAAGTTTACTCTGTAATTATCTTTATCATCAAAAACAAACATATTTTTTATAATTAATTGGCTTATTATACTAAAATTAATATTCAAAATTAAGTTGATTTATATTAAATCATAACACATATATTGAATATAATTAAGCGTTGGAAGAGTGGGTGAGAGGCTGAAACCAGTCGTTTGCTAAATGACCGTGCGAGGAAACTTGTACCGAGGGTTCGAATCCCTCCTCTTCCGCCATAATCAATATTTAGTATAAAGGATTATTTTTAAAAAAATTTTTCATAGGTATAGGTTTTTTTTCAAGTATATATCTGTAAACATTGTAGTTTTCTAAAACTCTTTGGACGTAGTTTCTTGTTTCTTTAAACTTTATAAGTTCAATCCAATCAACATAATTAATTTGATTTTTTTGAGGATTTTTATTTATTCTTTTCCAGTACCTAACTCTTTTTGGTCCAGCGTTATATGCCGCAACTGCAAATGGGTAGGCACCTTCATATTCTAAAATCAGTCCTGCAATGTAGTGCGAACCTAAATTTATATTATATTCAGGATCTGTAGTAAGCCGTGATCTAGAGTATGGTAGTTTCGCTTGTTTTGCAACTACCTTAGCAGTGTAAGGCATCAATTGCATCAACCCTTTAGCACCAGCACTACTATTTGCACTTAAATCAAACTCACTTTCTTGTCTTATGATTGATAAAATAAAAGCAGTTTCAGGAATTTTTCTTCCGTCAATATATTTTGGTGTGCTAATAATTGGATAGTTGTATTTGTTATGAAATCTTTTTTCATAAGAGGCTATCTTTGAAATCTGAATTGCAAAATCAAATCGATCAATACTTGTTGCAAGTTCTGCTGCTAAAATCTCACTACCACTCTCTACATTATCATTAGCTAAATGTCTAAGCATATATTTTGCATACTTATCCTCATCAAGTTCATCTAGTAAATAAATAGTTTTCACAATTTCTTTTTTAAAAAAGTAATCACGATATTCTTTTTTAACATCCATGTCTTTAACGAGTTCAAAACTCGCATTAGGATCTATTTCCATAAAGGCTAATTGACCATAGTATGTTGTAAGGTAGTTTGATGCTTCTTTAAACCATTTAGTAGACAATTCCTCATACCCTAATTTTTTATAAGTTCTTCCTAGCCAATAAGCACCTCTAGCTACACTAATTGGGTAGCCAACGTTATTATAAAAATTTTCAAAATGTTCTTTTGCTAATAAAGGATCATTTAAAAAGCTTAATGCTATCCATCCACTCATCCATTCGGCAGCAGCAAACTCTGGTCCCTCGGTCATTGCATGGTTGCTACTAATTTTGTAGGCTAATTCATATTTTTTCTTATATATTAATGATCTTGAAATAATCTCTCTTTCAATCCACCATTTATCAGGTCTAACTAAATAATCTTTTGTATTTTTTATTTTTAATAAAATTTCAACAGAGCTATCAACTCGTCCTCTTTTCCTTCTCCATTTTAATCTATCATAATTTAATCCAGCATCATTTTTAAATTTAGCAGGAACTTTAGATATGGCGTTATCAACACCATATGATTTACTCATTAATAATTGTCTAGCATTATATAAAAGCTCGTATTCTTTAGGTAAATATCTTAACATTCTTTTAAGATCCCAATATTTGTTGTTCCAAGCAAGATAATCAGCACGTTTTATATAATCATTTGCATCTAGATATGGTTTAAATTTTTTTCTGTAAAATCTTAATTGAGATTTTGATAGTTCAGCTGTGATCCAACCTTCTTTTATAAACTGAATACCTTTTTGTTTGTTTCCAGTTAAAATATAACTTTCTCCCAAAATCATTTTACCAAATCCACTTAATGGATCAGATGAACCATGCCAATTTATAATTTTTTTTGGCGAAATTTGATCAGTTGAAAGCTTATGTTCAGCTAAATATTTTACTCTACCTATTCGCGGGTAATCTTCATTTTTATCAATGAAAGATTTATAATCATAATATGATGCTTGATTTCCTTTAGTGAGTAAATGCCTCCATTGAACGAAATTATATATTGATTTATCTCTTGCTTTCTTTGCCGTTTTCAGAGCACTTGTCCAGCTACCTTTTTTCATTTCTGAAATAGCTTTATTAGCTAAACTAAAATCTTTTTTGTTGTAGTATTTTGATATTTTTACGTCAGGTGTTTTCTTTGAACCAGCAATTAGTGGTTTCTTTTTTGGCAGAATTAAACCAGTTTTTTTCTCTTTTTTAACAACAATTTTCTCTTCCTTTTTTTCTTCAATTTTTTTAGTTTCAGTTTTTTCTATTGGTTTAGGCAATGGTTTAAGAACATCTACCAACAATTTTTTTTGTGTTTCTTCCTTTGATTGTGAGGGTTTTTTTAATGGAATAATTTCTGATAACGCAATATTAAAGACACCTACAAAAGGAAGTAAAACTATAAAAAATAAGATTTTTTTTGCCATAATCTTTAGTATATGAATCTACAATCTATGTTATAAGTATTTATGTTTAAAGGTTCAAATGTTGCTTTAGTCACTCCATTTAAAAATAATAAACTTGATGATGATACTTATATCAAGTTAATTCATTTTCACATTAAAAATGGTACTAATGGTTTAGTTCCAGCAGGAACTACAGGTGAATCGCCAACTTTAAGTCACGAGGAGCACGAAAGGGTGATTGACTTATGTGTAAAAGAAAGTAATGGAAAATTACCAGTATTCGCTGGCACTGGTTCAAATTCAACTGAAGAAGCTATTTCTTTAACTAAACATGCAGAAAAAATAGGTGCTAATGGGGCGCTAATTGTAACTCCTTATTATAACAAACCAACTCAAGAAGGGCTTTATCAGCATTATAAAGCAATCAACGATAAATGTGGTATCCCAATCATAATTTATAATATTCCAGGACGGTCAGTAATAGATATGACAGTAGATACTATGGCAAGATTGTATGAATTAAAAAACATAGTTGGTGTGAAAGATGCTACTGGAGATTTAAATAGAGTAGATCAAACTTTAAAAAAAATGGGAAAAGAATTTATTCAATTGACTGGAAATGATGACAATGCACTAGAATTTAACAAAAGAGGAGGCGTTGGGGCTATAAGCGTAACTGCAAATATAGCACCAAAACTTTGTTCAGAATTTCAAAAATTTTCTATTTTGAAAGATCAAAAATCTATTGATGAAGCTGAAAAACTTAATAAAATTTTACAACCAATTCATCATTCTATGTTTGTTGAAAGTAATCCTAGTCCAGTAAAATATGCAGCAAAATTATTAAGCCTTTGTGATGATGAAGTAAGACTTCCTTTAGTAAAAGTTACAGAGACAACTAAAGAAATAGTAAAAAAAGCACTTCAGTCTGCAAATTTGATCTAATGAATAAAAAAACCAATTCTGGTTTAAAAATAATATGTTTAAATCGAAAAGCTAGTTTCAATTATTTTTTTGAAGATATATTAGAAGCAGGCATTGTTCTTAAGGGTTCAGAAATAAAATCTATAAGGAATGGAAAAGTAAACATTGCAGAATCTTATGCTGTCGAAAAAAATGGTGAATTGGTTTTAATTAACTCACATATAGCTTCATATAAGCATGCTAGTTATTCCAATCATAATCCAACAGATGAACGAAAGTTGTTATTAAACAAACGTGAAATAAATAAACTTATAGGTAAAATGCAAAGAGAAGGATTTACAATCGTTCCTACAAAAATGTATTTCAAAAAAGGAAAAGCAAAAATTGAGCTTGCTGTTGCTAAAGGAAAAAAACAATTTGATAAAAGAGCTGTAAAAAAAACTAGAGATTGGAATCGTGATAGAGCTAGATATATAAGGAAGTCGAGTTGAATGATTTATTTAGCTGTAGGCTCTAATTTAGGAAATAGAAAAAAAAATATTGAAAAAGCTAAATATAGAATGATTCAAAATGAAATAAATATCGTTCAATCATCTAATTACTATGAAAGTTTATCATGGCCAGATATTAAAAATCCAAAGTTTCTAAATATAGTCTTAAAAATAAAAACTCATTTAACTCCGTTAAATTTAATTCGAAAATGTAAAGAAATTGAAAAATCTCTTGGTAGAAAAAAGGCACCAAAAAACTCCCCTAGAGTGTGTGATATAGATATTATTGATTATAATAAAAAACTTATCAAAAATGGGCTTATTATACCTCATCCAAGATTGCATAAGAGAAATTTTGTTCTTTTGCCCTTGTTTGAGTTAGATAAAAATTGGCATCATCCCGTCTTAAAAAAACATATAAAAAAGCTGATATTGTCATTATCAAATGAGGACATAAGGTCTATTAAACAAATTTGATTTAGTGTTATAATAAAGAATGTTAAATTCTGAAGACTTAATAAATAAAGTAAAAATTTATAATAAATTTTTAAACCCTGAAAAATTAAACAAAGCTTATAATTTTGCGGTTAAAGCTCATAGCAATCAAAAAAGAGCATCAGGAGATCCTTATTCTGTGCACCCAATAGAAGTAGCAAATATTTTAACTGATTTAAAATTAGATAGTGCAACAATTACCACAGGTTTACTTCACGATACTATAGAAGACACTTTTGCTACTTATGAAACAATAAAAGGTGAATTTGGTGATGAGGTCGCTGATTTAGTTGATGGTGTCACAAAAATTTCTGTTCTTGAGAATACAGCATCGTCAAGCTCAAAGGCTGAAAATTTCAGAAAATTAATTTTAGCAACCTCAAAAGATATAAGGGTTTTATTAGTAAAAATTGCTGACCGACTTCACAACATGAGAACGATCAAAGCAATAAGTAAAGAGGATAAAAGAAAAAGAATAGCACAAGAAACTATGGAAATTTATGCACCTCTTGCTGACAGGATGGGTATGCATAGAATTAGAGATGAACTAGAAGATCTATCTTTTGAAATCCTTAATAATGATGCTAGATCATTAATTCAAAAAAGACTCGATGAAATTAAATTAGATAAAAAAGATATTTTTAAAACATTATCAAGTGAATTAGATAAATTACTTAATCTAAATAATATAAACGCAAGTATTTATGGAAGAGAAAAAACTCCTTTTTCTATATGGAGAAAAGTACAAAAAAAAAGAGTTTCACTTGAACAAGTAACCGACATTATTGGATTTAGAATAATTCTTGAGAACATAGATGATTGTTATAAAACTCTAGGAGTTTTACATAAAGAATACAATTGTATTCCTGGTAAATTTAAAGACTACATTTCCTCGGCTAAAATTAATGGATATAAATCAATTCATACATCCGTCATTGGTCCGAACAAAAAACCCATTGAAATTCAAATTAGAACAAGGAAGATGCACGAATTTGCTGAAAGAGGAATAGCATCCCATTGGCAATATAAATCTTCTGAAAAATTTAATTCTTTAACTTGGAAAGAATACGATTGGTTAAAAGACTTAGTTGAGATTATTGAAAAAAATGAAAATCCAGAACACTCTTACGAATATACAAAACTTCAAATGTTCCAAGAAAATGTTTTTTGTTTTACACCAAAAGGTTCAGTGATAAAGCTGCCAAAAAACGCAACTCCTATTGATTTTGCATATGCGGTACATACTAAAATTGGTGATACTGCTGTAGGCTGTGAAATAAATGGGAATAAAAGTGAATTGCAAACAATTTTAAGAAATGGAGATAGAGTAAATATTATTACCTCAAAAAAACACTCTCCTTCATTGCATTGGATACCAATAACTAAAACTGGAAAAGCAAGAGCAGCTATAAGAAGGTATTGGCATGATAGAGGTGAAAAAAAGCAAGAAAGAATAAAAAAATACAACACAACTTTATGGATTTCTTTGCCTGATAAACCTGGTCAATTGGGAAATGTAAGCTCTTTAATAGGAGAACACAAATTAAATATATCAAACTTAGAAATGGTTGGTAAAAACCCTAATTATATCAATTTCAAGTTTCAGTTAATAATTAGAGATTTAAAAAACTTTACTAATTTTATTGCAGAGCTGAAACAAAAAGGTATAAAATTTAAGATAATAAGACACGAAGATAAAAGAAATGCTTTCACCCAAAAAATCCTTAAATATTTTAAAAAAGACTAATGCTTTATTAGAGGGACATTTTGTATTATCGTCAGGTCTTCATTCTTCAAAATATATTCAATGTGCTAAATTGCTTAGTTACCCCCATCTAGCAGAAAAAATATGTAAATCTCTTGCAAGTAAAATTAAAAAAAAATTTAAGAATTTTGATTTAATATTAGCTCCGGCAATGGGAGGAATAATAATTGGCTATGAAATTGGGAGAATTCTTAAGAAAGAAACAATTTTTTGTGAGAGGGTTAAGGGTAAATTTGCATTACGAAGAGGATTTAAAATTAGAAAAGACTCGAAAGTTTTAATTATTGAAGATGTCATTACAACCGGAAAATCAAGCATGGAATGTGTGAAATTAATAAAAAAAAATAATGCAAAATTAATTGGCTTTGCATCATTGATTGATAGATCAACCAAAAAAAATCTTAAGATTAAAAAGAAAATTATTTCTCATCTTAAGATTAATGTACCAACTTATAAAAAAAATAGATTACCAAAAGACCTTAAATTAATTCCAATTACAACACCTGGAAGTAGATATATAAAGTGAAACGACTTGGTGTAAATATTGATCATGTAGCGACTTTAAGAAATGCCCGAGGTGAAATTCATCCTGATCCAGTTAATGCTGCTAAATTTGTTAAAAAAGTAGGAGCAGACTCAATCACCATACATTTGAGAGAAGACAGGAGACATATCAACGACTTAGATGCTAAAAGAATATGTTCAATTAAAAAACTTTTAGTAAATTTGGAAATATCTACTAATTCTAAAATTGTTAAAACAGCTTTAAAAATAAAACCTGATTTTATTTGTATTGTTCCGGAAAACAGACAAGAAATTACCACTGAAGGTGGCCTAAATTTAAAAAAAAATAAATTAAAGATTAAAAAAATATTAGCTAAATTTAAAAAAAAAAGAATTAGAACTAGTTTGTTTATTAATCCATCAATAATTGATGTGCGAATTTCGAAAGAATTAAACACTGACTGTATAGAAATTCACACCGGTCGTTTAGCAAATTTGGTAAAATCAGGAAAAAAATACTCTAGTGAACTAAATAAAATAATAAAATGTTCAAAAGTTGCGAGTCAGCTAGGTATAGAAGTGCACGCTGGTCATGGATTAGATTACAAAACAACTAAACTTTTAAAAAATATTAAAGAAATAAAGGAGTTTAATATTGGGCATTATTTAATAGGGGAGTCAATTTTTTTTGGTTTGTCAAGAGTAATTAAAAATTTTAAACGAATAATCAAAAAATAATTTTTTAAATTAAATATGAGAATTTTAGGTATTGGAGTTGATATAATTCAAAACAAAAGGATTAAATCTTTGATTAAAAATAAATTATTTATTTCAAGAACTTTTAGCCCAAATGAAATAAAATTTTCCAAAAAACTTATGAACAAAACAAATTATTTTGCAAAAAGATTCGCTGCAAAAGAAGCTTTAGTCAAATCATTTGGCACAGGTTTTAGAGAAAATTTAAATTTGAAAGATATAGAAATTTTAAATGATAAGAGGGGAAAACCATTTTACCACAAAACAAAGAAGGTTGATGCTATGATTAATAAAAGATTTAAAATTAAGAAGTATAATTTGTTTCTTTCAATTTCAGATGAAAAGGATTATTCAATAGCGTTTACAATGCTTCAGACTAAATAATGATTAATAAAGATACAATAATAGAAAATATCAAAACTCTATTCTATGCTTTAATAATAGCTGTGATTATTAGATCGTTATTAATTCAGCCTTTCTATATACCGTCGTCCTCAATGGAACCTACATTATTAGTGGGTGATAGATTATTTGTTACAAAATATTCATATGGTTATAGTAAGCATTCATTTCCTTTCAGTCCCCCAATTTTCAATGGAAGATTTTTTTATAGTGAACCAGATAGAGGAGATGTAATTGTATTTAAAACTCCAGCAGATAATAGAACGGACTATATAAAGAGATTGATTGGATTACCAGGAGACAAAATTCAATTTATAGACTCAAATTTATATTTAAATAATAATGAGGTATTTAAGTCAAGAATTTCGAAAAACGATATTATATTTTGTGGAGATAAGAAAATTGAAGTTTTCACATTTGAGGAAAAACTTGCAAATAACAAATTATATAAAACTGTTTATTTAAAAAATTTTAGTTACCAAAATTCTGATATATTTGAAGTACCCAAAGACTATTATTTTTTTCTTGGTGATAATAGAGATTGTTCAAAAGATAGTAGATTTTTATCAAGTGTTGGATACGTACACAAAAATAACTTAGTTGGAAAAGCACAATTTATTTTTTTTTCATCGGACAAATCAAAAGGAAATTTCTTCTCTTTCTGGAAATGGAGAGAATCAATTAGATTTGATAGATTTTTTAAGAAAATTCAATAATGCAAAAAAATTATCATTCCTTACAAAAAAAAATTAAGATTAAATTTAAAAACACAAATATATTAATTAAAGCTTTAACCCATAAAAGCTTCGATAAAAAAAACAATAATGAAAAAATAGAATTCCTTGGAGACAGAGTTTTAGGATTAGTTATTGCTAAAAAACTTCTTGAGATTTATCCAGATGAAAAAGAGGGAATTTTAGATAAAAAGTTTGCATCTTTAGTAAATAAAAAAACTTGTCTTGTAATTGCTAATGAATTGGATTTAGAAAAATATATTTTAATTTCAAATTCTAGAAAAATGAATTCTAAAGTGGAGGATAAAATATTATCAGATGCATGTGAAGCAATTATTGGAGCAGTTTACTTAGACAAGGGATTTAATGTAGTGGAAAAATTTATCTTAGAACTTTGGAAAGATCAGATAGACAAAAGCGTAATAACTCAAATTGATGCTAAAACAAAATTACAAGAATATTCTTTAAAGGTTTATAGGAAGCTTCCAATTTATAAACTGATATCAAACACGGGTCCTAGACACCAACCCACTATTAAAGTTAGTGTAAAATTATATGATGGAAAAAATTACTATGGTGAAGGTAAATCAAAAAAAGATGCTGAACAAAATGCTGCATCATTATGTTTAAATAATTATAAGTAAAATGCATTGGGACGATTCAGGTTTTTTAATTTCTAAAAATAAATATAACGAAAACTCATTAATAGTTGAAGTTTTTACTAAAGATCACGGTAAGACTTCAGGAATTCTTTTTGGTGGTTCATCTAGAAAAATTAAAAATTATTTACAAATTGGAAATAATTTTTACACAAACTATAACGCTAAAAATAATAGTAAAATAGGATATTTCAAATTTGAAATAATTAAAGCTGAAACACCCTTTTTTTTTGATAATAAAAAAAAACTATCCTGTATCACATCTGCAATGCAATTAATAAAAATTTTAACTGCAGAGTCACAACCCAATGAAAAAATATATGATTTGATTAAAAACTTCTTTTTAATTTTGAATACTGATGATTGGGTAAAAAACTATATTTTTTGGGAATTAAAATTATTTAGTTTGTTAGGATATAATTTAGAACTAAAAAAAATGGTGACTAAAAAAATCATTAATGAAAATATTTTTTATCAATTAAATTCTTCCACAGATAACAGAAATATCCCAAATTTTCTTATAGAACAGAATTTTTCAGCTAATAATGATGAACTTGCTCAGGGATTAAGATTGGTTGGAGACTTTTTAGAAAAATCTATACTTAAGCCTAATAATCTAAGTCACCCTATAAGCCGTCTTCAGTTCGTGAGTTCTTTAAAATAATTATTTTAAGATTTTGTCTAACCTATCTGCGTAATAACTTACAATAGCATTTGCACCAGCTCTTTTAAATCCAATCAAACTCTCAAGAATTACATTTCTATCTACAAAACCTTTATTAATTGCATTAATTAACAAACTATATTCTCCAGATACTTGATAAGCCATAACAGGAACTTTAAAATTTTCTTTAACTAATTTTATTATATCTAAATAAGGAAGTCCTGGTTTGACCATTACCATGTCTGCTCCCTCCTTAATATCCAAAGCAACTTCTCTTAAAGCTTCATTACTATTTTTAAAATCCATTTGGTAATTTTTTTTATCCCCCTTGAGAAGTCCTTTCGATCCAACTGCATCTCTAAACGGGCCATAATAACTTGAAGCATATTTGACAGCATATGAAAGAATTTGCGTCATATCAAAACCATTTTTATCTAGTGCTTTTCTTATTAGACCAATTCTGCCATCCATCATATCAGAAGGAGCTAAAACATCACAACCCATCTGAGCTTGTAAGATTGATTGATCAACCAATACATCAATAGTTTCATCATTTAAAACATATCCCGATTTCAATAATCCATCATGACCATGTGAAGTGTATGGATCTAAAGCAACATCACACATAATACCAATTTCATTTTTATATTTTTTTTTTACGACTTGTATAGCTTTACAGACCAAATTATCTTCATTCAAAGCCTCAGTACCCAAAATATTTTTTTTTCTTTTTTCTGTGTACGGAAAAAGTGCAATCATGGGTATCTTATTTTTTATAGCTTTTTCAACAAATGGTGTAAGTTTATCTAACGTATATCTGAATACACCAGGCATTGATTTTATAGGTTGTTTTTTATTTCTTCCTTCAATTAAAAAGATTGGCAGTATAAAATCACTTGAGCTTAAATTATTTTCTTCTATTAACCTGCGTGACCAATCATTTTTTCTACTACGTCTAAGCCTTAGGTTTGGAAATTTTCCTGTAATCATATTAAAATATATTTATTATATGCGACAAATGTTATATATAAATATAACTTAAAAAATATATTAAACAATCATATGGAACTAAATTTTAATGATTTTCAGAAGCAGGATGTCAAATTTGACATCAACAAACTTCAGAATGCTTATAAACAAATCCTAAAAATGAAAGATTTTTCTGGGGTAGAGGGTGTAAGTAATTTTGGTGCAATTTCGTTAACCCAGATTCCTGGTGATCCTGACTCCATCAAGGGAAATAAGGCAAGAGGTGTGTTTTGGACTAAGCCGAATGCTTCAGGCAAAGAAGTTGTTAGAGATGAAAAAATCAATGAGGCTGCTTACTCAGAATTTATTGATGAATATAAAGATACTTATTTTAAAGAAGTATTTGATGTTCTATCTTCAAAATATAAATTAGGAAGAGTAAGAATATTGTTAAAAGAACCAAGATCTACATTAAGTTGGCACAGAGATCCTGAACCTAGATTACATATTCCAATTATTACAAATCCAGGTGCAATAATGGTTGTAGATCATGTTGCGAAACATATGCCAGCAGATGGTTCAGTTTGGATAACGAATAACACAAAATATCACAATGCATTTAATGGTGGTGAGGAGAATAGAATTCATTTAGTTGCTTGTGTTTTAGATTACAAATTTAATTAGTTTGAAAAAAATATTTATTTCATCAGATCATGCAGGGTTTAAGCTTAAAGAACAAATAAAAAAAAAATTTTTAAAAAAATATAAATTTTATGATTTGGGTACTGATAGTTCAGAAAAATCTGTAAATTATCCAGATTATGCTCATAAACTTTGTAAAAAAGTTGGGCTTAATAAGAAAAATATGGGCATTTTAGTTTGTGGATCAGGGATGGGCATGTCAATGGCGGCAAACAGACACAAAAAAATAAGGGCAGCAGTGTGTTATTCCGCTAAAAACACAAAATTATCTAGATTGCATAACAATGCAAATATTATTACATTAGGATCTAGATTAACAAAAAAAAATATTGCTTTTAAATGTATTGATGTATTTATGAATACAAAATTTGAAGGTGGTAGACATAAAAAAAGAGTTAAAAAAATTTAGGTAAAAAATGTCGAGCGAAAAAAAATATATAAATTCTAGTTATGAAGACTTTTTTGAAAAAAGTCTTTCTAAATCTGATCCTGATTTATTTAAAGCTATAAATGATGAATTAATTAGACAACAAAATCATATAGAACTTATTGCTTCTGAAAACATAGTCTCTCAAGCAGTTTTAGAGGCTCAAGGTTCGGTTTTAACAAACAAGTATGCAGAAGGATATCCTGGTAAAAGATATTATAATGGATGTGAGCACGTTGATGTAGCTGAGCAATTAGCACTTGAGCGAATTAAAAAACTTTTTAATTGCAAATATGCAAATGTGCAGCCTCATTCAGGAGCTCAAGCAAATGGAGCTGTATTTTTAGCTTTATTAAAACCCAACGATACATTTATGGGGATGAGTTTGAATTCAGGGGGTCATATCACCCATGGACTAAAGATTTCTATGTCAGGTAAATGGTTCAATGCAATAAGCTATGATGTAGATAAAGTGTCTGAACTTATAGATTATGATAATGTTGAAAAACTTGCTCTTGAACATAAACCGAAACTTATTATTGCAGGGGGAAGTGCTTATTCTCGAGTAATTGATTTTAAAAGATTTAGAGATATAGCTGATAAAGTTGGAGCTTACTTAATGGTAGACATGGCGCACTTCTCTGGATTAGTGGCTGGAAAAGGATATCCAAATCCTTGCGATTATGCTCATGTTGTAACTTCTACTACGCATAAAGTTTTTAGAAGTGCAAGAGGAGGGATAATTTTATCTAACGATATTGATTTAGGTAAAAAATTTGATACAGCAGTTTTTCCAGGTTATCAAGGTGGACCTTTAATGCACATTATTGCAGCTAAAGCAGCTGGATTTTATGAAGCTTTAAAACCAGAATTCCAAACTTATATCAAAAATGTTTTAGCGAATGCAAAAATGCTTGCTGAAACATTAAAGAACAACGGTTTTAAAATTTATTCTGGAGGAACTGATACGCATTTAATGTTAGTAGATCTTAGACCATTTAATGTAAAAGGAAACTTAGCTTCTGAAAGTTTATGCAGAGCTAATATAACATGTAATAAAAATGGAATCCCATTTGATACAGAAAAACCAATGATCACTTCAGGGATTAGATTAGGCTCTCAAGCAGCAACCACAAGAGGTTTTGGTTTAAAAGAATTTGAGAAAGTTGGAGAATTGATAACTAAAGTAATAAAGGGTTTATCAGAAAACCCAAATGACAACAGTAAAGTTGAGGCAGAAGTAAGAAATGAAGTTATTGATTTATGTTCTTCATTTCCGATCTATAAAAATTTGAATAAATGATTTGTTCAATCTGTAAAAAAGGTGAGACCTCAGTCGTAGACTCACGTCCAACTGAGGATGGTACCGCTATACGCAGAAGAAGATTATGTGTTTGTGGTGCAAGATTTACAACTTTTGAAAGAGTTCAGTATCGAGAAATAATGGTTGTAAAAAAAAATGGTAGAAAATCAGCTTTTGATAGAGATAAACTAGCGAAATCAGTTTTTATTGCATTAAAAAAAAGACCTATAGATACAGAAACAACTGAAAAATTTATAAGCAGAATATCAAGGTCTCTTGAGGAACTTGGACAAAGTGAAATTTCGACAAACACAATAGGAACAATGGTTATGGAAGGTCTTAAAGAACTTGATCCTGTTGCTTATGTAAGATTTGCGTCTGTTTACAGAAATTTTAGAGAAGAAAAAGATTTTGTACAATTTGTGGACAAATTAGATGTCTACAAAAAAAGATAAATTTACAGTAAAAGATAAAAGATACATGCGTCTTGCTTTGAATTTAGCAAGTGCTCGTAAAGGATTAACTGGAGAAAATCCTTCTGTTGGTTGTTTAATAGTAAAAAATGATAAAATCATATCTATTGGGCAGACAGGATATCGTGGAAGACCTCATGCAGAATACAATGCTATAAAAAACTCAGTTGATGATTTAAAAGGTTCTAAGATGTATGTTTCACTTGAACCATGTAATCATTACGGAAAAACTCCTCCATGCACAAATATAATAATCAGAAGTGGTATTAGTGAAATTATTTATTCTTTAGATGATATTGATAAAAAAGTAAGAGGTAAAAGTTATAAAATATTATCTAAAAGAAAAATAAAAGTAAAAAGAGGTCTTTTAAAATATGAAGCTAAAAATCTTTATGATTCCTATATAGTAAACAGATTAAATAAAATGCCATATATTACGGCTAAGATCGCAGTTTCAAAAAATAACATTATATACAGCAAAGGAATTAAAAGAATAACAGATCTTAGTTCCGATAAATTTACTCATTATTTGCGGTTTAAAAATGACTCGATTTTAGTTTCAAGTAAAACCTTAAATATAGATAATCCAAAATTGAATTGTCGGTTAAAAGGATATGAAAATTTTTCACCAAAAAGAATTGTGCTAGATAAAAATTTAGAGTTAAATTTAAATAGTTATATTGTGAAATCTGCAAGGGATAACAATACAGTTATATTTTATAATTTAGGTAATAATAAAAAAATTAGATTTTTAAAAAAAAAAGGAATTATTTTGATTAAAACGAATCTAGATAAAAAAAAATTATTTAATTTAAAAACAATATTTAAGAAATTATTCAATATTGGAGTGAGAAATTTATTAATTGAAGGTGGGGATAAAATTACAAAGAATCTTATCCAAAATAAGCTAGTTAGCAAATTTTATCTTTTTAGAAGCCCAAAAATGATATCGAAAAATAAAAAATATCAAATCTTTTCATCATTTGATATTTTAAACAAAAAATACAGAACAAAATTTAAAATTAATACTAGACTAGGTAAAGATAATATTACAATTTATAAAAAATAAAATGTTTAACGGAATAATATTTAATAAAGGATTAATTACAAAAATATCTAAAAGAACTAAGGGTATTAATATTTTTATTAAGTCTGATTTAAAATTGAATAAAAAGGATATAGGTGTTTCGATAGCATGTGATGGCGTATGCTTAACATTAATAACTATTAAAAATAGAATAATGGAATTTTATCTTTCCAATGAAACCGTTAGAAGGTCTAAATTTAAATATCTTCAAAAAAATGATTTGATTAATTTAGAGTTACCTCTTAAATACGGTCAAAAAATTTCAGGCCATATATGCCAAGGTCATGTTGACACAACTGGAAAAGTTTTAGGTATAAAAAAAATTGATAAGTCTTATCTTTTTGATTTTGGTATAAAGCCAAAGGAAAAAAAAGATCTTATTGAAAAAGCATCAATCTGTATAAATGGAATTTCCTTAACTATTTCAAAAATTACAAAAAGGGGTTTTCAAATTTGGGTAATACCTCATACTTTTAAATTGACTAATTTGTCAAAAGTAAAAAAAGGAAGTCTTGTAAATATTGAAATAGATATTCTTTCAAAATACGTTAAAAATTTATTTCATGCAAAAAAGTAATTATTCATCAATAGAGTCTATAATTAATACAGCTAAAAAAGGTGGAATGTTCATATTAGTGGATGATGAAAAAAGAGAAAATGAAGGTGATCTTGTGATATCGACTTCAGATACAAACGCTAAAAATATTAATTTTATGGCAAAGTATGGTAGAGGTTTGATTTGTTTAGCCTTAGACAGTTTGCAGGCAAAAAGGTTGAATTTATCATTAATGTCGCCAATAAACCAATCTAGAAATAAAACTGCTTTTACAATTTCAATCGAAGCTAAAAAAGGAATTACAACAGGTATTTCGGCTAAGGATAGAGCTAGAACAATCAAGATAGCTGCAAAAAAAAATGTGAACAAAAAAGATATTGTTTCTCCTGGTCACGTTTTTCCTATAATTGCAAAAGATGGGGGTGTTCTTGTTAGAGCAGGTCATACAGAGGCGTCAGTTGATATTTCAAAATTAGCTAAAAAAAATAATTCTGCGGTTATATGTGAAATAATGAATGAGGACGGATCTATGGCAAAAGGCCAAGATTTATTTGATTTTGCAAAAAAACATAAACTTAAGATAGGAAAAATTGAAGATTTAATTTCTTACAGGTTAAAAAAAGAAAAGTTAATAAAATTAAAAAAAATATCAGATATAAAAGTGAATAATCAAAAATATAAGATTAAGATTTATGAAAATTTATTAGATGGTTCTGAACATTTTGCCTTAGTAAAAGGTAGTATAAAAAAAGGAGTAATTCCTAGAGTTAGAGTTATTTCATCTAATGTAGTTCATAATTATTTAATTAATCAGCAGTTACCAAACTCATTTAGAAAAACAATCAATTATTTTAAAAAATTTAGTAATTGTGTTTTAGTATTTATAAAGGACACAAACCTCAAATCTGTTACCCAAACTCTAAAAGATTACAAAAATAAAAATTTCTATAAGAAAGGTAACGATAAACTTATTAGAAATTATGGTATTGGTGCCCAAATTATTAAAGATCTAAAGATTAGAAAGATGATACTAATTACAAAATCACCAAAAAAAGTGATTGGATTAGAGGGGTATAATATTAAGATAACTAAACAAGAATTAATTTAATGAAAATTCGACCAGTTATTTTATGTGGGGGAGCAGGAACAAGACTTTGGCCTAATACTAAAAAACACCAAGCTAAACAATTTATAGATTTCGGTAATTGGACTTTATTAGGCAAAACCCTTGAGAGAGTTAAAGCATCTATATTTGATGCTCCAATCATAAGCACTAATGCAAAATATCTAAAATACGTAAAACAACACCTAAAGAAACACAAAATAAGAAAATTCAAGATAGTTCTAGAGCCTGCTAAAAGAAATACAGCTCCAGCTATTTTAAGCACTGCTTTAATTAAAGATATTCCAAATGAACAACCTTTAATGTTTTTAGCAGCTGATCATTTGATAGAGAAGATTGGTTTATTCAATAAAGCTATTAAAAAAAATCAAAAGAAACTCACCCAAAATAATATCTTTATATTTGGAATTAAACCCACAATGCCCTCAAGTGAATTTGGTTATTTTTTAACAAAAAATAACAAAGTATCTAGATTTGTAGAAAAACCTAAACAGGCAAAAGCTAAACAAATAATCAGTAAAAAAGGTTATTGGAATTCTGGAATGTTTTATTTGAGAAAAGACTCCATTATTAATAATTTCAAGAAATACCAACCAAATATTTACAGAAATTGTAATAAAGCTGTAACAAAAGCAAAATATAAAAGTAATGTGTATTATTTAAATAAACAAGCATTTACCAAAGCAACAGCTAAGTCTTTTGACTATGCAATTCTAGAAAAAACCAAAGATATAAATGCTATCAAATTAGATATTCCTTGGTCTGATCTAGGGTCTTGGAAAGAAATCTGTAAGATGTATGGACGAAATAAGAGACATTATTTTAAAAAGAAAAATGTATTTCATAGACCTTGGGGTAGTTATGTAAATCTATTTAATGGTAAAGAATTCTTAATTAAAGAATTATATGTAAAACCAAAAGGTATATTAAGTCTTCAAAAACATCATCACAGAGCTGAACACTGGGTAGTTACTCATGGTAAACCTAAAATTACATTAAATAAGAAATATTTTACTATGAAACCCGATGAAACTATCTTTATTCCATTAGGTGCAATTCATAGAATAGAAAACCCATATAAAAAACCAGTTAAAATAATTGAAGCTCAAGTAGGTTCGATTTTAAAAGAAACAGATATTGTTCGATACCAGGACGTTTATGGCCGTGTTAAATAATTAACACGAACACACAAACAAATTTAAAACCAACTATTTGGAATAATTATGTAGTGAATTGCCAAAACAATTCCAACTGATACACTTAATCCAAAGATCATTTTAAGAAAGTCTTTACCAATTAACGGGAAAACATACTTAAACTTATAATCTTTATTCATTGTTGAAATTGCAAGTTCTCTACCACATAATAAACCAACGAAAACCCATGTTGTTGACATTGGTAAGTCGTTTAGTTCTTTAAAATAGTATAGGACAGCAGCATAAATTACGTTAATAATCGTAGCTGATCTCGCATATCTCGTTCCTGTTTTCTCTAAAACCACAGTTTGAATACGTCCACCCTGTATGTAAAAGATGTAAAATAACAAAGCTGTAAAATATGCCATTACAATTAAAAGTAATGAAATATCTAACTCTCTTGGAAGATAGACAGCAATATTAGCTACATCGTGAGACAACCAAACCCACCATAACCAACCTGAAGTAACCCATACTGAGTTTCTCCAAAAGCCTATATACTTTTCATCAACTTCATCTAATTTTTCATTAATAAATTTTGAAACAGCTATCCAAGCAATATAAGCGACCATTGCTGCTAAACCATAACCAACTACACTTTTTAACAGCATCTTTTCAAGCACAACTGTTGAAGCAAATGCTGAAAGAACTAAAAAGGTTGTTGATACAGGTATTCCAACTCTTGTTAATAACAAGAGTATTGCAGGTGCTACTGCGTGATACCATTGAATTTCTTGATAAGGTATTCTGGTTAGTCTTCCGTAAGAAATATCACCATCATACGAATACCATCCCCACGCTAAAGCTATGATCATTACACTCGAAGCAGATCCTGCAAGTACATACCATTTAAACCACTTCTTTTTTGAAGCTATAAAAGTACCTAGTGTTTGAATTGAGTCGTTAGCGATTACGCTATAACCGGCAAGGGCAAACCCTATAACCGTGTAAATTAAAGTCATATCCATTTTATCTCCTTAATATTATTGTTTTCGGTTCCTATTGATTCATGACTTAAAGAGTATGTAATTCTAGATGAAAAAAAATTCTATATAAAAATTTATTGATTTAAGAATCAGAGAGTGGATTCGTCAATAACTAAACTAATTAAAACTAAAGTCTACTTTAAAATTAAAATACAACCTTATAAATACCAATGATAAATAATGGTATCTGTAATCCAAAATTAGTAAGTATCGCTTTATCTTTGCTAACAAATCCAGCGATAGTCCATCCAACAACTCCTAATCCATGAAAATAAATATTTAAAGGATATATATTTAGGTTTGTTAATAGAATACCAACCAAGACTAGAAATGTACTTATCCATTTAAGGTACTTCTTGATAAACATTCGTTTTCCTTTCAGCTTGTTTTATTTTGATTTTAGATAATAACTTATCTACACTTTTTACATAATCCAAAAAACTCAAGATTGTATTTACTATATTTCATACCATCTTTGTCTTTGAAATTAGTTAAGTATTTAGAAAGACTTGCACTGCTAATTTCTGTTACCTTTTCACAGATCTCACAGATTGAAAATGCAGTAGCTTTTGATACCTGACAACTTGAATTATGACAGGCTATAAAGGCATTTCTGCTTTCAATTTTATGAATTTTCCCTATTTCAACTAACTTATCCAGCGCTCTATAAACTTGCAACGGAGCTTTAATCCCTTTTTTTTGAACATTATGTAGTATTGAATAAGCTTTCATTGGTTCAGGTGATTTATCAATTAAATCAAAAATGATTTGCTGATTTTTCGAAAGAGTTTGCATTTTATTCATTCTACTGATTCCTCATTAATTTTTCAATTTAATCGATTGCTTTATATTTAATAATGACAAGATAAATAAGAATAAAGACGCTGCTATAATTGATGGTCCAGAAGCAGTATTAAATTCTAATGAGGAAAATAATCCTAAAATCACAGATAATAATCCACCAATGATTGAATAGATTACCATTTTCTGAGGGCTAGAAGAGATATTTCTAGCCATTGCAGCAGGTATAATTAACATTCCAGTTATTAATAATAAGCCAACCATCTTAATTGATATTGCAATGATTGCTGCCATTAAGATCGTAAATATAGCTTTTGCACGGTCTGGATTTAAACCTTCTGCTTCAGCAAGTTCATAATTAACAGTTGATGCAAATAAAGGTTTCCAAATTAATCTTAAAATTAAGAGGATTAATGCTCCTCCAATCCATATTATTAAAAGATCATCAACAGTAACAGCCAATATATCGCCAAATAGTAATCCCATAATATCAAATCTAATAAAAGATAAAAAACCTATAACGACCAATCCTACAGCTAACGATGAGTGAGCTAAGAGACCAAGCAAAGCATCACCTGGTAGATTAGTTCTCTTTTGTAGTTGTATTAAAGTTAAAGCTATTAAAGATGAAATTATAAATACTGAGAATGCTATATTAAATTCCATAGAATAAGCTAAAGTTACTCCAAGTAAAGCAGAGTGGGCTAGAGTATCTCCAAAATAAGATAATCTTCTCCAAACAACAAAACATCCAAGTGGTCCAGTAACTATAGCAACCCCAATACCTGCTATTAAAGCTCTTATAAAAAAATCATCTAACATTTAATTTTTCTTTATCTCACCTTGATCTGTATGAATATGATCGTGTCTATGTTCGTATCTTGATAATATTTGAGAAGCTTGTTCACCAAACAAAGCTTTGTATTCATTATTTTTTGCAACATCCATTGGAGAACCTGAGCAACATACATGACCGTTTAAACAAACCACATGATCTGTAGCACTCATCACAGTATGTAAGTCGTGAGAAATTAGTAAAATCCCACAGTTTAATTCATCAGAAATTTTCTTAATTAGTTCGTATAAAGCGATTTCACCAGTAAAATCTACTCCTTGTACAGGTTCATCTAGTACTAATAACTCTGGTTTTTTTGAAATAGCTCTTGCAAGTAATACTCTTTGGAATTCTCCACCAGATAAGTCACCCAAATTTTTATCTTTAAGATGAATGACACCAGTTAAAGACAAAGCTTCATCTATTGATTCTTTATCAAGACTTTCAGTTAGTACCATAAAATCATTTACTCTTAGCGGCAGTGTCCAATCAATTGAAATTTTTTGTGGAACATATCCAACTTTATTTGTGTATTTTTCAACTGAACCATCAATTTTTTTGTAAATACCTAAAGCAATTTTGGCTGTTGTACTTTTTCCTGATCCATTTGGACCAATGAGAGTAACTATTTTACCTTTTTCAACTTGAAGTGATACTCCTTTAACGAGCCATTTATTATTTAAACTAAAACCAGCTTTATTTAACTTCACAAGTAAATTTTGATCTGAGCCCATTTTATTCCTTGACTAATAAATGTTATATTATTACATAGTGTTATATTATAACAATTTAAATATACAACATATGAAAAACATTAAAAAATTACCATTTATCTTATCAATACTATCATTCTTAACTATTTTTGTACCAGCAAATGCTGAAATTAAAGTAGTTACTTCAATTAAACCAATTCACTCATTAGCTAGTTATTTAATGGATGGAGTAGCAAAACCAGATTTAATAGTGGATGGATATGCTTCTCCACACGGATTTGCTTTAAAACCATCGCATGCAAAAATGTTACAAAATGCTGATCTAATATTCTGGGTTGGTGAAGATTTGGAAAATTTTTTAGAAAAACCATTAAAATCTGTTGCGAAAAAAGCTGAGAAAATTGAATTAATGGAAATAAAAGGTTTAACTAAACTTAAATTTAGAGAAAGAAATATTTTCGAAGAACATGATCATGGGCATAAAGAGGATGATCACGATGATCATGCTAAAAAAGAAGATGATCATGACGATCACGGACATGACGATGAGCATAAAGAAGATGGTCACGATGATCATGGTCATGAAGGACACGCGCATGGTGAGCACGATCCACATATTTGGTTGGATCCAATGAATGCAAAAGTAATTTTAAGTGAAATGGCAGAACATTTAATTGAGAATGATCAAAAAAATGAGGCTAAATACAAAGCAAATTTAAAAAAAGCACATAAAGATTTAGATAAACTTACTAAGAAAGTAAAATCTGAATTAAACAAAGATTTCAAATCAATCGTTTTTCATGATGCATATCAATACTTTGAAAAAAGATTTGGCATTAATATTCTTGGCGCATTCACTGTAAATACAGATGTGATGCCTGGTGCTGAACAATTAGCTGAAATAAGAGAAATAATTGAGCATGACAAAGTAAGCTGTATATTTTCAGAGCCGCAATTTAATCCTGATATTATTAAGGCTGTAGCAAAAGATACTAATGTTGCAACAGGGGTCATAGATCCATTAGGAGCGACTCTTAATCCTGGTAAAGATTTATATTTTGATTTAATTGGCAACATGTCAAAATCTTTTAAAGGTTGTTAAATAAAAATTGATCTTTAGTCATAAATAATATCTAATAATGGGATGAGTACAGTTTCCCTATCATTAGAAGAAATATTTGATTTAGCTAAGAAAACTTTATTGGCTAATGGATGTGATGATGAAACAGCATCCATTCTATCTGATCTAATTCGAAATGCAGAGCGGGATGGGTCTTTATCTCATGGATTATTTAGATTACCTGCGTACGTAAGTGGCTTAAAAAGTGGAAAAATTAATGGTAAAGGAAAGCCAGAAGTTAAAAAGATTTCAGCATCAGTAATTAAAGTTCAAGGAAATAATTGTTTAGCCCCTGTAGTTTTAAATAAAGGTTTGCCTGAATTAGCAAAAGCTGCAAAAGAAAATGGTGTTGCAGTTCTTGCAATAAATAATTCTCATCACATGGCTGCGATGTGGCCAGAGACTGAAAAATTAGCTGAAGAAGGTTTAGTTGCCTTTGCTTGTACATCATACAAACCTGCGGTAGCTCCTGCTGGTGCAATCAAACCTTTGTTCGGTACAAATCCAATTTCATTTGCATGGCCAAGACCTGGAAAAACTCCAGTGGTTTATGATATGGCGACTGCATCAATGGCAATGGGGGAAGTTCAAGTAGCTAAAAGAGAAGGGCACAAGGTTCCACTTGGAACTGGTTTGACTAAAGATGGTAAAGAAACAACTGATCCAGGAGCAATAGCAGATGGTGGTGTATTGCTTCCTTTTGGAGGTTATAAAGGTTCAGCAATAGCGATGATGGTCGAACTAATGGCTGGTGCTTTAGTTGGTGACAATTTTAGTTTTGAGACAGCTGCAAAAGATAATAATGATGGAGGACCTCCTAGTGGAGGAGAATTCATTATTGCAATATCACCAGACAAAACTTCAGGAACAAATTGGCAAAAACATGCTGATGAATTTTTCGATAAGATGAAATCTTTTGATGGGGTTAGACTTCCAGGTGAGAGAAGACACAAAAATAGATTAGACAAAGGTCCTCGAAATATTAACGAAGAGCTAGTAACTAAAATAAAATCTTTAAGCTAAAGTTATCTCTATTGGAGTATGGTCGGAAGGTTTTTCCCTACCTCTTGGGTCTTTGTTAATATTTATACTTTTTACCAGATCAATTAATGAATTTGAAACTAAGAAGTGATCAATTCTCATGCCATTATTTTTTTGCCAAGCGCCTCTCATATAATCCCAAAAAGTATATCCTTCTTTAGTTTCATTAAAATGTCTATAAACATCATTAAAACCAAGATTAATCATTTCTCTCAATTTTTTTCGAATTTC
Organism: uncultured Pelagibacteraceae bacterium; assembly: GCA_902627645.1. Classification (GTDB taxonomy): domain Bacteria; phylum Pseudomonadota; class Alphaproteobacteria; order Pelagibacterales; family Pelagibacteraceae; genus Pelagibacter. Next base: position 68,311 of record CACOJX010000002.1, on the reverse strand, counting down.
TAACCTAAATAATGCATCGTCTTCAAAACTTTTAGGATTGTAAACATCTTCAGCAGCGGGAATAATATTAAAATCTCCAGCAAGAATAATATTAGAATTTTTTTTGGTTAAATTTTTTAATTGTTTAATTAAATCATTTAGCCATTTTTTTTTATAATTATATTTTTCAGTATCAACAGGATTACCATTTGGTGTATAAATATTAATTAATTGAATTTTTTTTTTCTTATATTCAAGCTCAGCTGAAATTATTCTTGACTGTTTTAATTTATCTTTGATTAAATCAGTTCTAATATTTCTTAATTTTCCTTTTGAAATAATAGCAACACCATTGTAGCTTTTTTGCCCAAATACATGACTCTCATAATCCATTGATGAAAAGTCATCATAAGGAAAGTTTGCATCCTCAGTTTTAATTTCCTGCATCATTACAATATCTGGTTTATATTTTAGAAGATAACTTTTAATGTTTTCAATTCGAGCTCGAACAGAATTTACATTCCATGAGGAAATAATCATTAAAGAGAAAAAGAAACACCACAACCACAGGAAGATTTGGTTTGTGGATTTGTTATCTTAAATTGCTCACCGATCAATTCAGATACATAATCAACCTCTGATCCTTTTAAAAGGTCTGCAGACGTTTTATCGATTAGTATATTTTGGTAATTGAGATCATCTTTTGCTTTTTCTTTATCAAAAGTGAATTCGTATTGGAAACCTGAGCAACCGCCACCTTTAATAGCGATTCTAAAAAAAGAGCCTTTATCCTTTTTTGATAACAATACATCTATCTGTTTTAGTGCTTTATCGGTAAATTTAATTTCTTTTATCATAATTGATCACTGATATTAGTAATATAATACTTAATTATATATTTTAAAGGATGAAAAAATATTCAAAGCTAGGTCTATTTAAAAGTAATGGTAGGATTTTTAAGGAATCTTTATCAAAATACAGGTCTCCATTCCAAAGAGATAGAGATCGCATTATTCATAGTGCTTCATTTAGAAGATTAAAACATAAAACTCAGGTATTTGTTAATACAGAAGGGGATCATTATCGGACTAGAATAACTCATTCAATGGAAGTTGCTCAAATAGCAAGATCAATAGCACGTTACCTTAATTTGAATGAAGATTTAGCAGAAACATTAAGTCTTGCCCATGATTTAGGCCATACGCCTTTTGGTCATGCTGGTGAAGATGCACTGAATGAGTGCATGGAAGAATACGGTGGCTTTGATCATAATCTGCAAACATTGCGAGTTGTTATGTTTTTAGAAAATAAATATTTAAAATTTAATGGACTCAATCTTTCTATTGAAACTTTAGAGGGCCTATTAAAGCACAATGGCCCAGTAGATGATTTGAATAAAGTTGAAAATTTGATTGGGGTCAAAAAATTTAAAAATATGATTAATTTAAATACTTATCCTTCACTAGAAGCTCAAATTTCCGCAATTTCCGATGATATAGCTTATAACAATCATGATATTCAAGATGGAATAAATGCAAACCTGTTTAAGTTAGAAGAGTTAGTTGAAATTAATTTTTTTAGAGATATTTACAAAAAATATAGAAATAAGATTAATAAACAAAATTATAAAATTGCGGCATACCAAGTTATACGAGACTCGATAGATTTGATGATTAAAGATCTAATAAAAAACACTAAAAATAATTTAAATTCGAATAAGGTCAGAAATTATAAAGATATTGCTAAAACAAGTTTTTTAATTGTAGATTTTTCTGATAAAATCAAAAACTCAGAAAATGATATTAGATATTTTCTAAGAACAAAAATGTATAATAATAAAAACGTCCTTATAAAAAACAATAAAGGTAAATCGATTATTAAAAAATTATTTGATAAAATAAAATCAAATCCAAAAAAATTTATTACAAAAGATCAACTTGATAAGAATAAATTTAGAGCTATTTCGGATTTTATATCAGGAATGACTGATAGATATGCAATTAATTTAAGTAAGAATTTTAAATGAATATTTTTGATCAATATTTAAACAAAATAAAAAAAACTTTATTAGATTTGTCTGAAAATAAAGATTTAATTTTACCTAAATCACTTGATGGAATTACTGCAGAAATACCACCTTCAAAATTTGACAGTGATATTTCAACAAATGTTGCCATGGTATTATCTAAAATAAACAAAAAATCACCAATAGATCTTGCAAATACTTTATCTGAGGAAATAAAAAAAAAAGATAAATTGATCGATAATATATCAGTAGTAAAACCAGGTTTTATCAACATCAAGTTTAAACCAATTTTCTGGACAAACTTTATTAAAGAAATAATCGAAAATTCAAATTCTTATGGAATAAATACTAAAGAAGATAAAAAGAAGTACCTAATTGAGTTTGTTTCTGCAAATCCAACAGGACCTTTACATGTGGGTCATTGTAGAGGTGCTATTCTAGGTGATGTAATTGCGAATATTTTGTTATTTAACAAAAATAAAGTGACTAAAGAATATTATGTTAACGATTACGGCAATCAGATTATAAACTTTACAAAATCTGTTTATTTCAGAATAAGAGAAATAAAATTTAATGAACCATTTCCAACTAATAATGAGGACTTATATCCAGGTGAATATTTAATCGATTTTGCTAACAATATTATTTCCTCTAATAACAAGATTGATTTTGATAATTTTGAAAATATTTCTGATAAATTAACAACCTTATCAATTGAAGAAGCTCTGAAGCTAATTAAAAAAAATCTTAATAGTCTTGGAATTATTCATGACAATTTTGTAAGTGAAAAAAAATTGGTTTTAAATCGAGAAGTTGAAAAAGTAGTAGATTTTTTAGAAAAAGATGAATTTATCTATAAAGGCAAGATTAAAGCTCCTGCTGGTGAAGATACTGATAGTTGGGTTGAGAGAGAACAATTACTATTCAAGTCTACAGATTTTGGCGATGATAAAGATAGAGCATTGCAAAAATCTGATGGTGCGTGGACTTACTTTGCAAGTGATGTTGCTTACCATAAAAATAAGCTGGATAGAAATTTTGATTATTTGATAAATATTTTAGGCGCTGATCACGCAGGATATATTAAGAGAATTTCATCTTCTGTTGAGGCATTATCCAAAACAAAAGAAAAACTCATTTGTAAAGTTAGTCAGCTAGTTAAACTGATTAAAAACAAAAAACCTTTTAAAATGTCAAAAAGAAAAGGAGATTATATAACAGTTGATGATTTGATAAACGAAGTTGGAAAAGATGCTACAAGATTTATTATGTTAAATAGAAGTAGTGATGTAGAATTAGATTTTGATTTTGATAATATTATTGAAAAATCTAAAGACAACCCTCTCTATTATGTACAATATTGTTATGCTAGAATTTCTTCCGTTTTTAGACACATTGGAATAAATTTGAGTTCAGAAATAGAAATTAAAAAATTTGATTTTGAATATTCTAACGATGAAATAAAGATACTAAAAAAAATTTCTGAGTGGCCAAAATGTATTGAGTCTGCAAGTAATAAACTTGAGCCACACAGAATTCCAACTTATTTATATGAACTGGCTTCTTTATTTCATTCATACTGGAATTTAGGAAAAGACAATCCACAAAAAAGATTTATTAATAATGATAAGAAAATTTCCGATGATAAATTAATTTTTTTAAAAGCAATTTCAAATATTGTTAAATCGGGGATGGATATTGTTGGAGTCTCAACTCCAGAAAAAATGTAATGTTCAAAGAAATTAAATATTTATTCTACATGTTTGTTATATTTATTTTTTTCTTCTTGGTAATAAAATTCTATTTATCCGAAACTAATATAAAAAACTCTTATAGATCATTAAATAACATTGATGAAAAAATAAATATTTTCAGTGAAAAATTACCTATATTAGAGGATGATACTAAGAATATTATTGAATATGTTGAACAAACTGAAAATAAAAAAAAGAAAAAATTTAATTTTTGGAAATTATTAGAGTCTAATGAATAATCGAAGATCATTTATTGTTGGTATTAAATCAACAAAACTCTCATTACGTGAAATAAATTTTATCAAGAAATATAAACCTTGGGGTATAATTCTTTTTTCACGTAATATTAAAAATATTAAACAAACATTTAAACTTACTACATCTATTAGAAAAATATTTAATGATAAAAAATATCCCATTTTAATCGATCAAGAAGGAGGTAGAGTTAATAGATTAAAAAATATTATTTCATTTGACAATCTGACGTCTGAATTTTTTGGAAAAAAATATATAAAAAATTATGATGATTTTAAAATTTACTATAAGCTTTTTATTGACAAAACATCATACTTATTAAAATCTATAGGAGTAAATATAAATACAGTGCCCGTATTGGACCTGAGGGTTAGAGGGGCATCTAAAATTATTGGTGACAGATCCTTTTCTAAACAACCAGATGTAGTATCTAAAATTGGAAATTATTGTGTTGAAAATTTTCATGAAAATGGAATTGGGACTGTAATTAAACATATTCCTGGCCATGGACATGCAAAAGTTGATAGTCATTATTATACACCAGTAATAAACAAAGATTTAGAATATTTAAAAAAAAAGGATTTTGCTACTTTTAAAAAAAAAAAATCTTTTTTTGCAATGACAGCACATGTCATTTTTAAAAAAATTGATAAAGAAAACACTGTTACTCAATCAAAAAAACTTATTAAAATTATTAGAAATCAAATAGGCTATAAAAATTTATTGATTTCAGATGATCTCTCTATGAAGAGCATAAAAGGTGACTTAAAAAAAAATACAATTAAAACGTTTAATGCAGGTTGTAATTTAGTATTACATTGTAATGCTAAGTATAGAGAAATGGAGATAATAGGAAAAAATTCACCCTTAATAGACAAATTTATTTTAAAAAAAACATCACATTTTTACAAAATTTTAAGATAATATTGATGTATGGTAGAAAATAATCATATTTTATTTAAAGTCGACGTTGAGAATTATAATGGTCCTTTAGATGTTTTATTAGACTTAGCAAAAGCTCAAAAAGTAAATTTGGAAAATATTTCAATTACCAAATTAGCTGATCAATTTAACGATTTTATAAATAACGAAAAAGAACTTAATTTAGAAATTGCATCTGAATATTTACTAATGGCTACCTGGCTAGCTTATTTAAAATCAAAATTGCTTTTACCAGGATCTCCCGAAGAGGAATTTAAAGTAAATGAAGTTGCAGAAAAACTTAAATTACAATTAAAAAAATTAGAGTTGATAAGATTATTATCAGAACAAATGCTAAAAAGGAAAAGATTGGGAAGAGAAATTAGAACTAGAGGAAGTAAATCTGGAATTAAACCAATTTATAATAGTGAGTATAAATTAAATTTATTCGAATTATTAAAAACTTATGCGATAATAATAATGACTAAAGATTTTCAGAAAATTAATATCCCGAAGCTACCTGTTTTCACGACTGAAGAGGGGATAAAGACAATTAAAAAATTTTTTGGTAAACTTATTGATTGGAAGAAATTAGACGACCTAATACCGAAAAATTTTAAAAGTGAAGCACGTTATAAAAGAACAGGTAAGGCAGGTATTTTTGCTGGATCCTTGGAGCTTGTTAAAGAGGGCAATTTGAAAATAAAGCAAAAAGAACTTTTTGATGACATATATGTAAAAGAAAATAAATGATTAAAAAAAAAACGAAAAAGAAAAATAATATAATAAATTTTCCTACTAAATTATCTTCTTTAGAAAAAGAAATTGAAGCAATAATCTTTGCAGCAGCGGAGCCATTAACAATTGATACTATACAAAGTAAAATTTCAAAAAAAACAGATGTTGAAAAATCACTATTAAAATTGCAGTCAGAATATTCAGATAGAGGAATTAATTTAGTTTGTATTTCGAAAAAATGGTCTTTTCGAACTTCACCTAATTTATCTAATCTCATGACTCAAGAAAAAACTGTTGAGAAAAGATTATCTAGAGCTGCAATTGAAACTTTAGCAATTATTGTTTATCATCAACCAGTAACTAGAGCTGAAATAGAAGAAATTAGAGGTGTTGCCTTCGGCACCAATACACTAGAAATATTGATGGAGCTTAATTGGGTAAAACCTGGTGGGAGAAAAAATGTTCCAGGTAAACCCATTCAGTATATAACGACTGAGGACTTTTTGAGTCATTTTAATCTTCAAAAACTATCCGACTTGCCAACTGTAGACGAATTAGGAGCTGCAGGACTAATTGATACTACGAATATTGATAATGCAATTTTTGGAACAGGGAAATTTTATAAAGAAAAACAGGAGGATAAAAAAGAGGATATTTATTCAAATATTGATGAAATGCTAAGTAGCACTCTAGATTCAGAAGATAATAAATAGATTTAAAATTTGAATTTCTTGAGAAAAAAGGTGCTTTAAAATCACTAATAAAAAGGCTATAAGATTTCTATGAGCATTGGAATTTGGCAAATAGCAATAGTTGTAATACTTGTTGTGTTACTTTTTGGAAGAGGCAAAATATCTAGCTTAATGGGAGATGTAGCCAAAGGTATAAAGAGTTTTAAAAAAGGAATGGCATCAGATGTAACTGATGACAATGAACCTAAAAATATTTCTGACGAAAATCAAAATCCAAATAATCAAGATCCAAATAAAAAAGAGTAAATCACATGCCTACTATTGGTTGGTTTGAGATTTTAATTGTTGTTGCAATAGCTATTATTGTACTTGGTCCAAAAGATTTTCCTATAATGTTAAAAAAAGTTGGTTCTATGATAGGGACAGCTAAAAAATATATTACAAATATACAAAACGAAGTTTCCAACATTGATATTGAGGATAACCACATAGAAAACGATGAAAAAAAAGAAGTAAAAAAAGATGACAGAAAATGAAAAAGAAAGTGGCTTTGTAAGCCACATAACAGAGTTAAGAAAAAGATTAATTCATAGTTTTATTTTTCTAATTGTTTTTTTTATTGGTTGTTATTTTTTTGCAGAAAATATTTATGGTTTTTTAGTTGAGCCATTTGCTCAAGCTGTAAAAGATGATAATTCAGAGAGAAGATTAATTTTTACTGCTCTTCAAGAAACATTTTTAACATATTTAAAAGTTTCTTTTTTCACAGCCTTTTTTGTTACATGTCCATATATATTAATGCAAGTATGGAAATTTATAGCACCCGGACTTTATAAACATGAAAAAATTGCAATTCTACCTTATTTAATTTTAACACCTTTGCTATTTTTTTTAGGTGGCATGCTCGTTTATTATCTAATTATGCCCTTAGCTATAAAGTTTTTTTTATCATTTGAGAGTACTGGGATATCAACAAATTTACCGATTCAATTAGAAGCTAAAGTAAACGAATATCTTTCCTTAATAATGAAATTGATTTTTGCATTCGGACTTAGTTTTCAACTACCTATAGTATTAAGTTTATTAGCAAGAGTAGGTTTGGTTGATAGTGAATTTTTAAAAGAAAGAAGAAAGTATGTTATTGTAATTATTTTTGCTACAGCAGCCTTGTTAACACCTCCTGACCCGATAACACAGATTGGTTTAGCAATACCTTTGTTAATTTTATATGAATTATCTATATTTTCAGTAAAATTTATAGAAAATAAAAAATTTAAAGATTCGGATGCATAATTTAAAAGAAATTAGAAAAAATTTTGATGGTTTTAAAAAAGGTCTTAAAAAAAGATTTGTTGACATTGATTTTGATAAACTTGAAGATCTAGATAAAAACAATAGAGAATTAATTCAAAAAAAAGAATTGTTAGAAAAAGAAAAAAAAGATATTTCAAAATCAAAAGATAAATCTTTATTTGCAAAATCAAAAGATATTTCTGAAAATATTGAGAGAATTAATGAAAAACAAAAACTAATTCAAAAGAGTTTAGATGATATTTTGTCAAATATCCCTAACATTCCCCATAATGATGTTCCTGAAGGAAAAAATGAAACAGACAATATAGAAATAAATAAAAGTGGCACTATTCGTAAATTTGATTTTACACCTAGCTCTCATTATAAAATAGGTGAAAAATTAGGAATGCTTGATTTCGATTTGGCTACAAAAACAACCGGTTCTCGATTTGTTTTTGTCAAAAATAAATTGGCTTTATTGGAGCGAGCTCTTTCTAATTTCATGTTAGACACTCACATAAAAAAAAATGGTTATGAAGAAATTTCTCCACCTTTATTGGCTTCTGAAGCAACAATGTTTGGGACTGGTCAACTTCCAAAATTTGAAAATGATCAATTTGAAGTAAAATTAGAGGAGGGAACAGATCGAAAATTTTTAATACCAACTGCAGAGGTTATTTTGACAAATATTGTTAAAGATAAAATCATAGACATTAAATCTCTGCCAATGAGATTTGTTGCATCAACTCCTTGCTTTAGAAAAGAAGCTGGAAGTTATGGTAAAGATACTAAGGGAATGATAAGACAGCACCAATTTTATAAAGTAGAAATGGTAAGTATAGTTGAGCAAGATAAGTGTTCTGATGAGTTAGAAAGAATGACAAATTGTGCAACTGGTATTTTAGATCTTTTAGAACTTCCTTATAGAAAAATGATTTTATGTAGTGGAGACATGGGTTTTAGTGCTGAAAAAACTTATGATATCGAAGTGTGGTTGCCTTCAGAAAACAGGTACAGAGAAATTTCATCTTGTTCATCATGTTCCACATTTCAAGCTTTTAGAATGAAAGCTAGATATAAGGATCAGACAAAAGGAACACTTTATGCTGGCACTCTTAATGGCAGTGGCTTAGCAGTGGGCAGAACTCTGATCGCCATTTTAGAAAATTACCAAGAAAAAGATGGCACAATAACAATTCCAAAAGTATTGAGACCTTATATGAATAATTTAGAAAAAATTTCACTCAATTAAAGTTGTTTTAATTCAATAGATAGTATAAAAATTCATTTCTAATTAAGGAGTTTTATGGAAAGTTCAGGAATAGGCCAATTTATACCTCTAATACTAATTTTTGTTATTTTTTACTTTTTCTTGATAAGACCCCAACAAAAAAAAGTTAAAGAACATAAAGCAATGGTAGAGAGTTTGAAAAAAGGTGATAAAATTGTAACTTCCGGAGGAATTACAGGTACTATCACTAGAGTTGTTGATAATGAAAAAGTTGAGGTAGAAATTGCTGACAATGTAACTGTTGAAGTTATACGAGGGACAGGTGTTCAAAGTTTAATGAATTCTCAAGAAGTTAAGAAATAATTTTTGTTTAATTAAAGTGCTTTACTTTTCAAAACTAAGAATAATTATTATTTCTTTTATATCATTATTTCTTATTTTTTTTGCCTCATCGAATCTTATAAAATTAAATGATGGTTTTTTTAGTAAAAAAATTAATCTTGGTTTAGATTTACAAGGTGGATCTTATCTCCTTTTAGAAATTGATAACACACCCGTAATAGAACAAAAACTTCAAAATCTAACAATAACTTTAAGAAATTATTTTAAAGAAAAAAATATTAGAATTAATAATATCAAACTTAAAGATCAAAAACTTTCATTTACAGTTGAAGAAAAATTTAAAAAAACAGTAATTGATATATTTAATGATAAAGAAAGTGATATTAATCCTTATTATGAGAGATTTAAATCTCACCAATTGGAGATAAATGATGTTGAGGGTAGTTTAGTAATTAATTATTCCAAGCAAGGAATTATTGAACTAAAAACCTCATCACAAGATCAAGCCTTGGAAATAGTTAGAAGAAGGATTGATGAGATAGGTACAAATGAACCAAATATACTTAAACGCGGTAATGATAGAATACTGGTTGAATTACCTGGGTTAGATGACCCTATGAGGATAAAATCTTTACTTGGAAAAACTGCGAATTTAACTTTTAGATTTGTTACAAATAATAATGAAGACTCTTTTGGAGCAGAAAAATTAAAATTTGAGGAAAATGATGAAGAAGCAATAGTTAGCAAAAGAATTATTTTAAGTGGTGATAATTTGTTGGATGCGCAACCACGAATGAATAGTGAAACAAATGAAACTGTAGTTTCATTTACACTTGATAGAGTAGGGGCTAAAAGATTTGGTAAAGCTACCTCAACTGGTATAGGAAAACAATTAGCAATAGTTTTAGATGGAAAAATTATAAGTGCTCCTGTTATTAGAGACACTATCGCCAGCGGATCTGGTCAAATAAGTGGAGGCTTTACTTTTCAATCAGCAACTGATCTTGCTTTATTATTAAGATCTGGTGCATTACCTGCACCTCTAGAAATTATTGAAGAGAGAACTGTTGGACCGGATCTCGGTCAAGACTCAATTAATGCGGGCATTATAGCCTTAATTATTGGTTTTGTTTTAGTTATTCTATTTATTTTTATAAAATATAAAATATTTGGATTAATCACAAACATAGCTTTAATTATAAACCTATTTCTTTTAATTGGCGTCTTAACAATTTTTGAAGCAACCCTAACTTTACCCGGCATAGCTGGGATAATATTGACTGTTGGAATGGCGGTTGATGCAAATGTTTTGATTTTTGAGAGGATTAAAGAAGAATTAAAAAATGAAAAAAATAACCTCATAGCATTTGATAGTGGTTATACTAAATCAAGAACAGCAATACTTGATGCCAATATTACAACTTTGTTAGCTGCAATAATCTTATTTTTTATGGGATCAGGTCCTATAAAAGGTTTTTCATTAACTCTAGGAGTTGGAATATTTACAACACTCTTTTCAGTATATTTTATAGCCCGTTTATTGACTGTTTTATATGTTTCAAAAAATAAAGAAAAAGTAGGATTAATATAGATGATTGCTTTTAACAAATATTACAACCAATTCAATATTCTCTCAAGTGCTCTTGTAGTTATTTCATTATTATTTTTGATATTCAAAGGTTTGAATTTTGGAATTGATTTTAAAGGAGGCACTTTGATTGAACTAAGATCAACTGATAGCAAAATAAATATTTCATCGCTCAGAGATAATTTGAGTCAAATGAATTTAGGAGATGTTTCAGTAAAAAACTTTGGTAATGATAACGATTTTTTGATTAAATTTGAAAATAATAATGACAAAAATATCATTGAGAACATAAAAACTAATCTGGATAAATCTTTTGGAAATAATTTTAACTTTAGAAGAGTTGAAAATGTTGGACCTAAAGTTAGTGTTGAATTGTTGAGATCAGGTATAATAGCTATATCAGTTGCTTTAATTTTAATGCTTTTTTATATTTGGATAAGATTTGAGTGGCAATTTAGCTTAGGAGCAATATTGGCTTTGTTTCATGATGTTATAGTTACATTAGGCTTGTTTTCATTGTTAGGGCTTGAAATTAATTTATCAATTGTTGCTGCTGTTTTAACAATAGTAGGTTATTCAATGAATGATACAGTTGTTATTTTTGACAGAGTCAGAGAAAATTTAAGAAAATATTCAGATATAAAAATTTTTGAATTAACAAATATTTCAATAAACGAAACTTTATCAAGAACTTTAATTACATCTATTACAACTCTATTAGCCCTACTTTCAATTTTCTTTTTTGGTGGAGAAATTTTGAAAGGTTTTTCTTTAGCTATGATTTTTGGTGTTATCTTTGGAACTTATTCTTCAATATATATAGCAAACACAGTCTTAGTTAGATTGAAAGTTTCTCAAAAGACTATTCTAAAAGATGAAAATAAAAATTAATATAAATTTTGTGCAGCTACCATTGATAGGAGCATAGGTAGTGATAATAATGTATTTGTTCTAGAAAATAACATTGCTGTTTTCGCAGACTTTGCTTTTAATTCAGGATCACATTCAACCATGCCTAACGCTCTTTTTTGATTTGGCCAAATTACAAACCATACGTTAAATGCCATAATAACTCCTAACCACATACCAATACCGATTGCCGTATGTTTTGGTACTCCCGAGCCAATACTTAGTGTCATTGCATCATGTAAATATCCATTCAATCCAGCAAGAATTAATCCCGATAAAATAGTGACAGCTGCAGCCCATCTAAAGTAAAAAAGAGCTGCTGGAGCAATAACTTTACCAATAGCCGGTTTTTGCTCGTCAGGAATTTTAGCCATATTTGGTATTTGAACAAAATTAAAATACCAAAGTAATCCAATCCACATTATTCCAACAACAACGTGTATAAATCTTGCTACCCAGCTCCAGAATATTCTATCAAAATCAAAGCCACCGTTTTGAAAAAAAAACCCTATAAATATTAGTATTGCTAAAATTGCTGAAGCATGAATTGTTTTGGATAAAGATGAAAGCAAATTTCCCATAATTAATAATATACTAATTTAATCAAAATATGACAATAATTTTTTTAGTTTAAAAGAGGTTTTAAAAATTTACCTGTATAACTCTCACTAATTTTACAAATTTCCTCTGGTTTTCCCTCTGCAATAATTTTTCCTCCCTTTACACCTCCTTCAGGTCCCATATCTACAATATAATCAGCTGTCTTAATAACATCTAAATTATGTTCAATCACAACAACTGTATTTCCTAAAGCTACAAAAGTATGAAGTATTTCTAACAATTTTTTTATATCGTGTTGATGTAAACCTGTGGTTGGTTCATCTAATATGTACATAGTTCTCCCAGTTGATCTTTTTGACAATTCTTTAGCTAATTTGATTCTTTGAGCTTCGCCGCCAGATAGAGTTGTGGCTTGTTGGCCTATTTTTATATATCCTAGGCCAACTTTCTTCAAAGTTAATAATTTAGTTTTGATGTTTGATATATTTTCAAAATAATCACATCCTTCATCGACAGTCATATTTAAAACGTCTGCAATGCTTTTATCTTTAAACTTAATTTCTAAAGTTTCACGATTATATCTTGTTCCTTTACATTCATCACATTGAATATAAACATCCGGTAAAAAATGCATTTCGTAAGTAATAACACCGTCGCCCTCACAAGCCTCACATCTTCCACCTTTTACATTAAATGAAAATCTTCCAGGTTTATAACCTCTAGATTTAGATTCTGGTAATCCTGTAAACCAATCTCGAATAGGTCCAAAGGCACCTGTGTAGGTAGCAGGGTTTGATCTTGGAGTTCGACCAATTGGTGACTGATCGATATCTATAATTTTATCTATTAACTCGACACCTTTAAATCCCTTAAAAGGTTTGGGAATTTTTCTAGATTTATTATTATTCAGAGATAAATTTAATGCATTATATAAAGTTTGCAAAACAAGTGTTGATTTACCACTTCCAGAAACTCCTGTAACACAGGTAAGACTACCTAATGGTATTTTTAAATTTACATTATCTAGATTGTTTCCAGTAGCACCAGTAATTTCTAAAAACCTCCCATTTTTTGCTAATCTTCTTTTTTGTGGAATATTTATTTTCAATTTTTGTGAAAGATATTTTCCTGTAATACTATCTTTATTGAGACTTATTTCTTTAAAAGATCCTTGAGCAACAACTTCACCACCCTTGTTTCCTGCCTCTGGTCCAAGATCGATTATGTGATCAGCATTTTCCATAGTTTCAGTGTCATGTTCTACTACAATTACTGTGTTACCTAGATCTCTTAACCTCTTTAATGCATTTATTAGTTTTACATTATCCTTCTGATGCAATCCTATAGAAGGTTCATCAAGGACATACAAAACTCCTGTTAATCCTGAACCAATTTGTGATGCTAATCTTATTCTTTGTGCTTCTCCACCAGATAAAGTGCCAGATTCTCTTGATAAAGTTAAATAATCTAATCCTACATTAAGTAAAAAATTTAATCTTTCATTGATTTCTTTCAAAATATGTTCTGCTATTTTAATTTGTCTTTTATCAAGATTGTTTTTAAGATTTTCGAACCATTTAGCAGCATCTAAGATTGATTTTTGAGTAACTTCACTAATATGTAAACCATTAATTTTTACACATAAGGCCTCATCTTTGAGCCTATGACCATTACATCTTTCACATTTTGTATCAGACTGGTACTGAGCAATTTCTTCTCTTTTCCAATCACTATCTGTTTCAAGATATCTTCGTTCTAAATTATTTATTACACCTTCAAAGGTCTTTTTGTGTGAATATTTTTCATAACCGTCATCATAGCTAAATTTTATTTCCTCATCATCAGAACCATAGAGAATAATATCTTTAATTTTTTTTGACAATTTTGACCATTTATCATCCATTGAAAAACCATAGTGTTTTGATAGGGAAGTTAATGTTTGAGCATAATATAGAGTTGTAGTTTTAGCCCAGGGTTCAATTGCACCATCAGCAATACTTTTTTTTTCATTAGGAATTACAAGTTTTGGATCAACATTAAGTTTAATACCTATACCCTCACATTCTTCGCAAGCTCCAAAAGGACTATTGAAAGAAAATAATCTTGGTTCAATTTCTTCAATTGTGAAACCACTTTCAGGACATGCAAATTTTGTTGAAAATATTAATTTTTCAAGTTTTCTAAATTTTTTTGGCAATGTTTCATCTTCATATTCTACAAAAAGTAAACCGTTAGCTAAATTTACAGAAGTCTCAATACTTTCAGCTAACCTATTTCCCAATGATGAGTTCAGGACAATTCTATCTACAAGTATAGATATATCATGTTTTATTTTTTTATTTAGTTCAGGAACTTTTTCAATATCATATAATTGATCATCAATTTTAATTTTTCTAAAGCCTCTCTTTTTATAACCTAAAATATCTTTTTTATATTCACCTTTACGACCCCTTACGACTGGGGCATAGAGGTAAATAGTCGATTTTTTTGGAAGCTGTTTTATTTTATCAACAATTTGTGAAACCGTTTGAGACTCAATGGGTTTGCCAGTGAAGGGAGAGTAAGGTATTCCTGCTCTTGCATATAGAACTCTCATATAATCATAAATTTCAGTCACAGTTGCAACAGTTGACCTTGGGTTTTTTGATGTATTTTTTTGTTCAATTGAAATCGCGGGACTTAATCCCTCTATTAAGTCCACGTTAGGCTTTTTCATCTTATCTAAAAATTGTCTCGCATAAGCCGATAAACTTTCTACATATCTTCTTTGACCTTCAGCATATACAGTATCAAATGCTAGAGATGATTTTCCTGATCCTGAAAGACCTGTAATTACAACAAATTTATCTTTGGGTATCTCCAAAGAAATATTCTTTAAATTATGTTCTTTAGCTCCCTTAATAACTATCTTTTTAATCATAATTTTTGTTGCTTTGACTTAATAAAATTAATATTCAGAGTAAATTGTGATATAATTCTTATTAGTAAAAATAACAAATATTAAAATATTATGGCTGGAAGTTTAAATAAAGTACTTTTAATTGGTCGTTTAGGCGCAGATCCTGAAATTAAACAAATGGTAAATGGAAAAAGTGTAGCTAGGCTTAGTTTAGCTACAAGCCAATCTTGGAAAGATAAAAATACTGGTGAAAAAAAAGAAAAAACTGAATGGCACCGTATAGTTGTATTTAATGAAGGACTTGTAAATGTTGTTCAACAATATTTAAAGAAAGGTGCTCAGATATATGTTGAAGGTCAATTAACAACTCGAAAATGGAAAGATGAGCAATCAGGTCAAGATAAGTATTCAACTGAAATCGTTATACAAGGTTACAATTCATCTTTAACAATGCTTGGCGGTGGCAATTCTGGAGGCGGTATTGCTAACGACAACACTCAATCTTCCAACAACACAGATGAGATGTCTCAAATATCCAATGACATGGATGACGATATTCCCTTTTAAGCTATATGGAAAAATCTGAAATTTCTAAAGATCAAAATATAAAAAATATATCTATGCATGATGAGATGAGCTCGTCTTATCTTTCTTATGCAATGAGTGTAATTGTGAGTAGAGCTCTGCCAGATGTAAGAGATGGACTAAAACCTGTTCATAGAAGAATTTTATACGCTATGTATAAAGGAGGTTATGATTGGTCAAAACAATTTCGAAAATCAGCAAGAATTGTTGGAGATGTAATAGGTAAATATCATCCACATGGAGACCAATCTGTTTATGATGCTTTAGTAAGAATGGTGCAAGATTTTTCAATGAGTCTACCATTAGTGGATGGCCAAGGAAATTTTGGTTCGATCGATGGAGATCCTGCTGCGGCTATGAGATATACTGAAACTAGACTTTCAAAAGTATCTCAGTTTTTAATTGATGATATCGAAAAAAATACAATTCAATTTAAAAGTAATTATGACGAAACAGAAAAAGAACCTACGGTCTTGCCAGCTCAATTTCCAAATCTATTGGTTAATGGGGCTGGTGGAATAGCTGTTGGTATGGCTACAAGCATACCTCCTCACAATTTAGGTGAAATAATTAATGGCACATTAGCTTTAATAGAAAATAAAGATATCAAAATAAAAGAATTAATGAAACATATACCAGGTCCAGATTTTCCAACTGGTGGTGTAATTATAGGCAAAGATATTATCAAACAGGGTTATAACAAAGGAAGAGGATCATTTAAAATTAGAGGTGAAATATCTATAGAAAGTTTAAAAAATGGAAGAGAAAGATTAGTAATAACCTCTATACCTTATCAAGTTAATAAATCAGTTTTAAATGAGAGAATAGCACAATTAGTTAGAGAGAAAAAAATTGAAGGAATAAGAGATATAAGAGATGAGTCCAATAGAGAAGGTATACGAGTATCTATTGATCTTAGAAACGGTGTTGAACCAGAAACTGTTAAAAGACAACTATATAAAAATACACAAATAGAAAGTTCATTTGGTTTTAACACTTTAGCAATTGTTGATGGAAAACCAGAAACATGTAATCTTAAAGATTTTATATCAAATTTTTTAAGTTTTAGAGAAGATGTTGTAATTAAAAAAACTAAATTTGATTTGCAGAAAGCAGAGGAGAGAGCACATATTTTAATTGGTCTTTCAGTTTCAGTAGAGAACCTGGATAAAGTCATTAAAATTATTAGAAGCTCTAAAAATCCAGAGGATGCAAAATTATCAATTTTAAAAACAAAATGGAAAATTAATAAATCTCAAAAATTAATTTCATTGGTTGAGGATAAAAAAAAGAAAGCTATTTACACATTATCTGATAAACAAGTAGGTGCTATATTAGAACTTAGATTACAAAAATTAACTGCTTTGGGAATAAATGAAATTGAATTAGAAATAAAAAAATTAGCAGAATTAATTACTAAATACAAAAAAATTATTTCTTCAAAAAAAGAACTTCAAAAAGTAATTAGTGAAGAATTAAAAAATATAAAAGAAAAATATTCTGTCCCTAGAAGAACAAAAATAATTGATGCTGTTCTTAATTATGATATTGAAGAAACCATACAAAAACAATCTGTAATAATTACAGTCACTCTTCAAGGATATATCAAGCGTGGATCTTTAAATAATCTTAAGACACAAAAAAGAGGTGGGAAAGGTAAAACGGGTATTACAACAAGAAATGAGGATTCTGTTATTCAAACTTTGTCTGTTAACACACATACATCGATGCTTTTTTTCTCTACCGAAGGTTTAGTTTATAGAGTTAAAGCTTGGAAAATACCTGAAGGTTCAGCTTCATCAAAAGGCAAATCATTATTCAATATTTTGCCTTTAAAAAATCATCAATCTATTAGCTCTATAATGCCTTTTCCCGATGATAATAATAGCTTAAAGGACTATCAGATTGTATTTGCTACATCGTTAGGAAAAATTAGAAAAAATAGTCTTGAAGATTTTTCTTCAATCAATGCATCAGGCAAAATAGCTATGAAGCTAGATAATAATGATAAGATTGTTGGTGTAAGAATTTGCAAAGATGATCAAGATATAATGTTAAGCACAAAATTTGGCAAATGTATAAGATTTGAGTCAAAAAAATTAAGAATTTTTAAAGGAAGATCCTCAAAAGGTATAAAAGGTATCGAATTGGCACCCAACGATCAAATTGTATCATTGTCAATAATAGATAACGATAAGACAAAAAAAAATGCGAAAAATAATATAAACGAAAAATCTGCAATTAAAGCTACTGAAAAATATATTTTATCAATTACAGAAAATGGTTTTGGGAAAAAAACTTCACATAAAGATTACAGGGTCACTAATAGAGGAGGAAAAGGAATTATTGGAATCATCAACTCTCCAAGAAACGGAAATATTGCCTCATCTTTCCCTGTTTTTGAAGGTGATGAAATTATGATATCTACCAATAAAGGAAGAGTAATTAGAGTTGCAGTCAAAGAAATAAGATCCGCAGGCAGAAATACTCAAGGTGTTCGTATAATCAAACTCTCTGGAGATGAAAAAGTTGTTTCATCAATTAAGATTGATGATAATTTAATATAATGCCAAAAGTTGCCATTTATCCAGGTACATTCGATCCGATTACATTTGGACATATAGATGTTATAAATAAATCGTTAAAACTTTTTGATAAAATTGTAGTTGCAGTCTCTGATAGTGAAAATAAGAATTATCTATTTAGCCCTTACGAGAGAATTGAAATTGTAAAAAAAGCACTTTTTTCTGACCTAAAATTGAATAAAAAAAAAATTACTGTAGTCTCTTTTTCCACATTAACAACAGATTTATGTAAAAAATATAAATCTAATATTATATTAAGAGGTTTGAGGGCAGTTTCAGATTTTGAATACGAATTTCAATTAGCAGGAATGAACAGAAAACTTAATAATAAGATCGAAACAATTTTCTTAATGTCAGATGTTGAAAATCAAATAATTTCTTCAAAATTCGTAAAGGAAATTGTAAAACTAAAAGGTGATATTAAAAAATTTACAACTAAAAGCACAATTAAATCTTTAAAAGAAAAATATGAATAGAATTATAATTATTTTATTTTTTTTTTTATTATTAACAATAAATCAATCGAAAGCAGAGGAGAATATTATGATACTAAAATTAAAAGATGGCGAGGTTAAAATAGAACTTTTTCCAGACGTTGCTCCAAATCATGTAAAGAGGATCAAAGAATTGGCTGATACGGGAAAATATGATAATGTTGTATTTCATAGAGTGATTGATGGTTTTATGGCTCAAACAGGAGATGTTAAATTTGGTAATTCAAGTTTAAATGATTTTGATTTGACTAAAGCCGGCATGGGAGGATCAGATTTACCAGATCTAAATCAGGAATTTAATAGTTTGCCTCATGATAGAGGAACATTATCTATGGCTCGTTCTTCAGACCCTAATAGTGCAAATAGTCAATTTTTTATTTGTTTCAAACCAGCTCCTTTTTTAGATAGACAATATACAGTTTTTGGAAAAGTAATTGAAGGAATGGAGTTTGTTGATAAAATAAAAAGAGGTGATGAAAATAATAATGGTGCCGTGTTGGAACCAGACAAAATAATTAGTTTCAAATCTCTATAATATTAAATGGCATTAAAAAATTTTGCCTTTAATGTTTTAGCAAAAGATAAATATGCAAGATATGGTTTAATTGAAACACATAGAGGCAATATTCATACCCCTGCCTTTATGCCTGTCGGAACTCAAGCAACAGTAAAAGCTTGTACTATAAATGATATTAAAGAAACAGGATCAGAAATAATTCTTTCAAATACTTATCATCTAATGATTAGACCGGGAGTAGAACGTATTGAGTCTGCGGGAGGATTACATAATTTTATGAATTGTGACTTACCGATACTTACTGACTCAGGGGGATTTCAAGTGATGTCATTATCTAAATTAAATAAAATTGATAAAGAAAAAGGAGCAATTTTTAACTCACATGTTGACGGAAAAAAATTTTATTTGAGTCCAGAAGAAAGTATAAGAATTCAATTAGGCCTTAACTCCGATATAGTAATGATAATGGACGAGTGTCCAAAAAAAAGCAATGACTATAATATGATTAAAGAGTCAATGAACTTGTCTTTGCACTGGGCCAAAAGATCAAAAGTTGCCTTTGGAAAAAAACCACACAAAGCTTTATTTGGTATTATACAAGGAGGTTTATTTAAGGATTTAAGACTTAAATCTTTAAAAAGTTTGATTGAGATTGGTTTTGATGGATATGCTTTAGGGGGACTAGCAGTTGGTGAAACACAAGAAGAAATGTTTAAGGTATTAGAAGATATCAAAACTGATCTCCCAGATGAAAAACCTCATTATCTGATGGGCGTAGGTACACCCTCGGATATTTTAGGAGCTGTCAAAAGAGGCATTGATATGTTTGATTGTGTTTTACCTTCAAGATCAGGAAGAACAGGGTTAGCTTTTACTTGGAATGGCAGGGTCAATGTTAAAAATAACAGATATCAAAATGATAATTCTCCTTTGGATAAAAACTGTGACAAATTTGATTTAAATAAATATTCTTTGAATTATTTGAATCATCTTTTTAATACTAATGAAATTTTAGCATCAATGCTGCTTACATTGCACAATATAAATTTTTACCAAGAATTGATGAAATCTATTCGAATTAATATTCAAAAAGGTACCTATGATCAATTTCATGATAAATACATAAATAAGTTGTAAATTTGAGATTAAATTTGACCAAAATGTCATTTGAAAAACTTAAATTTATCTGTATATAAATCCTTCAATCCTTTAATTTTGGGCCGTTAGCTCAGTTGGTAGAGCAATTCCCTTTTAAGGAATGGGTCGATGGTTCGAGTCCATCACGGCTCACCAAAATTAAGATAATTTGATCGGTGGATAATCAATGATTATTTCATTAGTCCATTCGTTTATTTTTTTTATACGGTTGTCTGCAGATGGATGAGTGCTCATAAACTCTGGAGTTTCTTTGCCTTTATTAAATTCTTTCATTCTTTCCCAAATTTTAACAGTCTCTCTTATATCATAGCCCGACAATGATGAAAAAATCATCCCAAGATAATCAGCCTCACTTTCTTGTTTTCTAGTAAAAGGGTTCATTATTCCCAATTGTGATAACAAACCCACTGTGTTCATTCCAGTCGCTCTATTTACTTGAGAAAGTTTTCCTCCAGTAAAAATATCTATTAATTGCGTACTGGTGTTAAGAATAGCACTTCTACTAGCTCGCTCTACAGAATGCTTTGCAACAGCATGTGCTATTTCATGACCCATTACAGCTGCCAACCCATTAGTGTTTTTAGTTACATCTAGTATACCTGTATAAACGGCAATTTTACCTCCTGGCATACACCAGGCGTTTCTGACATTTTTATTTTCTATAAGAATATATTCCCAATCAAAATTTGCAGTAGGATCATTTTGTTTTGATAAGTAAAAATACTCACTAATAGAATCTTCCATGCTTTTTCCAATTTCTTTAATTAGATTTAAGGTTTTTGTATCCTTGCTTAATTTTTCTTTTTCTTTTACTTTTTCGTAAATTTGAGCTGCTTGAGCATTCAATTTTGCTTCAGGTATTATTTTAAGCTGCTTTCTTTCTGTGATAGGTGCTGTGGCACACGAGTTTAAAAGCAAACCTCCACAACTACAACCAACATATGACAAAAATTTTCTTCTATTCATTTTACTATAACATTGGTATTATATTAATTAATGAATCTAAATAATAAAATATTATTATTGCTTTTCATAGTGGCTATTTTGTTCGTAATCTACTCAAGTTTTAGTTAATTTATGTCAAAAAATAAAAAAAAAAGATCATTAACTCTTATTCTAAGAAATTATTTTATAACTGGAGTTGTGGTATTAATCCCTATTGGTTTTACTTTATATTTAAGTAAAATATTAATTGGAGTTTCATCAAAAATAATTCCAGAAAATATAAACCCTAATAATTACCTACCATTTGCAATACCGGGGATTGAAATTATCATTTCAGTAATTTTTATTACAATTGTTGGAGGTTTATCTTTATCCTTTTTAGGTAAACGAATTCTTAAACTAATTGATGATCTATTTAAGAGAATTCCTGTTTTAAGAACTATTTATTCAGCAATAGTTCAAATGACAGAAACATTTTCTAATAAAGATGATAATGATAAAAAAAGTGTTGTCTTAATAGAATATCCTAGAAAAGGTGTTTGGGCAGTTGGATTTGCAACAAAAGAAAATAAAGGAGAGATGGCTGAAAAAACTAATAAAAAATTAATTAATGTTTTTGTTCCAACAACACCGAACCCTACAAGTGGTTTTTTACTTATGTTTCCAATAGATGAAGTTATATATTTAAATATGACATTTGAAGAAGCATCTAAATTTATTGTTTCTGCCGGAACATCTACAGGTAAGAGTTAGGCAATATCATTAATTACATCTGCTCGATCATATAATTTTATTAATGGTTTAAATTTTCTTATGTCTTCTTTTTCAATTTCAATTCTTTTTATTTCTTTTTCAGCTAAAATAAAAAGTTCATGATTATGTATGGGATCTGCTAGTTTAAAGTTTTTAATCCCACTTTGTTTAAAACCGAGAATGTCCCCAAAACCTCTAAGTTTCATATCTTCCTCAGATATCTTAAATCCATCATTAGAGTCTTTTAATATGTTAATTCTTTTTTTTGCATTGTCAGTTAAATTTGACTTAAACATTAATATACACGTTGACTGTTTATAGCCTCTTCCAACTCTACCTCTCAATTGGTGTAATTGAGATAAACCAAATTTATTTGCGTTTTCTATTACTATTACATTCGCGTTTGGAAAATCTATACCCACTTCAATGATAGTAGTCGAGACTAAAATCTTAAATTCGTTTTTTACAAATTTGTTCAGGATTTTCTCTTTTTCATCAATAGTTGTCTTTCCATGAAGTAAATAAACTTCATTAGGAAATATCTTTTTTAAATATTCAGATTTTTTAACTGCTGAAGTATGATCAATTTTTTTAGACTCTTCTATTAAGGGACATACCCAAAAAATTTGGTTTCCAAATTGGATTTCTTTTTTTACAAAATTTATCACATCTTCAATTTTACTATCAAGTTTACTATAAGTCTTTACAGGTTTCCGAATATTTGGTTTTTCTCTTATAATTGAAAGATCCATATCTCCGTAAATAGTCATTGTTAAAGTACGAGGTATTGGTGTTGCAGTCATTAAGAGAACATCACAATCTTTTCCAGCTTTATCTGATAATCTTTTTCTTTGATTAACACCAAATTTATGTTGTTCATCAATAATTATTAATCCCAGTCTTTTAAATTCAACTTTTTTTTGAAATAAAGCATGTGTACCAAAAATTATATCGATTTCTTTTTTTATCAATTTATCTAAAATATTTTTTTTATCTTTATAAGATGATTTTCCTGAGAGTAATTCTATTTTAATATTTTTAGGAAATATTTTTTTAGCTAACATGAAATGTTGTCTTGCTAATATTTCAGTAGGTGCCATAACCGCTACTTGAAAATCTGAACTGATGGTGTTGTAGGCAGATAGTAAAGATACTATTGTTTTACCACTCCCAACATCACCCTGAAGTAATCTAAACATTTTTTTGTCTGAGCATAAATCTTTATTAATCTCATTTAATGTTTTATTTTGGTCATTAGTTAATGAAAAGTCTAATTTAGATAATATTTGATTTTGTTTTTTGATATTAAATTTTTTCTTTGTTTTTTTAATTTTTTTAATTTTTTTTCGGATTTCTGAATTTACTAAAAAAGTTGAGAAAATTTCATCAAAAGCAAGTCTTTGATAAAAGTTTTCTTTAAATTTACCAATGTTTTCTGGTCTATGTAATTTTTTTATCGAATCATTCCAACCAATATAATCAAATTTTTTTAATATGTTTTTTGAATGCCATTCATCAATTTCAGGCAAATTTTGAATAATTTGTAATATAATCCTATTATAAACTTTTTCACTTATGCCTTCAGTTAATGAATAACTGTTATGTTTTTGTTTTATGATAGAGGAGTCTTCTGAAATATATTTAGGATTTGTTAATTGATATTTGTTACGGAAATATTTAATTTTACCACTAATAGTGACTTCTTTTCCAATAGGTAATATTTTTTTTATATATCCTTCATAACTATTAAAAAAAACACAATCTATTTCACCAGTTTCATCATTACATAAAACTCGATTTGGTAAATTTCTTACTCTTGGAAATGAGTATTTTTGTGGAATAATAGTTATTGTTTGTACTTCATCAATTTTTAAATCTTTAATTTTTGACGATAAACTTCGATCAGTATAGGATTTTGGTAACTTCCATAAAAGATCAAAAATAGTATTTATCTTTTTTCTTTTAAGTAAATTTGTTGTTTTTACTCCTACACCTTTTAGTGCACTAAGATCAGACAATAAATATTTATAATTTCTTTTAATATCCATAAACTAATATTATATTCCTATTATGAACGTCGATATAGAACAAATAAAAAAAAAGATCATTTACAGATCAAATTATCGCGGTACAAAAGAAATGGATAAACTTTTAGGAGCTTTCACTAATAAGTATCTTGATAAATTAAATTTTGAAGAGTTAAATGAATTAATCAATTTCTTAGAAATAGATGATAATAATCTTTATAATTTTTATAATGGATTAAAAACTAATATAGAATTTGAAGACAATAAAATTAATAATTTATTTAAAAATTTTAAATATTAAAGGTTTTGATGGCGGAGAGACTGGGATTCGAACCCAGGAAAGAGTTGCCCCTTTGCCGGTTTTCAAGACCGGTGCTTTCAACCGCTCAGCCATCTCTCCGTTTAAGATGCTTTTATAATTAAAATCATTTAATTCAACTATAAAATAGTTTATTTAACTAACAATTATTTTATTCATTTATTTATCTATGAAACAAGATTTTAATAAGGGTATATACCTAACATCATTAGGATCATTTTGGTGGGGTTTTATAGGAGTAATATATTTTGAATATGTCTCATTCATTGGACATATCGAATTAGTTGCTCATCGATGCTTATGGACAAGTTTTATGTTAATAATAACGACCACCTTTTTTTCAAAATGGAAAATTTTTAAAGAAGTAATTTCAATTAACAAAAATTTAATAGGATTATTTTTTTCAGGATTCTTAATTTTTATTAATTGGGCTATATGGATTTATGCGGTAGCAACTGATAGGATCATTGATGCTAGTTTTGGATATTTTATAATGCCAATAATAAGTGTTCTACTAGGATATATTTTTTTTAAAGAAAGATTAAATAAAAAAAGAGTCATATCAATTTTACTTGTTCTAATATCAATCTTAATTTTAATTTTCTTTAGTTTGAAAAGTTTGCCCTGGGTTGGATTAGTTGTAGCATTTAGTTGGGCCTTTTATAATTTGGTAAGAAAAAAAATTGATGTTGATACTGATATAGGTCTTTTAATTGAAAGTTTATATATACTTCCTTTTGCTTTATTTGTTTTTTATCTAATTTCAAAAGCAGGTTTCAATGATTTTAGTATATCTAATCCTGGTCTTAGTCTATTTTTAGTTTTAGCTGGTCCAATGACTGTGATTCCTTTATTTTTATATGTGAGAGGTGTTGAACTTATTGGTTTAGGACCCACAGGAATGATTTTTTATATAACGCCAACTTTGCAGTTTATTTTAGGTTTTTTTTATTACAATGAGGATTTTTCATCTCTAAAATTTCTCAGTTTTATTATTATTTGGGTTGCTGTAATTATATATTTAAAGGATTTATATGAAAAAAATTAAAATTCTGATCTTTATTTTTTTAATATTCCCGAGTGTATGTTATCCAGATCTTAATTTAGAATTTGAGCAGTGGAAAAAAAATTTTAAAGTTTTAGCACTTTCTAAAAATATATCTGAAGACACTTTCAATCTAGCTATTGAAGATACTAAATACCTACCTAATGTTATTAAGTATGATCGTTATCAACCTGAATTTTATGAGGATACAAAAACATACATTGGCAAAAGGTCAAATACAAAAAAACTTAAGAAGGGATTAGAACTATATTTTCAAAATCAAGAATTAATTAACAAAGTGGAAAAAGAATTCAAAGTTGAAAAAGAGTTAATGTTAGCATTAATGGGAATAGAAACAAATTTTGGTACATATGTGGGAAAAATGGATATTTTATCTTCTTTAGCAACCTTAAGCTTTGATAAGAGAAGATCAGAATTTTTTACAAATGAATTGATTACACTTTTAAGATTAATTGAAAATAATAAAGTTGATTATAAAAGTTTATATGGATCTTGGGCTGGTGCTTTTGGTTATTTTCAGTTTATGCCAAGTACCATAAATAATTATGCTATAG
Organism: uncultured Pelagibacteraceae bacterium; assembly: GCA_902627645.1. Classification (GTDB taxonomy): domain Bacteria; phylum Pseudomonadota; class Alphaproteobacteria; order Pelagibacterales; family Pelagibacteraceae; genus Pelagibacter. The sequence continues at coordinate 42,120 of CACOJX010000002.1, read as the reverse complement.
ATTATAATGATAATAAAAATATCGATTTAAAAAATAATATAGATGCTTTTGCTTCAGCAGCAAATTATTTATCAAAAATTGGTTGGAAAAGTAATGAACCTTGTTTTTATAGAATTTCATTAAAAGAAAATATACCTAATAAATATTTAAATACGTCCGCTCAAAAAATTAAGAATAAAAAAAAATTAAGTTTTTTTATGAAATATATAGAAAAAAATGAATTTCCAAAAAATTTAAATCTTAAATCAAAAGTGGCCATTATAACACCGGATAAAGATATTGTAATTAATGCTGACAAACTAGAACCGGCGTATATTGTTTTCAATAACTATGAGGTAATTTTAAAATGGAATAGATCTTTAAGATTTAGTTTGGCAGTATGTACGTTAAAGGATAGATTTAAAAATGAATTATAGTAAATTTTTTCTAATTTTCTTTTTATTATTTTTGGTAAATTGTTCCACTAATATTCAAAATATTCCAACAGAAACAAATATAGATAATAGATTTTCGAATAAAGGTTTTGCTTTAGTATATAACGTAGAATTATACGAACAAAATATAGTTAATAAAAAAATTGATAATAGATCAAATCTTATTTTTCATAAAAATTTAAAAAAAAATTCTAGTGTAAAAATAACAAATCTTTTAAATAATAAGAGCATAATAGCCAAAGTAAAATCAAATAAAATTAAGCATCCAATCTTTTTTAATTCAGTAATTTCAGAAAGGATTGCAGAAGACCTCGAATTAGATTTAAATGAACCTTATGTTCAAATTTCTTTAATTTCTAATAATTCGTCTTTTATAGCAAAAAAAACTAAAACATGGGAAGAGGAAAGGGAAGTTGCGGAAAAGGCTCCTGTTGATGGAATAGTCATAAATGACCTTAATGAAAAAAAAATAAAAAAAACAAAAAAAGAAATAAAAAAATTTTCTTATTCTATCAAGATTGCCGATTTTTATTATAAAAAATCAGCTTCCGATATGTTGAAAAGAATTCGTAAAGAAACCGGTGTTAAGAAGATTAAAGTTGTACCCCTTTCGAAAACAAAATTTAGAGTTATTTTGGGACCTTTTAATGATATAAATTCTCTTAAAAATTCTTATAATAAAACTACAGTACTTAATTTTGAAAACCTTGAAATAATTAGAAATGATTAAAAAAATTAAATTTATATTTATTTTTCTATTTTTATTTAATTCAAATTCTTATAGTGAATTTCAAATAAAAGCTCGTACAGCAATTTTACAAGATTTTTATTCAGGTGAAATTTTATATGAGAAAGAGCCTGATATCTCAATTTATCCAGCATCAATGACTAAAATTATGACAGCTATAATAGCCTTTGATTTTCTAAAGTCAGGTGACCTTAATTTAAACGATAAATTTATAGTTTCTGAAAAGGCATGGCGTTTATCTACGTCAGGGTATTCTTCAATGTTCATTATGGTAAATGATGAAGTTTCTGTTGAGGATTTATTAAGAGGAATTATAGTTGCGTCAGGAAATGACGCGTGTATTGCTTTAGCCGAGGGTATTGCAGGTACAGAGGAAGAGTTTGCAGTTCTAATGACTTCAAAAGCAAAAGAACTAGGAATGGAAAATTCTAATTTTGCGAATTCCTCTGGGATCAATCACCCGGACAATTATTCAACTGTACGAGACATACTTATAATGTCTAATTATTTAATAAAGACGCATCCAAAACTATATGAATATTTTGCAGAAAAAGAATTTACGTGGGATAGAACAGGTGGTGATCCAATTACTCAAGGAAATCGAAATCCTCTGCTTTACAAAAATATTGGGGCTGATGGAATTAAAACTGGATATTTAGCTGTAGAAAAATATTCTTTAGCTTCATCAATTAACAAAAATGGAAGAAGATTAATTGCTGTTGGGAGTGGTTTTGAAAATAAAAGAGAGAGATCAACACAAAGTACAAAAATTTTAACATACGGCTTAACCAATTTTGACTTAGTTAAAATAGCTGAAAAAGATGAGCCAATTTCAGAAGTTGATATTTGGCTTGGACAAAAAAATCAAGTAAGTGTTTATGTAAAACAAGATATTTACAAAACGATCAAGAAAGCAAGAAAAAATCGTTTGAAAGTTTCCATAAATTACGATGGTCCTATAGAGGCCCCAATTAAAAAAGATCAAATAATTGCTAAGCTTAAACTTGTATATGATGGTGAATTAATTGAAGAATATGATCTTCATTCAAAAGAGGAAATTAAAAAAGTAAATATTTTTGTAAGATTAATCAGGTCCTTGAATTATCTAATTTGGGGTGATGTATAAAAAACCGATTATAGTTTTTGAGGGAGTAGAGAGCTCGGGTAAATCTCATCACATAAAGAAAGTTGCTAACTTTCTTAAAAAGAAAAACATTAATTTTATATTAATTAGAGAACCGGGTGGAAATTATAACGCCGAAAAAATTAGAAAACTTATCTTAAATAAAGACTCAAATTTTAATAAAATTACAGATTTGCTATTATACTTATCCTCAAGAAGTGAAATTATGACTACAATTAAGAAAAATTTTAGAAAAAAAATTATTTTGATTGATAGATTTATTGACTCAACAGTAGCTTATCAACATTATGGTATGGGCATAAATCTTTCCCTAATTAATGATATCAATAATTATCTTTTAAAAGGCTTAAAAGCTGATTTTACTTTTGTAAATATAGTGAGTCAAAAAAATATGAAAAAAAGACTAAAAAAAAGAAAAAAATTAAATAGGTATGATAAATTTAGCGATATTTTTTATAAAAAGGTTCAAAAAGGTTTTTTAAAAATTTCTAAAAAAAAGCCAAAAAAATACTTAATTATAAACTCTAATTCTGAAATAAAAATAAATGAAAAAATTGTAATTAATAAGATAAAAAAATTAATAAATTATGGATAATCCGTTTACTCAAACAAATTTATATGGACTTGAAAATCAATTTAACAGTTTAAAAGTTTTATATGATAATAAAAAATTACCCAATAAAATTTTGTTTGTTGGAGAAAAGGGTCTAGGTAAATTTACCCTTTCATTACATTTGATTAATTACATTCTTTCAAAGGGAGAAGATAATTGTTACGACATAGAAAATTTAAAGATTAATGAAAATAATACATCTTATAAATTAGTCAAAAATAATTCATCCCCAAATTTGTATTTAATTGATTTATTAAAAGATAAAAAAAATATTGAAATAGATCAAATAAGAGAATTGATTAGTTTTTGCAATAAAACTTCATTAAATAATAAACCAAGGTTCATTTTAATCGATAATTTAGAGTTAATGACTTTAAATTCAAATAATGCTTTGTTGAGAACTCTTGAGGAACCTAATGATAATATATATTTTATATTAATCAGTAATTCCCGAAAAATTTTACCTACCATCAGTTCAAGATGTTTGAAATTTAATATAAATTTAACCCAAAAAGAATGTTTAAATATTTTTAATAAAATAACAAATATACATATTAATAATTTAATAAATAGTGAACTAATTTCATATTATTTTTCTACAGGTGATCTTCTTAATCTTTATCGTTTTTCAATAGATAATAGTATTGATCTATCAAAGCTTTCATTAAAAGAACTTTTATTAAAAATTATTGATGAAAATTTTTATAAAAAAGAAAGTATAAGTAAGAATTTGATATATGCTTTTATTCAAATGTATTTTTTGAAAAATTTGAATATAGAAATAAATTATGAAACATATGTAAAAATTATTAACTCAATTGAGAATGTTAAAAAATATAATCTTGATATTGAAAGTTTTTTTATTCAATTAAGGCATCAATTAATAAATGACTAAAACATATTATATAACAACACCTATTTACTACCCTTCAGCTAAACCTCATATGGGTCATGCATATTCAAGTATTATTGCAGATTTTTTTGCAAGATTTAAAAGAATTGATGGTTATGAAGTTTATTTTTTAACTGGAACCGATGAGCATGGTTTGAAGATTCAAAGAGCTGCTGAAAAAGAGGGTTTAGACACATTAAAATTCTGTGATGTTATAAGTAAAACTTTTTTAGATCTTTCTACAAAACTTAATTTGACTAATACTGATTTTATTCGAACAACTGAGAAACGTCATTTAAACTCAGTTCAAAATTTATGGAATGAATTAAAAAAAAATGACGATATTTATTTGTCTAAATATTCTGGATGGTACTCCGTTTCTGATGAAGCTTTTTATAATGAAGATGAAATTGAAGAGTTAGATGGTAAAAAAATTTCAATTTCCTCAAAATCCTTGGTTGAATGGGTTGATGAAGAGTCTTATTTTTTTAGATTATCAAAGTGGCAACAACCTTTACTTGATCTCTATCAAAAAAACCCAAATTTTATTTCTCCAGAGTCAAGACGAAATGAGGTTGTGAGTTTTGTAAAGAGTGGTCTTAAAGATTTATCTGTTAGTAGAAGGAGTTTTTCTTGGGGTATTAAAGTACCAAATGATAATGACCATGTTATTTATGTTTGGTTAGATGCACTAACCAATTATATTAGTGCATTAAATTATCCTGATAAAAATAATGATTTATTTAAGAAGTTTTGGCCAGCATCTGTTCACATAATTGGAAAAGATATATTGAGATTTCATGCAGTATATTGGCCAGCATTTTTATTAGCAGCTAAAATTGATATTCCAAAAAAAGTGTATGGTCACGGATGGATACTTTCAGGGGACGAGAAAATGTCAAAGTCAAAAGGGAATATTTTAGACCCACTAGAAATAATCGAAAAATATGGTTTAGATCCCTTAAGATATTATTTAATTAAAGAAGTTTCATTTGGCAATGATGGTAATATATCTAGTGAGAGATTGGAGGACTGTATAAATAGCGATCTTGCTAATAATTTTGGTAATTTGTGCCAAAGAGTAACAGCATTTGCAATAAAAAATTGTGATGGTAAAATTCCAAAAAATATAGAATTTATTAATGATGATTTAAAGATACTTAATAAATATAAAGATAATATAGATAAACTAAGATCTGAAATTGATAAACAAAACATAAATTTCTATATTGATTATATTGTAAGTTCTTTATTTGAGGCTAATAAATATTTTAATGATCAAGAACCATGGAATAAAAAAAAGGACTTAGTTAGATTAAATACGATTGTATACACAACTTTCGAAATAGTAAGAAAAATTTGTTTTTTAATGTACCCAATAATACCAAGCACATCACTTAATGCTCTAAAAATTTTTAATATCAATGAAAAAGATATAGATTTATCCTCTATAACCAAAAACGATTTTTTAAAAAAAGGAGATTATATTAATAAAATTGATATACTTTTTAAAAAAATAGAAAAAAATAATGATTGATTCACACTGCCATTTAGACCACGAACCTTTATTTAGTGACTTGGATAACATAATTGATAGATCTAAGAAAATTGGAATAAAAAAATTACTTACAATTTGCACTACATTTGAAAGTTTCTTAAGAATTAAAAAAATAATAAATAAATATGATATGATTTATGGAACATATGGAATTCATCCACATGAAGCTAAAAATGATAAACTCACTTCAGATTTAATTATAAAAGAAATTAACGAAAATAAAAAAATTATAGCTATAGGAGAAACAGGTTTAGATTTTTATTACAATCATAGTGATAAAAAAGATCAGATTGACAGTTTAGAGGAACATATCAATGCATCAATATCTTTAAACATTCCATTGATAATTCATTCACGAAATGCTGAGAAAGAAACAATAGAAGTTTTTGAAAATTATAAAAATAAAAATCTTAAGATACTAATGCATTGTTTTACTGGTTCTAAAGATTTTGCTAAAAAATTATTTGAATATAATGCTTACTTTTCTGCTAGTGGAATTATTACTTTTAAAAATTCTACAGAATTACAAAATACATTCTCAATTATTCCGTTAAATAGACTATTAATTGAAACAGATAGCCCTTACTTGTCTCCTGTACCAAATAGAGGTAAAAAAAATGAACCATCTTTTATAAAATTCACAGCAGAAAAATTAGCGAACATTAAGAAAGTCAAAAAAGAGCATCTAATTGAGACTACATCATTAAATTTCAATACATTATTTAAATAATCTAATGAAGTTCATAATTTTAGGATGTGGAAGTTCGATGGGTGTGCCAAGACCAGATGGTTTTTTTGGCAACTGTAATCCAAGAAATAAAAAGAATTACAGATCAAGATGTTCAGCCTTAATAAAAACAAAGAGTGAAAACGTATTAATTGATACGTCACCAGATTTAAGACAGCAATTAATAAATAATAAAATAAATCAAATAGATAAAGTTTTATATTCACATATGCATGCTGATCAAACTCATGGAATTAATGACTTAAGAGTTTTTTATATTAAGAAAAAAAAAACTATACCCGTATATGCAGACAAAGCTACCAGAAAATATTTGATGAAAAGTTTTAAATATTGTTTTGTAAATAATAATAAAGAATATCCTGCAACCCTAAAATTAAATAATATTAAAAAAAATATAATACTCAAGAATGGAAGTAATAGATCCATTATTCAAACTATTAAAGTAGAACATGGTAAAGTTGATTGTATTTGTTATATAATTGATAAAAAATTAGCTTATATAAGCGATGTCAGTAACATAAGAAATAAAGATTTAAAATATTTTAAAAATTTAAAATACCTAATTATTGATTGTCTTTGGTTTAGGTATCATCCATCTCATTTAAATTTAGAAAATAGCTTAAAGTTAATTGAGAAACTTAAACCTAAAAAAGCAATATTAACCAACTTACATTCTGATCTAGATTATGATTATTTAAAAAAATATTTACCAAAAAATATTTCACCAGCCTATGATGGATTGACTATAAAATTATAATAACTTTTCTATTTTAGAAACAATCTTATTAGATGTTGGTTTGGTGAAAGATGAAAAAGTTTCATATATTTCACCTTCTTTATTAATAAGAATTTTGTGAAAATTCCATTTAGGAACTGCTGAGTTTCCATGATTTTTTTTCGCCCATTTGAAAATTTCATGCGCGTCATTACCTTTTACATCTGTAATTGTTGTCATTGGAAAATCAATTTGAAAATTTACCTCGCAGAATTCTTTTATTTCACTATCACCTTTCTTTTCTTGATTGAAAGAATTAGATGGGACACCGAGAACAATTAAACCTTTTGATTTATAGTCATCCCATAATTTTTGTAAGTCATTGTATTGATTTGTAAAACCACAATAACTTGCTGTATTAACTAAAAGTATCACTTTATTTTCAAAATCTTTTAAATCAATTATTTCACCTGATATACTCTTAATTTTGTGGTCAAAAAATTTTTTCTCATAATTAGCATTTGAATTATTATTAAAAAAAATCATAATTAAGGTGAGTCCAATAAATATTTTTTTCTTCATTAATTAAAGTTATTTGTTGGGTGAAAGTAATATCAAAAAGTATCCACCTATTGTTGATAATAATGACCCAGTTAAAACACCAATCTTAACACCATCCATATATTGTAAATTTTCAACAAATGCTAAATTTCCAACAAATAAACTCATAGTAAAACCAATACCTGTTAAAATACCTACACCATAAAGGTTAAACCAATTTGAATTGTTTGGCATTTTAGCAATTTTTAATTTTATAGAAATAAAGGAAAACAAAAACACTCCTAATTGTTTTCCTACAAAAAGACCTAGAACAATGCCTAGAGGAACTTTATCAAGTAATGATGAAAAAGTTAAACCCTCTAAAGATACACCTGCATTTGCAAAGGCAAACAACGGCATAATACCAAAAGCAACATAAGGGCTGATCGAGTGCTCAACCTTAAGTAACAAAGAAAAGTCATTTTCTTTTTTCCTATGTGGAATTGTCATTGCCAATAAAACCCCGGCTATTGTTGCGTGTATTCCTGAATTGTGAGTAAAATCCCATAAAAAAAGTCCAACTATCAAATAGGGTAAAAATTTTTTGATATTGAATTTATTTATAAATAATAAGACAAGAAATGATAAAAACATTAAAGATAAATATTTTAAACTTAAGTCACCCGAATAAAAAATTGCAATTATGAGTATTGCACCTAAATCATCTATAATTGCTAAAGCGGTTAAGAAAACTTTAAGAGATAAAGGAACTCTTCGACCTAATAAAGATAACACTCCTAATGAAAACGCTATATCAGTTGCTGATGGTATAGCCCAGCCATTGAGTGTTTCCGGATCTCCATAATTTATAATTACATATATTAATGCTGGAACTACCATACCTCCAACTGCAGCAATTATTGGTAATAAAGCCTGCCTCATATCAGAAAGCTCACCCTGTAAAAATTCTCTTTTAATTTCTAGTGTTACAAAAAAAAAGAAAACTGCCATTAAAGCATCATTGATCCAATGAATTACTGATAACTTTAAACCAAATTGATTAATACCGATGAATAAATATTTGTTTAATGTTGAAAAATATAAATCTGATAAATTTGAATTACTTATTATGAGAGCAATTATTGCTGCAAATAGTAAAACCAAACCACTCGCTGCTTCCAGTTTAAAAAACCATTTAAAAGGTTTTGATATATAATTAATCATCTTATTTTATTAGATCTATTAAAAATAATTTTATATCTTTAATTGTCTCAAATAGATTGTAAAGTATTAATTCTAACTCAGGAAAAACCGATATAAGGTTATTTTTGAACGTATCTAAGAATATTATTATTGCAACAATACTTATTATAAAGACAATTAAATAACCAAATATTTTGAATATAATATTACTTGCATTAAGTTTTTTCTTATAAACAACTGGAAGATCTTCATTTGAAACATATTTTTTTTTTTCTTTTTTTTTGATTGGTCTATCAATTTCAATAATTTCTTCTTTAGGTTCAACTTTTAGAGTTTCTTCAATAAATTCTTGTTTTTGATCTCTTTTATAAAACCAGTGATGACTACATGATCCACATTGGAGAGTACGACCTTTTTCGGGAATTAAAGCTGCTTCTATTTCAAATTTTTTACTACAAGAAGGACATGTGATAATCATGCATTCTTATATATCAGATTTTTATTAAAATTCTTTTATTTTTGAATGCTTTATTCATTGAAAATATCAATAACTTCTGTATTAGTACATCATTCGGAGTGTAGCGCAGCCTGGTAGCGCATCTGGTTTGGGACCAGAGGGTCGCAGGTTCAAATCCTGCCACTCCGACCATTATGAGAAAAGCAATTTTATATATACCTAATAAAAGCCCTATGCAGTCAGGATTGGGTAAAACAGTAAAATGGTTACTTCAATTCGAAACAAAAGATCCAACAACAAATCCTTTAATGGGATGGGAAAGTTCTAATGACACGTTATCTGAACTTGATTTGGAATTTTCTTCAAAAGAGCTTGCTTTAGAGTATGCAAAAAAAAATAAAATTGAAATAGAAATTATAGAACCTAAAAAAAGAAAAATTGTAAAAAAATCCTACGCTGACAACTTTTTAAAATAAATGTTTAAATTTTTTACTCAAAAAAAATGGTTTTTATGGAGTATTGGTGGCACATTAGTAATTTTATTAGCTACTTGGTACCAAGTACAACTTGATGTAAGAATTAATGAATGGTTTGGAGAATTTTATGACACATTACAAAAAGCTTTAACAGAACCAAACTCGGTTACAGAAAAAGAATTTATTGCTTATTTATTCACGTTTGCAAAAATAGCAGCTGTATACATTCTTGTAGTAATTTTTAGTGATTATTTTACAAGTCATTGGACATTCAGATGGAGAACTGCAATGGCTGATTATTATCATGATTATTGGAATGATGCTTCATCCATTGAGGGAGCATCACAAAGGGTCCAAGAAGATACACTTAAATTTGCAAGAATAATGGAGGGGTTAGGTGCGGAATTATTAAGAAGTTTAATGACATTAATCGCTTTCACTCCAATATTATGGGGTTTGTCTAAAAGCATAACAGTTCTTCCGTGGATAGGCGAAGTAGATCATGCTTTAGTATGGGTTGCTATCTTATCTGCATTGGGTGGAACGTTATTACTAGCAAGTGTTGGAATTAAGTTACCTGGTATAGAATACGATATTCAAAAAGAAGAAGCCGCATATAGAAAAGAACTTGTTCTTGGTGAGGATTTTAAAGAGAGCGCAAAACCAGAAAAAATAACTGATCTTTATGGAGGTGTTAGAAAAATTCATTACAGAATGTATTTTCATTATCTTTATTTCAATGCAGTCAAGTGGAGTTACCTACAAGGTATGGTTATTGTCCCATATCTAGCTTTAGCACCAACTATTGTAACAGGCGCTATCACCTTAGGTTTTGTTCAACAAATCATAAGAGCTTTTGGACGAGTTGAAACCTCTCTTCAGTATCTTGTAAGAAGTTGGCCGATTATTGTTGAATTGATTTCTGTGTGGAAGAGATTAAGAGAATTTGAAGCAAAATTAGAAATAAACCGTTCTATCGAAACAGTTAAATAGTGATATTAGAAAAAAAATTTGAAGACTTAATTTTGACTGTATCAAGTAGAGCAGCCTTATGTTCTTCTTATTTTGTTGGTAAAAAAGATAAAAAAGCTGCTGATAAAGCAGCAGTTGACTCAATGCGAATAGAATTAAATAAAATTGATATGGATGGAGAAATTGTAATTGGGGAAGGGGAGCTAGACAAAGCACCGATGTTATATATTGGTGAAAAATTAGGATCCAAGAAAGGTCCAAAATTAGATATAGCTGTTGATCCACTGGAGGGAACAAATTTTGCAGCAAATAATTTGCCAGGAGCCTTATCAGTTATCGCTGTATCTGGTAGATCAAATTTATTTAATGCTCCGGAAACTTATATGAATAAGATTTCAGCAAAGGTAAGTGAGAAAGGAGTTGTCGATCTAGATTTTACAATAAAAGACAATATTTATAATTTATGTGATTATAAAAGTAAAAAACCCAAGGATATAACTACGTGTATTTTGGATAGACCAAGACACAAGAAGATAATTGAGGATTTAAAAAAAATTGGTGTGAATCTGAAATTAATCACTGATGGTGATGTTTCAGGAGCTCTTTTAGTGACTGATGAAAAATATGGAGTTGATCTTTTTTTAGGTATTGGTGGTGGGCCTGAAGGAGTTTTGGCTGCTTCAGCCTTAGATTCTTTTAATTGTTTTTTTCAAGGAAGATTTTTATTTGAGACCAACGATGATAAAGAAAGAGCAAAAAAAATGGGTATTAAAGATTTCAATAAGAAGTACCAGTTAGATGAAATTGTAACAGGTGATTCTATATTTTGTGCGACAGGTATTACCACTGGTGATCTAGTGTCTGGAATTGAATTGATAAATAATGAATTTATATCAGAAACACTTATTACACATAAATCAACAGGGTTGAAAAAAATAATAAGAAAAAAACAAAAAATTGAATAAAGCTTGATTAATATTTATTTATACAATAAAAAACACAATTTTGGTCCCTTCGTCTATCGGTTAGGACACGTGGTTTTCATCCTCGAAAGAGGGGTTCGATTCCCCTAGGGACCGCCAAAAAATGTCTTTTTTTGTCTATATGCTAATATCTAAGCTAAAAAATAGACATATTTCTTATGTAGGATATACAAAAAATATAAATAATCGTCTTTCATTGCATAATACGTCAAAAGGTGCAAAATTTACAAAAGGCAAACATTGGAAATTAATTTATTCAAAAAAATATTCTACCAAATCAATTGCAATGAAAAAAGAATATGAGTTAAAAATAAACCGCAAATTGAGAAATAAGATTAAATATAACTTTTTAGAAAAAAAATGAAAGTATCAATACTTTTACCTTATAAAGAAAATTATTCTCCAACATATCCTGGTGCAGTATCTATTTTTGTGAGTTCTACAAATAAATTAAGTAAATATAAGAATGAGGTCATTATTTATGGATCTACAAGTCATAAAAAAAAACTTTCAAAAAATTATGTAAATATTGATTTAAAAAGAAAAATTTTAAGAAGTCAATCTAAAGAATATGTGTCTAAATTCTTAGAAATTCAAAAAAAAATAAATCCTGATATAATTGAAATACACAATAGACCAATCTACATAGAACAATTAGTTCAATTAAAATCTAATTTAGTATTATATTTTCATAATGATCCAATTACTATGATAGGATCTAAATCAGTCAATGAAAGAGTTAATTTACTCAGCACTTGCTCAAAAATTATATTTAATAGTGAATGGTCAAAAAAACAATTTCTAAAAGATCTAAAAAATTTCTACCATAAATCAAAAAAACTTGAGGTTATTCATCAATCAATAAATAAAACAAAAATTGATCTATCTAAAAAAGAAAAATTAATAACATTTGTTGGTAAATTAAATTCAGCAAAAGGTTATGATATTTTTGGAGAAGCTATTACAAAAATATTAAATAAATATCCAAATTGGAAGTCCTTAGTTATTGGTGATGAACCTAGAGAAAAAATTATATTAAGTCATAAAAACTTAAAAAATTTAGGTTTTCAAGATCATAAAAAAGTTTTAGAAACTTTTAAAAAATCTAGTATCGCTGTTGCATGTTCTAGGTGGGAGGAGCCGTTCGGTAGAACAAGTTTAGAGGCTGCAAGTAGAGGATGCGCTGTAATAATTTCTAATAGAGGCGGTCTTCCCGAAACCATTACTAATGGAATAATTTTAAGAAATCTAAAATCAAAAACTTTGTTCGATGCTATTGAAAATTTAATAATTGATAAAAAAAAATTAAAACTCTTACAAAAAGAGTCTATTGAAAATTTTTATTTGACTGATAAATTTATTAGTAAACGTATAGATAATTATCGTGAATTAATTACAAAAAAATTAATTATAAATTTTCAAAAAAATAAACTTAAAAATAGAATAAAAATTTTACACGTTACCAACTTTAATGAAAGACACAACGGAAGACTTTTTTATAATACTGGTAAAAGATTAAATAATGGTTTTATTAGACTAAATCATAGTGTTTTAGAATTTAGTGATAGAGATATTGTAAGTTATTATCGAAATATTAATGACCTTAATGGATCTAAAAGATTAAATAAAAAACTTTTAGAAGTAATTTCAAATTATGTACCCGACATATTAATTTTGGGTCATGCGGATCTAATTAAAAAAGAAACTTTAGAATATATTAAGAAAAATTATCCAAATATTAAAATGGCACAATGGTTTCTTGATAGAATGGATAGTGAATGGATAAATAATAAAAAACGATTTCTTGATAAAATAGATTTAATGGATGCGAGTTTTTGTACAACTGATCCAAAATCTTTAAAACTAAATAAAAAACATAAGGTTTTTTATATGCCTAATCCAGTTGATGAGTCTTTCGAGAGATTAGAAAATTACAAAAATAAATTTTTTAATAATGATGTTTTTTTTGCAATGAGCCACGGTGTTCATCGAGGTATATTAAAAAAAGGGAAATTTGATCAAAGAGAGACATTTATAAATGAATTAATAGATATTACACCAAACATAAGATTTGATTTGTATGGAATGAATAATATTCAACCTATTTGGGCGGATAATTATTTATTAGCTATTTCTCAATGTAAGATAGGTTTAAATTTAAGCCAGGGTAAACCTGCGAAATACTATAGTAGCGATAGATTTTCACAATTAATTGGTAACGGATTACTTGTCATGATTGATGAAAATACAAAAATTGGTAATTTTTTTACTAAAGATGAAATTATTTTATACAAAAACGTCAATGATCTTTCTGAAAAAATCATTAAATTTAGTAATGATAATATTTTAAGAAATAAAATTGCTAGACAAGGAAAAAAGAAATATTTCAAGTATTTTAATTCTACAAATATAGCTGAATTTATAATTAACAAATCTTTTAATATTAAAAAAAAATATTTTTGGGAATCTATTAATTAATGGAAATTTATATAAAACTTTTTGAGGTTTTATTTCCAGTATTTTTTGTAGTGGGTATTGGTTATTATCTTGGTAAAAAAAATCCAAAAATTGATACAACTTTTATCACTAATTTTGCTGCTAACGTAGGTACTCCTGCAATGATAATATATGCTTTAAATCCAGTTAATATATCATTCAATATTTTCATAAATTATTTTTGGTATTATGCAATAGCTATTATTTTATTTATGATTACTGGAATAATAATATTATATCTACTTAATACTAAAGATATTATTAGAGAACTTCCGCCATTAACAATGCCTAATACAGGTAATATGGGTTTACCAATTTGTTTATTTGCATATGGTGCACAGGGTCTCGGTGTTTCAGCGGCGATATCCGCTCTAATTATCTTATGCCATTTTACATTAGGTGTATTTTTAGCTGATAGAAAATTTAGTATAAATGTTATTCTTAAAAGTCCCCCGTTTTATGCAATTTTAATTTCAATATTTTTACTTTATTATGATGTAGAGCTCCCAGGATTTGTTGAAAATACTACTTTTTTACTTATGTATGCAACGATATTCCTAATCTTGATGTCATTAGGTATAGCATTGACAAGGTTAAAAGTTTTTTCACTTAATAAGGCAATATTTTCATCTATAGGACGAGTAATAGTTGGCCCTATAATTGGTTATTTATTAATCTTATATTTTAATTTGGAAGGTTTTGCTGCAGGTGTTTTATTAATACAATGCTCTATGCCAAGTGCTGTTCTTAATTATCTTGTGGCTTCAATATATTCACCCAAAAAAATAGTTGATAGTGTTGCAAGTACTATTGTTGTATCAACTCTGATGTCTTTTATAACAATCCCAATTGTTGTATTCTTTGCTTTAAAATACTTTAATTAATCTATATCCTTCATATATATGAAGGCTATAATATTTAATCTTTTAGCATGGGTAATGCTTCCAATAATGGATGGATTTGCAAAATACTTAAGTGCAGATCTTCCAGTGTTACAAATTACATGGGCAAGATATTTCTTTACTGTTGCATTCACTTTTCCAATTATGTTTTTCTTTTTTCGAAAAAACCTTGTATGGACTGATAAACCAAAATTACAGTTGATAAGAGGTTTAATTCTTTTAACAGCTAACATTTGTTTCTTTTATGCAATCTCAGTAATCTCTTTAGCCAAAGCATTAACTTTAGCTTTTGTTGCTCCTTTAATTGTTACAGCGTTTTCTCCAATTTTTTTAGGTGAGAAAGTAGGGTTTAGACGATGGTCTGCAGTAATTATAGGTTTTATAGGTTCTTTGGTAGTTATAAGACCAGGTTTTGTTGAAATTAACTTAGCAAGTATAGCTGCTCTTGGAACAGGTGTAATGTATGGGTTTTATTTAATCATTACTCGTAAACTAAGTACCTCAGACAACCCCTTATTAACTTTATTGTTAACTGGTGTAGTAGGGGCCATAATTATATCCACTGTAATGCCATTTGTATGGGTTAAACCTAGCTTAAATCAGTGGTCTATGATGGCTGCCATAGGTATATTTGCCTGCATAGGACATTTATTCTTAATACTGTCTCTCAAATATGCTGATGCTTCTAAATTAGCTCCATTTAGTTATTTTGAGATCATTACAAACATCATTATAGGTTATTATTTCTTTAGCGATTTCCCTGATAATTGGACTTTCTTAGGATTATTTATTATTGTATTAAGTGGAATCTACATCTCTAGAAGAGAAAACTTAGTTAAAAAAGTAAAATAATAGGTATTATTTATTTACTAATATCTAAAGTATTACATTAAGTATCTGATTTAAATTGTTGTTTTTATTATATTTTTTTAAAATATAAAATATTATAAAATTAAGGCTGATCTAGAATATAAACACACATAATTGCTTTAATAGGTTCTCAGTTTTTGCTAAATAATGAAAAATGTTAAAAAAACTAATAAAATTAAGCTTTTTTAACCATACCAAATATTAAATTGATTGAAAAATAGGGTGGTCTAAAAGTGTTGATATAGTTGAATAGTAGAGCGATGCACTAATTGAATATACCATTTAAACGGCCATAGAGGGGTCTATTTTAAGTAAAGCCTCAAATATGGTACAACTGAAGGGTGAACTTTGCTAATTTATATGAAATCAATTAAAAAAATCAAAAAACGTTGATTTTACTTACTTTTTTAATGCAAAAAAGCCTAAAAATAGGGCTAAATTTCTACCTTTTCAGACCTAAGTAATTTGAGCTTTTGCTTAATTCCACCTCTCCCAGAGTAGCCTCCAAGAGCCCCATCAGTTCTAATCACTCTATGACAGGGTATTTTTGGAGCATATGGGTTTTTAGCACAAGCATTAGCTACAGCACGAGCCGATTTAGGTCTTTTTATGCCAATAGCCACCTGTTTATAGGTTTTTACTTTACCTTTTGGTATAGTTTTAAGGTATTTCCAGACTTTTAATTGAAATTTTGTTCCCTGCATTGATTTTTATCGTGGAATTAATAAAATAATGTAACTTACAAAGAAAATAATAGCCATTAAAGACAAGAATATTGTATTAAAGCTTTTACCAGTGTTTCGATATTGAATAAAAGTTAATATAACAAAACCAATCGAGCTGATTAAAAACCATACTGCAGGAATTTCTCCATCTATTGAACCCATAATTTTTTAATTTAAACTATTGACATTAAAAATCACCTATTATATAGTTTCCGATAATTAATGGTTATCGGAAAAATATGAGTAATTTAATAACTGATGTTAAAAACCTTGAATTAGAAACTTTAAAGAATTTAAAAAATTCTAAAGCTCATAACACATTAAGAGCTTATCAGGCAGATTTCATTGATTTTAAAGAGTTTTGTGGAAAAAATGGATTTAACTATATGCCTAGTGATCCAAAGATCATTGCTTTATATCTTACACACTTGAGTTCTTTTAGTAAATTTAGCACACTGAAGCGAAGATTAGCCTCCATTAAAGTTATTCATAGATTAAAAGGGCATTACATCGATACAAAACATCCTATAATTGCTGAAAATTTAATGGGAATAAAGAGAAAGATGGGCGTAAAACAAATATCTAAAAAACCTATACTAATCAATGATTTAAAATCAATTATTAATGTAATTAATGAGGATAAAAATGAGTATAAAAAATATAAAAACCGAGCTTTAATATTAATTGGCTTTGCAGGTGGTTTTAGAAGATCAGAATTGGTTTCAATTGAATATGAAGATATTGATTTCGTAAACGAAGGGGTAAAGATATTAGTAAGAAGATCTAAAACGGATCAAACTGGTCTTGGAATGACTAAGGCAATCCCCTACTTTGAAAATAAAATTTATTGTCCAGTAATATCATTAAAAGAATGGATTAATTATGCAAAGATAAATGCTGGTAGGATATTTAATATATCTGATAAAACTGTTGCACTAACAATCCAAAGATATGCACTTTTAGCAGGATTAGATAAAACTAAATATGCAGGTCATAGTTTAAGGTCCGGTTTTGCAACATCCACAGCTGAAATTGGCGCTGATGAAAGAAGTATAATGGCAATGACAGGCCATAAAACTACTCAAATGGTAAGAAGATATATTCAAGAAGCAAATTTATTTAAAAATAACGCATTAAATAAAATTAAGTTATAATATTTAATCTAATATAAATATTCATTTGTATAAATTTGAATTAAAAATTTTTAAATATATATAATGCAATTTACAAATTATTAATTCTAAATAAAATTGGAAATTCTTTTTTGGACTCAATAATTCTCCTAGATATTTAGTGTCCGATCTTAAATAGTGTTTTTTAAAAAATCTGAAGGTAATACCCCATTTCAATAAAAAAATTTTTCCTCCTTTACTCCCAGACTCCGTCTTAATTGTAGGGTGATCTCTGTATTTTCTAGAGACGATAGAACCAAAATGATAAACCTTACAATCATTTAACCCTTTAAAAATTCTAACACCTGATTTCCACAATTTCATATTAAGATCTGGGTCGGAACCTGTGCCGGGGTAATATTCTTCACTAAATCCACCTACTTCATTCCATAATTTCTTATGAATTAAGTGAGGAGCCCATGTTGAACCTTGAAAATTATAATGATTAATATTTTTGTAATTTTTTAGAAGTTTTAGTTCATCAAAATCTTTAAGACTGTTTCCACAGTCATATTTCAATGGTCCATTGTTCATCATTATACCAGAAATATAAAATCTATTATGACCAATATTGTTTATCTCTTCTAACATAACTTTATCCCACTCAGGACAAAAATAGAAATCATCATGTGAATATAAAATATAATTAAAGTTAGCTTTTTTAGCTGCTTTGTTCATTCCTTCACAGATACCAGAGTTATGTTCTGTGAATGTGTATTCAATATTTTCAGATTTAAGAAATTCTATTGTGCCGTCATTACCTATATTAACATGAGGTATTATTTGATGGTTATATTTTGAATTTTTTTTAATACTTTTGACACATAATTTAAGATATTCCAGATTATTTAAAGTTGGTATTATTATTGAAAACATTAGTTATAAAGTCTTATTAATACTGGAAGCTTTCTTATATATTTATTATTTTTGAAAATAGATAAACAATTCTTAATATTAAGCTCTGACGTTTTGTGAGTTATAATGACTATTGTTGCTAAATTATTTTTTTTGTCTGGAGTTTGTATAATTCTTTTTATCGAAACATCATATTTTGCAAGTCTATTAGTAATTAATGATAGAACACCAGGTTCATCTTTGACTTCAAATCTTAAATATAATGAATTCGTGTATTTATTATTATTAAATGTAGTAAGAATTTTTCTTTTTTCTGATGAAATGCCAAAAGGTTTTTTAATGTTACCTCTCATTATAGATAATAAATCTGAAAGTAATGATGATGATGTTGGACCGGGCCCAGCCCCCTCGCCCTGTAAAACACTTTCACCCACTGGTTTTCCTTGAGTAATTACCGCATTCATGACCCCATTGACATTGCCTATATATGAGTCTTTGCTTACCAGACAGGGATGAACAGTTTCAAATAATTTATTTTCTATGATTTGAGAAATGCCTAGTAATTTTATTCTTAAATTTAGTTGATCTGCTATTTTGATATCTTTTAAATCTATATTTTCTATACCTTCCATTATGCATTTACTTTTAGAAATACGATTATTAAATGCCAAAGCTGATAAAATTCTTACTTTTGCAAAAGCATCAAAACCGTTTAAATCCAATTTTGGATTTCCTGGTTCTGCATAACCTAAATTCTGAGCTTTTTTTAGAACTGCATCAAAATTTTCATGAGATTTTTCCATTTCGGTTAAGATGTAATTTGTAGTTCCATTTAAAATTCCGTGAATTTTAGTTATCTTATTAGTTGCTAATCCCTCTTTAATAGTTCTTAGAATTGGAATGCCTCCTGCTACAGAAGCTTCAAATTCCAGGTTAACTAAATTTTTTTCTGCTAATTTTGCTAAATAGTCACCATGCTTAGCAATCAAAGCTTTGTTAGGTGTAATTACGTGTATTTTTTTTTTCAAAGCTGTTTCAACTATTTTTTTGGATACACCATCAGAAAGACCAATACATTCAAAGAGAATATCAATTTTTTCTTCAGTAAAAATTTTAAATGGATTTGAGTAAAAAATTTTTTTATCAATGTTAAATTTTCTTTTTTTATTTTTATTCCTAGCTGAAATTGCAACAACCTTTATTTTATTACCTGTTTTATTTTCAATTTGTTTTTTTCTAATTCTTAATTCATTATAGAGATAAACACCTATCTGCCCTAAACCAACTATTGCAATATTAGTTATTTTTTTCATTTAATTGTCTATATTTGGGTAAGATTTATTTTTAGAATACTCTTCAAGCATTACTTGGAATTCATCAAAATTCATATCATTAGAAAAAACAAAATCATTTTTAACCATATTTGATGAACAAGATGAAATTAGTATTAATAAAAGTATCAAAATTTTTTTCATTTTAGTCCTTCTTGTTCTTTAAAACCAAACTTTATATTCATATTTTGCACAGCCTGACCAGCACCCCCTTTTATCAAATTATCTATAGCTGACAGTATAATAACTTTATTTTTATATTTTGATTTACAGACTGAAATTAAACAATTATTACTATTAATTACATCATTAGTGCTTATTTGAGTATCATTTTTAAGAATTTTTACAAATCTGCAATTTTTGTAAAATTCTTTTAGTAAGGAAACTATTTTTTTAATTGAGTGTCCACTTTTTAAATCGACATATATAGTACTTAAAATACCTCTAAACATTGGTGTGAGATGTGGTGTAAAAATAAAATTTATTTTTGAATTTGTATATTTTTTAAGTTCTTGATCTATTTCTGAATTATGTCGATGAAAACTAATTCCATATACCTTTAAAGATTCATATAAATTTTTTCCCTTATATTTAATATGTACACCTCTACCAGCACCTGAATATCCTGATTTTGAGTCAATTATTATATTTTTCAGACTAAGGCATTTGTTTTTAACCAAGGGTATTATTGGCAAAAGTATTGAAGTTGGATAACAACCGGGGCAACTTATAATCTTAAAATTTTTTACTTTTTTTCCAGTAATTTCAGGAAGTGCATAAATGCTTTTGTTTATATTTTTTATAGCCTTATGTTTTTTTTTATACCATTTTAAATATTCAGTGGCTTTATTTAATCTAAAATCTGCAGCTAAATCAATTAAAGTATTTTTTGTTAATAAATGTTTTGAGATTTCTTGTGCTTCACCATTAGGTAATGCAGTAAAAATTATATCAACATGATTTAAATATTTTTTGTTGTATTTAACAATTTTTGGTAATTTTTTTGATTTAAGTTGATTGTCGAAATAAGATATTTTTTTACCAACTGAACTATTTCCACACAGATATTTAATATCTATATTTTTGTGTTTAATTAATAATTTTATTAATTGAACACCTATGTAACCTGTAGATCCAGCAATTAAAGCATTTAGCTTGCGCATTTTATATTATAGCAGTTTAAATTTAAAAAAAAATTATCTTTTAGAAAATTGGAAACTTCTTCTGGCTTTTTTTCTACCAGGTTTTTTCCTTTCAACCGCTCTAGAATCTCTAGTGGTCAATTTTTCAGTTTTTAAGGTTGTTTTTAATTTTTCATCAAATAAGACGAGTGCCTTTGAAATTCCATGAACCATAGCTCCTGCTTGACCTGTAGGTCCACCTCCCCTTACGCTGCATCGCACATCATATTCAGTGGCTTGTTTAATTAATTCAAAGGGACGTATTATCTGCATTTTGTGGTTATCGTTCGAAAAATATTCATTATATAATTTTCCATTTACATAAATTTTTCCTGAACCTTTTTTTAACCAAACTTTTGCAATTGATGTTTTTCTTCTCCCTGTAGCATATTTGCTATCTTTAAAATCAAGTTTTAATTTTGGAGATTTAATATCATTTTGAGTGTTTTGCATTTTAATTTCTAATTATATTTTTGTTATTCATCTGATTTAAATCAACGATTTTTGGATTTTGTGAACTATGTGGATGCTCATTACCAGAATAAATTTTTAATTTACTAAGTTGTTTTTTTCCAAGTACACCTCCAGGTAACATCCTTTTTACTGCAAGTTTTAAAATCTCACCCGGTTTTTTTTCACTGAGTTTTTCAGGTGTAGTTTCTTTAATTCCACCAGGATAACCTGTGTGTTTGTAATATTTTTTATTTTGAAATTTTTTACCAGTAAACTTTATTTGCTCGATATTTTTAACAATTACAAAATCTCCATCATCCATATGTGGTGTATAAGTATTCTTATTTTTTCCTCTAATAATCTTAGATATTATAGTAGCCAATCTTCCAACTACAGCATCTTTGGCATCTATCTCGTACCATGATGATGATAATTGGTCTTTTTTTAGGAATTTAGTCATTGTGCGAGGATTAATACTATTATTAGTAACAATGTCAAATTGATATTTATGTTGTAAATAAAGTCTAATATGCTAAAAATGGTTTGCCGATTTGTTCCTATTGCGGGCGTTAAAACTGCTAAACAGGAAATTTCATTAAATAATCGGTAGGCATTTGAACTGTATTGTGCGCCTTACATTAAGTTAAAGCACTAAAAAAGGAGTAAAATGAGTAAAAAAAGAAAAAACCCTGAAACCATCGCTATTCATGGTGGAGATTATAGAAGCGATCCAACAACAAATGCTGTAGCTGTTCCAATTTATAGAACTACATCCTATCAATTTAAAAGTACAGAACACGCAGCTAATCTTTTTGCACTAAAAGAGTTTGGTAATATCTACACAAGAATAATGAACCCAACAAATGATGTTCTTGAAAAAAGAGTGGCAGCTTTAGAAAATGGATTAGCTTGTTTAACAGTTTCTTCTGGTCAGACTGCCTCAACTTTTGCAGTATTAAATGTGGCTCAGTCAGGTGATAATATTGTGAGTTCAACAGATCTTTACGGTGGTACTGTATCATTATTTACACATACCTTGAGTAAGCTTGGTATTGAAGTGAGATATGCAGATCCCAAAGATCCTAAAAATTTTGAAAAAGTAATTGATGATAAAACGAGAGCTTTTTACGGAGAAACTTTACCAAATCCATATTTGAGAGTATTCCCTATCAAAGAGGTCTCAGATATTGGTAGAAAATATAATATACCTTTAATTATGGATAATACAGCAGCCCCAGTTATATGTAGGCCGATAGATCATGGCGCAGCCGTAGTAATTCATTCTTTAACTAAATATATAGGCGGTCATGGAACAGCGGTGGCAGGCAGTATTGTTGATAGTGGTAATTTTGATTGGACCGCAGATCCAAAAAGACAACCACTTTTTAATGAACCCGATAATAGTTATGGTGGAGTTATTTGGGGTAAAGCTGTACCAGAACTTACAGGAGCAAATATTCCATTCGCTGTGAGAGCTAGAGTTTGTTTATTAAGAGACCTTGGTTCAGCTTTAGCTCCTGATAATGCATTTGCAATTATTCAGGGATTAGAAACTGTTGCTTTAAGAATGAAACAGCATTGTGATAATGCCGAAAAAGTTGTTCATTTTTTAAAAAAACATAAAGAGGTAACAAGAGTTATATACTCAACAGAACATGAAAAACATATTGCAGATAGAGCTAAGAAATATCTTAATGGAGGTAATGGACCTATGGTTGGTATTGAATTAAAAGGTGGTCTTGAAGCTGGCCAAAAATTTATTGAGTCTCTAAAAATGTTTTATCATGTTGCAAACATTGGAGATGCTAGAAGTTTAGCTATACATCCAGCTAGTACAACACATAGCCAATTAAATGAAAAAGAACTAGCAGCGTCAGGAGTTACTCAAAGTTATGTTAGATTATGTATCGGTCTAGAGCATATAGATGATATAATCGAAGATCTAGATCAAGCTTTAAATAAATCATCAAAGGGTAATTTAAAAGCGGTTAGTTAAATTTTGTATTAAGATAATAAAAGTAGATACAAGAACTAACTAAAAAAATTGAGCTTATTTGGTGCATAGATGCAATTAATATCTGTGCACCATATATTAATGTAAAAATTCCTAAAATGATTTGTATAAAAATTAAACAACCCAAAATATTAATAGATTTATATAAATTATAGACTCTATTTTTATAAATTTTGTAAAAAATTCCTAAATAAAATATAACAATCAAATATGCAATGTTTCTGTGCAAGAATTGTACTAATGATGGATCACTAAAGACGGATAATTCAAATAAATTTATAAAATTATTATCATCAGGAAAATAAGAATTTCCCATTAATGGCCAAGAATTATATATTTTCCCTGCATCCATGCCAGACACAAAAGCACCTAAAACAATTTGGATAAAAATTAACACTAAAAATAAAAAAGGTATTATTGGATTTAATTTGTTTGTGAAACAGCTGTTTATTTTTATTTTAAGATAATTCCAAAATATTAATGATAAGATTATAAAAGCAATTAACAAATGAACTGAAAGTCTAAAATGGCTAACATCAACCCTATCATTTAACCCACTTTGTACCATGTACCATCCAATAAAACCTTGGAGACAAATTAAAAAAAATATAAAATATAAATTTATTAACTTTGAAAATTTAATCTTAAATGAAAAGTATATAAGTGGTAATAAAAAACAAATTCCAATTAATCTTCCAAAAAAACGATGAGCCCACTCCCACCAAAAAATAATTTTAAATTCTTCTAAACTCATATTAAAATTTTGTAATTTAAATTCTGGAATTTCTTTGTATAAATTAAAATATGTTATCCATTCATTTTGGCTTAATGGTGGTAAAAAACCTGTTAACAACTGCCATTTAGTAATTGATAAACCTGAGTCAGTTAATCTCGTTAAACCACCAATAACTATCATGATCGAAATAATCCAAAACATTGAAATTAACCAAATAGATAGTTGATTATTAATTTTTGTATTTACTGTATACATCATCGCATAAATATAATAATTTTTTAATTATCCAAATAAATAAATGTCGCCTTTAAAAAGAAAAAAATTAAGTAAAATCAGATTAGAATTAGATAAACTTGATAATTCTCTTATCAAGATAATTAAGAAAAGAACTGATTTAGTCAAAAAAGTTTTAAAACTTAAAGAATATAAAAATCAAATAGTTGATCAAAATAGAATAAAAATAATATTAAGAAATATTAAAAAAAAATCATTAAAAAATAATATAGACCCTAGAATTACAGAACGTATATGGAAGAATATGATATGGTCTTATATTGACTACGAAAAACGAAATTTTAAAAAAAAATAATTATTTGCTATGAGGTGGAAGTTTTTTTTCTACAAAAATTTCATGTTTTCTTGTAGAAGGATTATATTTTTTAGCTTTTAATTTTATCTTAGCTTTTTCACCACCTGCAGGTTTTTTTACATAATAAAAGAAAGGACTATCTGGTTTTGATTCTGGAACAAGTCTAACTTTAACGTGAGTTTTTTTTGCCATAATTATTTTTTTAAACCTTTAAGTAAGCTAGAAATTTTGAGTAATCTTTTTCTAACAGTGTTAGCATTTATAGATTGATTTGAGAATTCGTCAAGTTTTAATGATTTATTTTTATCTAAAATTTTTTTGACTCCCTTGATAGTCATACCTTTTTCTTTTAAAAGGAAATGAATTTTCCTTAAAATATCAATATTTTTCTCATCATAATATCTTCTATTTCCATTAAGAATTTTTGGTTTTATTTGTTTAAAGTTTTTTTCCCAAAATCTGATTGTGTGAGTTGGCAAAGAGTTACCCTTTTTTGAGCTTAAACCTAAGATTTTGACTACTTCACCAATAGTTTTGTATGCGCCATCAGATTTAGTCATCATTCTTAATGTTAATATAGTTTCTAAATTCTTTTGATGGATTAAATAAAACAACATTTCTTTTTGAAATTTCTTTTTTTTCTTTTGTCTTAGGGTTTCTTCCAACTCTTGATTTTTTAGATCTTATTGAAAAAGTTCCAAATTTAGATAATTTAACAATTTTTTCTTCTTTTAGATTTAACATTATTAAAGATAAAAATTCCTCAATTAAATTTTCAGAAATTTGTTTAGAGAAGCCAACCTGCATATAAACAACATTTACTAAATCTTTTTTAGTTAAATTAATTCTCACTTATCTTATATTTTCCTTAATCTTATTTATTAAATCCCCTTTTACAATTTTATTACACACATCTATAGAATTAGAAAACCCTATGTAGTCTGTTCCCCCATGACTCTTCACAACAGGAGCATCTAGTCCTATAAATATTGCTCCATTATATAATCTCGGATCTAATCTTTTTTTAAAATTTTTAAGATTCTTAAGATTTAAAAGTGAGGAAATTTTACCAAGTATTGAACCAGATAGTGCTTTTTTTAATTCACTTGTTATGAAATTAGCAGTACCCTCTGCAGTTTTTAGTGCTACGTTACCTGTAAAACCATCTGAAACAATTACATTTACCTCTCCTTGCATAAGTTGATTTCCTTCTATATAGCCAGCAAAGCTGAAATTTTCAGTTTTTTTTGAATTCAAAATTTGAAATGTATCTTTTATAGTTTCATTACCTTTTAACTCCTCAGATCCTATATTTAGTAAAGCAACATTAGGATTTTCAAAAGGGTATAAGGATTTATATAAAGAAGCTCCCATAATCGAAAAATCAACTAAATTTTTTGAACTACATTCTATATTCGCTCCTAGATCAAGAACAACACTCATTCCCTTTTTATTTGGCCACAAAGCGGATAGAGCAGGTTTATCTATATTCTCAATCATCTTTAGGTTAAGTTTGGCAATAACAAGTAAAGCTCCAGTATTTCCAGCAGATATTACAATATCAGTATCTTTATTTTTTACACTTTCAATAGATAGCCACATACTAGTTTGTTTTCCTCGCTTTGCAGCTTCAAGGGGACTATCAGTGCTTTTTACTACATCATCTGTATCAATTATTTCAAAAAAATTTTTATCTATCTGATTATTTAGACAATTATCAATCTCATTTTTTTTTCCAAAGATTTTGAAAAAATTTTCCTTATTTTTGTTATGATTATAAATCAGACCATCAATTATTTTCTTTGGTGAACCGTCACCACCCATTGCATCAACTGCAATTTTAATTAGATTATTCATGATAGAATTTTATTTATTCTTTGGGATCTAAAACCTGTCTTCCCTTATACATTCCAGTTTTTAAATCCAAATGATGAGAAAGCCTATACTCACCTGATTTTTTATCTTCTACAATATTTTTTGTAGAAAACTTCATATTTTTGGCACGTCTCATACCAGTTCTTGAGGGTGTTTGTTTACGTTTAGGAACAGCCATAATTAAGTTTTAATTACACTTTTTATATAGGAATTTAAAGTGTTTTTTTGAAGAGATTGTAAATAATTTTCAAAATAATCTAGTAGGAAAGTCATATTTTTTGAGCTTACAGCATAATTGGCTAATATTTTCTCCTTTTCTTTAATAGATAAATCATCCCAAAAGTGGAATTTATCAATCATATCATGAAATAAATTTATATAATCTTTCATTTTTTTATTGATTGATTGATCGCCGTAACCTATTTCTCTAATACTTAATTCTAATTGTCTAAATATAAAATCATAAATTTCTTGAAGTAAGATTTTACTATTATCATTTTTATAAGCTTTAAAAAATAAAGCAAAATGTATGAGAAAAAAAGTCAATCTATCAGAAAATGAGTCTTGTGATTTAAAATCTTTGTAAAGTACTTTATTTCTAGATAATTCAATTAATTTATTATAAAGATGTATATAATATTCTTTCATGAAAAAATTTTTTATACCTGTATTAATAATTCTATTTGCTTCAAATTGCAATTTTGAAAAAAGAGTAGATCATCACGGTATCAATTTATTAAAGAAAAAAAGTGATTTAATAGTTGTATCAAAAAGCAATAAAAACGATATAACTAAATTACTTGGTCCTCCGTCAGTAAAAAGCACGTTTAATAACGATTTATATTTTTATATAGAGAGAAAAATAACAACAGACAGTCTTATAAAGTTAGGTAAAAAAAAATTTTTACAAAATAACGTTTTAATACTTGAAATTGATAATAGAGGTATTTTAGTAAAAAAGGAATTTTATGACTTAAATAAAATGAAAGACCTAAAAATAGTCTCAACTGAAACAGAAATAGATTATAAGAAACAAAGTTTTATATACGATTTTCTATCCAGTATGAGACAAAAAGTTAATGATCCTTTAGGAAAACGTAAAAGAAACAATTAACCTGCAATAACTGCTAATAATAATAACGCAACTATATTAGTAATTTTAATCATTGGATTTACAGCTGGACCGGCTGTATCCTTATATGGATCTCCAACAGTATCCCCCGTTACAGCAGCTTTATGTGCCTCAGAACCTTTTCCTCCATGATTTCCATCCTCAATATATTTTTTTGCATTATCCCATGCGCCTCCACCTGCAGTCATCGAAACAGCAACAAAAAGTCCTGTTATAATTACTCCTAATAACATTGCACCAACAGATGCTAGGGCAGCCACTTGACCACCGATAGCAAAAATGATGAAATATAAAACAATTGGAGATAAAACAGGTAACAAGGAAGGAATTATCATTTCTTTAATCGCAGCTACAGTCAATAAATCTACTAACTTTGCATAGTCAGGTTTTTGTTTTCTTTTCATAATACCTGGAAATTTTTTAAATTGTCTTCTTACTTCAATTACTACTGCTCCCCCTGCTCTACCGACCGCTTGCATACCCATAGATCCAAATAGATATGGAAGCATACCACCAATTAATAAACCAACAACAACATATGGGTTTGATAAATCAAATGTGACTACTATTCCTTCTAATTTAGATCCAGCAACTTTTGAAAAATGTTTTATATCTTCTGTGTAGGCTGCAAAAAGGACTAAAGCCCCTAATCCTGCAGAGCCAATAGCATATCCTTTAGTTACAGCTTTAGTTGTATTCCCAACTGCATCCAAAGCATCAGTGGTTTTTCTTACGTTATTAGGTAGTTTTGACATTTCAGCGATACCACCTGCGTTATCAGTCACAGGACCATATGCATCTAGAGCAACCACCATTCCTGCTAAAGCCAACATTGTAGTTACTGCAATAGCTATTCCAAATAAACCTGCGATATAATTAGTCAATAAAATACCAGCCACAATTATTAAAGCTGGTATAGCAGTAGCCTCTAGAGAAATTGCTAAACCTTGGATCACATTAGTGCCGTGTCCAGTTGTTGAGGAATTTGCAACACTTCTTACAGGCCTATAGTTAGTACCAGTGTAATATTCTGTTACCCAAATTAATAAACCAGTTATTACTAATCCAATAACTCCACAATAATACAAATCCATTCCTGAGAAAGATTTATTATTTAAATTATATAAATTATCTAAGCCTAAAACAAAATCAGTTACAGGATATAATATAGCCAAAGAAGCTAAGGCTGAAACAACAAAACCTTTATATAATGCCCCCATTACATTTTTACTTCTACCAAGTTTTACAAAAAATGTACCAATGATCGAAGTTAAAATACATGCGCCACCTATTGTTAAAGGATAAATCATCATAGACATATCACCTGGAAAAAAGATAGATGATAAAACCATAGTAGCAACTATTGTTACAGCATAAGTTTCAAATAAATCAGCAGCCATTCCAGCACAGTCACCAACATTATCACCAACATTGTCAGCAATAACGGCTGGATTTCTTGGATCATCTTCAGGTATACCAGCTTCTACTTTACCAACCAAGTCAGCACCAACGTCCGCACCTTTTGTAAAAATACCTCCACCTAATCTTGCAAAAATTGAGATGAGTGAAGCTCCAAATCCTAGTGCTACTAATGCGTTAACAATTTTTCTTTCTTCAACATCAAATTTTAATAATAAATAATAATAAACTGCGATTGAAAGTAAAGCTAAACCAGCTACCAACATTCCAGTTACAGCTCCAGACTTAAATGCAACAGAGAGACCGCTAGCTAAACCTTTTCTAGACGCTTCTGCTGTTCTAACATTAGCTTCAACCGAAACTAACATTCCAACATAACCAGCGATACCTGATAACGTTGCACCTATAAGATAACCTAAACCAACAAGAGGACTAAATGCTATGCTTACAATAACCAAAACAACTATTCCAACAATAGCAATTGTTTTATATTGTCTTGCCAAGTAAGCTTTCGCACCGATTTGAATTGCAGAGGCAATATCTTGCATTTTTGCATTCCCTGCACTTGAATTTAAAATATTTTTACCTGTAAAATATCCATAAACAATTGATAAAAAACCTGCTGTTATTGTGTATAAAAGTATAGTTTCTACTGATGAACTCATAATTACCTTAATTAAGTTGTTGGTTGTTAGTTATTAAAATCCGCACAATACAAAAAAAGATATAAAAGGCAATAATTAACTTTTAGAATTTGTGGTAATAACCTTTAGATTTAAGGTTAATTTTTGCCCCATTTTGATCGATTATTTGAGGTTTTAGAGAAGACTTGCATATTTTTCCAATTTTAGAAATTCTTATTCCCAAAGATTTAGATATTTGTCTTACGATTCTAGATTTTGATCGTGAAGCTGTAAAAAGTATCTGATAATCATCACCATTTGAAATGCATGATAGCTTTTTTAATTTTTTTGTAATAATTAATTTTTTAAGATTTTTAGAAATCGGTATTTTGTCTAAATATATCTTGTAGGAGAAATTTTGTTTATTAATTAACTTTTCTAAATCTGCAATTAACCCGTCAGATAAATCTATTGAACTATTTGCAATTTTGCTTAGTCTTTTAATTAAATTAATATGTAAATCAGGAAGAAAATATTTTTTTTCAAAATATTTTTTTAGTCTATAATTGAGTTTGATTTTATTTTTTAACATTTCGAGTCCAATAAAGCTGTCCCCTAAATTTCCAGTAACATAAATATCATCATTTAATTTAGTATTGTTTCTTAATATAATTTTATTTGCAAAGCCAATGCAAATTATTGTGAAACTTAATTTTTTTGACCTAGTAGTATCCCCACCACATAAGTGAATATTATATCTTTTTTGTTCTTCTCTTAATGATTTTGAAATTTTAAGTAAATTTGTATTTGAAAAGTAAATATTATTTCCCGATGCTGAGATAAAATAATATTTTGGTTTAACTCCTTTACAAATTATATCTGAAAGAGAAGATCTTAGTATTTTTTTAATAACTAGTTCTGGTTTTTTAAAATTGATAAAATGAACACCTTTTTCGTATGTATCTACTGTTACAACTAATTTTTTTGATTTATCAAAAAAAACATCATCATTAAGTCTTAGGGCACTCTTATTATTTAATGATAATTTTAAAAAATATTTTCTTATAATATCAAATTCATGCATTTGATGATCTTATATTTTTTGCCATTTTATCTAAAAGAACATTTAGATATTTTATTTGCTTATCATTTATAAAAAAATTTGATGCATCAAGATATTCTTTTATAATAATATTAATTGATAAATTAGGCTTATATAGTAATTCATATGTTGCAGATTTTAAAACCACCTGTAATATTTTATCAAGATTTTTAAAAGAAATTTTTTTTTCAAAATTTTTATTGAGTTCTTCTACTATAAGATCTTCTCGTTCTATAGTTCCAGAAACAATGTCCTTAATAAATTTTTTAAACCTATGTTTTGGATACTCTAAAATTTCTTCTTTATTAAAAAATTTTCCGTATAATTTTTGAATAATTATAACTCTTGGATTATTGCGAGGACTAAAATTTGTTCTCATTTTTGAGATAAGATTGATAGAATAGCTTTGGTAGCTTCAGCACCTTTTCTTTTCCTTGCAACTGCTTGTTTTTTTGTGAGACAAGTAATTATACCCATACCAATAGGTTTTTTTGATTTAATTGATATTTTCATAATGGCGTTGATAGATGCTTGAGATATAAAATCAAAGTGTGGGGTTTCTCCCTTAATAACACAACCAAGAACTATAAATGCATCATATTTATTAATATTTTTTGAAATCGTGACTGGTATTTCAAAAACTCCAGGCACATTAATATTTTTGCTATTAAAATTTTTTGGTATTAAACTTTTTGCACTTTTTAATAATCCTAATGATATTTCTTTGTAATAATCAGCAGTAACAATTAATATTTTTTTTTTCATCAAATTTTAGAGTAATCTTTTACTTCTTTTTTCTTACCAGGATGGGTAGGCGCTCCTAAATAAGCAGGTCCAACTGTTTGTGCATATTTCCAAAGAGTGCCTGATCCAAAATCAGATTTTTTAGCTTTCCATTTTCTTTTTCTTGAAGCTAATTGAGCTCTAGTTAATCGAACGTTAATAGTTCCTTTTTTAGCGTCAATATCAATAACATCTCCGTTACGTAAAAGAGCAATAGGTCCCCCTAAAGCTGCTTCTGGACCAACGTGACCAACACAAAAACCTCTCGTTGCACCTGAAAATCTTCCATCAGTTATTAAAGCAACTTTTTCTCCTTTGCCTTGTCCATAAATTGCACCTGTTGTTGAAAGCATTTCTCTCATGCCTGGTCCACCTACTGGACCTTCGTATCTAATAATAATTACATCACCATCTTTATATTTTCTACTTTGAACTGCTTTCATCGCGCTTTCTTCATTATCAAAACATCTTGCTCTTCCAGTAAATTGTAATTTTTTAAGTCCAGCAATCTTAACAATCCCTCCTTCTGGAGCTAAATTACCTTTTAATCCTACAACACCACCATCAGGTGATAATGGTCTGTTGTATGCTCTTAAAACTTTTTGTTTTGGATTAAATTTAATTCCTTTTAAATTTTCTTTCATTGTTTTTCCAGTAACGGTCATACAGTCGCCATGAATATAACCACCATCATATAAAGTTTTTAAAAGCATAGGTACACCACCTGCTAACCACATATCTTTAGCAACATATTTTCCACCTGGTTTTAAATCAGCAAGATAAGGAGTTTTTTTAAATATCTTTGCAACATCCATTAAATCAAATTTAATTCCAGCTTCATTTGCAATTGCTGGTAAGTGTAATGCTGCATTGGTTGAACCACCAGTTGCAGCAACTATTGTTGCAGCATTTTCTAATGCTTTTCTTGTAACGATATCTCTTGGTTTAATTTTTTTTGCTAATAATTCCATTACAATTCTACCACTTGCTTTTGCATATTTATCTCTTTCTTCGTAGGGAGCAGGTGTTCCTGCTGAATAAGGCAATGCTAAACCAATTGCCTCTGAAACACACGCCATAGTGTTTGCAGTAAATTGTCCTCCACAAGCTCCAGCTGTAGGACATGCAACTAATTCTAATTTTCTTAATTCTTTTGCTGACATTTGTCCTGATGAATGTTTTCCAACTGCTTCAAAAACATCTACGACTGTTACATCTTTACCTTTGTATTTACCCGGAAGTATTGATCCACCATAAATAAAAACACTTGGTACATTTAATCTTACCATTGACATCATTAAACCTGGTAAAGACTTATCACAACCTGCAATACCCACTAGAGCATCATAACAATGACCTCTTACAGTTAATTCGGCACTATCTGCAATTACTTCTCTTGAAATTAAAGAAGATTTCATTCCCTCGTGACCCATTGCAATACCATCAGTGACCGTAATCGTACAAAATTCTCTTGGAGTTCCTCCTGAGGCTCTTACACCCTTTTTAACCGACTGAGCTTGTCTCATTAAAGCAATATTACATGGCGCTGCTTCATTCCATGTTGATACAACACCTACAAATGGTTTGGATACATCTTTTTCGGTCTCACCCATTGCATAATAAAAAGATCTATGTGGAGCTCTATCTGGTCCTAGAGATGTATGTCTGCTTGGTAATTTTTTCTTGTCAAACTTCCGCATTATAAACTTTCAATAGTTATTGATATTTTTTTGATATCATCTTTTAAATTACTATAGTTAGTTTTTTCTTGTTCAACAATATTTTTTGGTGCTCTATCAGTAAATCCTTTATTAGATAATCGTTGAGATATCTTGTCCATTTCTTCTTGATATTTGTTCTGTCTTTTTTGTAAATTTTGCTTAATTAGATTTAAATCAACATTCTCATCAAAATATATCTTAAATATGTCACCAGATACAACTAATGTGGCTGAGGGTTTTTGTTGATCTTCCTCAAAGAAATTATTGATACGACCAAGTTTTTTAAGGACTACTTCATTATTTGTCATTAAATTTTTGTTCTTTTTAGCAACTTTATCAATTGATATATCAACAAATGAACCAGGATTTACATTTAACTCATTTTTAAATGATCTTAATTCTGAAATGATATTAATAATCTTTTCAACATCTTTTTGAGATTGATCTTTTTTCACCTTACCAGATGGCCAATTATTATACATGAGAAAATTTTTATTTGATTTATCGAACTTATTTTTTAACCATATTTCTTCAGTTACAAATGGTATAAAAGGATGAAGCATTATGAGTATTTGCTTGAAAATATAAGCAGATAATTCTTTAACCTCTTTTTGGGCTTTTTTATCATTTGAATTAAGTATTGTTTTTGAAAGTTCGATGTACCAATCACAATATGAATGCCATGCAAATTGATAGGCATTTTTAGCAGCCTCATCAAAACGATAATCTTCAATATTTTTTTTAATTTTGTTTTTAATTTCAATTAGCTTTGAATATATCCATTTGTTTATATTTAATGTGGTTTTTGGAACTTTATCAGTTTTTTTGAAATCACATTTATTTGTGATTAAAAAATTATTAGCATTCCATAATTTGTTTAAAAAATTTCTATAACCTTTAACTCTATCTTCAGAAAGTTTTACATCTGTTCCTGGAGAAGCCATAGATAATAAAGTAAATCTCAAAGCATCGGCGCTGTATTTTTCAATTAAATCTAAAGGATCAATGACATTGCCTTTGGACTTAGACATTTTTTGTCCTTTTTCATCTCTTACAAGTGCATGAACATAGATATCTTTAAAAGGTTCTTTGTTTAAAAATTCCATTCCAAACATCATCATTCTAGCAACCCAAAAAAAGATAATATCAAAACCTGTAACCAAAACTGAAGTAGGATAAAACTTTTTCACATAATCTTTTTTATCAGGCCAACCTAATGTTGCAAAAGGCCATAAACCAGATGAAAACCATGTATCCAAAACATCTGGATCTCTAGTTATTTTAACATTCTTTTTATAAAATTTTTTAGCTTGTTTTTTTGCATCAGTTTCATTTATTGCAACAAATATTTTTTTGTCGGGTCCATACCAAGCTGGAATTTGATGACCCCACCAAAGTTGTCTTGAAACACACCACGGTTCTATATTGTTCATCCATTGAAAATAAGTTTTAGACCAATTAGTTGGAAAGAAATTTGTTTTTTTTGATTTAACTATTTTTTTTGCTTTTACAGATAATTTTTTTGCATCTACAAACCACTGTTCAGTTAAAAACGGTTCAATAACCGAGTTAGATCTATCACCGTAAGGAACCTTATTTTTAATATTTTCTTCTTTAACAAAAAAATCTTTTTCCTTAAGTTCTTCTAATAACTTTTTACGAGCATGAAATCTATCAAGACCAATATAATCCTGAGGAGCATTATCATTTATTTTTCCTTCTTCAGTAAATACATTAATGATATCTAATTTGTTTCTTTGACCTACATCGTAGTCATTAAAATCGTGTGCTGGTGTAATCTTTAATGCACCTGTTCCTTGATCAGGATCTGCGTAATTATCTTTAATAATTTTAATTTTTCTACCTACAATCGGGATAGTGACAGTCTTACCAACATACTCCTTATATCTCTTGTCTTTAGGATTAACTGCAATCGCTGTATCGCCAAGCATCGTTTCGGGCCTTGTAGTAGCAATTGTTATAAATTCTGAAGTATTCTCGATTGGATATTTAATATAGTATATTTTAGAGTTCATTTCTCTTTGGTCAACTTCTAAATCTGAAATTGCTGTTTTAAGAACAGTGTCCCAATTTACTAACTTTTCAGCTTTGTAAATTAATTTTTTTTTATGTAATTCAACAAAAACTTTAATTACAGACTTGGATAGATTTTCATCCATAGTAAATGCGTTACGTGACCAGTCACAAGAACATCCAAGCTTTTTTAATTGATTTATTATGATATCTCCATATTCGTTTTTCCATTCCCATACTTTTTTAATAAATTTTTCTCTACCAAGTTTGTTTTTACTCAAATTTTCTTTTTCTAGTTTTTTTTCAACAAGAGCTTGAGTAGCTATACCAGCATGATCAGTTCCTGGTTGCCATAATGTTTCGTAATTATTCATACGATAATATCGAACTAAGAAATCCTGAATTGAATTGTTTAAAGCATGTCCCATATGTAAACTTCCAGTTACATTTGGTGGTGGAATGACAATAGAATATTTTTTAGAATTTTTTTGAGGTTGAAATAATTTATTTTTCTCCCAATAAGCATAAATCTTATCTTCTACTTTAGAATGTATATATTTATCAGTTATCATGGGTGTAAATAGTTTATAATTTAATAATCTAAATTAACAATAATCAAATTAGAACGTTATTTAATAGACTAATTGTAATAATTTAATATAAAACCCTTGTAGCTATCATCTAAAACATAAGGCAACGTGGCGGAATGGTTACGCAGAGGATTGCAAATCCTTGTATCCCGGTTCGATTCCGGGCGTTGCCTCCAAAAAAAATCTTGTTTTAGTTAAAAAAAAAAGTAAGTTGAGATTTTTACATTCCTCGGTAGCTCAGTTGGTAGAGCAGTTGACTGTTAATCAATTGGTCGCAGGTTCGAGTCCTGCCCGAGGAGCCAAAATCAAACAGCTTTATTTATATTTTGACCCGTAGCCTGCAAAGATTTATTAAATTTAATTTTCTGATCAGCTGTAAGTTCTGAATACACTTTTGTTAAAAAATTATAATTTATATTTAAATGACCCTCTTGAGATTTTTCTAAATTTAATAAATATTCTGAAAAATCTTCAAAAAAATAATTTATTGGAACTTTCAAATAGTTTGAAAGTTGCAATAATCTAATTGAGCTAACTCCATTAGTTCCTTTTTCATATTTTTGAATTTGTTGAAATGTAACATTAATTGCCTTTGCAACTTTAGTTTGAGTTAAACCAAGTGCCAATCTTCTAAGCTTAAGCTTGTTGCCTAAATGCTTATTAAAATTATCTTCCATTAAGACCCCTCTTAATTTTTTTTAAAAACTTATTGAACTAGTTTTTAATACCTACTGCAACTATAAATTTTTTTATTTTTAGCTAAAAAACCCAATTATAAAGATTTCTGTCAAGCATTACTTCCATCTAAAATATAGAAATATTCCTTGAAAATATTGCTGACTATAGTATCTGGCTTAAGAAAAGTTTAGTCCTATCACTCTTAGGATTAGCAAAAAAATCCTTTGTGACAGCCTTTTCTACAATCATTCCTTCATCCATAAATATCATTTGATCAGCAACTTCTTTTGCAAAACCCATTTCATGAGTAACTACAATCATAGTCATACCTTGTTTAGCTAAATTAACCATTACATCAAGCACTTCTTTAATCATTTCAGGATCTAAGGCTGATGTTGGCTCATCAAAAAGCATTATTTTTGGCTCCATACATAAAGCTCTCGCAATAGCTGCTCTTTGTTGCTGACCTCCAGATAATTGACCTGGATATTTTTGGGCTTGATCAAGGATTTGAACTCTTTCTAAATGTTTTAATGCTAGTTCTTCAGCATCTTTTTTAGGCATCTTTTTTACCCAAATAGGTGCAAGTGTACAATTGTCTAAAATTGATAAATGAGGAAATAAATTAAATTGTTGAAATACCATTCCCACTTCAGCTCTTATTTGTTCAATATTTTTTGTATCCTCTGTTAATTCTGTTCCATCAACAATTATATTTCCTTCTTGATGTTCTTCTAATCTATTAATACATCTGATTAAAGTTGACTTACCTGAACCTGAAGGTCCGCAGACAACAATTTTTTCTTTTGGTTTTACCTCTAAATTTATTCCTTTTAAGACTTGGAAATCTCCAAACCATTTATTCATGTTATTTATTTGAATAATGTTATCAGACATATTTTTTATCTATCAGTTTTATATTTTATTTCTAAATTATAGCTATATTTACTCATTGCATAACAAATAATCCAGAAAATTATTGCTGCAAATACATAACCTTCCATTGCAAATCCTAACCATTCTGGGTTAGTTTTAGCTAAATTCAACATTCCTACAATTTCTAAAAGACCAACAACAAATATTAATGGAGTATCTTTAACTAAAGCAAGAAATGTATTAGCAATTCCCGGAATTACTAACTTCAAAGCTTGCGGTAAAATTACAAATATATGCATTTTCCAATAACCCATACCCAAAGATTTAGCAGCCTCATATTGACCTCTCGGAAGAGCTTGTAATCCACCTCTTATTACTTCTGCAACATATGCTGCTTCAAACAATGATATTGCTATTATACATCTTACTAATTTATCTATAAAGAAATCTGCGGGTAAAAACATTGGAAACATAACAGCAGACATAAATAAAACTGTAATTAATGGAACGCCTCTCCAAAATTCAATAAAACCAATTGAAATATATCTAATTAAAGGAAAACTTGATCTTCTACCTAATGCAAAAGCCATTCCAACTGGAAAACAAAATATCAGACAGAAAAAAGATATTATAAAAGTAAGTGATAAACCTCCCCAAGCGCCAGTTTCCACCCAATTTAAACCATCGAGCTTACCTAATTCAATATATTCTTCAAAGAAAAGAAAGTATTTAAGTAAGATATATAGAGCGAATGGAACAATTAAGAAATAATAGAATTTAAATTTACTAGGAATAAAAAAACCAATAATAATTGATAAAATTGCTGCTATTATTCCATAAGAAAAATCAAAAAATACTGGACCGCCAGAAATAAAGAAAAATATAAATAAAAAAGCAATTAAAGGATAAATTACAACATAATAAAGAGTTAAATACTTCTTATATCTATTGGTTGCAAAATATCCAACCGAACCAAGTAATGCTAACGCTATGAATGAAAGATTAATTCTCCACTGTTCTGCATTTGGGTACATTCCGTACATAAATCTTCTCATCCAAACTTTTATATAAGTCCAGCAGGCACCTGAGCCTGAGCAGACATCTTTGCTATCACCTGCAAAACTAGCATCAATTACAAACCAACTTAATATTGGTGGTACAGACTTAATTATTACAAAAATTATTAGCAAGGATAGAATAGCATTGAAGTTGTTAGTGTTAATATGCTTATTAATAAGATCTAACTGTTTTATCCCGCTATATTCAATCCTAACAAAATAAAGGCCTATAAAGCCAAGAATTAAAGGTAGTAAAAAGCTTAATAAATTTGGTAAAAAACCAGTTAAATTAACATTAAAAAATGAATTTAAGAAAACATCTAAAACACTAATAAAAAACAAAAAAGAACCTAAATACAAAAATGTCTTTAAATTTGATTTATCAGGCTTTAAAAAATTAATATTACTCATTATTTTTCCTGTATAGCTATTCTTTTATTGTACCAGTTCATTAAAATTGAAATCGATATACTTAAACTTAGATAAGTAAACATAGTAATAGAAACGATCTCAATTGCTTTACCAGTTTGCATTAAAGCTGTACCAGCAAAAACCAAAACTAAATCTGGGTAAGCAATCGCTGCAGCCAAAGATGAATTTTTTGTTAAATTTAAGTACTGGTTAGTTGTTGGTGGAATTATAATTCTTAAAGCTTGTGGCATAATTACAAGTTTTAGAACTTGATTAGGATTTAATCCAATCGATGCAGCAGCTTCTTTTTGCCCTTTACTTACTCCCTGTATACCAGCTCTAACACATTCAGCAATAAAAGTAGCTGTATATAACGATAAAGATAAAGTTAATGCTATTAATTCAGGTGGCAAACTTAAACCACCATCGTAAACAAATGAAGTGGCTGCTAGTTGTTTTAGCTGAGGAATTTCAAAGGATAAACTCACACCACCAATTAAAAAACTAAAAAGAGGTAAAATAAAAAGTAATCCAATTGAAATTAAAAAAACAGGTATTTGTTTTCCTTGGGATTCTTGTAATTTTTTTGCATGAATCCTAATAACAATAATTGCGATAATTGATGCTACTATTGAATAAAAGAAAATATTAAAATTTTCCCAAATAAAAGCAGGAACATAAAGACCTTTAATTGTTAAAAAAAACACACCAAAAATTGCCTCTGCATCCTGGGGAAGTGGTAACGCTCTTAAAGCTGCGAAATACCAAAAAAATATTTGTAATAATAAAGGTATATTTCTAAAAAATTCTACGTAATAAGCTGCAAATTTATTAATTAAATAATTTGGTGATAATCTTGCTACGCCAACAACAACTCCAAGTATCGTTGCTATAATAATTCCAATTACAGATACAAGTATTGTATTTAATAAACCAACTAGATAAGCTCTAAAATATGAATGGGAACCATCATATTCAATTAAAGAAAACTGAACATCAAAAGAGGATTCTTGAGATAAAAAACCATAACCAAAATCAATACCTCTATTTTCCATATTGATTTGTGCGTTATAGGTAAAAAAACCAAATATAAGAACTACAGCTATAACTGTGATTAATTGAGGTCCTAAATCTTTTAATTTAAAATTCACAATGTGATAATATAAGAGTTTATAAAAAAAAGGGCTAGAAAAATCTAGCCCTTTTAAATTGTTTTAAACTACAATTATCTTGCAGGTGGAACGTAAAGTATTCCGCCTTTTGTCCATAATTGGTTTGGACCTCTGTCTGGTAAAATACCAGTGTCAGCTATATTTCTCTTATAACTTTCACCGTAATTACCTACTTGCTTGATAATTCTTAAGCTCCACTCGTTATCAAGACCAAAAGCAGCGCCTAATTCACCTTCAGCTCCAACCAATCTTTTGATTGCTGGGTTTTCTGAAGTTTTCATTGAGTCTGCATTTGCTGAAGTGATTCCATATTCTTCTGCTTCAATCATAGCATTTAAAGACCATCTCACGATATCTTCCCATACTGAATCACCCTGTCTTACAACTGGACCTAATGGTTCTTTAGAAATAGTTTCAGGTAATACAATGTGTTCATCTGGATTACTCATTTTTGTTCTTTGAGCAGCTAAACCAGATTTATCAGTTGTATATGTATCACATCTTCCTGAATCATAAGCAGCAACAACTTCGTCTGCTTTTTCAAAAGCTACAGGTTCATAAGAAATTCCTTTAGAGTTAAAGAAGTCTCTCATGTTTAGCTCAGTTGTTGTACCAATATTTGTACAAGCTGAGATACCATTTTTGAATTGATTTACTGAAGTGATACCTGAACTTTTTCTAACCATGAAACCTTGACCATCGTAGAAATTTACTCCAACGAAAGTAAGTCCAATATCAGCATCTCTAGAAAGAGTCCAAGTTGTGTTTCTTGATAAGATATCAATCTCACCAGATGTTAAAGCTGTAAATCTTTCTTTAGCACTTAGTGGTGTAAACTTAACTTTGTTTGCATCACCTAGTACTGCAGCAGCTACCGCTCTACATACATCAACGTCAACTCCAGTCCAATTTCCTGCAGCATCAGCGTTAGAAAACCCTGGAAGACCCTGAGATACTCCACATCTTACAAAACCCTTCTTTTGAGTGTTTTTAAGTGTTTTAGATTTTTTAGCAGCCATAGTCTCTGTTGTAAATGTAAACAACACTGCTACCATAGCAACTAAAGAAGTTAATTGTTTTAAGTATTTAAACATTATTCTTCCTTCTGTTATTATTTATTTGTTAACAAATAATTCAAAACTAAGTTTTGAATATTCATAATTTAACCACGATAAAAAACCCTCTTCAAGAGAAATTTAACCGCGATATCTCGATTTAACAAAATTAAGTCAAGGAAATTATTTAAAGAAAATTACAAAAAAAGTGTCAATAATGGCGCGCCCTGAAGGATTCGAACCTACGACCCTCGGTTTAGAAAACCGATGCTCTATCCAGCTGAGCTAAGGGCGCAAAACTTAGCTATACATATACAATAATTACCTAATTTTTAAAAAGAAATTTTTTCATTAGAAGTAGTATTGTTAATAATTCAATTCTACCAACAATCATAAAGAAAATAAGTATATATTTTGTTAAAAAATGGAGATTATCAAAATCAAAATTAGCTAAACCATAAATTGAAGAATTAACAGTATTCATAAGAGTTAAAATAGATAATTTGAATGAGCTTTCAAAACTGATGCCGCTAATACTTAGTAATGAAGTAAGTAAAAATAGAGAAATAATAAAAATTATTATTGATAAGAAATATTTATTTATTTCATCTAAATCAAAATTTATTTTTGTAAATATCAATTTATTTATAAATACATTTTTCGGTTTACTGAAAGATAAGATTTGATTTAATGAATATTTCAATAATGAATAAATCTTTATAAACCTTAAACCAGAGCTAGTAGAAAAAAAAGATCCTCCAATAATAACTAAAATAAGAAAAAT
>CACOJX010000001.1 GCA_902627645.1 uncultured Pelagibacteraceae bacterium | reverse complement strand
AAATGAAAGAGCAGCAATAATTGGTGGTGGTGATGGTGGTGTTGCTAGAGAATGTATTTCAAAAAATTTTAATTTTATAGATTGGTACGAATTAGATCCAGAAGTTGTAGAGGTTTGTAATAAACATCTTGGTGATATTGGAAAAAAAGCTACAGAAAAAAATTCTGTAAAATGTGTTTGGGGTGACGCTTTTGAAAGTATAAAGACGGTAGGCGAAGATGCATATGATCATATTTTTGTTGATTTAAATGATGATCAGTTTTGTATAGATCTTGCTGCTAAAAATATGGACTCATTAGTTAGAATACTCAAACCTAAAGGTGTTATTACTGCGCAGGTGGGAAGTCAGGATAAAAAACCTCTTCAAGTTGAAAATTGGTTGAATGTATTTAATCATTATTTTGGAAATACTAATTTATCAAGAGTTTACATACCTAGTTTTGATTGTTCTTGGAATTTTTCTTCATCAATAAATCATTAATTTTTTCTTTTTAATACCCAGAATCTGTGAAATACTATTTTTTTTTATTAAAGGAGATAACAATGAATATATTCAAAAAAACTATTTTTTCAGTTTTACTTTCTCTATTGGTAATGGGAAATGTAAATGCTG
The DNA here is from genome assembly GCA_902627645.1 of uncultured Pelagibacteraceae bacterium. Classification (GTDB taxonomy): domain Bacteria; phylum Pseudomonadota; class Alphaproteobacteria; order Pelagibacterales; family Pelagibacteraceae; genus Pelagibacter. Next base: position 137,320 of record CACOJX010000001.1, on the reverse strand, counting down.
ACAAAATTAGAATTGGAACAGAGGGTGCCTATCCTCCATGGAACTCAAAAAATGAGGCAGGTAAGTTAATAGGATTTGAAGTTGAATTAGCTTACACGCTATGTAGATACATTGGACAACAATGTGTAATAGTTGAGCAAGATTGGGATGGAATGATACCAGCTTTAATCATGAGAAAGTTTGATGCAATAATGGCAGGTATGTCAATTACTGCAGAAAGACAAAAAGCTATTAGTTTTTCTCAAGGATATGCAGATGAAGTCGCGTCTTTAGCAGTCATGAAAGGATCTAGTCTGGAAGGTTTAGATACACCTGCTGGAATAAATCTTACTAAACCAAATGCTGAAGCTAAAAAAGCTCTTAAAACACTTACTGCTGCACTAGCGGGCAAAACCGTTTGTGTACAAACTGCTACAATTCACCAAAACTTTTTAGATTCTGGTGATGTAGGAAAAGTAAATGTAAGAACTTATAAAACACAAGACGAAGTTAACCTAGATTTAGCATCAGGAAGATGTGATGCTGCATTAGCTGCTGCAGTTGCATTCAGCGATTACGCAGAAAAATCTGGTAAGCCAGTTGTTCTAACTGGACCAACTTTCTCAGGTGGTGCATTTGGAAACGGTGTTGGAGTAGGTATTAGAAAAGATGATACTGAACTTTTGAAAAAGTTTAACGCCGCTATTAATAAAGCGAGAAAAAACGGAGATATTAGTAGAATTGCTACTAAGTGGTTTGGTTTCGACGCTTCTATGTAATTAAATTTAAGATTTGGCGACTATAATGTATAGTCGCCAATCTGTATGGAACTTCTAGCATTTGGAGATACTGGTTGGGGCGATGAATTATTTTATGCAACCCTAATGACAATAGCTGTTTCGATAACAGCAATGCTTATAGGTTTTCTTTTTGCATTAATTTTTACTCCATTAAAATTATCTCAAAATAAGTTTTTAAATTTTATTTCCAATTCTTACACAACTATAATAAGAGGTGTTCCAGAGTTATTAGTAATTTACCTTTTCTTTTTTGGTGGAACTGGTGCAGTTATGTTTGTTGCATCAATATTTGGTTATAACGAATATATTGAAATAAATGCATTTATTACAGGTGCTTTTGCAATTGGAATAATCTCTGGTGCTTATTCAACAGAGGTTTTTAGAGGAGCGATTCAATCAATTGATAAAGGCCAGTTTGAAGCTGCCAATGTATTAGGTCTCAATAAATTTGGAAAATTTTTTAAGATAATTTTACCTCAAACATTAAGATTAGCTATTCCAAATTTAAGTAATGTTTGGCAAATAACACTTAAAGATACTTCATTAATTTCGGTTACAGGTTTAGTTGAAATAATGAGACAGTCTTATATTGCTGCTGGATCAACAAGAGATCCATTGTTCTTTTATTCATTTGCTGCAGTTTTATATTTATTACTTACTTTTGTGAGCATGAAATTAATCAATAGATTAGAAGTTAAATATAGTAAGGGGTACTAATGGATCTTGAATTAATGATTAATAGTTTTCCAAAGTTAATTAGTGCTGCTGTTATAACTTTAAAACTTCTCTCAGTTTCTTTAATAATAGGACTTTTCATCGGATTGTTTTTTGCAACTTTAAGATTAAATAAAAATATATTTATAAATAAATTTGCGTATGGATATTCGTATGTTTTTAGAGGCACACCACTTTTAGTACAAATTTTTATAATTTATTTTGGATTAGGTCAGATTGAATACTTAAGATCGACAGTTTTATGGGTAATTTTGAAAGAGCCATATTGGTGTGCAATTATTGCTTTTGCTTTAAATACAGGTGCTTACACTTCAGAAATATTAAGATCAGCATTTCAAACAATTAAACCTGGGTTAATAGAGGCAGGTAAAAGTTTAGGTATTTCTAATAAAGTAATATTTTATAAAATTCAAATACCTATTGCTATCAGACAATCTTTACCAGCTTATGGTAATGAAATTATTTTGATGATGAAAGGGACATCTCTAGCAAGTACTGTAACTATAATGGATTTAACAGGTGTTGCAAAATATATAATTTCTACAACTTTTAAGCCAATTGAAGTTTTTATTGTTGCTGGAGGTATCTATTTGTTTATGACATTTATAATTCATAATATGATTAAATTTTTAGAAAAAAGGTACAATTTTAATAATTAGTATACTCTTTTATTTCTTTAATAACTGATCCTGTGTGATTGTTAATCTCTAATTTAATTTTTGCACGATCATCATTAAGAAAATGCACATCTCTCGAAAGTTTAATAAATTTTTCCCCAAAATTTTTATCTTTTTCACACTGTCTTTTATCGTCTTCTATTACCCAAAGTTTAGTGTTTATTTCTTTTAGTACTTGATAAAGTTTATCAAGTTTATCATCAGATCTAACATTTTTTTCTAATTGATCTTTCAAAATAGAATGCTCGTTATTGATAAATCTTAACTTTTCAGAATCTTTTATTTTTTTTTGTTTAATTTCTAAAATAGAAATCTTATCTAACAGCTCTCCGATTGAAACTTCTACGATAATTTTATTCATAAAATTTAATACTGTGTTATCTTGTTATAAATATGTCTAATATTTTAATTATCAAACATGGATCATTGGGTGATATAGCTCAAGCTAGTGGTGCAATTCAAGATATATCTGAAAACCATAAAAATGATCAAATTTATCTATTAACCACAAAACCTTATGTTGATTTATTTGCTAAAAATCCTTTTATCCATGAGGTAATTTTAGATAAAAGATTACCAAGATATAATTTAATTTATCTATATTTCTTAATGAGAGAGTTAAAGAAGCGCAAATTTTCAAAAGTTTTTGATCTCCAAAATTCTTCTAGAACTAATTTTTATAAAAATATTCTTTTTCCTAAAGCTGATAAAACAGTTTGGTCAAGTTCAATTACTACGTTGCCATTAGATAAAAATAAAGATGAATTTGATAAAATTTCAGTGCTTGAAAGATTTGATTATCAATTAAAAGAGTCTAATTTAAATACATCTTGCACTTTAAGACCAGATTTTAGTTGGGCCTCTAAAGATATAAGTGAAATAAAGAGATTCTATAAGTTGGACAAATATATACTTTTATTTCCCTTTTGTTCTCCACACTTAAAAATTAAAAAATGGCCTAACTATAATAAACTTATTAAATTGATTATAGATAGATACGCTGACAAGTTTAAAATTGTTACTGCTCCTGGTCCATCAGAAATTAATGATGCAAAAAATATAAATGCAATAACTTTATTAGATAATGAAAAAGCCCTTGATGTCTCTAAACTAACTTCTTTGATTAAAGAAAGTTCTTTCGTAATTGCTAACGATACAGGACCAGCACATATTGCAGCTCATACCGGAACCAAAGGTCTTACATTATTTGGCAAACATACTACAGCATATAAAGTGAGTATTGAGAGAGAAAACTTTAAGGCAATAGAAGTAACAGATCTTAATAATCTAAGTGCTGAAAAAGTTTTTGAAAGATTAGTTAATTTATTATAAAAATTTTTTTATATTCCTCTATTGTATTAGACCAATTAAATTTAGAAGAACTTTCTTTTGCATTTTTTCCAAATTCTAAATATTTTTTATTTTCTATCATTGAATTTAAGGATAAATAAACTTCATCTAAATTATTTCCATCACAAATTAATCCAGTTTTATTATGTCGAATTGCATCTGAAGCACCACCATCTTTCCCTCCAAGTGATGGTATGCCATACTGTGCAGCCTCAACATAAGCTATCCCAAATCCCTCAACAGAAGTTTTATGTATAATGGATGGCATTACAAAAATATCAGATTTAGCAATTAATGAGTTTTTTAATTCGTCACTTATATCTTTAAAAAACATAACTTGAGAACTAAGATTTAGTTCTTTTACTAATTCTTTAATATTTTTTTCTTCATTTCCATAACCAATACAAATATATACAATATTGGGATATATTTGTTTTAAATTTCTAAGAGCCATAATTATTTTTTCATGATTTTTTCTTTTATCAAATCGAGAAACTGTAATTAGTCTTGGTGTTTTTATTTTAAGTAAGCTTTCAACTTTTTCTAGGGATTTTTTATTTAATTCTGGAACAGGATTGACACCTGGGTTGATAACAATTACCTTATTTTTATCTACTCCCTTATCTATTGCTAAATTTTTGGTATAATTTGAGTTAGCAATAACTTTTTCAACGTTATTTAAAACTTTGATAATTCTTTTATTTTGTAAACTTCTGTTTGGGTGATTAATCTCTTTTCCATGAATTAAGCAATATTTCTTTTTCTCAGTCTTAATTAGTTCTAGGCTTTTCCAATGATCAGCAATTATTCCTTGCACTTTATTTTCCTTCAAATACTCATTGATCAATTGTGCTTTTCTAATTTTTCTTAAAAATTTTATTCCTCCTACTCTTTCAATTGAAAAGCTTTCCTGATTATCAAATTCCCTATGGTTTTCGTGATAATCTGCAAAAACTTTAATCATAAAGTTTTTAGACATCTCTTTTGTTAAACCCCACATAAGACTTTGCATACCTCCTAGCTCAGGGGGGAAAGATCGAGTTATTATTAAATACATTAATTATTTTTCCACTTTATGCCACAACCAGCACTTGGTATTTGATTTTCTGGTCCTTTTCCTGTTTCAGAAATCTGTATCATTGCTTTTAGTAAATCACTTTCACCTTCTCTCACTGGAATTAAATTTCTGAGCTCTCTTAATCTTCCTCTATATTGAAGTTCTAAATCTTTGTTGTAACCAAAGAAATCTGGCGTGCATACAGCATCATATGTTTTTGCTGTTTCCTGGGTTTCATCCACCAAATATGGAAAACTAAATTGATGTTTTTGTGCAAATAAAATCATGTTATCAAAGGAGTCCTCTGGGTAATTTTCAGCATCATTTGCACATATAGCAACTGAATTAACACCTAGGTTTTTTAATTTATTACAATCTTCAATAATATCTTTTGTAACCGCTTTAACATAGGGACAATGATTACAAATAAACATTATCAAAGTTCCATTTTCACCTTTGACATCGTTCAATGAAATTATTTTATTATCAGTTGATTTAAGCCTAAAGTCCTGTGCCTTTTGGCCGAAATCACATATTGGAGTTTGTATTGGCATAATGTAATAATATATAAATTATGTTTTACGATTTAAAAGATAAAAAACCAAAAAACTCTGGCGAAAATTGGGTTGCTCCTAATGCAACTATAATAGGCGATGTTACTTTAGAAAAGAATTCTAGTATTTGGTTTAATGCAACCCTAAGAGGAGATATTGAAAATATTCACATTGGTGAAGGATCAAATGTTCAAGATGGAAGTGTTTTGCATACTGATCCAGGCTACCCATTAAAAATTGGAAAAAATGTAACTGTGGGTCATATGGTTATGCTTCATGGATGTACGATAGGGGACAATAGTTTAATTGGAATTGGAGCAGTGATTCTCAACAATTCTAAAATTGGAAAAAATTGTATCATTGGTGCAAAAGCTTTAATTACAGAAAACAAAGAAATACCAGACAACTCATTGGTAATTGGTTCACCCGGTAAAGTTGTCAGAGAAGTAACTGAAGAAGAAAAAAAAGCAGTTGCAAAAAATACCAGACATTATCAAGATAACTGGAAAAAATATTCTAAATCAAATTTTTAATATGAAAAATTTTTTAATTTCCTTTTTGGTTATTATTCTTAATTTTTCAAATTTATCTTACGCAGAAAATATTACAGACATTGAAATGGAAGGTCTGAGTATTGGAGAAAGTTTATTAAAATATTTTAACAAAAGTGAAATTGTAGAAAAGAGTGAATTTATTTATGCTAATGAAAAATCATTTAGCAAAGATATTGCAGGAATTTTTTATAAAAAAAATTTATCTGAGTATGATGCTGTACAAATAGATTTTAAATTCAATGATCCAAATTTCACAATTGTTGGGATGAGTGGTTTTATTGCCTACGAAAATGATTTGAACAATTGTTATAGAAAACAAAATCAAATTTTTAATGATTTACAATTACTATTTCCAGATGCTGAAACTAAAAAAGGTGGAAATGAAGATCATCCCGGTTACCCTAAAGGTGAAGTAAAATTGAAAAGATTTTCATTCTTTTTAAATGAAAATGAATATTCAAATTTGGAAATTATATGTTTTGATGCTGCAAATCATGTGGATCGATTAAGTGTTAGTATGAAAACAGCAGAATTTAATCAATGGATGTATAGACTTAATGATTAACTACAGGTGCCCTTATTAAGGACACCCGCTATAGATTATCTTGAAAATATACTTCTAATAATTGCTGTAAATAATGTGAATCCAACATAACCAGCAATTATAATTATTGGAATAATAAACATAGTTCCCAATGTACTAAGTACACAAAAATCACCTATCGTGAAGTCAAAAGGTACTGGGCACTGATCAACAGTTATTACTCTTGCATGTGCATAAGTTCCAATAGTTAGAAAATATAAAAACAAGATTATTTTGTTTATTTTATTTTTCATCATGATTTAAAGATAGTTGTTATTTTTAAAAATTCTTGTCCAGGTTTTTGTTATTTTTTGGACAATAAGAATTCTGTAAAAAAAGATTTTAAGGAACTAACCAAGCATTTTTATTAGTTTCTAAATCAAATTTTGCTCTTCGATGTCCTTTAGCTGCAAGATAAAGCCATTCAATAGATTTAATATTACATTTAATCACAGTAAAGTTTTTATAACCCTCTTCACTTTGTTCCATTGTATAGTCAAAGTCCTCTAATTTTGATATCATTCCAGAAGTTGGATTTTCCGATGAAGTTCCAGGAGGACTATCAGTTAAATAACAACGTCTGCTGATATGCTGAGTTTTTTTCCAAGATTCTTCTGTTGTTGAATTTTGATTATTTACCTCACATTCTGCTTTTATTCTTAATTGTATCTTTTCCTCTTTGTCGTAGAAAACTAGAGAGGCATTCTTATTTTTTTTAAGAATGTCTACTTTTGGAGATCTAAGATCTGTGTGAAATTGTAAAAAATTGTTTGCTCTATCTGATTTTCTTAGAACAACAATTCTGCCATCAACTTCATCTTGATGAGCACATATAAAGACTGGTATTCTGAATGGTGAACTTCTATTGGTGACTGCATCATCTAGCATAGACCAATACTTATTTTGAATTTCTTCTAAGTTTTCATAGTATGCTGGCTGCATACTTTACTTTCTAAATCTTTTTATTAAACTTGAAGTATCCCACCGGTTTCCTCCCAAACCTTGAACTTCTCCATAAAATTTATCAACAAGCTCTGTGACAGGTAATAATGAGCCATTATTTTTAGCTTCATCCATTGCAATCTTTAAATCTTTTCTCATCCAATCAACTGCAAAACCAAAATCAAATTTATCATCAATCATAGTTTTGTATCTATTTTCCATTTGCCAAGATTGTGCAGCACCTTTTGAAATTACTTCAATTACATCTTCCATATTTAATCCAGCTTTCATTCCAAAGTTTATCCCTTCAGATAAACCTTGAACTAATCCTGCTATACAAATTTGGTTAACCATCTTAGCTAATTGTCCACAACCAGCTTTACCAAGTAACTTCATTTTTTTGCTGTAGCAATCAATTTTATCTTTTGCTTTATCAAAGTCAGCTTGATCACCTCCAATCATCACTGTTAGTGCACCATTCTCAGCACCGGCTTGTCCACCAGACACTGGAGCATCTAATGCACCAAATCCATTTTTTTTAGCATGTTCATAAATTTCTCTAGCAATTGTTGCCGATGCTGTGGTGTTATCAATATAGATTGCACCTTTTTTTATTGTTTTAAATGCACCATTGTTACCAAAAGTAACTTCTCTTAAATCGTTATCATTTCCAACACATGTAAAGATGTACTCTGCATCTTTTGTTGCTTCAGCAGGAGTTTCTGCCATTTTACCTTGGTATTCTTTAATCCATTTCTCAGCTTTTGATTTTGTTCTGTTAAAAACAGTTACATTGTGACCACCTTTTGATATATAACCAGCCATTGGATACCCCATGACACCAAGACCAATGAAAGCAACATTGCAACTCATAAATTTTTATGTTTAATAGTTTAAGTTTAAAAGTAATTATATTTGGTTTTATTTTTACATTTTTTTCAAGTTTTGGACAGAGTTTTTTTCTTGGTTTGTTTAATTCGAGTATAAGAGAAACACTCTCAATCACCCATGGACAATTTGGCTCAATCTATGCGTCTGCAACTTTATTAAGTAGTTTTCTTTTAATTTGGGTTGGAAAAAAAATTGATGATATCAATATTTTTAAATTTGCTTTTTATGTGACTATACTTCTGTCTTTTTCTTGTTTTTTCTTTTCTAAAATTTCATCAACAACTTTTTTATTTATTGCAGTTTTTTTAATTAGATTTTCTGGTCAAGGTTTAATGTCTCATACCGCAACGACAACTATTACTAGATATTTCACTAAATCGAGAGGGAAAGCATTGAGTGCAGGTTGGTTTGGTCTTTCAAGCGCAGAATTTATTTTACCTGTATTAATTGTTTATTTACTTACAATTACTGTTTGGCAAAATATTTGGATAACAGTATCTATTTTAACTTTAATCTTTTTACCAATAGCTTCGTATTTTTTAATTAAAAAATTAGATTTTGACACAAGAGAACAGATAGAGCAAAGTGATACTGAAGTAAAAGAAATTAAACAATGGAAAAGAATTGAAGTTTTAAAAGATTACAGATTTTTTATTGTTTGCCTAAATATGGTTGCAATGCCATGGATTGCCACTGGTGTTTTTGTTTATCAATCTTTTATAACTGAAGCTAAAGAATGGGGCTCTTTTGTTATTGCCCAATCGTTTATGGTCTATTCAATATTTTCTGTTGTTACTTTATTAGGATCTGGATTTTTAATAGATAAATTTACTAGTAGAAAACTTTTAATCTTTATGAATATACCCTTATTAATTTCCACTGTAGTTTTATTTTACTTTGATAACCCAATGACGTCTTTTGTTTTTCTTGGATTAATTGGAATTTCTAATGGTCTGGCGAATGTTTTAGGTTCATCAACATGGGCAGAAATTTATGGTGTTAAGTTTATTGGATCAATCAAAGCGTTAACAACAGCTCTAATGGTTTTCTCTACCGCTTTTGGAACAGCTTTGTTTGGTTTTTTGATAGATAGAGGTTTTTCTATTGAACAAATTGCTATGGTGTTATTTTTATATATTTTCATATCTTTGATTTTGTTATTTTTTGTAAGAAATAAGCTAAATCCACAATATATCTGAAAAAATCTCCTTGATTTTTTTTAACTCACTGTGTAGATACTGCGCATGGCAAGAGTTACCGTAGAAGATTGTGTTGATAAAGTTGAGAGTCCTTATGAGTTGGTTTTAGTAGCTAAAGAGAGAGCTGCACAATTAAGTTCAGGTATCGAACCTACGCTTGATCGAGATAATGATAAAAATACAGTTGTCGCATTGAGGGAGATAGCTGAAGAAAACGTTAAAGTTAAAGATCTATCGGAAGCAGCAATTTATAAGTTACGTAAACATGTAGAGCAAATTGATGAGGGAGCTGAGGACGACGAGGATATCGGTGATGATTTTGAAAGTTTATATAAAGGAGAAATTTCTAAAAGCGGTGCTCCAATTTTACCATCTAAAAGAGCCAGAAAAACGCCTGAGAAGATTCAAGTTTCTAAAGATGATCTTGCTGAATTATCTCAAACTGCAAAGCCAGAGGTAGAAACTTCAACTTCAGAAGAAGTGGAATCTGATGCAGATATTTCTCTTGATGAAGTTTCCGAAGCAGAGAATCAAGAAACTGAGAGTTCCGCAGAAGATACAAATAATAATTAAACGAATTCTTTTAAAATTTTTTCTCTATGTTCGTCTAGGTCGGGTATATCACCTCTTGTTTTTTCATCTTTATAGGCTGACATTTTAATTGGATTTCCAGCTAACTTAAAATCACCTATAACTTTGTGAAAAGCTTTTACAATCATATTTCTAGAGCTTACTTGAGGGTTTTCAACTGCCTCTTTAATATTAAATATTGGTCCACAAGGAATTTTTTCTTTTTCCATTTCTTCAACCCAATCAGTTGTATTTTTTTCAGATAATTTTTTTTCTAAAATTTTTTTCAATTCATCCATATTCTTTGCCCTTGACGAATTATCTTTAAATCTTAAGTCATTAATTATTTTCGATATTTCTAAAACGTTACATAATTTTTCAAATAATTTGTCATTACCTGCAGCAATAATTATATAACTATCTTTTGTTTTAAAAGCCTCAAAAGGAGCAATAGATGGATGTCTTGAACCCATTGGTTTAGGTATTTCATTTTTTGACAAGTATCTTGCTATAGCATTTTCTAAAATAGCTATCTGGCAGTCAAGCATTGAAACATCTATATACATTCCTTTACCAGTTTTTTGTCTATCATAAAGAGCTGCATTAATTCCAATTGCTGTAAATAATCCAGCAGTGATATCTCCAATCGAAGTACCAACTCTTGTAGGTTCAGAATTTGGCTGACCTGTAACACTCATGAGACCGCCCATGCCTTGAACTACCATATCATAAGCAGGTAATTCTTTTAAAGGACCGGTTTGTCCAAATCCTGATGCTGAAGCATAAATTAATTTAGGATATCTTTTATTAATTTCTTTCCAACCATAACCCCATTTTTCTAATGTTCCTGGTTTAAAATTTTCAACTAAAATATCTGCCTTTGATAAAATTTTATCAAAAATTTTTTTGTCCTCTCCATTTTTTAAATTTAAGGCAATACTTTCTTTGCCTCTGTTTAGAGACATGAAATAAGCAGAGTAATCATTTATAAAAGGGCCAAATTTTCTGGAGTCATCTCCAATTTCTGGAGCTTCAACTTTTATCACTCGTGCTCCAAGATCTGAGAGTATCATTGTGCAATACGGTCCAACTAATACCCTTGTTAAGTCAACTACCAGTAGATTTTTTAACGGTCCATCCATAATTATTCATTTTAACTAGTTTTTTTGTCGACTTGACTCTTGTTAATAACTTCACTTTAATTGATATTTTAAAAATAACAATAGAGGGTAAAAATAATGTTAAAAAAAATATCTTTATATTTAACTTCATTAGTTTTTGTTTTCACTACTATTGGTTCTGCTTTTGCTGTTACATTAAAAGCTAGTCACCAATGGCCAGGGACTCCAAGAGCTGATGGATCATATGATCCACGTCATGAGATGGTTCAAATCATTGCTGACGAGGTCAAAAAAGCAAATGTTGGAATAGATATTAGAATTTATCCAGCTAAATCATTATACAAACCTAAAGAACAGTGGAAACCAATGACAACTGGTCAATTAGATATTTCTGCTTTTCCATTAGCATATGCTTCTAAATTCCATCCAGAATTTGATGCAACTTTAATGCCTGGAACAGTAAAAAATCATGACCATGCATTAAGATTTAATAAAGGTCCAATGATGACTGAAATTAAAAAAATTATTAATGATGCAGGTGTTGTAGTTTTATCTGATGCTTGGTTAGGCGGTGGTTTTGCTTCAAAGACAAAATGTATTAAAAATCCTAGTGATGCAAAAGGACAAGTAATGAGAGCTGCTGGTAAAGCATTTAACCAAATGCTAGAAGCTGCAGGAGCAGGTATTCAAAGTATGCCTTCATCTGAAATTTACACAGGTTTACAAACTGGTGTATTAACAGGTGCTAACACTAGTTCAGGAAGTTTTGTAAGTTACAAAATTTATGAACAAGTTTCATGTGCAACTCCTCCAGGAAAATTTGGTTTATGGTTTATGTATGAACCAATTTTAATGTCGAAAAAGTCTTTCGATGCTCTTAATTCTAAGCAACAAAAAGCTTTAATGAAAGCAGGTAAGGTTGCAGAGAAATACATGACAGCTCAAGTAGAAAACTTAGACAAAAAGTTTGAAGATGCTTATAAAGCTGCAGGCGTAAAATTAGTATACATGGACGCAAAAGACCATGCTGCATGGGTAGAGATAGCAAAAAAATCTTCTCATAAAGCGTTTGCTGATAAAGTTCCAGGTGGCGATAAGCTGATGGAAATGGCTTTAGCAGTTAAATAAAATAATATATAAAGAACCCCTGTTTATTCTTTTTAAATAGGGGTTTTTTTTTATGAAAAAAAAGTATCTTCAATTTTGTGATGTTATAGCTAAAGCTTGTGGTGCTTTTGCTGTATTAGCACTGCTCTTGTCAATATTGGTAATCGTTGAACTTGTTTTTGAAAGATATTTTTTTCAACGGGCAATTACTTGGCAAACAGAACTTGTCACCATGTTATTAGTCGCTTCAACTTTTATAGGGAGTGTATACGTCCTAAGCGAAAAAGCTCATGTTAGCATGGAATGGATTTATGATTTTCTATCAAAAAAAAATGTAATTAGATTAAAAATTTTTACTTCATCTGTCAGTTTGCTATTTTTTTTAATTTTATTTTACTTTGGATTTATAATGGTAGAAGAAGCATTTACAAAAAATTATTCTACTGGAACTGTCTGGGATCCTCCGCTTTGGATACCATATTCATCAATGATGTTAGGAGCTTTATTAATGATATTACAGTACATAGCAGAAATTATAAAATTAACTGATGAAGAGGATTATAATTAAATGGATCCGTTGATTATAGCAATAATTGTTGCAGTTTTTACTTTATTAGTTCTTTTTTCTGGAATTCCAATTGCTTTTGGTTTGAGCTTTGTTTCGATAGCTCTGTTAGTAACCTTTGAAGGTTTTCAAATGCTTGATGTCTTTGCCGAAACTTTTTTTGCAGGACTAAACTCTTTTGTTTTACTTTCTATACCTATGTTTATTTTAATGGGAATGGCTGTTGCCAATTCTCCCGCAGGAAAAGATTTATATACAGGATTAGATAGATGGCTTTGGAGGGTACCAGGTGGACTGGTAATTTCTAATATTGGAGCTTGTTCAATTTTCGCAGCTTTAAGTGGTTCTAGCCCCGCAACTTGTGCTGCAATTGGAACAATGGGAATACCTGAAATGAGAAAAAGAGGTTATTCCGACCAAATTGCAACTGGAACTATTGCAGCTGGTGGAACTCTGGGAGTTTTGATTCCTCCTAGTATTGTTTTAATTGTTTATGGAATTGCAACAGGTACATCAATTGGGAGATTATTTTTATGTGGTCTTGTACCAGGTTTTATGTTGGCAGGCATGTTTGCGATATGGGCACTAATACATAGTTATTTTATTGATAAAGATGCAGCAAAAGCTTTGAGAAATAGAGTAAGACCCACTCTCAAAGAAAAACTCGAAGTATTACCAAGAATTCTTCCTTTCTTAGCGATTATAGCCGGTGTTTTGTATGTGCTTTATGGTGGAGTTGCAACACCATCTGAGGCGTCTGGGGTTGGAGCTTTTTTAGTTTTTGTGCTTATTGCGGTTGTTTATAAGATTTACCAACCAAAAAAGATTTGGAATATTGTAAAAGTTTCAATGAAGGAGAGCGTAATGATAATGTTTATTATTGCCGCTTCTTATCTTTTTGCATTCACTCTTTCGCAACTTTATGTAACTCAATCTTTGGCACAAAGTATGGTTGAATTAAGTTCAAACAAATGGGTCGTGTTTATTTTAATTAATATATTTCTTTTGATAGCTGGTTTCTTTTTGCCTCCAGTTGCGGTTATTGTGATGACTTCAGCTATTTTATTACCAGTTATAACTACTTTGGGGTTTGACCCATATTGGTTTGCAATAGTTTTTACAATTAATATGGAAATAGGATTGATAACACCACCTGTAGGTTTGAATCTTTATATAATTAAAGGAATTACTCCAGACGTTAGTTTGTCAGAAATTTTAAAAGGATCTATACCGTTTATGATAATTATGGCTTTAGCTATAGTAATTTTATGTATTTTTCCTGAGATTGTTACATGGTTACCTGATAAAATAATGGGTAAAGACCTTGGGTTCTAAAAAAGAAATAAATAGAAAAATTTCAGTTGCTCCTATGATGGATTGCACTGATAGACATGATCGCTTCTTCCTAAGACTAATGAGTAAGAATGTAATGCTATATACCGAGATGGTTGCCACAAAATCAGCTATTCATGGTGATAGAAAAAAAATTTTATCTTATAGTCCTGAGGAAAAACCTTTAGCTTTACAAGTAGGTGGATCTAATAAAGAAGAGTTAGCAGAAGTAGCTAAAATTGCAGAGGATATGGGTTACGATGAAATTAATATTAATCTTGGTTGTCCTAGCAAAAAAGTTCAAAAAAATAAGTTTGGTGCCTGTTTAATTAAAGAACCTGATTTAGTTGCTGAATGTATTAATTCAATGGTAAATGCATGTAAAATTCCTGTAACAGCTAAGACAAGAATTGGTTTTGATAATACAGAAGAGTTCGATTATTTAAATAATTTTATCAATAAGATGAAACACGCTGGAACAAAAACATTTATTTTGCATGCAAGGAAAGCAATTTTGACAGGTTTATCTCCAAAACAAAATTTAAACATTCCAAAATTAAATTATGAGATGGTTTATGATATTAAAAGAGAAAATCCTAATTTAGAAGTAATTATAAATGGAGGAATTACGAAAGTTGAGGAAATTCATAATCATTTAAAGTTTTGTGATGGTGTAATGATAGGAAGGTCTATATATCAAAACCCATATTCTTTAATTGAAATTGAAAAGGAAATATTTAAGACAACCAATATTCCTACAAGGGAACAAGTTGTAGAAAAACTCTTAGAGTATGCTGATAGAGAAGTAAAATTAGGTACAAAAATTAATCATATCATGAGACATACAGTTGGTTTATACCATGGACAAGTTGGTTCAAAAGATTGGAAAAGATATTTAAGTGAGAACATGATGGCTAGAGACTCAGATTTTCAAAAAGCAAAACACATTATGACAATTGTTCAAAATAACGAAAAAGCCAATCAAACAAGCTCTTAATGGAAATATTAAACTTTAGTGAAATATCTAATTTGTTAGTTGTATTGGCAGCTGCTGCAGCTGTTGCAGGTTTTATGGCTGGTTTACTTGGAGTAGGTGGTGGAATTATTATGGTTCCAGCTTTATATTATGCATTTACTGTCCTAGACTTTGACATAATCACAAGAATGCATCTTTCAGTAGGTACCTCTTTGGCTATTATTATTCCAACCTCAGTTATATCTACAAAAACCCATATGGAATTTGATGCAGTAGATTTTAAAATGGTAAAATCTTTTGGAATTTTTATTCTAATTGGGGTGATTGCTGGAACATTTTTAGCAGTTAATTTAAAAACACCCGCTTTAGTTTTATTTTTTTCAATTTTTGCTTTTATAGTTGGTTTATTTTTTATCTTTGTAAGAGAAAGACTTATGGAAAATCCAAAAAATATATCTGATATGATTAAAAAATTTTCTGGAATAATTATTGGTTTTATTTCTGTTCCTTTGGGAATTGGAGGTGGTTCATTAATGGTACCCTTTATGAGAACTTTTGGTTACGATATTAGAAAATCAATTGGCACAGCTGCAGCTGTAGGTTTTTTGATTGCAGTTAGTGGAACAATAACAATGATTATGGGAGGAGAAATAATTGATAATGTGAATTCTCCATTTAGCATTGGATATATCAATTTATTAGGCTTTATAGTGTTCGTTCCTGTGACGATGATTATGGCTAGAATTGGTGCAAAAGCCGTGTATAAAATTGATAAAAAGTTGTTAAGTAAAATCTTTGGAACGTTTTTAATTATTGTTTCGCTTAGATCATTCTTAGAATATTTAACAATAAGCTAACAACTAAAAATGATAATTTAGTTTAAAATATAATGTTTAATTTAAAAGAAATAATATCTTCAATAGCTGATGTAGGTCAAAGGCTATTTAAAAAGCGTAATGTAAAGAAAAATGATTTAGATTCAATAATATCTTTGTGTGATGATTTAATCTCAAATAAAGGTGCTGCATTCGGTATTACAGTCGCTAGAGACATAACAGATTTATATCAAACATTGTCTCCAGAAAATAAATTATCCTTTTTCAAAATGATAAACAAAAAATACAAGCCAAACCATACAAAAGTAGAGGAGGCAATTAAAAAATATAATGATGGACAAAATGATCAGAATCTTTTTAATTTGTTTGTAGTTACTGAAGGAAAAAGAAGAGAGCTATTTAGGAGAATGAATATGTCTCCAAATGGTATTTCAACAATTGTTTCTTTGAGAGAAGATTTATTAAAAATTTTAAAAAATAATCAGGAATTGAAACCCCTAGATAACGATTTAAAAGAGTTGTTTAAGTCTTGGTTTAATCCTGGATTTTTAAAACTTCATAAGATTACTTGGGATACTAAAGCTGCTATATTAGAAAAAATCATGAAGTATGAAAGAGTTCATGAAATCAAAAATATGGACGAATTAAAAAGAAGACTTGGGGAAGATAGAAGATTTTTTTCTTATTTTCATCCAGCACTAGATGATGAACCAATAATTTTTGTTCAAGTAGCACTTACTAATGGTCTTGGAAAATCAATACAAGAAATTATGAAACCAAGAACAGGAGATCAAAAAAAATATGATACTGCAACGTTTTATTCTATTAGTAATTGCCAAGAGGGTTTAGAAAGAGTCACCTTAGGAAATTTTTTAATAAAAAGAGTTGTTTATGAGCTTCAGGAAGAACTCCCTAATATTAAAAATTTTGGAACGCTCTCACCTATTCCTGGTTTTAGAGATTGGTTTTCTGTATTAGATGAACAAAAAATTAAGAATATAATCGGAGATTCATTTGATAAACTTTCTTTTCTTAAATCTGCAAATTTAAAAATCGGAGATAATCGAATCGTATCTAACAAAGAAATAATTATAAAATTAGTTTTACATTATTTAATGAATGAAAAAAATAAAAAGGGTCTTCCAATTAATGATGTATGTAGGTTCCATTTAGGTAATGGAGCAATTATCGACGATATAGTTATAAATGCAAATATTTCTGAAGTTGGTTTTGAAAGATCTTTTGGAGTTATGGTTAATTATCTTTATGAACTTGATAATATTGAAAAAAATCATGAGGAATATGTCAATTATAAAAAAATTATTATTTCAAACAAACTTAAGAAAATATTATAAAGTTATTCAGTATCAGTGCCCCATCTAATTTTATTCCATATTCTTTCATGAAAGTAATAAAATAATATTGGAACTATTGATCCAATTCCTAATATTCCCGCAAGTTTAAAAGAACCAGTAAAAATATAACCAAATAATACCCAATACAGAAATATTAAAATTCTCCACGAAAACGTCTTAGCTATAGATCTAATTTTTTTGTCTGCCATTTTAAGCTTAGATGAATTAGAGGTAGGGGTGGTTTCAGTCTCCCTCTACCACCCTTAAATAAACCTTAAATGATTCGTTAATAAAATTGAAACTCGTAATAATTGAAAATTTTTTTTATTCACAAATACTTAAATATTCTTAAGGTAATGGCTCAGGTTCAATGACATCTGAAAATTCGATCTTATCTATTTTGTAAGCTAGAAGAATATCAGGCTTTTTATCCGTAGGTGAATCATTGTTATTTAATTCCGTTATTTTAATGATTTTGTTAGTTTTAATGTGATTTATAACTTTTCCAGAACTATATGATAATGAACTTTGGTAAATACTACCAGTTTTTGCCCCTGTATAAACTGGTCCTAAGAAGGCCGAACCCGACATTGTACAATTTGACAACAAAACTAAACAAAAAAAATATAAAAATTTATTTTTCATTAACAGGTTTGCTAGTATCTGATTCTTAAAAATTTAGGTTATATTTTTTTTTTAATTGATGAAATATAATTCACGTAAAGATTGTATTTAAATTTAAGTTTCAATGAAATTTTTAAAATTTACTTTTAAATTTAGGATTTCTAAAACTCAAATTAAACATTCATTTAGTATTCAAAAATGATAAAAATTGTTAGCATTTTTTTTAATACAAATGACTAAAAAGAAAAAAACAAAAAAACAAAATATATCCTTAGGTTTAGATAATTTCAAAATACCAAAATTTATTTCATTAAATGATACAAAAAAAAAGATTGGTAGTTTTTATAGCGATTTCAAAAAACAAAGAGAATTAGATAAAAAGAGGGCCGAAAAAAATAGAATTAAAGAAGAAAAAAGAGAAATTTTAAGAGAAAAAAAAGCAGCTCAAAAAGAAAGACTTGATAAATTAAAAGAAGAAAAACGTCAGATCTTACTTCAAAAAAAATTAGTGATAGATAATGAGAAAAAAATTAGAAAAAATGAGGAAAGAAGACGAAAAATTGAAGCCCAGCAATTAAAGATCGAACAACAAAAAATAAAAGATCAAGAGGCTCAAAAAATAAGAGAGGACGCCCAAAGAATTAAAGATGAGGAAATGAGATTAAAAATGTTGGAACGTCAAAGAATTCGTGAAGAAAAAATAAGAGTGAGACAAGAAGAAATTAAAAATAAAGAGATTGAGGCTCAAAAAATAAGAGAAATAAAAGAGAATGAAAGAATTGAGAGAGAGAGAATTAAAGATATAGAAAGACAAAAAAGATTAGACGAAGAACAAAAAATCAGAGAGGCCGCTCGAAAATTGAAATATGAAGAAGAAAAATTGAGAGAAACAGAAAACAGGCTTAAACAGTTAGAGAGAGACAGGCAACAAGAAATAGAGAGGCAATTAATTAGAGAAAAAGAAATTCAAAAACAAAAAGAAGAAGATTTGAGATTAAAAGAAGAAGAAATAAAAGAAGCTGAAAAACAGAAACTTATCAAAGAAAGGGAAGATAGAGCTAGAGCTGAAGAAGCAAGAATAGAGGCAGAAAAACAAAAGAAAATAGAGGAAGAAAATCAAAAAGCTTTAGCTGAAAAAGTCGCAGAGGAAAAAAGAATTGAGGAAGAAAACCGAAGGATTAAAGAATGGGAAATTAAATTTGATGAAGAACAAAAGAAAAAAGAAGAAGAATTAATTAAAAAATTTTATTCAAATGAACTTAAAATTAAAAAAGATGACCCACCGAGTGATTTAGAAAAAAAAATTAATGAACGTGATATAGACGATAGGGATAAAAATTAATCATATTTTTTGATCATATTCTCCTATTTTTCCAGTTTTTGAGAGTAATTCATCAATAAATTCAAATATTTTTATTTTTCTCGCGTTTGAAACTGGACTTTCGGTGACAATTACTAATGATGGTTTATTTGAAGAGGCTCTTATTAGCCCCCATGACCCATCCTCCAATATAAATCTCACTCCATTTACAGTCAAAATTTCTTTTATGTATTGATTATCAATTTTTATTTTATCCTCTTTAATTTTTTTAATTTTTTCAACAACATCTTCTACAACATCATATTTTTCTCCATCCTTACAATATGGAGCCATTGTTGGTGACTGGTAAGTTTTTGGAAGTTCGTTAATAAGATTACTCATCTTTTCATTTTGGTTATCAAGTAAATGACAAATTTGTATTGCAGAATTTATTCCATCGTCATAACCGTAACCTAACGGTTCATTGAAAAAAAAATGACCACTTTTTTCAAAACCCGCTAATGCTTTTTCACTGTTTACTTTTCTTTTAATATGTGAATGACCTGTTTTCCAATAGATTGTTTGACACCCGTTTTCTTTTAAAAGTTTATCATTTTGATAAAGACCTGTAGACTTAACATCAACGATAAATTTTGAATTTTTATATGATTTAGATAAGTTTCTAGCTATCAATAATCCAATTTTGTCAGAAAAAATTTCGTTACCTTTGTCATCAATTACACCAACCCTGTCACCGTCACCATCAAAGCCAAAACCAATATCAGCATTATTTTCCTTCACAACTTTGCTAATTTCACTAAGCATTTTTAAATCCTCAGGGTTAGGATTGTATTTTGGAAATGTCCAGTCAAGATTACAATCCAATTCTATTATCTCACAACCTATCCCTCTTAAAATATCAGGAGCAAATATTCCGGCAGTGCCGTTACCACAAGCAATAACTGCTTTAATTTTTTTATTAATCTTATTTTTCTCAATTAAATTTTTTTTATAAATTGTTTGAAAATTCTTAATTTTTTTTTCTGTTCCTTGCCCTTTAATAAATTTATTTTTTAAAGTTATTTCTTTTAACTCGCTCATTTCTTTTGGGGCGTGAGTTAAACCTTTTTGAATTCCCATTTTTACACCTGTCCAACCATTTTCATTGTGGCTAGCTGTTACCATTGCAACAGCATCAGAATCTAAATTATATTGAGCAAAATAAACCATTGGTGACAGTGACAATCCTATATCTTCAATATTACAACCCGTTGACTTTAATCCATCTTTAAGTGCTGCTTTTATTTCTTCACTATAAGATCTATAATCATGACCAACTACAACCCTTGGATTGTTTTTTTTAGTGTGCTGCACAATTTGTGTACCTAAACCTTTTCCTAAATTTTTAACACCTTCCTTGTTTATATCTTTCTCATAAATCCATCGTGCATCATATTCACGAAAACCAAGACTATTAATTATAATTTTATCAGACATATCTTTATTTCTTAATTATATTTGACCACTCTGTAAGGTTTCTCATAATGTTTAAAGAATCATCAATATCAACCAAAAATTTATCATTTTGAGTTTTATTTAGAAAATTTTCTGAAACTTTTTGAGTTTGATTGGCAAAAATTGAAAGATCAGAATTTATAAATTTTTTGTAAAAAGAATTGTTGTTTTTTATATCCAAAGTTGTTTTTTTTTCAGGTAACCAAGGGTTATTAATTATGATTTCTCCTTTAGTACCTTTTATGACAGTTTTATTATCAAAATTTTCTTTGATACTTACTTTTATTGTACATTTAACTTTATTATTTATTAATATTTCTGCATTAGCTGAGTCATCAACATCTGTAGAACAAAAAGTCCCATTTGCACTAGTAAATTCATATTTAGAATCTTTATTAAATAGAAAATTTAATGTGCTAAGTGGATAACATCCCAAATCTAATATGCTACCTCCTCCTAAGTTTTTATTAAATAATCTGGATTTCGGATTTATCTTTTTTACTTTAAATCCAAATGATGTCTCAACAGTGGTGATATCGCCTATTTCATTTTGATTAATAATTTCTCTTACAATTTGAGTTTGCGGATGGGATCTAAATGCGATTGCCTCAAAAAAGAAAACTTTATTTCTATTTATATAATCACGAGCTTCTTGAGCTTCTTCATAATTAAGAGTAAATGGTTTTTCGCATAAAATATTTTTTTTGTTTTTGGCACAACTCTTGATTAATTCTAAATGTGAATTATTCAAAGTTGCAATATAAATTGCATCTATATTTTTTTCCTCAAGTAATTCGTTATAATTTTTATATAAAAATTCATTTTTAATGTTAAAAGTCTCCTGAAAATTTTTTAATCTTTGATCATTTAAGCTTGCAATGCCTCTAAGTTTTGAATTATTTGTTTCCTCCAATGAACTTGCAAACTTATGACCCATATTGCCAAGACCAACTATTCCCCAATTAATCATTTTTAATCAAACCAATTTTTTAAATCTTCACGTGTTTTGTTAAGTTGTAGATATTCTGGTAAATCTTTATCTTCAATTTTTTTTAATTTATAATCAAAATTCCATCTTTCATTATATTTTTCCTTGTCAACAAAATGGTTAAAAAAAACCTCTTTATCATTAATCTTTTTTTGAAGATCTTTTACGGTCATTCCGCTTAACTCAAATTCATCGTGGTGTCCAAAATTTGTTAATTTTTCATAAAGTTTTTCTGCAGTCATTAAATTTGTAAAATGCCATCCACCATCATTAATAATTTCCAGATTTATATATCTAGATTTTGAAAAAAGTGTATCAAGCCTCCAAAACGGGTATTTTTTATTTTTCAAATTTTTTAGCCAGGACATGGAAAGTAATTTTTTTTTCTTCACAGCTTTTGATCCATACCAAGGTACTAAATCGTACAATAAATTGAATTTGTAATAAAAGAAAAGTTGTTTGAATATTATTATGTCTTTAGTTGATTTTTTAAATTGTTCAGATTTTAAATTTGGTATTTCATCGTTATCACTTAAAATTATCAGATCTTCATCTGAAGCATCAGAAATTGCATTAAGCATATAATCATAAGAAAGATTTATTCTTTTTAAACTATCGCTTCTTTTCTCATAAGGTTCTGCTAAACCATTTTTATCTCCGATTATATTTTCTGGCTCTTTGTTAATAACAATGTATGAAATTTTATTTTTAAATTTTGGATAATTATTAATATCAAAGTTAAGTTTCTTTTTTTTTCCGCTGTGTGAAATTGTAGATTCGCAAACTATGAATTTATCAACATATTCATTAAGAACATTGAATCTAATATCCATCATTAAATGTTCAGAGTAAAATGTTGTACAATCAATGATTTTCATTTACTTTCAGGACCTATTTTTGTTGTTTCTGGCGTTTAGATATTATTAGCCATACTTTATTTGTTCATTTTATGTAATTTAATTGTTGATTTTTTTTTTTAATGTTCTATAAATGTTCTATTGATTTACTGATTATATAGTATATTAATGATTTGCGCATACAACATATAGTTGTTTTAGCTAAAATAACAAATAAAATATAAATTTTATGAACAAAATTCTATCGCAGGCCCTAAAGAAAGCTGTCTCTGAATATAGCCCAGATATAAAGCCTAGCCAAAATGATAAAAGGCCTGATCTTTTTTCATTGAATAATGAAACAGAGTTATTTCAAAATGATAAAGGTATAATTATCAAGATTGATCGTTCTAAGGATATAAATTTAACAGATTTTGGAAAAGCAACTTTAAAAGATAGATATCTTGGACATAATGAATCCTTTCAAGATTTGTTTGCAAGAGTTGCGAGCACTTATTCAGATGATAATTTGCATGCACAAAGAATTTATAACTATATTAGTAATTTGTGGTTTATGCCAGCTACACCTGTTTTGTCCAATGGTGGTACAAAAAGAGGTTTACCAATTTCATGTTTTTTGAATGAAGCATCAGATAGTCTTGGTGGTATTTTAGATCTTTGGAGTGAAAATGTTTGGTTAGCGGCAAAGGGTGGCGGTATTGGAAGTTATTGGGGTAATCTAAGATCTATTGGTGAAAAAATAGGTAAAGTTGGAAAAACCTCTGGAATAATTCCTTTCATAAAAGTAATGGACTCCTTAACAATGGCAATTAGTCAAGGTTCTTTAAGAAGAGGTTCTGCAGCTTGTTATCTTCCAATTGATCATCCTGAGATTGAAGAATTTATGGAAATGAGAAGACCAACGGGTGGTGACCCAAACCGAAAAGCTTTAAATTTACATCATGGCGTTTTAGTTTCAGACGCATTTATGCGTGCTGTAGAAAATGATGAGCAGTGGGCGTTAAAAAGTCCTGCTGACGGAACTATTCAACAAACTATATCTGCAAGAAATTTGTGGATAAGATTATTAACTGCCAGAATAGAAACAGGCGAGCCTTACATAATTTATATCGATACAGTTAATAGACAAATTCCCCAACATCACAAGTTAGCTAATCTTACAGTTAAAACTTCTAATTTATGTAGCGAAATAACTTTACCAACTGGTATAGATAAAGATGGAAGAGACCGAACTGCTGTTTGTTGCCTGTCTTCCCTTAACTTAGAAAAATATGATGAATGGAAAAATGATCCAAATATGATTGAAGATGTAATGAGATTTTTAGATAATGTTTTATCTGATTTCATAAATAAGGCTCCAGAACAATTTAAAGATGCAAAATACTCAGCTGAAAGAGAAAGAAGCGTTGGTTTGGGAGTAATGGGTTTTCATTCCTTTTTACAAAAAAACAGAATTCCATTAGAGTCAGTAATGGCAAAAGCATGGAATAAAAAAATTTTTAAAAATATTCATGAAAAAGTTAATAAGGCTTCAAAAGATTTAGCTGAAGAAAGAGGTGCTTGTCCTGATGCGGCTGAATATGGATACAAAGAAAGATTTTCTAACAAAACTGCAATAGCACCCACAGCATCTATTTCGATTATTTGCGGTGGTGCCTCACCAGGCGTAGAGCCGATTGCGGCAAACAGCTATACTCATAAAACCTTATCAGGATCATTTAACGTTAGAAACAGATACCTTGAAGAAATTTTAGAAAATCATGGTAAGAATGATGACGAGACTTGGTCAACAATTACCACAAATCAAGGTTCAGTATCACATCTAGAATTTTTAACTGATTTGGAAAAAGATGTTTTTAAAACTGCTTTTGAGTTAAATCAAAAATGGATTATTGAGTTAAGTGGAGATCGAACACCATTTATTTCACAAGCACAGTCAGTTAATTTATTTTTACCTGCTGATGTTCATAAGAGAGAATTACATAGAATTCATTTTGATGCATGGAAAAAAGGTTTAAAAAGCCTTTATTACTGTAGGTCAAAATCAATTCAAAGAGCTGAAAATATTAATAATGCGAAATCTACAGATATTACAGCCAATGTATATAAATCAAAAAATCAAGAAACTAACAATCAACCAGAGTATGAGGAGTGTTTATCATGTCAGTAACAAATAAAATCAAAACAGAAAATAAAGAAATAATTCAACCAAAAAAAATGGGTTTATTGGTTGAAAATCCAGTTTATAAACCATTTAGATACCCATGGTGCTATGATGCTTGGTTAACTCAACAAAGAATTCACTGGTTACCAGAAGAGGTTCCTCTAGGTGATGATGTAAGAGATTGGCAAAAGAATTTATCTCAACCAGAAAAAAATCTTTTAACTCAAATATTTAGATTCTTTACTCAAGCTGATGTTGAGGTTAATAACTGTTATTTAAGACATTACACAACTGTTTTCAAACCAACAGAAGTTTTAATGATGATGACAGCTTTTGCTGCTATGGAAACAGTACACGTTGCTGCTTATTCTCATTTATTAGATACAATCGGTATGCCCGAGTCTGAATATTCTGCTTTTATGAAATATAAGGAAATGAAAGATAAATACGATTATATGCAAGGATTTAATGTAAACTCAAAAGAAGATATAGCAAAAACAGTTGCAGTTTTTAGCGCTTTTACTGAAGGGTTACAACTTTTTGCAAGTTTTGCAATTTTATTAAATTTTCCTAGACATAATAAAATGAAAGGTATGGGCCAGATTGTTACTTGGTCTGTAAGAGATGAAACTCTTCATTGCAATTCTATGATAAGAATCTTTAAAGAATTCATAAAAGAAAATCCAGAAATTTGGACTCCAAAATTGAAAAAAGAACTTTATGAAGCTTGCAGAACGATAATCGAGCATGAGGATGCATTTATTGATTTGGCTTTTGAAATGGGACCAATGGAAGGTTTGACGGCGAAGGAAGTGAAAGATTATATTAGGTTTATTGGAAACAGAAGATTAGTTCAACTAGGCTTAGAACCAATTTATGATGTTCAAAAAAATCCACTTGGATGGCTTGATACAATGTTAAATGCTGTTGAACATATGAATTTCTTTGAAGGACGTGCAACAGAATACTCAAAAGCATCAACACAAGGCACTTGGGTAGAAGCTTTTAGCTAATACTATTGAAATATAAGAA
The DNA here is from genome assembly GCA_902627645.1 of uncultured Pelagibacteraceae bacterium. GTDB lineage: Bacteria > Pseudomonadota > Alphaproteobacteria > Pelagibacterales > Pelagibacteraceae > Pelagibacter. The sequence goes on along the minus strand of CACOJX010000001.1, from coordinate 111,657 downwards.
ATATTTCCGAAAAACGAGCCTAAAACAAAGAGGCGATGGTGATTTTTTTCTAAAACAAATAGAAGAAAAAAAACCAAAAACTTTTTTAGAAATTGGTGTTTTCCATGGTGTTACAGCCAGAAATGTTTGTGAATTATTACACAAGTTTCATGGTACAGATTTTAGATATATAGGATTAGATTTATTTGAAACTAATGAACAAAATAAAAAAGAAATAATTCCTAACGTAAATTTTTCAAATCCTTTAAAAAAATTTTTCTTCAAATATATAAAAAGGCAAAATCCCTATAGTTTACGGGCAGTACAAGACTTACTAAAAAAATACAAAAATAATGTAAGTTTGATAAGAGGTAATTCAAACCATACTTTAAAACATATTGAAATGGAAAAAGTAGATTATGTATTTTTAGATGGTGGACATGAATATCAAACAGTTAAAAACGATCTAAATAATTGTAAAAAAGTTATTATAAATTTAGGTACTGTTTTATGTGATGATTACAATCTTTCTTACGCTCCAGGAGTAAAAAAAGCTATAGATGAATTTGTAAAAATTAATAACTTTAAATGTGAAATATTACACAATTCTAGATTTGCTAAAATTGAGAAATATTAGGAATTTTAACGAGTTTGATTAAATAAAAAAGGGCCCCACGTGGAGCCCCAAAAAACTAATAAAAGAGGAATAAGATTTTTTTTTAAAATTGATCTTTTTCAGTTGATCCTTCCATCGCTGTTGTGGAGCTCTTTCCACTACTTATAGTGTTAGAAACAGCATCAAAATATGAGGTACCAACTTCTCTCTGATGTTTTACACTAGTGTAACCATCTTTTTCTCGAGCAAATTCTTGTTCTTGTATTTTAGAATATGCAGACATACCTTCTTTTTTGTACTTTTGTGCGAGTTCAAAAATAGCAATATTTTGAGTATGAAATCCTGCAAGGGTAATAAACTGAAACTTATAACCCATTCTACTTATTTCTTTTTGGAAAGAAGCTATTTCAGTATCTGATAAGTGTTTTTTCCAATTAAATGATGGTGAACAGTTGTAAGCCAAAAGTTTACCTGGGAACTTTTCGTGTATTGCATCAGCGAATTTTTTTGCCTCATCTAGATTTGGTGTAGCAGTTTCACACCAAATTAAATCCGAATATGGAGCATAAGCCAAACCTCTTGATATGGCCTGATCAATTCCTGCTTTAACGTAATAAAATCCCTCAGGAGATCTCTCGCCAGTCAAAAAAGGTTTATCGTTTTCATCGTGATCATTTGTTATAAGTTTTGCTGCATTTGCATCTGTTCTTGCTAAAATTATTAATGGGACATCTGCTATATCTGCAGCAAGTCTAGCTGCTTTTAAATTTTTAATCATGGTTCCTGTTGGTACGAGTACTTTTCCTCCCATATGACCACATTTTTTTTCACTTGCTAATTGATCTTCAAAATGAACTCCTGCAGCTCCAGCTTTAATAAATTTCTTTGCCAACTCAAATACATTTAAAGGACCACCAAAACCAGCCTCACCATCTGCTATGATTGGCAACATATAGTCTACTCTTTTTTCTTTTTTCATCTCACCATCTTTAAGTTCCATATGTTGAATCTGATCAGCTCTAATTAATGCATTATTCATTGACTCTACTAATTTTGGTGCACTATCATAAGGATATAATGATTGATCTGGATACATTTCACCTGCACTATTTGCGTCAGCAGCAACTTGCCAACCACTTAAATAAATCGCTTTTAATCCAGCTTTTGCATGCTGAACAGCATGATTTCCAGACAATGAACCTAAAGTGTTTATATAATTTTCTGTATTAAGAAGCTTCCATAGTTTAGTAGATTGTTGTTTGCAAAGTGAATATTCAATTTTTATCGAACCTCTTAATCTCTCTACGTCTTCTGGAGTGTAATCTCTTTTAATACCTGCAAATCTTTTTAGCTCATAAGAAATGTTCTCTGCACTCATTAATGTCCTTTTGTTAATATTAAAAATTTTTAAATGAATTAAGTTAGAAGAAAAAAACTAGTTTGAGTCGTTAAGGGTATCAACTAGATCTTTCATTCCACTTGAACCCCAATCACAATGATCATCTCTCATGTAAATACCTTTGCTGTTATGTCTAGCAAGGTCCTCATGTTTTATGATTTGAGCCTCATTTTCTTTGTTTTTAAGTATTTCGTTCATGTAAACCTTATAATTTACACAATTTACAAAATCTATAAAAAAGTAAAAAAAGCTTGTAAATGAAGGAAAAATTTTGTAAATATTAATTTACAAAATTTACAAATTGAAAATATGAGTCAATTAAACTTAAAAATTGGTCCTAAAATCAAGGCTTTTAGACGACAGATGGGCCTACAAGCTAATAAACTTGCTGAAGATTTAAATATTTCACCAAGCTATTTAAATTTAATTGAGGGAGGCAAAAGGAAAATTGATGGAGATTTATTACTAAAAATTTGTGAAAAACTAAATATTGAGCTTTCTCAACTTTCCTCAAAAACAGATATTAATTTAGAAAATACTTTATCGGAAATACTTGACGATAAATTATTTGAGGATTTAGATATTTTAAGTCCTGAGGTAAAAGATCTTGTTAGCACAAATCCCAAAATCGGTCGAGCTATAGTAAGGTTAGGAGATATTTTAAAGAAGAAGGATAATGAGATTGTAAATAAAATTGAGAAAATTTCTGGTAAAATAGTTGATAATAGAAAAAACTCTTTTCCAGGAGAAGTAATCTCAGATTTTCTTCAAGAAAATAAAAATTATTTTCCTAAACTAGAGGATTTTGCAAATAAAGTTTTTGAAAAAGTCCAAAAAAACAATCGTACTAGATACGTAGCTTTATGTGATTACTTAAAGTCGGAATTTGATATTACCGTAAAAGATGTTATTCCAGAAGAAAAAAAACCTTTTTCAAAAATATATAATAAGAACAATAAAGAATTATTATTAAGTGACTATAGTTCTTTAGAAACAAAAAAGCTTCATGCAGCTGCTCAAATAGCTCAAGAAGGTGCAAGTAAAGAAATCGAAAATTATCTATCTAAATTTACATTTCCTTCAGAGGAATCTAAAAAATTATCTAAAGTTGCTTTATTAAATTATTGTGGTGCAGCAATATTAATGCCTTACAAACTTTTTCATTCGGAATGCAAGAAATTAAAATATGATTTGGAGTTATTACAAAATACTTTTGCAACTTCATTTGAACAAGTTGCTCACAGAGTAACTTGTTTACAAGATCCAAAATTACCAGGTATCCCATTTCATTTTTTGAGAGTAGATATGGCTGGAAATATTTCGAAAAGATTTTCTCTGTCTGGAATTGAAATTCCAAGATATGGAGGTGCTTGTCCCAGATGGAATGTTTATTCAGCATTTACAAGACCAGGTGTCATTCAAAGTGCAGTTAGTAAAATGACTAATGGAGAAAAATATGTTTGTATAGCAAGAACTGTTGAAAAAGGAATTGGAAGATTTGGGAGAACTAAAAGCATATTGTCAATTGGTCTTGGCTGTGAAGCTAAATATGCAAAGGATTTTGTCTACACTGAAAATGTAAATGTAAGTGATAAATCAACAGAAATCCCTATAGGTGTGTCATGTAGAACATGTGATAGATTAGACTGTTCACAGAGAGCATTTCCTCCGTTACATAAAAAATTTGATGTCGACATAAATCAGAGAGGTGTCTCAGTATATGTTGGTGATAAAAATTAATATATAATTTTTTATGATCAAATTTATTATTCCAGCAATTATTGTTTTTTTAATTGTTCTTTTTTGGGAAAAAATTAATAAATTTATTTATGAAAAATTTAAAGTAAAAATTAATTATATTATACTTACAATTTTTTTAACTGTTTTAGGAATTATTTTTGCTTTATTATATTTTTAATTAAAATTTTTTTATGTTAGATTATATTTTACCATTTATCATACTTATATTAGTTGTAGTTTTTATTCATGAGTATGGACATTATTATTTTGCAAAAAGATATGGGGTAGGCGTAACGGATTTTTCAATAGGATTTGGTCAAGAAATTTTTGGTTGGAACGATAAATCGGGTACAAGATGGAAAATATGCTGGATACCATTAGGTGGCTATGTGAAGTTTTTTGGTGACAGAAATGTATTTTCACAAGCTGATCAAGAAAAAATATTACAAAAATATAATGAAGAAGATAGAAAAAAACTATTTGTTTTAAAACCTTTATATCAAAGAGTTTTGATTGTATTTGGTGGACCTTTAGCTAATTTTCTATTAGCATTAGTCATCTTTTTCTCAATTTATACTTTTGTGGGTAAAGATTTTACTCCAGCTGTTATAAATGAAGTCCAAAAAAATAGCCCGGCAATGATAGGGGGGTTAAAGCAAGACGATATTATTTTAGAAATAGATGGCAATAAAGTTGAGAGTATTATGGACGTTTCAAAGTACATTACAATGTCTACTGCAGACTTTATTGATTTTAAAGTTAAGCGTTCATATGATCAACTATCGTTAAAGATAAAGCCTAATCTTGTTTTGAGTGAAGATAATCTTGGAAATAAAATCAAAAAAAGAATAGTTGGCATTAAATTAGGTGCTTATAATAATGAGATAAATCATGTGAAATTGGGCCCTGCACAAGCAATATATCATGCTGCACATGAGGTTTATTATGTAAGTATTTCCTCCTTAAAATATCTAGGAGGAATGATTGTTGGAAAGGCTGATAGTTCACAATTAGGTGGCCCTATCAGGATAGCAAAGATTTCTGGTCAAGTAGCGGAATTTGGTGTTTTAGCATTTATAAGTATGATGGCATATATTTCAATCAGTCTTGGGTTAGTTAATTTATTTCCTATACCAATGTTAGACGGTGGGCACTTAATGTTTTACGCTTTTGAAAAAGTTCTCGGCCGACCCCTGTCGCAAAAAACACAAGAGAGTTTTTTTCGAATCGGTCTAATTTTATTGTTATCATTGATGTTTTTTACAACATTTAATGATCTCAAAGATCTTGGATTGTTTAGATAATTCATTCCTCATTTCTCAAAAAAGTAAGTAAAATCAACAGTTTTATGATATATTTCTAGATGTTGTGTATAACTATTTTCTAGACACTAAAAAAAGTCTTGATTTATCTGCACTTTTGATAAAGATAGGAATAACCTTAAACCGGAGCTAAAATGAACAAAAAACAATTAATAGTCAAGCTTTCAGGAGCTTTAAACTTAAGTAAAGCTGATGCTGAAAGAACTTTTGACACTATTACCAACACTATTTTGGATGCTTTAAAGGGTGACGACTCAGTGAAAATTGCTGGATTTGGCACATACAAAGTAGCTAAAAGAAAAGCTAGAGTTGGAAGAAATCCTCGTACTGGTGAACAGATTCAAATTGCTGCATCACAAAAGGTCAAATTCTTGCCTGCAAAAGCTTTAAAAGAAGTATTCAATAAGTAGTATTTTAAACAGCCTTAATGTTTTCTACATTAAGGCTGTTTGTATATGCAAATAATGCATACCCAGTTTACTTAATCAGCGTTAGTTTTTAAGAATATTAAAAATATAAGAGTCTCCTTTAACAGGGAGGTCTTATGACTAAATTTTTTAAAATAATAAGTGCACCACTTATCAGTTTGATATTTTTATTAAACATGAGTAGTGCCGGTATGGCGGAAACAACTGTTTCTGCTGAAGTAGGGTTTATATTTAATACTCTATTATTCTTAATTTGCGGATTCTTAGTTATGTTTATGGCAGCAGGTTTCGCGATGCTAGAATCAGGAATGGTTACATCGAAAAGTGTATCCGTAATCTGTGCAAAAAACATAGGTTTATTTTCAATTGCAGGAATTATGTTCTGGTTAGTAGGTTACAATTTAGCCTACGGAATACCAGAGGGTGGTTATATTGGAAAATTTATTCCATGGTCAGATGCTAGTGCAGTAGATACAGGTTATTCAGATGGTTCAGATTGGTATTTCCAAATGGTATTCTGTGCAACTACAGTTTCTATTGTTTCAGGTACAATGGCTGAAAGAATAAAGTTATGGCCATTCTTCGTATTCGCTGCAATTCTTTCTGGAATTATTTACCCGATCGTAATGGGTTGGCAGTGGGGTGGAGGCTGGTTGGCAGAAATTGGCTTTTCAGATTTTGCTGGTTCAACTTTAGTTCACTCAACTGGTGGGGCGGCTGCTTTAGCAGGAGCTATGATTATTGGTCCAAGACTTGGAAGATTTACTAAGTCTGGTGCACCAGCTCCAATTAAGCCATTCGCAGCTTCATCAATACCATTAGTGACAATTGGAGTATTTATTTTATGGCTAGGTTGGTTTGGTTTTAATGGTGGTTCACAATTAGCTATGGGAACTGCTGTTGATGCAATAGCTGTATCAACAATTTTCATGAATACATTCTTAGCAGGTGCTGGAGGAGTAATTGGTGCCGCTATAATAACAAGATTACATTTTGGTAAAACAGATGTAGTACAAATGTTAAATGGATGTATTGGTGGGTTAGTTGCAGTAACAGCTGAACCATTAGCTCCATCACCATTCGCAGCTATTTTAATAGGTGCAGTAGGTGGTTTAATCGTTGTTTATGGTACTAAACTACTATTCACATTGAAAATTGATGATGTAGTTGGTGCAGTGCCGGCACACTTATTTGCAGGAATTTGGGGAACATTAATAGTTCCAGCTACAAATTCAGATGCAGCATTTAGTTCGCAGTTAATTGGTGTGTTATCAGTCAATGTATTTGTATTTATAGTCGCTTACATTGTGTTTAGCTTTATGAAAGCAACAATTGGCCTAAGGTTAAGTAAAGAAGGTGAAACCAAAGGTACAGATGTGACTGAAACTGGCGTAATTGCCTATGCAATTAGAGACTAATTGTTAACAATAAAGGAACTCTGCGCTCTCTGTGTATCCGCAACGTTACTCATACGTAGGGTTCCTTAAAAAAACTTTACTTCCTCAAGTTAGTTAAACTAAAAAGCCCCTCCCTCAAGGGGCTTTTTTTATCTATTTTCGTCCCAGATTTTTTTGTAATCAATAAAAGGTGCTAGTCCGTAGCTTGAATTAATATTAGTTAAATGAAGAGATAAACTTTTGAGTGGAGAAATACATAATTCTTTTTGATAAATTTCGTTAATATATTTCTCGAAAGGATCATTGCGATCTTTACAAGTTTTTACAAAATTATCCCAATATTTATTTAATAAATTTTTACTTGTCATAAAGGTGCAAAGAGTTCTTTCAATTGTACGCCAGTGTCTTTTATTTCCTATTAATATATTAGTTTTTTCATTTGTCATATAAAGATAAGGATAATCAGATGGGCACATGAAAATATCTTTTTTTATTTGTGATGCAATTCTTTCATATGAAGCCACCATTTCTTCTAACATTGGTTCAAAATGTAAATAATCATCCTCAACAAAAAAAATTAAATCTTCACCTTGATTTTTTCCAATATCAAAGCTGTTCATTAGGCTAGACAAATTCGAAAAAGTTTCTTTTGATTTTTGTTCTCTAATTAAAGATTTATATTTAGTGTGATCATGAAATATTAGATCAATATTTTTTCCACTTATTAATCTTTTAATTCGTTCTAAATTTTCACTTTTAGAGTTGTCATCAAGAATAATGGTTTTAATATTCAATTTTGGATATTTCTTTAAACAAAAATTGATTGATTTTATTAAGGAGTTTAATGATCGATAAGAATATTCTATTTTTGGCTGTTGAAATAATCTTTTTTTATTTTGATCCCAAATTTCTATTTCAGTATTCATTCTTAATATAATAAGTATTGATTTTACATGCCTAGAAATTTTTACCTCACCTAATGGTAAAATTATTGATTTTTTATTAATAGTTGAAAGGTCAGAATTTAATTCTTTGTTGAGTGTTGGTGACGTGAATTTATTTTGATCTATGATTTCATACCCCAATAATCTTAAAAGCTTGATGAAAAGTTTTTTCATATATATTTTAATTTATGATATAGATATTTATAATATTATGATAATTAAATCATCTCAAACTCTTGTTTCTGAAGCCTTAAAAGAAATTAAAACTATATCCACTGACCAAGCTCATAAAATGTGTGATGAAAATCAGTGTAATTTAATTGATATAAGAGATATCAGAGAACTCCAAAAAGAGGGCCAAGTTGAGGGAGCAAAACATATTCCTAGGGGAATGTTAGAATTTTGGTTAGACCCCGAAAGTGTTTATTTCAAAGAAGGAAAACTAGATTTAAATAAAGAAATGGTTTTATTTTGTGCTGGAGGTTTAAGATCTGCTTTAGCGGCAAAATCTTTAAAAGATATGGGATTTAAAAAAGTATCTCACATTGATGGTGGTTTTGGTGCGATAAAACAAAGCAAGTTTAAAATAGTTTAAGAAAAATACTCATCTAAAGCATATTCTAATCTATCTTGACCCCAAAAGATTTTGTTATTAACTACAAACGTAGGGGCACCAAAAATATCTTTTTCAAATGCATCGTTAGTTAATTTTTTTAATTCGTCTTTAATTTTTTGATTTTGAACCCCACTTAAAAAAGAGTCTTTTTCAATAGCACAAATATTAAGTATGGACTCTATGTTTTTTGTTTTTGCTATATCAATATTTTCTTTCCAATAGTAGTCAAAACAGGTATCAAAAAATTTCATTTTAATTTTATCATCAATAACTAAATAACCCCTCATTAATTGAAGAGAGTTTATAGGAAATTTTTCATTCCATTTAAAATTTATATTATTTTTTTTTGCGACTAACTCACAATCATTTTTCATATTCTTCATTTTTCGCTTATTAAATGCTGGTGCTGTAATTCCTCCGAGATTATGTAGACCACCTAACAATATTGGTCTGTAAATTAAATTTATCTTTTCGTTTTGAGGAAGTGATTTGATTTTTTTATAGGCTAAAAAAGAGTATGGACTTATAAAATCAAAATAAAATTCTATAGATTTAGTCATACAAACTTGGGTTTTTGGCATAAAAAATTCTTATCAACCAATAAAGTAATAAACCCATAGGACCTATAAGATAAGTAACGACAAGCGGTATAATTATAAGAATTTTATTAATATTAAGTTTTTGAGAATCTTTAACAATCCACCCACCAGTGAATAGATTAATTGATACAAAATGTATCCAAAAGATCATTAAATATAATTTATTGGAAAATAAATTTAATAAATGATCTATGCTTAAATAAAGACTAAAATTATTCATAAAATCATATGAGTTTAAATACGATTTGTATAAGACAAAAATATATGCGCCACTAAGTAACAAAACTGGAAATATTGAAGTTACAAAGTATCTGGAGAGGTTGGAGTATGGAAAAAAGATTAATACCAACCAAAATGGTAGAACACCTAAATTTACCCAATAAAAGAGTGTTTCAATTGTGAAATAATTATAAAATTCTTCGATCATTTAAATATATATTATATTAAATCTAATCATGATTCCTATAAGAAATAAAAAAAAAACTCTAGAGGTTACTATTGAAGAAATGAGAAATTTTGCACTTTCTTACGTGGAAAAATATGCACCATCTAAACAGCAACTAAAGACCTATTTGCTTAAAAAATATCTTAAGACATCAGTTCCCAATGTAAAAAAAAATGATATTACAAATCTTATAGATATTGTTTTACAAGATTTAGAAAAAAATAAATTTGTAAACGATAGATTTTATTCCGATAGTAAAGCTAAGAGTATGATCCAAAGAGGAAATTCGCTAAACAAAATTAGAAGTTATTTAATCGGGAAAGGAATTAATGATAAATTTATAAAAGAAACAGTCGAAAAGATTCAAGACAAAAATTCTGATCAGGATTTTTTTTCTGCTATTAAAGTTTGTAAGAAGAAAAGAATTGGACCTGCTCGCACTGAAGATAATAGATCATTATTCTATAAAAAAGATATTTCTCTTTTAGCAAGAAATGGATTCGATTTTGAAACTTCAAAAAAAGTAATGGACATAAAAAAAGATGATTTTCTTAAAATTATCAAATTACTTTGATTTTTTATCTTTTTCTTTTTTAATTAAAAAATCAATTTTATTTCTAATATAATTTTTAACCATTACGAAAACAATCAATCCAAAAATGGAAACTGATACTATTATGATTAATATAATTCTTAATTGATCATCCATTATAATATATTTTTACTTTTTAGAATTAGACTTGGATTCTTAAAGTCCTCTTTTCCATAAAAAATTTCGTTTCCATCGAAATCAGTTACATTGCCCCCAGAGTGTTTTAATATTGCATGTCCTGCAGCTATATCCCACTCACAAGCTCTTGGTTCAGCTACATAACCATCAAATTCACCTGAAGCTATTACACAAAATTTTAAAGAGCTTTTCATTCTAACAAATTTTTTTACATTTAACTTTTTATGAATTCTTTCTATTTCTGGTTTTATCTTATTCGAATATGATACAAATTTAATTTCATTTTTATTAAAATTATCAGTCTGACCTAACTTGATAGGCTTTCCATCAATTAGCTCGAATGCCAAATTTTTACCATAAGAATAAAACATTCTTTTTTTTGCTGGAGCATAAATTAAGCCTGCAACAGGTTTTTTGTTAATAATTAATCCAGCATTAATTGTAAATTCTTGAAGATTGTTAATGTAATCATATGTTCCATCAATTGGATCGATTAGCCAAAAATCTTTTAGATTATTAAGAGATTTATTATCTGAGGTTTCCTCAGAGATAATTGGAATATTTGGAGTTAATGTTTTAATTTTTTTTGTAATAATTTTATTTACTTCAAGATCTCCATTACTGACAGGCGTATTGTCAGATTTAATATGTTTTGTAAGTCCTTGAGCACGAAGATCTATCGAAATTTTACCTGCATACAAAAAAGTATCAATCAAATCCTCAATAATCTTTTTTAGATCAATATTAATCATAAATCTTTTTTAATTTTATATTTTCAGCATTTATTACTTTTTTTCCAACATTTTCAAAATTCACAGTCACTTTAAGTTTAATAATGGATTGAACTTGCCCAATACCCCAGTCTTTGTTGTCTGGATTATAAACTTTGTCACCTGGTTCAAAATCAAAAATCATTTAATTTAACTTATATTAGAAATAAGTATAAATACCATATAATGAATAATGATTTAAATTCTATTGGTCTAAACAAAAAACCTTCAGACACAAGAGTAGTTGTGGCTATGTCTGGTGGAGTTGATTCTTCCACTGTTGCAGGGATAATGAAAAATGAAGGTTATAAAGTTATCGGTATAACTCTTAAACTTTATGACGATGGAAAAGAAGTTGCAGCTTCAAAGCAATGTTGTTCGGGACAGGATATAATGGATGCAAAGCGTGTTGCAAATAAATTAGATATAGAGCATAAAATTTTATATTACCAAAATAAATTTAAACAAGGAGTGATAGATAATTTTGTTGATAGCTATCTAAAAGGTGAAACTCCAATTCCATGTGTTCAATGCAATCAAACTGTTAAGTTTAGAGATTTATTTGAGGTGTCAAAAGATTTAAAAGCTGATGCTTTAATTACAGGACACTATGTAAAAAGTGTTACTACAGAAAAAGAAACGAACATGTATAGAGCAATAGATGAAAATAGAGATCAAAGTTATTTCTTATTTAATACCACTAAAGAGCAGCTGAATTACTTAAGGTTCCCGCTCGGTAATATGTTAAAAAATGAAACGAGACAAGTAGCAAAAGAACTTAATCTTAATGTTGCTGATAAACCAGATAGTCAGGATATTTGTTTTGTTCCTAATGGAGATTATGCATCAGTAATACAAAAATTCAAACCAGAGTCATTTAAAAAAGGAAATATTAAAAATCTTGATGGCAAAATTATTGGTGTTCATGATGGAATAATTAATTTTACAATTGGTCAAAGAAAGGGAATTAAAGTTTCAGATAAGGAACCATTATACGTTTTAAAGATAAACTCTGATAAAAACGAAATTATAGTAGGGCCTAGAGAAAATTTGGGAAAAAAAATTATTCAATTAAATAATCTTAATTTATTATCTGATTACAAAGAATTTGACCAAGAAATTTTTGTTAAAGTCAGATCAACTGGTAAACTTCTTGATGCAAAAGTTGATTTGAGTGACAACAATACAGCAAAAGTAAATTTAAAAATATCAGAAGACGGTATATCACCTGGTCAGGCATGTGTATTTTATAAAAAAGACAATTTTGGACTTAAAGTTTTAGGTGGTGGTTGGATCAAAAATTAATTTTTTTTCCACATGAAAAAAGTTAAAAGATAAAACGATATTACTCCTATAAAATAATCCCATTCTAAAGCATGTTTAAAATGTTTTAAACTAAATCCAAAAAAATCATCTCCAGGAAGACTTATAATTGGAATACTTATCACGGCCACAATTATTAAAATTGAGACTAAAATAATCTTTGTTTTTAGTATCCTGATATTTATGTATTGATCTAATTTATTTTTAAAAGAGTAAAAAGTTGCTACTAAATAAGCTTGAGCTACTATCTCAAAAATTATGAATGATAACATAATTACTCTTCTAAAAAGTTTGTATAAATCGTTATCAAATTTTACTCCTAAAAATATAGAATGTATGGTTAAAGCGACTGCTGAAGCTATTCCAAAATATAAAACCTTGTTTTTATATTTGTGATCTTGATGAAAAAAATCAATAATAGTCTTATTGTATAACCAGTATTTAATTAATAAATAAGAAGTTAAAAACATTGATGGCTTAAAAATAAGCCAGGTTGGGTATGGTCTGGCAGTTCTACTAATTGAAGCACCTCCATCTAGGTAGGGAAAAGTATTATGGATTATATCTTCTTGATTCGGAAATAATCCATGAAACTGAGTAATTATTATCAGGCAAGCATTAACAGCTATAAAAGGGATTATGAAAATCCAAATACTGATGGATTTTACCTTATTGATTTGATCCATTAGGAATTATTTCTTTTTATTTTTTTTTCTAGCTCTTCTTTTTTTTGAGCCCATCTTTCTTCGGCCTCTGTGTTTTTTTGGGTACCCCATGTTATCCTTTAGTTATAATTTAATTGAAATTATGCTTGGGATATAGCATTGTCTTTTAAAGTTATCAATTTTTTTATGACAAAGTCTTTTAAGACATTTTTAAAACATACAGCAAAGGATTTTCATAATCAGTCTGTAAATCCTCCAGTAGTAAGGGCTTCCACAATTATATTTAAATCGATGCAACACATCAGAAAGACTCAAGTAAAGGCACAAAAAAATCCAACAGGCGGTCATTACGATTACGGAAGACAAGGAACTTCTACAACTCATATATTGCAAAAAATACTTACAAAATTAGAGGAGAGCTATCACGTTTTTACAACACCTACTGGTTTTGGATCCGTTTTTTTAGCAATTTTTAGTGTTGTTAGGCCTGGTGATGAAATGTTAGTTGCCGATCCAGTTTACAGCCCTACAAGGTTGTTAACACGAGATTATCTAAAAGATTTTAATATAAAGACGATTTTTTACAATCCTCATGATTTGAAAACTTTACAAAAAAACATAACAAAAAAAACAAAATTAATCTTTGTTGAAAATCCTGGGAGTAACTCATTTGAATTTCAAGATTTAGGAAAAATAATTTCTATAGCAAAAAAAAATAAAATTCTAACCGCAATTGATAATACATGGGCAACTCCATATTATTTTAAACCAATTAAATTTGGTTTTGATATGGCAATTGTGTCTGCAACAAAATATTATTCAGGTCATTCTGATGTAATGGGTGGTAGCTTAGCAGTTAACAAAAAAGTTTTTAATAAAGTTAAAACTGCAGAGAAAATTACTGGTTTAAGACTAGGGCCTGATGATGCATATTTAATAACTAGAGGTTTAAGAACTTTAGATGTTAGACTTGATAGACATAGAGAAAACGCAAAAAAAGTTGCAGCTTTTTTATCTAAAAATAAAAAAATTAAATTACTTTATCCTTACAAAAAAGATTCTCTAAATTTTAGAATGTGGAAAAAATATTATTCTGGGGCATCAGGTTTAATGGGTTTGAAAATAAAAGCTAAAAATATTAATTCAATTAGAAAATTTGTTAATTCTTTAAAATTATTTGGATATGGTTACAGTTGGGGTGGATTTGAAAGTTTAGCTTTACATCAGGAGTTTAGAGAAACGGGTAAAAGAACTTATATGAATTTAGCCAAAGACGAACATTTGGTGAGATTGCATATTGGTCTAGAGGATCCAAGTGATTTAATTGCTGATTTAAAACAAGCATTAAAACATTTAAAATGATACCAGAAAAATTTTTTCATTCAAAAACAGCAATTGTAACTCTATTTGCTGCTTGCTTCGTAGTTTTGATTTCACTCGGTGTAAGACAAACTTTCGGTTTGTTTTTTATGGATTTTAACGAAAGTCTTAATATTAGTAATACGGCTTTTGGTTTTGCAATTGGTATTCAAATGTTGATGTGGGGTTTGACTGGTCCGATATTTGGAGCTATTGCTGATAGATACGGTGGTCATATAGCAATTATTTCTGCATTTATATTTTATACTCTTGGCATTTATTTTTTATATACAGGTCCTAATACTGGTATCTTTTTTCAAATACATATGGGATTATTGATAGGGATTGGACTTGGTGGCACAGCCATAAGCATTCCAATGTCTGTAGTTGGTAAACATTTTCCCTTATCGACAAGAACAATTGCAATGAGTTTTGTGACTGCTGTAGGATCATTTGGCTATTTTTTATCTCCAATTTTTACAAGCTACTCTTTAAATGAGTTTGGGTGGAATTATACTTTATTTGTTTTCGGAATGATGTTAATTGCTGGCTTGGTATCTGCTTACTTTGTAAGATCTCCATCTGCATCTGAAAATGTAGAAAAAACGTCTGATCAATCATTTTCCGAAGCACTTAGTGAAGCATTTAAAACGAAAAGTTATGTTCTTCTAGTTTCAGGTTTTTTCGTTTGTGGATTTCATATTACTTTAGTTGGAACTCATGTTCCTAAATATGTAATAGACAGAGGTCTTGAGGATTGGACTGCTGCAGCTATTCTATCTTTAATAGGTTTATTTAACATTTTTGGTTCTTTGCTTAGTGGTTATCTATCTGCTAAAATGAGTAAAAAAATAATTTTGAGTACAATCTATTTTTTAAGAGGAGTTTCAATAGTATTCTTTATATTTACTCCAGCTAGCAATATTTCAGCATTTATATTTGGAGCAAGCTTTGGGTTTTTATGGTTATCAACAGTTCCTGCTACTAGTGGGATAGTTGCTCACCTTTTTGGAACAAAATATTTGGGCTTGTTATATGGAATAGTTTTTTTGAGTCATCAAATAGGTTCATTTTTTGGAGCATATTTAGGAGGTTTATTTCATGATCTTTATGGTTCCTACGACTATGCGTGGTATTTGGCAATTGCCTTATCCATTTTTGCAGCAATAATACACTTACCAATTAAAGAAGAACCAGTTTTGAGATTAAAGACAGAATAAATTGAATAAAAAAAAGCAATTAAAAGCAATTCACCTTTCGGGAAGACCGTATATTATTTATAAATCAGAAAAAGGATTTGATTTATACACAGATTTTTCAAAAAAAATAATTCTTAATAATAAAAATATTTCTAATTTTCTAAATAAAAAATTTAAAAGGAACAAAAAAAATACAGATCTTTTTATAGGTTTTTTTGGTTATGAATTACTAAACAATCTTATAAATGTTAAAATACCAAGACAAAGAAATATTAATTTTCCCAAAGGTATTTTCTATAAACCTGAAAAAATTATAAACTTCACTAATAATTTAAATTATGAAAACAATAAAAAAATAAAAAAAAACAATTTTAAAATTAATATCAATAAAGAATCTTATGTAAAGATTTTCAGTAAATTTAAAAAAAAGATAAAAAGTGGTAAAACTTATCAAATTAAGATTTGTACAAAATATAAAACTAAATCCAAAATTGATCCCTTAGAATTTTTTTCAAGGCTTTCAAAAACTAATTTGGCTCCAGAAGCATTTATGATCAGAGACTCAAATTATTCTGTTATTAGTTGTTCCCCTGAAAATTTGATAACAAAAAAAGGTATAGATATATCTACTAAGCCTATAGCTGGAACAGTTAAAAAGACAAAAATCTTAAATAAGACAAGAGCTCTAAAATTTTTTAAGAAAAATCTTAAAGAAAATAAAGAACATAACATGATTGTTGATATGGAAAGAAATGATCTGTCTAGAATTTGTAAAGTTGGTAGTGTGAGATTGTCAAAGCAAAAAATCGTTGAGGAATATAAAGACCTTTTTCACTATGTGAGTCTTATAAAAGGAAAACTTAAGAAAAATGTAAAAAATATAGATATTATTAAAGCAATGATGCCAGGAGGATCAGTTATTGGTTGTCCAAAAATAAGCACACTAAATTTGTTGAATGGTCAAGAGAAAGAAAATAGAAATATTTATACAGGTAGTTTTGGATACATAAAGTTTAATGGTGATATGAGATTTAATATAATTATTAGATCAATTTTAAATTATAAAAATATTTCTGAAATTTCAGTAGCCTCAGGAGTTGTGGTTGACAGTAATGCTAACCATGAATTTAACGAAAATTATATTAAAGCAAAAGCATTAATAGATTTATTTAAATGATTTATATAATAGATCATAAAGACTCATTTACACATAATGTAGTTCATCAATTCTCATTATTTGATAAAGTTGAATGTGACAATTATTATGAAATAGATAAATCAAAACTTGAAAGAGCATCGGTAATTGTATTTTCACCTGGTCCTGGATCTCCTAAAGATTACCCAGCTACTTCTAAGATTTATAAAAATTATAAAGGAAAAAAAAGAATGATTGGCATATGTTTAGGATTTCAACAAATTTTATTTTCTGAGGGAGCAAAAATAGTTGAACAAAAAAAAATTTATCACGGCTTCCAATCAAATATCAAGGTAATTTCAAATAAATCTATATTTAGAAAAGGGAAAATATTCAAAGTTGGCAGATATCACTCTCTTAAATTGCAAGAACCTTTTAAAATTGAAAATTTTGATATAACTATGAGATGCTTAGAATCAAAAGTGGCAATGTCTTTTGAAAATAATAAGGATAAAATTTATGGATTTCAATTTCACCCAGAATCATTTTTGACATTAAATGGTAACATACTTATTAAAAAAATCTTATCGGCTTAATAATTTTAAAGAGATCAATTTTAAGGATCTTTGGGGCGATCATGGTGTTTTTACAACTATGTGGATTTTTGGTAAGCCACCAAAAATATTATTTTTTAATAATCATATTAATAATTTGATTAAATCTCTTAAAAGTTATGGAATTTCAAAAAAGACTCTAAAAAAAGATATAATTGAAACAATTAATAAAAATATAACTGAAAAAAGAAATTATAATCATCTTTTAAGAATAGCTTTGAACAAAAAGATTATTTCAATATCATTGAGAAAAAGGGTCTCTCCAAAATTAAATTTTGATTTAAAATTAGTTAAACTAAAAAGAGAAGACCCAACACATAAAAACCTAAAGTATAAAAAGATTTTATCATACTTATCAAAAATGGATAATTCTAAATCAGATATTGGATTAGTTTCTAATAAAAAACTTTTAGAGACAGGAACATCAAATTTATTATTTGTAAAAGATCAAAAGATTTTTACACCAAAAAAAAATTATTATGTAGGAAATACCTTTAAGTTTATCAAAAATAGAATGAGAAAAATTATTAAAAAAGATATTTTTTTAAAAGAATTAGAAAATTATAATGAAATTATATTAGTTGGATCTGGCAAAGGTGTTACTTCTGTAAAAACTATAAATCAAATTGGCTGGAAAAGAAAAAATTTAAATAAATATAAGATTCTTCACAAACATTATCAGTCAGCTATCAAAAACTGCAATAATTATAAATTTTAATTATATGAAAGATCCTAATAATCCTTGTTTATTCTGTGATATTAAAACGAGTGGATGTGCTCATGAAAATGGATTGGCTTATGCTAGTTATGACTCATATCCGGTTTCTAAAGATCATTGTTTAATAATACCAAAAAGACATATTAAAAATTATTTTGAATTGACTGAAAAAGAAATCATAGCATGTAATAAACTTGTCAAAATTATTAAAGATGAAATTCTTAAAAAAGATCAAACAGTTAAAGGATTTAATCTTGGAACAAATATTGGAAAAGTTTCAGGTCAATCTATTTTTCATTGTCACTTGCACTTAATTCCTAGAAGAGAGGGGGATGTAAAGAATCCTCAAGGAGGAGTAAGATCTGTTATTCCAAACAAACAACACTACATGAGAAAAAAATAGCCTGTTATCAAAGGAAAATTGACCAGAGTTTTGGGTTGAAGTATAATTTCAAGTATATATAAAAAACACAAAAAATCTAATTTTAACTATAGGCGGAAATGTTAAATAACAACCCTTTTTCTATATTAGCAGAAACAATACCACCAACTGCAATGCAATTTTTTATTATTGCTATGGTTTTACTTATTGCTGTTGGAACTATTGTTCAAATGATACATCATAAAAATTTGACGTATTTTTTTAATAATGCAAAAAAAGCAAAACTTGCTGCTACAAAAGAATTAGGATTAGGAGAAAAAGTATCAGTAATAACTAAAACGACAGTTGTAGACATTGGAACAACTTCAGAACTTGGTTTTGGAAAAAGAAGATTAGCTCATGTTCTTGGAATGTATGGAACAATTTTATTTTGGTTATCATCAGCAGTCTTAATTTTTTGTTATACTGGGGTAGATAAATCAAATTCAGAAACATGGTCAATTCTTTGGCATGCTGGAGCTATCTTAACATGTCTCGGTGGATATTGGTTTTGGTTTTTTTTAAGGGTTGACGTATCAGCTGAAGCTCATCCTTGGTATAGAATAATAAAAGCAGATCTGTTTGTTTTAGCACTTTTAGCTTGCTCTACTTTTGGATTAGCATGGTCTTATACGCAGTTTAATGGTCAAATAGGTTTATCTTTTTTATTCTTAACTTTATTTATAGCTGCTAATTTAATTTTATTTGGTGGCGTCTATTGGTCAAAATTTGCACATATGTTTTATAAACCTGGTGCTGCAATACAAAAAAACCTTGCTGAAGCAGATGGTTCTAGAGATAATCTTCCACCACCAGCAGATGCACCTGAGCAATTTGGCCTAGGCATAAAAAGAGAAGAGCCAAAACATTATTAATGTGCTATTAAAAAAAGGAGAAATTTAAAATATGTCAACTTTTGTATACATGACCAGATGTGATGGATGTGGACATTGCGTAGATATTTGCCCATCAGACATCATGCATATAGATGAAAATATAAGACGTGCTAAAAATATAGAGCCAAATTTTTGTTGGGAGTGTTATTCGTGTGTCAAGGCTTGTCCTAACCATGCAATAGATGTTAGAGGTTATGCTGACTTTGCTCCTATGGGTCATAGTGTAAGAGTTAGAAGAGAAGAAGAGAAAGGAACTATCTCTTGGAAAATCAAATTTAGGAATGGCACAGAAAAAAACTTTGTATCGCCGATCACTACAAAACCATGGGGTAAGTTTATTCCAAAACTAGCTGAAGGTGATACACCTAATCAAGGAGAAATTAATTCACAAAGATTATATAGTGAGCCAGAGGGTTTAAATACCAATAAAGAACTACCTTCAGTTCCAAAAGAAGCTTTTAAAAAAGGAATTTATTACTAATGGCTAAACATAAAACTCATTATGAAGAATGTGATGTTTTAGTTGTTGGTGGTGGTATGGCAGGTACCGGTGCCACTTTTGAAGCTAGACATTGGGGCAGAGATTTAAAAATTATTTGCGTTGAAAAAGCAAACATAGATAGAAGTGGAGCTGTTGCCCAAGGACTATATGCGATTAATTGTTATATGGGTATGCAGTGGAATGAAAATCAACCTGAGGACCATGTAAGATATGCTCGAAACGATTTAATGGGAATGGTTAGAGAAGATTTGGGATATGATATGGCTCGTCATGTTGACTCAACAGTTCATATGTTTGATGAATGGGGACTTCCAATGATGAAAAATGAAAAAACTGGAAGATACCTGAGAGAAGGTAAATGGCAAATCATGATTCATGGAGAGAGCTATAAACCGATTGTTGCAGAAGCTGCAAAAAAATCAGCAGATAAAATTTACAATAGAATAATGATAACTCATTTGTTGATGGATGAAGCTCAAGAAAATAGAATTGGAGGAGCTGTTGGTTTTAATATGAGAACAGGTGACTTTCACGTCTTTAGAGCGAAAACCGTAATTGTTGCTGCGGGAGGAGCATCACATATATTTAAACCACGAGCGGTAGGCGAAGGTATGGGCAGAACTTGGTATGCTCCTTGGAGTAATGGTTCAGCATACGCTTTACCGATTGCTGCTGGTGCAAAAATGACTCAAATGGAAAATAGAATTGTTCTTTGTAGATTTAAAGATGGTTATGGACCAGTTGGTGCTTATTTCTTGCATCTAAAAACTTATACTCAAAATGCTAATGGTGAGAATTACGAAAAAAAATGGTACGATCAAACAAAAGAATTAGTCGGAGAATATATTGATCATCATCCAACACCTACTTGTTTGAGAAATCACGCTTTTATTCAAGAAGTGGCAGCAGGCGGTGGACCTATACAAATGGTGACTAAAGAAGCTTTTCAAGATCCACATTTAGAAACAGTTGGTTGGGAAAACTTTTTAGGTATGACTGTTGGTCAAGCTGTAGTTTGGGCTTCTCAGAATATTGATCCAAAATATACAAATCCTGAGTTAACAACTTCTGAACCATATGTAATGGGATCTCACGCTACTTGTTCAGGGGCTTGGGTTAGTGGTCCAGAAGATTTATCTCCTCCAGAATATTTTTGGGGATATAACAGAATGTTAACAATTGACGGTTTATTTGGAGCAGGTGATACTGTTGGTGGAAGTGCCCATAAGTTTTCATCTGGGTCTTTTACAGAGGGAAGATTAGCAGCAAAAGCAGCAGTTAAATATATTGAAGATAAAAAAGCTGAGGGCATTAATGTTTCTGATAAACAATGTGAAGATTTTAAAACCTCTGTCTACAAACCTTTAGATACATACACAGTGGCACAGAATGAAATTACTGGTGGAACTGTTTCTCCAAGCTATATTTCTCCTATACAAGGTCTACAAAGACTTCAGAAAATAATGGATGAATATGTTGGTGGAATAACGTCTAATTATATGACAAATGGCAATATGCTCAAAAGAGCATTAGAGTTATTAGATTGGCTTCAAGAGGATTTAGAAAAAGTAGGGGCTGAGGATTACCATCAACTAATGCGAGCTTGGGAACTGAAACACAGAGCTCTGACATCTCAATGTGTAACCGAACATACATTATTTAGAGAGGAAACACGTTGGCCGGGATATTATTACAGAGGAGATTATATGAAGTTAGATGATGAAAATTGGCATTGTTTAACCGTTTCAAGAAGAGACCCAAAAACAGGTAAGTTCACTATGGAAAAAGTTCCTGTCTATCATATAGTCGACGAGAATGAGAAGAAGAAAGCCTCTTAGACATATATAAAGTGCAATTCATCTATGGACCTTTTAGCTAAATCTGACGAAGAGATATTTACAATAGGTAAACCACTATGGGAAAATCTTGTAAGATCCTCTAATCTTAAGGATTACGGTGGTTTTACCAGAGATTTTTCAACACAAATGTTGTTTGGTGCTAATGAGGTCGAGTTGGGAAAACAGTGGGCTAATAATGATCTTATTACTAATCTTAATGAAACGTATGAACCTTTTGGCACTTTAAGAAGGGGAGAGCACATTACTGTTCTCATTAAACAAACAAATAAGAAGATCCCAGGAGAGTTTTTGGGGAGACTAGTTCTCGGAGTAGAGGATGGAGAAATTAAGGTCTTTGGAGCTACAATATATTAAATTATAATTTGACAATTTTTCCACTGGGTGTATTGAGGAATATAGATGCACCTCTCAAATATAAAAATCCTACAAAAACTTACAAACAAAAAAACAATTTTTATTAAAACTGGGATTTTATCAGCTATAATTGCTTGCTGGGGTGTAATTTTAGTTGGAACTTTTGTAACTTTTAAATAAAACTAAATTAAAGTTTTTTATTTTAGATGGATGTTTTTTTACCTATAGCTCAAGTATTTATTAACCCTATTGAAATTCTTTTATTGAGTGCACTAGTTGGAGTTCTTTCAGGTTTATTTGGAGTAGGTGGAGGATTTTTGATGACACCTTTTTTAATTTTTCTAGGTGTTCCACCCGCTTACGCTGTTGCAAATGAAGCCAATAATATTCTAGCAACTTCTGTATCAGGATCGACCACTCATTGGTTGAAAAATACTTTGGATTATAAAATGGGTTTTATGATCGTAATCGGTGGATCTATAGGAACAGCTTTGGGTATTTATACTTTTAGTTATTTTAAAGGTATTGGAAAAATTGATACAGTTATATCTTTAGCTTACATGTATATTCTCGCAATTATTGGTACATTAATGTTGGTAGAAAGCCTTGGTGAAATTGATAAGGCAAAAAAAAATGTTGTAGAAAGAAAAAAACTTCATGTTCACTACTGGATACATGGTCTTCCTTTAAGAATGAGATTTCCAAAGTCAAAATTGTATGAAAGTATATTTACACCTATTCTAATTGGATTAGCTGTCGGTTTCATAGCCGCAATAATGGGTATCGGGGGTGCTTTTATTCTTGTTCCTGCAATGATTTATATTATTAAGATGCCAACTCGCTTAGTACCGGGAACCTCTTTATTTGTAACAATTTTTGTGAGTGTCATAGTTACTTTTTTGCATTCATTTAATTACGGTTCAATCGATTTGATGTTAGTTGTAATGTTAGTAGTAGGATCAATAATTGGAGTTCAAGTTGGTCAAAAACTTGGAGAGAGAATAGATAGTTCAGGACTTAAAGCCTTATTAGCAGTTTTATTATTGATGGTTGGTATTGCTATTGCCTACGACACTTTTTTTGCTGAAGAAATGCAAAAAGAAATTTCTAAGGTAGCAACAAGTGATTTAAATTTTTTCTCAAAATTTATTCGAGAATTTTCAGAAGATATGCCATTTTTTTATGGGCTATTCTCTATTTTGTTTGCAGTTTTTTTAGGAATTGCAGCTGCATTTATTAGAAGGTTTTTATCTAATTTAAGAAAAAAATATTTTGTGAAAACTGCTAAATAAAGAATTTTAGATAACTCTCAATAGTAATAATACACACAATTCCAACTGTTAGCATTGCTATAAATCCAACAATAAAAGGTTTATATCCCATACTTTTGATGTCTTTTAAATTCGTAGACAAACCTATTGCAGCCATCGCCATTGTTAAGAATATTTTTGAAAACAATTTTACAATATCAATAATCTCAATCCAATTTGAATTGTTAGAATATATTTCATCACCAACATTTCTTAATATTATCATCCCTATAAAACCAAGAACGAAGTATGGGAAAATATTAATCAAAGAGTAACTTTTTATTCTTGTTTTGCCCCGGTTATATAAAATTGCAAATAAAGGTATCATTATAATTAAAAAAGTATTTCTAATAAGCTTTGTAACTGTTGCTATATTTAGCGTTTCTGGACTGTTAAATTGTTGTTCATATATTAATCCGGCAGCAGCAACTTGAGATGTTTCATGAATTGAAGTTCCTAGAAAAAGACCAATTAACAAAGGCTCTCCATCAAAATAAATATTTGCAAAGTAAGGATATAGCAGCATCGAAAGTATCCCAAAAAGAGTAATATTTGCTATTGCATATGATACTTCATTTTTGTTAGCCTTGATAACTGGAGCAGTAGCCATTATTGCTGTAGTTCCACAAACGGTGCTTCCAATTGAAATAAGATAAGCCATTCTAGTTGGTATTTTTAAAATTTTGATTAAAAGTTTAATGATAATCAAAACTCCAATTATACAAATTACAATAAGGGGTATGGCAATTTTACCAAAATCTAAAAATTCAAATGGTTTTAATTGTATACCTAAACATATAATTCCTAATTTTAATAAATAGTCTCTTGTAAAGTCTAAACCTTGTTGAAGGCTATCTCTAATTTTAAAAATGTTTCCAAAAAACATTCCTAGTAAAATCGCTATCATTGCGGTTGAGATGGGACTTTTAGTGTAACCCATTAATTCAATACCAATAATATTATTGAAGCCTTGAGAGAGTGTGTAAAGAACAAAAGCAAGAATTATACCTGGTATAATTACCAAATACTTTTTATAAAACATGGTTTAAATAATTTATTAAGCGCTTCTGTAAAGTTTAGTCATGACAAATTCTCTATGACCAAGAGCTTCAGCACACGTTAATCTTCCATTAGCAACTTTAAGAGTTGTTTCAATAAGTTTATCACCTGCTTGTGATAAATTCATTTCTCTTGAAAGAATTTTTGATACATCACAATCAATATGTTCGCCCATTCCTTTTACTGTGAGAGGATTTGCTGTTAACTTTACAACTGGTTCAATTGGGTTTCCAACTATGTTTCCTTGTCCCGTTGGAAAAAGATGAATATTAAATCCTGCTGCAGCTTGTAATGTTACACATTCTGCTGCTGCAGATGATGTATCCATAAAATACAATCCTTTACCTTTTTTTGGCTCTTCTGCTGGTTCTAATACATCTACAAATTTACAATTTCCAATTTTTTGAAAATTTCCAAAGGCTTTTTCTTCGATTGTAGTTAAGCCACCGGCGATATTTCCTGCTGTTGGTTGGCTCTCTGAAAGATCATCTGTCGCTTCTTTTAGAATAAAATCATTGTAAGAACTCCAGGTTTTCATAAATTTATCTGAAGCTTCTTTAGTAGCACCTCTTGTTGCACAAACTTTTTCGGCACCTGTAAGTTCTGAAGTTTCTCCAAAACATAAATGTACTCCTAATGGTTCAAGTTTATCCATTAAATTTCCTACAGTAGGATTTGAGGCTAAACCTGACGTAGTATCAGACTCGCCACATTTTACTGATATCCATAAGTCACTAATCGGACATTCTTCTCTTTGTTTTTCTGATGCCCACATAACAAATTCTTGAGCTTTTTTCGAAGCTTTCATTACTGTTCCTATGTCTCCTGTTCGCTCAATATGAAATCCTTCAACAGGTTTTCCAGTTTTGGCTATTCCATCAACTATTCTCTTAGTCCACTTTGGTTCAATACCAATAACAATAACGGCAGCAACATTAGGATTACTTCCAGTTCCAATCATTGTTCTAAAATGTAATTCTAAATCTGCTCCAAATTGAAGTCTTCCATAAGAATGAGGCAAAGCAATAGTTCCTTTTATGTTATTCGCTACTGCTTCTGCACATGCGTTTGAGATGTCATCAACGGGTAAAATAATTACATGGTTTCTAGTTCCAGCTCTGCCATTTTCTCTTTTATAACCTAAAAAACTTTTTGGAATTTCCATATTTTACCACTTCTTAGTTTTTACATTGTGAACATGGACATGCTCACCCTTTTTAATTGATTTTACTACTTTGCCAATATCATGACCATATTTGAGAATCGTATCACCTTCATTTAGGTCCTCCATAGCGATTTTATGTCCTAAAGGAATTTCATCCATTGATTGAATTTTTATTGTGCTATCATTTTCCATTATCCAGCATGAACAGTCTTGTTTTGGAGTAATTTTCTCTATAACCACCACACCTACATTATCCTTTTGGTCATGAATTATAATGTCAGTAGCCATAAATAAAGTGTCAAATTGAATGTTTGAATTTTGTAAAAACTTATATATTAATCGCAAAAATTAACAATTAGTTTTTAAAAAAATTATTGCATTTACTAATTTAGAAAGGTTCTATTAATGACAAAAATGACGACAGAAGAAGCTTTTGTAAAAGTTTTACAAATGCATGGTATTGAGCACGCCTTTGGAATTATCGGTTCTGCTTTCATGCCTATATCTGATATTTTTCCAGATGCCGGTATCACTTTCTGGGATGTTGCACATGAAACTAATGGTGGATTGATTGCTGATGGATACACTAGATCTACTGGTAAAATGTCTATGGTCATTGCTCAAAATGGTCCAGGTATTACTGGATTAGTAACACCGATAAAAACAGCGTATTGGAATCATACACCTCTATTATTAGTAACACCTCAAGCTGCAAATAAAACAATGGGCCAGGGTGGCTTTCAAGAAGTTGAGCAGATGAATTTATTCAAAGATATGGTTTGCTATCAAGAAGAAGTGAGAGATCCATCAAGAATGGCAGAAGTTTTAAATAGAGTTATTGAAAAAGCAATAAGAGGCTCAGCACCAGCACAAATCAATGTACCTAGGGATTATTGGACACAGGTTATCGATATTGAATTACCGCCAATTGTGAGATTAGAGAGACAAGGTGGAGGAGCTGAAGCAATAGATAAAGCAGCTAAGCTTTTATCAAATGCAAAGTTTCCTGTTATTTTATCTGGCGCGGGTGTTGTTATTGGTGGTGCAATTGAGGAAACAAAAAAACTTGCTGAAAAATTAGACTCACCAGTTTGCTCAGGATATCAACATAACGATAGCTTTCCAGGAAGTCATCCGTTAGCTGTTGGACCGTTAGGTTATAATGGATCTAAAGCTGCAATGGAATTAATTTCAAAAGCAGATGTTGTTTTAGCTTTAGGTACAAGATTAAATCCTTTTTCAACTCTTCCTGGATACGGAATTGATTACTGGCCAAAAAATGCAAGTATAATTCAAGTAGACATGAATCCAGATAGAATTGGTTTAACAAAAAAAGTTACAGTTGGTATTAGTGGTGATGCAAAATTAGTAGCGACACAAATTTTAGAAAAATTATCTTCAAATGCTGGTGATACAGACAGACAAAAGAGGAAAGATTTAATTCATCAAACAAAATCTGCCTGGTTACAAAAATTATCAAGTTTAGATCATGAGGATGATGATGAAGGAACAGTTTGGAACAAAGAGGCTAGAGAAAGAGATAAAGACAGGATGTCTCCAAGACAAGCGTGGAGAGCAATTCAAGCTGGCATGCCTGAAGATGTAATTATCTCAAGTGATATTGGAAACAATTGTGCTATTGGAAACGCTTACCCAACTTTCGAAAAGCCAAGAAAATATCTAGCACCAGGTTTATTTGGGCCTTGTGGTTATGGTTTTCCATCAATCTTAGGTGCAAAAATTGGGTGTCCAGATACACCAGTAATTGGCTTTGCGGGGGATGGTGCTTTTGGAATTAGTATGAATGAAATGAGTTCTTGCGCTCGTGAGGAGTGGCCTGCAATAACAATGGTTATATTTAGAAATTATCAATGGGGAGCAGAAAAAAGAAATACAACTCTTTGGTTTGATAACAATTTTGTAGGAACAGAATTAGATCCAGAGCTCAGCTATGCAAAAGTAGCAGATGCTTGTGGTTTAAAAGGAGTTACTGTGAAGTCAATGGAAGAAACAACTGCAGCAATAAAAAAATCTTGTGAGGATCAAAAGAAAGGTATTACAACATTTATAGAGGTAATCCTTAACCAAGAACTCGGTGAACCTTTCAGAAGAGATGCTATGAAAAAGCCAGTAAAAGTTGCTGGGATTAAGAAAGAGGATATGAAGAAGCAACCATCTTTAATTTCTTAAAATCTTTAAAATAATCAATAATTATCGTAATCTTTCTTAATGGAAGTTATTAATGATAATAATTGTAGCTGGATAAAGGATTTAAGTCCAAGAAACAATATACAAACTCTCTCGTCGGATCTAAATTGTGAATGGCTAATAATAGGCGCTGGTTACACAGGGTTATCTGCTGCTAGAAAATTAGGTCAAATATATCCAAACAAAAAGGTTTTATTAATTGATGCCCAACTAGCTGGCGAAGGTGCAAGTTCTAGGAATTCAGGTTATTTAGTTGATACAACTCTTAATGATGGCTTTACTTCTAATAAAGATTTAGAAAATTATAAAAAAAAATCAGATATTTATAAATTAGGGATAGATGCAGTTAAAAAATTTATAAAAGAACATCAAGTTGATTGTGATTGGAATGAGTGTGGGAAATATTTTGCATCATCAAAAGTTGAAGATAAAAAAATATTAGAAAATTTCTCAGAAACACTCTCTAAATTAAATTATGAACACAAAATCTTATTTACTAAAAACCTTTCAAAAAAACTAGGAACCAGCTTTTATAATGTTGCCCTTTATACAAAAGGAGGGATTTTGTTACATCCAGGTAAATTAGCAAGAGCTATGATCGATACTTTGCCTGAAAATGTGTTTCTTTATGAAAATTCATCACTACTTAATTGGAAAAAAAATAACAGAATAATTGAGTGTAATTTTAAAAATGGCTCAATTAAAACTAATAAGATAATTTTTGCCACTAATGGATTTACAAAATCATTAGGTATTAAAGTAAATTATAATTTTCCAATTACTTTAACTGCAAGCATGACTAGACCTCTGACTCATAAAGAATTTAAATTTATTGGAGAACCAAAAGAGTGGGGTGTTTTACCAATTAGACCTATGGGAGCAACGATTAGAATGACTAATGATAGAAGAATTTTAATAAGAAATACTGCTGAAGTTCACAACCCATATAAAATGACACGATCTAATTTAAAAAAAAGATTTTTAAAACAACAGATTGGAATCAAAAAAAGATTTCCCCAACTGCCAGATGACATTATTCAAACGACTTGGTCAGGTATTGTTTCGAGAACTAGAAACAGTTCTCAAATTTTCGAAAAAATTGAGGAAAATATATTTGTAGCAGGTTGTTATAATGGTTCTGGTATTGGAGTTGGAACATTATTTGGTGAACAAATTGCTATTAAAGCTAGTAAAGAACACTCAAAAGAGATTGAAACTATTGAGGCCAGAAATAAACCTACATGGTTACCACCACAACCTTTTCTAGATATAGGTGTTAGAGCTAGATTAATTTATGAGCGAATTAGAGCTAAGTCAGAAATCTGATTTAAAAAGTTTATCTTTGACACAAATTGAATTAAAAATTTAGTATGAATAAAATTCTTTCAAGTTTTATTTTTTTAATGTTGTTTTTTGCATGGTGGTCTTCTTTAACAATAGGACTTTCCTCAGATGAATACTTTCATCATATTAATGGCCTTGTAAGATATAAATTTTTAATTTCTTTAGGCGAAATACAAAAATATGAGTTTAGAAATAATCAATTTTATCCTGGCTTATATGACACTATCTCCTATGCTTTTGGCCAAATAATCTTTTTTATAAATAAAAAATTCTATACAAATAATATTGATTTTGTGATGCATTTTGTAAATATATCATTTTCAACCTTGAGCATCTTAGGACTTTATCTCATTACTAAAAAATTATTTAATAAAAAAATTGCATTAATTGCTTCTTTACTAACGCTACTTAATCCTTTTTTCTTTGGTCATATGGGAATGAATTCAAAAGATATAATCGTCTTCTTTGCTTTTATTTGGTCTTGTTATTATTTTTATCTTTACTGCACGGAAGAAAAAAGATTAATCAAAAATCTTATTTTATTCTCTTTATTTTTTGGATTTGGTTGTGGGGTGAGACTCACTTTTGTAGTTGTTATATTTCCAGTTATAGTTGTAGGTTTATTTTATTTTTTTAAAAAATATCAATCGAATTACTCATATTTAATTAAAAGATTAATTTTGCATATCCCAACAGTATTTTTTATTTCAGTAATCTTAGTAATACTATGTTGGCCACATATCATGGTAGAAATAAATAAGGGAAATTTTTTTGAATTCATATCTTTGGTTATTAAAAATACGATAAATTGGAACGATGGTCCAAAAATAGGATTATTAAATGGTGATTATTATGAGGTGTTTAATACACCAAAAGACTATTTTTTATATGTTGTAATTTTTAGGCTACCTTACTATTTCACAATATTAATCATTATATCATATCTTCTATTTTTACTGAAAAAGATAAACTTAAATAACGAAGTTAAGAGTCATAATCAAAAATTTTTTTTAATTAATTTAGTTGCTTTTTTTCCAATTTGTTTAGCCTTAATCTTAGGTGTAAATATTTATGATAACTTAAGATTATTCTTATTTATAATTCCACTATTTTGTATAATTGCAGCATTCTCTTTGGATTATTTTATTCAAACCTTTAAAGACTCTGTGTTAATAAAAATAAGCTCATTAACTCTTTTAGCATTATTTTTATTATCATTTTATAGATTTATTATACTTACACCTTATCAATATACTTATGTAAACTATACTTTTCCTTCTCTTGGTAAAAGTGTAGAAAAATTTGAACATGATTATTGGGGTACATCTTATAAAGAGCTTGTAAGTAATTTAGGTAATAGATTCACTAAAGAAGAGATTCAAGAATTTAAAATAGCTGACTGTTATGGTGGTGATAGTACATTGTTATATTACCTAAACAAAAATTTTGGCGTTAAGAGGTTATATAATATTGATGAAAGACCTTTAAGAGCAACCCACATAGTTTTGACTAATCGAACATTTCTAAATGCTATGAATAATCCAAGTGTTAAAGATTTAGTTAATGAAAAGGGTGTCATGCTTTTATCAGATATGGAGAAAGTTGTAAGAGCTCCAAATGTAAAAACTACTTGTTTTAGACAATATTCTGGAAAAGATGAGGTTTTAGTCTCTAGAGATGGAGCGGCATTATCTATTTTAAGAAAGTTAGACTAGAAAGGGGCGTTCTGTTGCCAGGTACCCTATTATAAATTCATATCAGGCCAGTCTTTATCATTATATCTGTCGAGTTCTCTTTGTGTAAAAGGCCTAAATAATACCCAGGCCACAACAATCACTAAAGATAAAAGAATTAATGTTTTCATTTTTATCTTATTATTGCTTTTACAGATCCAATTTTATCAACTTTACCAGTGTAAAGACCTTTACCTTTAATTGGAACTACCCCAACCGAAGAACCGGTAAAAACCCAAAAATCTTTACCTAAGTTTATTTTGTCTTTTTTTACTTTATTTAATACAAATCTTAATGAGTTTAATGGATTGATATAAACAGTATTAGTATTACCGTTTACACTCTGATTTACTTTTTTGTTAGAAATGTTTGTTTTTAGGTTCCCTATATTTATTTTTTTAAATTTTTTTACTGAACCTACTAAAAATTTTACATTCGCGCCAAAATCACTACATAAATCCCCAAATGAGGTGATGCCTTTTTTTCTTTGTCTGTATCCCACAACTTCTATGCACGGTGCCATTTGAGATATATATTTAGATATATTTTTCATAGTAATAGCTCCTTTAGATGAAAAAAAAGATTTTTTAACTTTGTAGCAAACCTCAAGCTCAATACCCAAAGTAGATTTATTTATTTTTACAGTTTTACCACTTTTTAAAAGATTTCTTTTATAAACTGATGCATAGAAAGGTTCTTTTTCTTTTAATTTTTTAATTAATGGTATTCCTGTTCCAGCTGCCTTAAAACCAATTACAGGCATTTTTACTTTACTTTCACAAAGTTTTCTTAATTTTTGTGCCTCTTTAATTTTTTTTGTGTACTTGAGTGGGATAGGACCAATGATTTTATTTTTTAAGAAAGCCTTTACTAATTTATCAGAAATTTTTTCAATTTGCGTTTTCATAATCATTAGTTTAACAGTGACATTGGATCAAGTCTAGTTTGAAACCAATTTACTCTAAAATCTAAGTGCGGTCCTGTTGACCTACCAGTTGAACCTACTGTTCCAATAAAATCTCCTTGATTTATTTGATCACCTACTGAAACCATTACGTTTTCCAAATGTGAATATATTGTAGAGATCCCATGACCGTGATCCATTATAATTGTGCCTCCAGTGTAATATAAATCATCCTCAGCCATTGTTACTGTCCCTGATGCAGAAGATTTAATCATTGTTCCTTGTTTGGCAGCAATATCTATTCCGTAGTGTGGCCATTTGGGTTTGCCATTCAAAATTCTTTGACTTCCATAAACACCACTAATTATACCTTCTACTGGCATAATAAATTGATCTTTAAAGAAAGGTAAATTTGAGTTTATTGCTCTTGCCTTGCCAATTTTATTATTTTCCTCTTTAATTCTTTTATAAACAGATTCTGGTGGTGTCACCTTACTTTCTTCTAATCCATCTATTCTTTGAATGTTGTATTTTCTTTTTAAAACTTTTTTAGTGAATACTTCTTTTTTACCATTAAGAGTTTTTGTTATCAAAACATCAAATTTTCTATCTCTATCTATTCCAAATACAAAATAACCATCTTTAGATACTTTGACTTCTTTTTTATCTACTATTATTTTTGATGATGGATTGGTAATACCAATAATATAATGACCTTGTAAAAACTTTCCTTTAAACTCAATAGCATCAAGTTGTGTGGAAAAAAAAAGAAATATTAGGAAAAATAATTTTATTATTTTGCTGTCCATCCACCATCCACTAGTAATGAGGTACCTGTAATCATTGATGCAGCATCGGAGGCTAAAAAGACAGTAGCTGAGGCTATTTCAGATAATTCTGCAAATCTGCCAAGGGGGATATTATTAAGTGTTTCCCTTTTAAACTTTTTGTTTTTTAAGAATTTTTTTGTCATTGGGGTTACAACAAAAGTAGGACATATGGTATTAACTCGAATATTGTACTTAGCTAAATCGATAGACATACCTTTTGTTAATCCTTCTAATCCCCATTTATTCATATTATAAACACTTCTTATTGGACCACCAACATGACCCATTTGAGATGACATATTTACTATAGCACCACCAATTTTTTTTCTATTCTTGGCTTTAATCATTTTTAAAGCACACAATTGAGCAAGATTAAAAGTAGCTATAGTATTTATCTTAACTAAATATTCCATATTTTTTGTTTTTACTTTAGTAAAATGCTCAGGAATATTATTTCCAGCATTATTAATAAGAATATCTATTTTTGCTTGTTTATTTATAATCCTTTTTATTTCTTCATAATTTGTAATATCACAAACATATGAAATACATTTTCTCTTAAGCTTTTTTATTTTGTTTGAAACTTCGTTTAAATCTTTTTTAGTTCTACTAATAATTATGAGATTAGCCCCAGCTTCTGCTAAAGCTATTGCACAAGCTCTTCCTAAACCTTTTCCAGCTCCAGTAACAACTGCAGTTTTATTTTTTAAGTTATAGTTTTTTAAGAACATTAGAAAAATAATATTTTAATATCTGTGTAAATCAACTCAATAGCAACTAACAGAATTGCCAATAAACCAGCCCAGGCTATCCATTTATACTTCTTAATCCAGCCAGATATTAAAGTTGCAGCCGTAGCCATTAAAACAATTGAAAGAATTAGACCAAAAACCAAAAGACCGTAGTGATCCCCAGCTGCTCCAGCTACTCCCAAAACATTATCTAAGCTCATAGTGAAATCTGCCAATAAAATTGTCCAAATTGCTTTGAGAAAATTTGAATTATCTACTTTAATATCATCATGATTATCTGATCCTTTAATTACATCTACATAAAGTTTGTAAACAATATAAAGTAGCAGCAATCCACCAATTAATCTAAGACCAGTAATCTGCAATAGATAAGCAGTCAGAAGAGTTAAGATTATTCTTAAAACAACTGCTCCACCAATTCCCCAAAAGATAATTTTTTTTCTTTGTTCTAGGGGAAATTTGGAGGCAACCATTCCAATAATAATTGCATTGTCCCCAGCTAAAACTAAATCAATTAAAATAATTTGGGTTAAAATACCTATTTGTTCAGTGGATAAAGAAAAAAACTCAGCAAACATTAATTTTCACTATCATATTAATTTTTCTATGCAATAATTAAATAGAAGAAGTTAAGAATTTTTAATAATTTTATCTTATTTGTATCCAGACACGAACCATTTTTCTATTTCATTTGATTTTAACATTAGAGCGAGGTTATCGACTAGAGCAGGGTGTTTTTGTTTGTCCTTATCATCAAAGAACATACAATCAATATTTATATATCCTCCATCAAGTGAGGCAGTTTTACCATTAATAAATGAATTTGTATAAAAATTATGCATACCACTATCATCTTTAAATTTAATTCCCAAAGACGATGAAATATCATCAGATATCTTATTCATTGTGTCCAAGCACTCTTTTAAGTTTTTTGGATATAAGCCGGCATTTATCGCCTTAACTTCATAACGATTATCATTTGTTTTTAAATAAATTTCAAAATCATCATATAAAGTTAAATTTTTATTATAAAAAACAATGTAATAATCTCTTTCATCATCAAAGTATTGAATTATATTTTTTTTAATTTCTTGCTTTGAAGTAAAATTTAAAAGACTATCATTTAAACTCATCCCATCTAGCTCTATTTCATTTATATTTTCTGAATAAGAATATGTTTGAAAGTTTATTATTAATGATAAAAAAATAAAAAATTTACTTAAAAATTTAAGCATTTTCTGACTTTAACATCGTAATATAAAGATCTCTTAATTTGATCATTTCTTTTGTTGGATTAGGATTATATTGATTAATTTCATCAAGCAATTCTTCTGGTGTTGATGTATGTAATCCCTCAGAATTAACCCATTGTGAGGCACTTAAAAACCAATATTTTCTGGCTTGAGTAAGATCTTGATTTAATCCTGCCAATCCTGAGTAATAAAAAAAACCCATATTATAACTAGCAATCGTAAACCCTAGATCAGAAGCTCTCTGATTCCAATATATCGCTTGTTCAAAATCTTTTCCTGCTCCAAACTCACCAGTAAAATAAAACCATCCTATTGTTGTCATTGCATTTACTTGTTCTTGTTTAGCAGCCATATTCAAATATTTTATAGCTTTGTCTAAATCTTCTGGAAAACCATTAAGACCATAAAGATAATAGTATCCAACATTATTTTGATAAATAGGATCGCCCTCATCAGCTCTTTCAATTTGCCATTTTATTTCATCAGCCAAAACTGAAAAATTTATAAAAATAATGCTGACAAAAATTAATATTTTTTTCATATAAAAGTCTAGTTTGAACAATATTTTTTGTAACTTTCTGCCTCTGACCTTGTAATATTCATTGCATTTAAATTTATATTTTGACCAGTATCTCCATCTCTACCATAATAATAATCAAAAGTTGTGCCATTTTTTCTTAAATAACACCAGTCATCTACATGTTTTTTTCCATACCTTAAATCATCAACAGTATTCCATGAAAAACCAGTAGTGATAGTAAAATCACCTATTGTTTGTTTCTCAAAAACTACCGCATCGCTATTATAAACAACATCATTAATTCTACTCTCAAGTGCTTCTTTTTCTTTTTTTATTTTTTCTAACTCTTCTTGCAATCTTTGGTTTTCAGGATTTGTATTGAGTTCTTTTTGTAAATCTTGAATTTTTTTTTCTTTATTCAAAATTTCATTATTAAAATTTTGTTTGATGCCTTCATCTGATTTAATAACCCTATCGTTTGTAAAGAACCTTTCATGGGGTTTTTTGAAAATATGATAAGCATATGCTGCAAAAATAAGAAATAAACCAAATGCTAAAAGAAATAATGCGAGAGATTTTGTATATCGCCAAGTGCTTTTAGTTCTTCTTAATCTTGCTTTTTCATCTATATATTTATTTACTGGATCAAAATCATGAGTTGTTGTTTCGTGAATTCTGTGAACCATTATTTTTTCTTCTTATCTTTATCGTAGTCAGGTGCTTTAAATGGACCTTTTTTTAATAATTCCTCATCATCAGTAGGCAGTGGAACATAAACCATTTCTTTTCTTAGGGTTTCAATTTCTTTAGGTACTTCTACTTCTTTGATTACAATTTTTTCTACTTCCACAGGTTTTTCAACAATCTTTTCAACAATCTTTTCTACTTCGACAGGTTTCTCAACAATTTTCTCAACAATTTTTTCTACTTCGACAGGTTTCTCAACAATTTTCTCAACAATTTTTTCTACCTCAACTTCCTTTTCTACGATCTTAATATTAGGATCTCTAAATCTTTTAATTCTGCCCCAGATAAATTTATTTAATAATACAAAGAATTTAGAAAGTCTTATTGAAACACCTTTCCAATAAGCAGTCTTTTTATTTCTAATTACATGTAATCTTGGATCTAATAATACCAAACTCGCAAATGCTAACATAGTTCCTGTTACTGAAATAATGAAACTTAATACTCCAAACCATAACCAGAAAGCTGCAGTTATTGCACCTCGAGGTAAATCTGCATAAACAGACTCATTTACAGTGTTTATTGCCATTTCAGCTTTGTACTCAAAATCTTTCAATTGAATTTGTAAACTTGAAATTTGTCTATCGATTGCTTTGTTATCTAAATTACTATTTTTATTGAATATTGAGAAAATTTTATCAAACCATCCTCTTTCAGTAATAGTATCTATTTTTTGTTGCTCTAGCTCGAATATTTTCATATTGATTTTTTCAATTTCTTTATTGTAATCAACTTCAAACCAGCCTTTTAACCATGTAGCAACTCTAAAAACTTGGTTGTCAGGTGCTAAATTGTCTATTTTTTCAATAAGTTCATTTTTTTTATCTTTAAGATCGATTAAATTTTGAGCTTTATTTTTATCATTTTCTTGATACTTAAATTTTTCTTCCTCTAAGACTTTTATTTCTTTATCAAGCTGGTCTTTTTCCTCTAATAAAGATTTTAGTTGATTATTTTTGTCTTGATTAATTATGTTTATTTGACCTTCGTTATCTTTATTTGAAGCCTGAATAAGACTTTGTAATTCTGTTGATTTTCTATTTCTTTCTACTTCATAATTTTCAATTCTTTTGTTATTTTGCTCTATAGTTGCATCTATACTTTTTTTATTAGAACCAAATACTTTACTGTCTTTTTGAGAAGAAAGCTGAGTATTAGCATCTAATAATGTCTCAATTTTTCGATCCAGATCTTTTATTTCGGATTTTAATTGCTCTATAGTATCTTGATTAGCACTAGATTCTTTTACACTTTGAATTTGTTTTTGTGAGTTAAGTGTTATTTTTCCTATGTCTTCATTAATTTTTGTTCTTCTTTCAATTAAAGTTTTAATTTCATCGTTAACATTATTAACTTCTACATTATCATTGATATTTTGAATTTGTGTTTTTACACTATTGTAATCAACTATTAGTTTATCAACTATTTTAGTTCTTTCTCTATTTATTCGCTCAAAACCTGTAACTATAGTTTCAAATGTAGATACATTAACCAAAATAAGAGCTATTAAAAAAACAACTCTCCAAAAAACTCTCACAGAATAATAAACTGCTGTAGCTAATGGGATTTTTGTTAACTCAACAACAGCAACAATTAAAAAGATTAATCCTATTGTAAAATCATTTAAAGTAACATTGTATTTAGCTAAATCTGCGGCAGTTTGAACTTGTTCACCATCAACTTGTTTTGACCCAAAAATCATAATCAAACCAATACAAACACCTATTACCGCAACCATAATTTCTATAGCCCATGCCATTCTAATTAAGAATTTTCCTTTAGAACCTGTTTGTGATTGAGGAAAGAATTTATTAAAAATGTTATCTAGATTAGGCATTTACATTTTCTTTTTTTCTATTTCTTATTGATGAACTAGCTTTTATAAAATATTTCTTAATTGTATCTTGTGCTTGGTCGAAGAAACCTTTTGTAATTCCAAAAATATTAGCAACTGATCTTATATCTTCATCTTCAGCTTCTGAGTAAACATGATCTGTATGAGCAAGTTTATAAAGTGCTGCAATTATAAATTCTAAAAATTCTGGATGCTCATCCTCAAGTAGTGCTTTTAAATTTTTAGCATCATTTTCAATTGGATTAGGGTCATTGTATGCTTCTTCTAAAATTCTAATTAGTATTCTTTTTTGTTGAGTTTCGTGTGGAACAATTTTTAGAATTTCTTCTTCTTCCTTTTCGCTGAAATGACCATCAGCTCGGCATAGTTTAGCTGAAAGAATAAGTACACCAATAATACAAATAGTTTGTTTAGACTCGTGTCTATACTTATCCCACATACAATTTCCCTCTGGGGCAAACCTAATCATATTTTGAAAAGAATGAACACTCATAAATTATTGGTAATTATAGCCTTTTCTCAACATACAATTTTGAAATACTGCCTGATATTGAGTTAAATCACTTAAAACAATATTTACTTCTTCCATTGTGCACATTAATGGATTTTTACATATGTAACCTGGGTGTTTAGATCTTGCTAAAGACTTACAATATAAAGTATCATGATTTAAATTAGAGTTATCACCATCTCTACTTGTGTATGTTCCAGTAGCACAATTGGTTAATAATATTAGTAACATAAATAAAATAATTTTTTTCATAATGTAAATTTAATGTTTTTATTTTAAATTTTCTTGTCCAAGTTAAATCTATTTTTTGGACAATTATTTTTATTGTCCAAAATTTTTCTTAAAGCTGGACAAGATTTTTTTCCTTAGAGCCACTAGATATGTGTCATGACAAACAACAACAAAAGGAGAAAAAAAATGACTAAAATAAATACTAAGACAGAAACAAACAATTTTTCTGTATTACAAGTATTGGGAACTTTGTTTTTAGTATTTGCAGCTGCTGACTTCATCCTATCTTGGATGGGAGTGAATCTTACTCCGTTTATGGGTCCAGCAACAAGATTTTCACCAATTATCTTTGGTGTTATTGGAACTGTTTTAATTAATTTAAATAAGGAGGATGGCTAATCTTAATCTTCTCCCCTATGAAAATAGGGGAGAGAAAGATTGTTTTATGAAAATTATTTTTTCTTCAATCTCTAGATTGATTTTTTCGTATAGTAAATTCTTGGCAGGTTTAATCTTACTAAGCTCAATCGGAACTTATGCTCATAGCACAGAGACACCAACCTATCTTAAATGTAATGATAGATATTATGAGTTAACAGGAACAAATTTAAATTACAATTACAATGTTAGAACAAAAAAATTTAGAGACGGTAAATATATAAGAAGTTATAACGAAAATTATATAACTACCTCATTTCACACTATAAATCGAAATAATGGAGAATTAAAAATAAATGGAAAAGTAATATGCATTATGAAGAAGATTACAATCTATGATTTGCCTAAATTAAATGATGAAGGAAAATTATTTTAATGATTAAGTTTTTAATTATTATTGATGCAATCTTACTTTTAACTTTATTAATGAATTAAAATGAAAAAATTATTAATAATTTTTTTAATTGTTTTAAGTGGCTGTTCAAGTTCTAATCATGAAAACAGAATTTCACTTAAAGAAAAACAGAGAAATGAAGATATTCAAAATTGTAAATTTTATGGTTTCACACAAGGGACGAATGAATTTAGTAATTGTTTGATGAAATTGGATAATGCTAGAAGGCATACTAAAATGTTAGAATGTGAAAACGTTAGAAGGGATAATTCTAATAGTGGAGTTACTGGTTTTTGGGGTGGAGTATTACTCGGTATGAGAGAAAATTTAGCTTGTAATTAAAAAAACTATTCAAAAATTAACTGTTTTTTTGTAAGATTAAAAAATGATAAGAAAAATTATTATTATCTTAGTAATTTTTTTTGGAGCAATAACTTTTGCTCAATCTGAAACATCTTGGATTAAAAAAAAAGATAAATCTGAAAAAGTTGAGAAAGTTAAAAAAATAGAAAAGAAATCATCATCATGGATAAAAAAGAAAGAAGTAAAAGAGAATAAAAAGAAACTTAAAGAAAAAATAAAAGAATCAAAATCTTGGATCACTAAAAAAAGTAAAGATAAAGTCAAAGATATAAAAGAAAAATTAAAGAAACATAAGTCTCTTGCTCAATTACCAAAAGCAGAATTATATTTTGCTATATCTATAGATCAAAGTGAGAATGAAGAAGCTAAATACATTTATGGGTATATTAATTCTGATAAAACGTCTGAAAATTCAAAAAGATTTAAATTTAAAAATAATGTTTTCTATTCTAATAATGATGGGATTGCTTTTTTTGATGACAACAAAACCACATGTCAAATAGATGTTTTAAAAGATGAAGTATTTGGAGAGTTAAAAGGTAAAGCAATAATAAAATGTAAAAATAAAGAAATTTTTTCAGCAGATATTAATTTTGATAATAATGGTAAATTCGGAAAAGGATATGACGTTGTATTCAAAGGCGGTCTATCTGGAGATCTAGAATTTTTTGACACAAAAATAAAAACTATTGCACAACTTGAAAATTATAAATTAGAT
The DNA here is from genome assembly GCA_902627645.1 of uncultured Pelagibacteraceae bacterium. Lineage (GTDB taxonomy): Bacteria > Pseudomonadota > Alphaproteobacteria > Pelagibacterales > Pelagibacteraceae > Pelagibacter. Next base: position 71,292 of record CACOJX010000001.1, on the reverse strand, counting down.
AACAAGACTAAAACTACAATTGTAGAAAGGTCGCTGCCTTCTAATAAAAAAGAAAAAATTTTACTTAATCCTAATGGTAAATATTATGCGCTTCTAATTGGTAATTCAAAATATGAAGACGAAGGTTGGGATGATTTAGTTTCTCCAGTTAATGATATAAGAGCTATTAAAAAACTTTTAGATAAAAGTTACAAATTTGAAAAAGTTATGATGGTCGAAAATGGAAAAAGGAAAGATATATTTAAAGCCTTCAATGATCTCTCAAAAATAACAACATCAAACGATTACGTGTTAATATATTATTCAGGACATGGTGTTACAAATGAATTTGAACAAGCTTATTGGGTGCCAACAGATGGAGCCAAAAATGAGGGAGAGGTTGATTGGATAAATATAATTGAAATGGATAATTATTTTAAACGTATTAAGGCTCATCATCTCGCTGTAATGGTCGATTCTTGCTATGTAGGAGGAAAATTTAAAGGTGTCAATTTACTAGATAATATGAATGAAGAATTTGAGTCGATGTTTGGAAAAAATTTAGAGGATGATTTAAATCTACGAGCAAGATCAGTGCTATCATCTGGTACATCAGGGAGAGTGTCTGATACAGTTTCGGGGACTAATCACTCATTATTTGCGTTAACTTTTATGAACACATTAAAGCAGTTTGAGCAAAAAAATCTTCCTGTAAATATGATTAATGTTGCTCTTAATGTTAAGCTATATTTCCGAGGCAATTATAATAAACCAATGCTATATAATCCGCCGACATGGAATGATGGTGGAGGTAATTTTATATTTATACCTAAAAAAAATTATAAATGATTAAAAGATATTTTATCATAATAATTAGTTTATTTTTATTTGGTAAAGTTTTTGCTTTAGACATTCGGAATATCAATCAATCTAAAATTGTTTCACAAGCAGCATATAAAGTTAATGATACAAACCTTGTTGATAGTGAAAATGCTGAAAATCTTTTAGACAGTGTTAAAGATTTAAATGAAGCATTGTCTGAAAAACAAAAAGAAATTCAAGACAATAACAAAAACCGCAGTCAACCTAAATATAAAGGTGCAGAAGATATATATAATGATTTTTCATCGAGTGTTGTTTTTATTGGAAGCAGAAAAAATAATAGACTTGAAGGAATGGGTTCAGGTTTTGTTATAAATCAAAAAGGAAAGTTAAGAATTATAACTAATTGGCATGTAATCGATGAGGCTGATAGTTTAAGTGTATGGTTAAAACCAGACAAAATGGTCGATGAAGATTATTTAATTACAAAAGTAGAATCTTTTGGGGCAAAAATAATTAAAGTAAATAAAACTAAAGACCTAGCAATGCTTCAAGTTGAAAAATTACCAATAAAAGTTAAGCCAGTTAGCTATGGTAAATTTAATAAAGTTAAACCAGGACAAACGTCATTTGCTATAGGACACCCAGAGGGTCTTCTTTGGACTTTTACATCTGGAATGGTAAGTCAAGTTAGACCAGATTATATTTGGAGATATAAAGGATCTCGACACAAAGCAAATGTTATTCAAACTCAAGCGGCAATTAATCCTGGTAATTCAGGTGGACCTTTGTTTAATAAGAATAAAGAATTGATTGGAGTTAATACTTTTACATCAGAGGGAGAAAATTTAAATTTTGCGATAGCAGTAGACGATGTAATAGATTTTATAAATGAAAAACCTAAACCATTAAAAAAGAAGAAAAGCAAATATCTTCAAAAAAAAGATAAAGGAAATACTTGGATAAAGAAAAAGGAAAAGAAAACTTCAGACAAAGGTTCAATTGATTTATCAAATGCACAAGAGGCAGATGCAAATGAAAATGGAGTGATCGATGCCTGGCTAGTTGATGAAAATAATAATGGTATATTTGAGGTAGCGTATGGTGATCAAGATGAAGATGGAATTATTGAAATTGTAGCAATAGATAAAAATGAGGATAAAAATTTTGAAATTATATTAATTGATACAAATAACAACGGTAATGCTGATGAGGCTGAAATTGACGAAGATGAAGATGGCAAGGTAGACGTAATTGCATATGACTATAATGAAGATGGTGAGTGGGACAAATTTGAAAATTTATAAAATTACTTTTGATCTACAGTAATTTTAATTTTCATTATTTTATCTTCTAAATTTTTAATAGCTTCCATTATCTCTTTTTTTTCTAACTTAGATATTTCGATACCTTTATCACTTTTTGGATCTTCCGCTAATTTAACAACTTCAGTAAGCTTTCCATGAAGAATAGTTGATTTGACTAACATTTCATCAATATCATTTAGTTTATGTGAGTCTAAATTATCAGAAACGTTAGCTATAATATACTCATGAGCTAAGCACAAATGTGGTGCCTTACCTTTTTTAATACAAGCAAGATCAAGTTTTATAGAGTCATTATGATCTATTTGTTGTTGCAGATCAGGATTGCTGCATTTTCTCAAATAAGAAGAACCTTTGCCTATAGCTTCTTGAATTTCTTCCTCATTTAATATCTTTAAAACCTGCATAATCCCATTCTCAATAGATGCTGTTTTTCTGATTTTAGCCATAATATTAATTCTTTAATTTACATCTTTATTATAAATAATTAAATTAAATTTGTGAAAATCAAAAATATAATTAAATTTGTTTTATTTCTCTTAGTGTTAAATAAAGCACTCTTTATTTCATCAGTATCATTTTCAAACGAGAATATCTGTGAAAATGAAACAATGGATTATATTATAAATAACGACCCTAGAAACACTGAATATAATGAGACAAGAAATGATGCTGGAATTCATTTTGATTTTGATTGGAATGGGAAAGATTTAGTAGTAATAAAAAGAAATAAAAAAAATTATCCAATAGTAAGATATTCATTATTTGATAATAAAAATTTCGAGGCCTCAAACACAGCTGTAGTAAAAATAAATAATCAAGATTTATCTAAACTTTCGGATAACGAGTTAATAAAGCTTACTTATCTACGGGGTGAAAATAATTATGAACTAGATAATGGTAAAACTATTTCAATTTCATCGAAACCTTACAAATTTAATAATTTCAAATTAGAAAATTTTGAAATTTTGAGTATTCAAAATATTGATACAAATATCGGTATATTAGAAATGTCATTTAATTCTAAATTTACAAATGTAAGAAAAGATTTAATTAAAACTTTAAAAGGAACAGATCTCTTTAGTGGTCAATTAATAAATATATGTCGTGAAGCTAGGGAAAAAAACAATTGGCCACTAGAAACAGTTGAATTTGAAGAATTTAGATATGATGCAGATGTTAGAGAAGGATTAAAAAATAAGGAAGTTTTAGCAAACCCTGTTTTTCAAATTACTATCGATGATGATTTATTAAGAACCCTGAGAACAGAGAAAGGAGTTGGTTTTTTTAGACAATCATTTGATTTTAGGAGTTTTCCTTTTGATACTCAAAAACTTATCATAAGAATTAAAACTGGAGTTAAAAATTTTTCAAATCGAAATTTTGAAGATAATAAAAATATTGGAACTCTTACTTTAATTTCCCCTGAGGCAGGTGTATTTGTTAATTTAGAGAACTTTATAAAACCTGAAGTAAATAAACTAAAGGCTTGGAAAATTCCAAATGATGGTGTTTCGGTAAAAAGTAAAGCTTTATATAGCAATGAATGGAATATATATAATCAAGAAATTGAAGCTGTTGAAGAAAATGTTTTAGATATTGAAATTATTATACAGAGAAATTTCGAACATTATTTATGGAAAATAATGTTACCAGTTTTTTTAATTCTTTGTGTTGCTTGGTATGTACTTTGGATACCGACTGAAAAATACGAGGCACGATTAAATACCTCGATAATTGCCTTACTGGCTTTGATTGCATATAATTTTGTTTTTCAAGACGATATTCCGAAATTAGAATATTTAACTGATATGGACAGATTTATATTGCTTTCTTATATATTTTGTTGCATTCCAGTATTCTTAAGTATTGCTTTCAGTAAATTTATTTCAAAAAATCAAATAAAAGTAATGAAAATAAATAAGGTTATTAAAATTTGGGGAGCTGCAATTTATATTTTACTTTCAGCTCAAATCTTCTATGCTGGTTAAATAGTAAAATGACATTCTTAAAATCTGTAGAAACTTGTTTTTATAAATACGCCGACTTTAATGGTAGAGCTTCAAGGTCTGAATTTTGGTGGTTTTATTTATTTACTATCCTTGTTTGGATAGTGGGATTTGTAATTAATCCAGTTGTAGAATTATTATTTATTATCGGATTGTTACTTCCTTATATTGCAGTAACTGCAAGAAGACTTCATGATATTGATAAATCTGGCTGGTTACAATTAGTAGGTGTTATACCTTTGATCGGAACAATCATCATGATTATCTGGTGTGCTACAGAGGGAACTAAGAAAAGAAATAAATACGGGCCTTCAATAAAATTAAAAAAATAAAGTAATTTTAATTAAGCCACGCCTCAAGTTCTAAGGATCTTATAGATACATATATATGATCATGCTTGTTTTCTTTTTTTGTTATTTCCTCACTCCAATCATAACAACCAATTACAATTTCATAATTATTATTAAGGTCTAAATAGATATCAGTATAAGTTGAATTTCCACTCATGTCCCCTGAATGAGATTTAGTTGATGGTCCTATTTTTTTAGCATTATCAAAAATTTGTAATATATCCTCAGCAATCACTTTTTGTTCTTCATAACAATTTTCGATATCTTTTATAGGTTTGTTATTTCCAAAATAAATTACTCCAGCAATAGTATCTATCAAATATTTATCATCATTGTATTTAGTCCAAATATCGACAAAGTCATAAGTTTCAAAGTCAGGGCTATCAAACGCAAAAGAAATATATCTATTTTTTTCAAGATCATCGTACCAATCTACAATACTAGAGTCGATTTTTTCTTTAGAAAAAAAATCTAATAAACTGCTTCCGATACTCATCCCTTCCATTTCAAATTCTTTTATATCATCAGCTTTAGTCCAAGATTGAAGACTGAAGATTAAAAAAAAAGTAATTAAGAAAGTTTTCATACTATATCACTAATTATCTTAACATAATCATTAAGATTTAAAAAAAACTTTAATTAATTGTAGGCTTTATTTTCAAGAAAATATCTATATTCGTATGTATTAATTCCAATTCTTAAATGATTTTGACTTTCTGTTGAATAATTGTAACATTGAATTGTAATAGCATCTAGCCCTTCATTTTCAAAGCTTACTTGAGTAACTGTACTTTTTCCACCATCATCAACACCCGTATGTGTATAAGTATTTTTTTTTGTCTCCTTCAAATTTTCAATTGATGATCTTATATCAATTATAATATTATCCATTTTTTTATAGCATTCATTTATTTTTTTTTTATCAGTATAAAAAATTATTCCACTTAGACCCATAATTTTATAATCATTGTCGTTTGTTTTGTATTGAATATCTATTGCATCATAAGTTGTTGCAAATTTAGGATAATCAAATTGTAATGGTGTAAACTCTTTATTTTTGAAATAGTCCCAGGTATTATTTTTAATTTCGTCCATACTAAAAAAATTTAATACACTATCTCCAATGCTTATTCCCTCGATTTCAAAGTCTCTAATATCATCAGCTTTGGTCCAGGTTTGAAGGTTAAAAATTATAATTAATACTGTTATAAACATCCTCATAAATAACACTCTCTCACTGTGACCTGTGGTTGATAGTTATTGCGACTCATTATTTAACCAGTCTAAAAAATATTTTGGTGACATTGAAATAGATAAAGAGTCGCTATAATTCTTATTCTCTTCTGTATATGTTGTCCAATTAACACACCAAACTCTTACACTTGATCCATCATTCAATTCAAAATCTGTTATATAAGCAATACTTCCTTTTTCAGCATGCTTATATGCGTACTCATAGTCATAGGGTTTAAGAGATGTAAGTGTTTTAGATAAATCTTTCACAATCTCTTTTTTTTTCTTCAAACATTTATCTAATTTATTTTCAAAAAATATAACACCATTAATTGTGTGTATAATATATCTTTTATCATTTTCTTTCACATGAAATGTTATATGTTCATAATCATTTAATTTACCATTTCCACGAAACCCAAGTTTTATATATTTTTTACTTTTTGGGTATGTTGTGATATACATTTCTTTTATTTCATCTTGATTATAAAAATCTAACAAACTATCCCCAATACTTATCCCTTCTATCTCAAAGTCGCTGATATCATCAGCCTTCGATAGAGATTGTGAGGCTAAAATTAAAATAAATATTGTAAAAATTATTCTCATTTAAAAATTATTTATAAGCTTCATATTGCATAAATTTTTTAAATTCTTTAGATGCAAGATCAATACTTAGTTCATCAGTCCAACCATTTTTTTCTAACACTGTTTGTCCATAATCAGCACAAGTAACAGAAACATAACCACCACTATCTAAAAACAGCCACGTGCCACCAATTACCGACTCACCACTAGGATCTCCACTGTGCGTTGCTTGATCATTTACCTCTTCGTAGTTTTTAATCACGCTCTTGATATCTTTTAATATCTTTGCACTTTTTTTTCTGCATTCTTTTATTTTATTGTCAAAATCCAAAATCCCCCCAATGCTATAAATCATATATTTTTGGTCGTTAGGTTTTATAGTAACTTGAAGCCGATCATAATTTTCTAATTTTTTATTAATAAATATAACTTCAAATTTATGTGGAGTATAAGCAGTTGAGTTTTGTTTAAATACCTCAATTTCACTTTTTGAAAAATTATCTAATAAACTAGACCCAACACTTAATCCTTCAATTTCTATTTCATTAATTTCTTCTGCATTTAGAATAGTTTGAAAACTAAAAGATAATAAAAAGAATACAATTATTTTTTTGAATATTTTAATACGCATCGTTCATTAACCATTCAAACATTTCTAAAGTATCAATAGAAACTGAAAGATGATCTTGATTATTAAATTCTTTTGAATAATCGTAACAAATTATTAGAACATAACCATCTGTGAGATCAAACTTTGTCTGAGTAAACTTACTTTTACCAGTTACATCTCCTCTGTGTTTAAAAACTTGCTTTACACTCTTTTTAATATAATTGAGACTTTGATCAATATCTTTAGTAATAGAATCCATTTTTTTATAGCAATTTTCCACATCATTATCAAAATAAAGAATTCCATTTAAGTTTTGGATTATATATTTTTTATCACCAGTCCTAAAATTAAAATCTACAGCATCATATTCTTTAAAAAAAGGATATAAATCATTTTGAACAGGTGTAAAAGTTTTGTCTTTATAATAGTTTTTGGAATTTTTTATAATATCTTTTTCACTAAAAAAATTTAATGCACTATCTCCGATACTCATACCTTCGATCTCGAGGCTACTTATACTCTCTGCTTTTAACGAAGATTGATAAAGCAATATTAAAAAAATAGTTATTAGTATTTTTTTCATTAATTTAACTTAAATTAACTTGAAATTATCATATCCGCACCTTTTTCTGCAATCATTATTGTTGGTGCATTAGTATTTCCTGATGTAATGTTAGGCATAATTGATGCATCAATTACTCTCAAATTTTTGATACCTTTAACTTTTAGCTTGTCATCAACAACAGCCATATCATCTTGTCCCATTTTACAAGTGCCTACTGGATGAAAAATAGTTTGAGTATAATCTGAACCAGCTTTAACTAATCCCTCGTCATCATTAATATCTATACCTGGTCTATATTCTTCAGGTCTGTATTTTTTAAATGTTTCTGACTCCATTACTATTTTTCTTGTAAGCCTAAGTCCTTTTGCAGCTACTGTTCGATCATGGTCAGTTGAAAGATAGTTCATTTTAATTTTTGCATAAATTCTAGAATCTTTATTAGTTATACTAACATTTCCTCTACTTGTTGGTCTTATGTTTGAAACAGTAGGTGTAAATGCGTGGAAGTCATGATTTTTAGTAGCTCCCAATGTATCCATACTCATGGGCTGAACGTGCCATTGTAGATCAGGTAATTCTAATGTGGGATCGCTTTTAGCAAACATGCACATTTGGCTAGCTCCCATTGTCATAGGGCCACTGCGATTAAAGATATATTCTAAACCAATCATTAAATTACCAAATAAACTATTAATTTTTTTATTGAGAGATTTGAGCCCATGTACTTTATATATTGGTCTAAACATTAAATGATCTTGTAAGTTTTCACCAACACCTTTTAATTCATGTACCATTTCAATTCCTAAATTTTTTAGTTTTTGATAATTTCCTATTCCAGATGTTTGTAAAATTTGAGGAGAACCAATAGCTCCTGACGAAAGAATTATTTCTTTATTGGAAGCTACTTTTTTTAGATCATTATCCAGCCAGTATTCAACCTCTTTTGCAGTTTTATTTTCAAAATTAATTTTCTTGACATGTGCATTTGTAACAATGAATAGATTTTTCCTTTTTTTAATTGGATTTAAATAACCAACAGCAGTACTGCATCTAAAACCATCTTTTTCTGTTACTTGAAAATATCCACATCCATAATTGTCTCCTGTATTAAAATCTTTGGTTTTAGGAATACCAAATTCCTCAGCTGCATTTTGAAATTCATTCAATAACGGCAATTGTATTCTTTGATCTGATACGGACATGGGTCCACCCACACCATGATATTCATCTTTTCCTCTTTCTTGGTTTTCAGCTTTGATAAAATATGGAAGAACATCTTCCCAGCCCCATCCAGAATTACCCATTTGTCTCCAGATATCATAGTCTTTACTTTGACCTCTTATATAAAGAAGACCATTTATAGAGGAGCTGCCTCCTAAAGTTTTTCCTCTAGGATAACGAATTGATCTTCCATTCATTGTTTCATCAGGTTCAGTTTTATAACACCAATCTACTGAAGGATTGTGCATAGTTTTAAAATATCCTACTGGTATATGTATCCATGGGTAATTGTCTTTACCTCCTGCTTCTATCAACAAAACTTTATTAGCAGGATTTTCTGAAAGTCGATTTGCAAGAACACATCCGGCTGAGCCAGCACCAATAATAATGTAGTCAAAATTTTCCATTAATAGTTGAATCTTTTTTTGTTAAAGTTATTTTGTATTTTTACACTCATATTAATCAATTGTCACTTGTGTCAGCATTGTTTTTCTGATTGTATGGTTCAAGTTAAATTTAACTAACAAGAGGAAATATAATGAAAAAAATCATTTCAATGTTGTTTGCAACTGTTTTGGTACTTGGATTTACATCTAGTGCTAACGCTGCAAAAACACTTAAATGTCAAACGGTTCTTAACACTAAAGCTGATGAAGTTAAAATGTTAAAGGACTTTACTGACACTGTTACTGAGTTAACAGCTGGTTCATTAAAATTCGAAATTTTACCTGCGGGAGCAGTTGTTGGAGTTAAAGAAACTCTTGATGCTGTTGACAAAGGTTTGATTGATTGTGGATTTGCATGGACTCATTATTGGTCAGGTGATCACCCTGCCGCTATGTTATTTGGTTCGCCAGTAGCAGGTGGTGGAGTAGGTATCGATAATATAGCTTTCTTGTCTTGGTTCCAATATGGTGGTGGTAAAGAATTATACGACCAACTTTGGAAAGAGATGGGAAGAGATATTAAAGGATTTATGATTCAACCAGTTGGTCCAGAAGCTTTAGGTTGGTTTCCAAAACCAATTAAAGACATGGCTGATTTTAGAAAATATAAATTCAGAACACCTCCAGGAATTCCAGGACAAACTTACAAAGACATTGGTATAGCGTCTGTAGCAATGGGTGGTGGAGATATTCTACCGGCTCTTGAAGCAGGAACAATTGATGCTGCTGAATGGTGTTGTCCAAAACCAGATTTAACATTTGGTTTCCAAAAAGTATTAAAGCACTACTACCTACAAGGTTTACACCAAGTGGTAGTAAATGCTGACTTTTACATTACTGGAAAAACTTATAAAGCAATGAGTGCTCATGAGAAGAAGTCTCTTGAAGTTGCTGCTAATGCTTCATTAGCAAAATCTTTAAGTTACAGGATTTATGAGAACGGAAAAGCTTTACAAGAGCTGACTACTAAACATGGAGTAATTTTAGAAGATACACCTTCAGATTATTTCACAGAATATATGGCTGCAGCAAAAGCATCTTTAAACAAGAATGCTAAAGAAAATAAATTCTTTAACGAAGTATATAATTCGATGAAAGAATTTGCTGATATAGCTGTTCCATTCTGGAGTGGTGCTCAAATGTCTAATGCGAAGCTAGGAATGGCTCACGCAGCAACATTAAAGTAATCAGTAATTAATCTTGATTTATTAGAGCGGACTTTTACAGTCCGCTCTAACTTTTTTAACTAGAATTTTATGGCAGACGAACCAAGCAAACTTGATATATCAGATGAAATGATCGCTGAGAGGAGAGGTGGTTCGGGAAAAATGCCTGACGATATGCCATTATGGATGGCTAAATCTATAACAAGTATTGATAAATTTAGTAAGTGGATTGGTAATATAGTTTGTTGGATATTGATGCCACTAATTTTTGCGATGACTTATGAAGTTCTTGCAAGAAAATTATTTTTAGCTCCTACGATTTGGGCATATGATATTAGTCGTTTTTTATATGGAGCACTTTTCATGTTGGGTGCTGGCTATGCTCTTTCAAGAGGTGTACACATAAGAGCAGACTTTTTATACAGAAATTTTAAAACCAAAAATCAAGGTCTAATAGATTTTTGGTTATATTTATTATTTTATTTTCCAGGTTTAATTGTTTTTCTTTATATGACAATTGGTTTTGTTGGAGAGTCAATTCAAAGGGGTGAGAGAGGCATGGATACTACTTGGATGCCTTATATGTGGCCGATTAAAACTTGCTTATTAGTTGGTATCATTTTTTTACTTATTCAAGGTGTCTCAGAATTATTAAAAAGTTATTGGGCAGCTAAAAAAGGTGAGTGGCCTGGAGAAACAAAATGATAGCTGAGTTTATAGATCCAGCAATTTTAGGTTTTATTCTTGTAGGAGTTATGCTTTTCGCAATCTTTGTAGGATTTCCTATTTCATTTACATTAATTTTTTTAGGTTTTGTATTTGGTTATTTAGGATTTGGAAAATTAGTTTTTTACTTAATGACGCTTCAATTTTCTATGGTTATGACGGAACAAACACTTGCAGCTGTACCACTCTTTGTTTTTATGGGAATTATGATGGAACAAGCTGGTCTAATGGAAAGATTGTTTTCAGCATTTCAAATGATGTTAGCAAAAGTTAAGGGGTCTTTATATTATGCAGTTTTATTTGTTTCTGTAATATTTGCTGCAGCAACAGGAATTGTTGGTGCATCTGTTACAATTCTTGGAATTATGGCTGCGAAATCTATGAATAGATCGGGATATGATGTGAGACTTGCAGCTGGAACCATCACTGCTGGCGGAACTTTAGGAATATTAATTCCACCAAGTATTATGCTTGTAGTTATGGGGCCTATAATGGAAATTCCAGTAATAGATTTATTTGCAGCTGCAATTCTTCCTGGAATTCTTCTTGCGAGTTTATACGCAGGTTACACAACAATTAGATGTATGATTAATCCTAAACTTGGACCAGTTATACCAGAAGATATGAGAGCTGCGAGTATGAAGGATGTTTGGATTGAATTTTTTTTAGGATTAGTACCACCTGCAGCATTGGTATTTGCTGCTCTAGGAAGCATCTTATTTGGATTTGCAACACCAACTGAAGCGGCTGGTTGTGGAGCCATGGGAGCTTTGCTACTTTCACTAGCCTATAAGAAATTAACTCTTCCTAAATTACAAGAGGCATTAGTAAAAACTTTAGAGATAACTGCATTAATTATGGTTTTAGTTGCAGCCTCTAATTTTTTTGGTGCTGTTTTTGCAAGACTTGGAACTCCAACTTTGTTAACTGAATTCTTATTAGGTTTAGAAATGAATAAATATTTAATTTTAGCAATGGTGATGGTAATGATTTTTTTGCTAGGATGGCCGCTAGAGTGGGTACCAATAGTTATGATTATTGTACCAATAATATTGCCATTGATTGAAGCATTAGGATTTAATCTTACTTGGTTTGCAATATTGGTTGCTGTCAATTTACAGACCGCCTGGCTGTCACCTCCTGTTGCGTTATCAGCTTATTTTTTGAAAGGTGTAGTGCCAGAATGGGATCTTAAAGACATTTATTATGGAATGATGCAATTTATGGTACTTCAGGTTATTGGATTAATATTAATCATTATATTTCCTAAAATTGCTCTTTGGTTACCAACTCTGTTGTATGGACAGTAATAAATTTAAGATTTATATTGTCTAAGTGAGTCAACAAAAATCAAAAAAAACACTTATAAATTGGGATCTAGTCTCAGTAAATCCTAATGATAAAAATTGGAATTGGAAAGATTTATTTTGTTTTTGGGGCGTGAATATTCAAAGTATAATTGGTTTTTCATTAATTACATCTTTATACCTGATATATGATTTGAGTATATTTGTTGTTTTTTTTGGAACAGTGCTTGGATCAATTTTAGTTTACTTTTTTTCCAATTGGATTGGAAAACCATCTCAAAAATTTGGATTACCTTTTGTTGTTTTATTAAGGTCTTCTTTAGGTATCAGTGGAGCAAAATACTTTGGTTTTTTTAGGGGATTAGTTGGCATTTTTATGTTTGGTATCCAAACATATTTTTTATCAAAGGCTCTAGTTTATCTAGTAAGAGTCAGTATTTTCTCTATTCAACCAACACTATTGGATCATGAATTTTTATTAATATATTTTTTAGGATTAAATGCAATTGATTGGATTTCCATTTTAATAGTAATGCTTATTCAAATAAATTTATTTAGTGCAGGAATGATTTTTAATAAAAAGTTAATTAATTTTTCAGCAACATTTGTTTATTTTGGGATGTTGCTATTCTTTTTTGCTGTTCTTCTGAGTGATGTAAAATTTACTTCAGAAGCTTTCATAACATCATTCAATTATGAAAACTTTTTAAGTAAAGATAATTTTATACCTTTAGTCACTGTCTCCGGAACAATTTTTGCATATTTTTCAATTATAATTTTGAATTTTGGTGATTTTTCACGTTATGTAAAAAATACAAGTGAATTAAAAAAAGGCAATTTAAGTTTAATACTTAATTTAATTATTTTTTCATTTTTTAGTTTATTTATAGTCTCAGGGGCAGACGCATTTTTAAAACAAAATCCAGAAAGTTTAACAAGAATTTTAACAAACCCAACTGATATAATTGGATCATTTAACAACTTGTATATTACAATCATAGCATTGATTTTTATTATTATTTCCTCAGCATCAACAAATCTGATTGCAAATTTTATTCCTTCTCAATATACGATGATTAATTTAGTGCCATCAAAACTTACTTTTAAAAGTTCAAGTTTTATTATTGGAATTTTAGGTTTTTTAATTGGTATTTTTTGGCTAACTTATTTAAGTCAAATAGGAATTTTATCAATTATTGATACATTTGGAGCTTTTTTTGGACCAATGTTTGGAGTTATGATTTCTGATTATTATTTTATAAAAAAAGACAACCTCGCTAATAAAGATATTTATTCAATAGAAAGCCAAGGTAGTTATTATTATTCAGGTGGATGGCACATTAAAGGAATTTATTCTATAATTTTGGGTTTTATTTTTTCTGCATCTACTATTTGGAATTCTAACTTAGTATTTCTACAATCTTATTCATGGATTATTGGAGCGTTCGTTTCAGCCTTGGTATATTTTTTGCTTGCTAAGGAATGATTAAATGAACAAAATTAATTATAATTTTAAAGAGAGAACTGCAGTTGTAACAGGAGGCGCTCAAGGCTTTGGATTTGATATCGCTAAAAGATTTTTAGAGTCTGGGGCGAAAGTTATTATTTGGGATATAGATCCTAAAATGATTGAAAAAGCTGTAAAAGATCTAAATAACCCTAATTTGAGTTCTAATATTGTTGATGTATCCAATATAAAAGAAGTTGAAAAATGTGTGAACAATATCTTGAAAAATTCGAATATAGATATTCTGATTAATAATGCTGGAATAACTGGGCCAACAGCATCTTTGTGGGAGTATGATATTGAGATGTGGAAGAAAGTTGTGGAAATAAATTTAATGGGAACATTTAATTGTTGCCGAACTATAGTGCCAAATATGATCAAAAATAACTACGGCAGAATTGTAAACGTTGCTTCAGTTGCTGGCAAAGATGGCAATGCTAATGCAAGTGCATATAGTGTTGGTAAAGCAGGTGCAATAGGTTTAACCAAATCTTTAGGTAAGGAACTTGCCGATAAAAATATAGCTGTAAATGCTGTTACTCCAGCAGGAGCAAAAACAAGGATTTTAGACCAAATGACCAAAGAACATGTTCAAAGGATGCTATCAAAAGTACCAAGAGGGCGATTTTTAGAAGTAGAAGAATTTACCTCGCTAGTTTGTTGGCTTTCTTCAGAAGAGAATACTTTTTCTACGGCAGCAGTATTTGATATAAGCGGCGGTCGTTCCACCTATTAATTAACAGGTTTTATTTGCACATATTTTGTTTGATTTACTTTAGCTCTACTAAATTTAATATCTTTAGACATTACTGGGGCAAAAATCATTATTGACCAGTATATTAATAATATAAAAATGGAAATTGTTCTCATTAATAATTATTTACTAATAAATTTTGAATTTTGAATGTTTAAATTTTGTCAAAATAATGTATTAACAATTTTTTTTATAAATATTTTAAATGAAAATTTTAATTAAAATATCAACGATCTTACTTTTAATGACCAGCTTAGTTTATACAGCTGAAATAAAAGTATTTGATTTTACTGAAAATGAACTTTCCAATCTTCAGGTAAGGAAGGTAAGAGGTGCGGATAATGAAACTATTTATACTCTTGGCTCAAATGAAGCTGGTAGTTTTTATAAAGCAGTGGCAGATAATTCAGCTTCAGGACTAGGAAAAGAAATCAAAATTGATCTTAACAAAACTCCATTCATAAATATAACTTGGAAGATCGAAAAAGATTTACCAGGAATTAAAGAAAATACCAAAAAAGGACATGATTTCGCTGCAAGGGTTTTTGCAGTTAAGAAAACAGGAGCTACACCATTGTCAAATAGAGCAATAAATTACGTGTTTTCAAGTAACAATGATGTTGGTTTTAATGCACCAAGCCCATATACGAAAAAGTCTATAGACAATGTTATGGCTAGCACCAAAAATAATCTAAATGAATGGGTTACAGTAAAATCAAATGTAAAGGAAGATTTTAAAAGGTTCCATAATCTAGATGTAAATGAACTAGATGGGCTAGCAATTATGTCTGATACAGATAATTCAAAATTGAAAGCAATAGCCTATTATCAGAACATCTATTTTTCTGCAGAGTAATTTGATATAATCAACCTTATGCATGAAAATTTTTATCATAAGCTAAAAGTTTATTATGAGGATACTGACTCGGGTGGTGTTGTATATTATGCAAATTATTTAAAATTCTTAGAAAGAGCAAGAACTGAAGCTCTATTTTCAATAGGTTTTAGTAATAAAAAAATACTAAAGGATTTTAATTCTTTAATAATTGTTAAATCATGTAATATTGAATACAAAAAATCCGCAAACCTAGAAGACGAATTAACTATTAGATCCTTTGTTAAATCAATCACTAAAACCTCTTTTTTTATGAATCAGATAATCACAAAAAATGAAGATATAATTGTTGAGGCTAAAATTCATTTAGTTTTTGTAGATAAACAAGGTAAACCAGTAAAGATACCAGAAGACATCTATTCTAAATTCAAGCCATATTTTTGTGATACTATCAAAATTTAGAAATTATTCTCGCTTTTCTAAACAACTGATTAATCATTGCAGCAGAGATAACTTTGGTATTAACATTTCTAGGACTAGGATGATAACTTGCAATTAAAATTCTATTATCCGGTAAAAGATATTTTTTCCCATGTTTAAATTCGAATTTTTGATTCAGAAAATATTTTTTTTTATAAATTTTTACACAATTATCAAAAGCAACTTTTCCTAAGGCTACAATCACTTTTAATTTTTTAAGGCTATCTAACTCTTTAATAAAATAATTTGAACAATTAATTAATTCATCATTTAAAGGTTTGTCACCTGGGGGGACACATTTTAAAATATTTGTGATGTAAGTGGATCTTAACTTCAAACCATCATTCTTTTTTTTTGAGAAGTCTTGATTTGATATTTTTGTAGTAAAAAGACTTTTAAACAAAAAATCACCGGACTTATCTCCTGTAAAAGCTCTCCCTGTTCTTGTTCCGCCGTGTGCAGCGGGTGCTAATCCAATTATCATCAATTTTGCATTTACATCACCAAATCCAGTAACAGGTTTACCCCAGTATTTTTCATTTATATTTTGTTTTCTTTTTTCAAGTGATATTTTTTTGATAAAATTAGTTAAACGAGGACATTTTTTGCATTTAACTATTGTCTTATTTAGTTTTTTTAATTTAATATTCATTAATGAGAGTAATCAATATTATATTAATTATATTTTTTAGTTTAACAAACGAAATTAGAGCAGAAATAACTGATAAAATTTTAAATGAACTTCAAAATGGTGGTAATATAATTTTTATTAGACATGCTTATGCACCGGGAGGAGGGGATCCAGAGAATTTTGATATAAGCGATTGTTCAACACAAAGAAATCTTAATGATAATGGTAGAAATCAATCCAAAAAAATTGGAAATTTATTTAAAAGAAATGAAGTACCAATAGATAAAGTAATTTCAAGTGAATGGTGTAGATGCAAAGAAACTGCATCAATAGCTTTTAATGAATTTAAAACAAAAAATTTTCTTAATTCATTTTATAGCCCTAAATTTGCTAAAAATAAAAAAAAACAAATAAAAAATCTTAAAAATTATATAAATAATTGGAATGATAATAAAAATTTAGTTTTAGTTACTCATTATGTGGTTATTTTAGAGGCTTTAGATTATGCTTCACGTTCTGGGGAGATTGTAATTTCAGATAGAAATTTTAAAATAAAAGGTAATATTATAATAGATTATTAATAAAATTATGTCTTCAAAGAGAGCAATGAAACAAGCACAAAAACAAGCTTTTGCGAAACATAGAAGCAATATTTCTAATAGTCGTTTTTTTAAAAAAAAAAGATTTTTTAAAAAAAAGAGTAAAAATTAACTTTCTTCCTTAAATTTTTCGATCTTATTACAAGTTGAAATTTTTGATAATCCTTCTTCATTATTGAGTACAGTTTTGATAAAAATTTCTTTTTTATCTTTTTCAAATAAAATTTGAGTATAAAATTGTGGATATCCATGTTTATGAGTTAAAATCTTACCATTTTCTTCATAAATATTTTGAATATATGAGTTAGATTTTTTTACACTTAAGTCTGTTAATCTGTATTTTTGAAATGTTTTTTCTTTATAAACATAATTTCTGGTCATTATAAGTTCATTTAAATTTAGGATATACTCATTCTTTAAAAATTCATCCTGCTTATCATCACAGTCACTCATAACGATTATTTCTGATTGTGAATTTTTATTAGGATAAATTATTAAAAAAAGAATTATTAGAAATCTAATTTTTTTCATGTTTTTCAGCAAAAAATATTCCAATTAAAAGCAATGCTGTCCAACCTAAACCCAAAAGGCCTTTTAAAACACTTGTGTCTGCGCTCCAAATTTTTAGCACAACTGCACCAAAGATAAGTCCAATAATATAGACTATTATAACGATTGTAGTTTTACTCATTTTTTAAATTTTTTTTAAATAAAGAAATACCATTTTCAATTTTATATGTATAGGATTCTTCAAAACTTTCTAGTTGCCAACCTGTTAATCTTTTTTTAATTAATTCAAGGTTTTCAATTTTCCACTCATCAGTTGTGTGCTCGAGTTTCCAGACTTTTTTTTCTTCATTATTTCTTCCACATCCATAACAATATCCAGTTCTAGGATCTGTTTTGCAAATACTTATACATGGCGAAATAATCATATTTATATTATAGAGGAAAATGAATATATTTTACAATAATTCTCGTTGGACAAATAGTTTCAATAATATATAAAACGTCTAAATTTGTGGGGCGATGGCGGAATTGGTAGACGCGTTGGTCTTAGGAACCAATAGAGCAATCTGTGAAGGTTCGAGTCCTTTTCGCCCTACCATTTAGAAATTTATGAAAGTTACAATCGAAAATAAAAAAGGTTTAAACAAAGATCTTAAAGTATTTGTGGATAAAAAAACTATGAATACTTATATGGATGAAAAATACGAAGAAATTAAAGGAACTATCAATTTGAAAGGTTTTAGGCCTGGCAAAGTTCCAAAAGAAATTTTAAAAAGACAATTTGGCAAAGCAGTTTTTAGTGAAGTTTTAGATAAGGTCTTAAAAGAGACTTCGACTAAAGCTTTAAAGGAAAATAAAATAAAACCAGCCGGACAACCAAAATTAGATCTTAAAACATATGGCGAGGATAAAGAATTAGAATACATTATTTCTGTAACTGAACTACCCAAAGTTGAGACTAAATCTATAGAAAATATTAAATTCGACAAATACAATGTAAAGATTGATGAAAAAGAAACTGACAAAAGAATAAGCGAGATTGCAAAGAACCAACCTAATTTTAAAGAAGCTTCATCTGATACTAAAGCAAAAGAGGGTGATCTTGTTGTTTTTGATTATACAGCAACAGTAGAGGATAAGCCTTTTAAAGGCGGTGAAGGAAAGAATACTCAATTAACATTAGGAAAAGATTTATTTTTAAAAGGATTTGATAAACAATTAATTGGTGTAAAGAAAGGTGACGAAAAATTAGTTGAAGCAACATTGCCTGAAAATTTTCCTGAAAAAGAATTAGTAAACAAAAAAGCAAAATTTAATTGTAAAATAATATCCGTAAAAATTTCTGAAAAAGTAATTATCAATGACGACTTTGCAAAAAATTTAGGAGCCAAAGATTTAAAAGATTTAAAGATACTTATAACAAAACAAATTAATGATGAATATAAAAATTCATTAGAAAGACTTTCTAAAAATCAAATTTTAAAAGAAATTGAAAAATTTAAAGTAGACGATATCCCTGAAAATTTATTAGATGAAGAAGTTAAAATATTGTCCCAAGGAATGAAAGAGGAGGATATCAAAAAAAATAGAAAAAATTTTGAAGAAATTGCAAAAAAAAGAATTAAAGTTGGTTTAATATTAAATGAATTTGGAGAACAAAATAAAATACAAGTTACAGAACAAGAATTACAGGCTGAAGTTCAAAAACAAATTAGGATGATGCCCGGACAAGAAAAAATGGTGATGGATTTTTATCAAAAAAATCAATCTGCATTGGCAAGTTTGAGGGGTACAGTTTATGAAGAGAAAATAATCTCTGCCATTAAAGAGAAGGCAAAAGCAAATTTAAAAGAGGTTACGAGAGAAGAAGCTGAAAAAATTTTAAAAGAAAGTCAAAAAAATGACATTGATGCCTCAAAAGATAAAAAAGATAATAAAGAAACAAAAAAAGAAATGAAAAAAACTACTAGTAAAAAATCCTCAGTAAAATCAGCAAAATCAAAACCAAAATCAAAAAAAGTTAGCAAAAAGTAAGCACAAGTTGTATAACTAAAACGAATCAACTTATGACAATAAAAATTTCTGAACACATGAATAATCTTGTTCCTATGGTCGTGGAACAATCAAATAAAGGTGAAAGAGCTTATGATATCTACTCAAGACTTTTAAAAGAGAGAATTATTTTCTTAACTGGCCAAATTAACGACAATGTTGCTTCATTAGTAACTGCACAATTATTATTTTTAGAAGCCGAGGATCCTAAAAAAGAAATTTATTTATATATTAATAGCCCTGGTGGTTTAGTTACCGCTGGTTTGGGCATTTATGATACTATGCAATATATTAAACCAGAGATCTCAACTTTATGTATAGGACAGGCTGCTTCTATGGGATCGTTTCTTCTTTCAGCTGGAACAAAGGGTAAAAGATTCTCATTACCTAATTCTCGAATTATGGTACATCAACCTTCAGCCGGTTTTCAGGGTCAAGCTACTGATATAGAAATTCATGCTAACGAAGTTTTATCTTTGAAAAAAAGATTAAACGAAATTTACTCAAAACACACAGGTAAATCAGTTGATGAAATTAAGACCGCTTTAGAAAGAGATAATTTTATGACTGCAGAAGGCGCAAAAGCATTTGGTCTTGTGGACGAAGTTGTTGAAAAAAGATCATAAACCACAACATATTGAGACAACTAATATTAGAACTTGATCTAATAATCTTCTTTATAATAAAGTAACTTAATTGATTCGTTTTATAAATTATGAGCACAAATAATAAAAATATTCTTTACTGTTCTTTTTGTGGCAAAAGCCAACATGAAGTTAGAAAATTAATTGCTGGTCCAACAGTATTTATATGTGATGAATGCGTTGAACTTTGCATGGACATTATTAAAGAAGAAAACAAAGATACCTTTGTTAAACATCAAGATGGATTACCATCACCAAAAGAAATTTGCTCTGTTTTAGATGATTATGTGATTGGTCAAGGTCACGCAAAAAAAGTTTTATCAGTGGCGGTTCACAATCATTACAAAAGATTAAATTACGAAAACAAAACTAGTAAAAATGTGGAATTATCGAAATCAAATATTCTTCTTGTTGGACCGACTGGTTGTGGAAAAACTTTATTAGCACAAACTTTAGCTCGAATATTAGATGTGCCTTTTACTATGGCTGATGCAACAACATTAACCGAAGCTGGTTATGTTGGTGAAGATGTTGAAAATATAATACTCAAACTCCTTCAAGCAGCAGACTATAATGTTGAGAAAGCGCAACGAGGTATAGTTTATATTGATGAGGTAGATAAAATAAGTAGAAAATCAGAAAATCCTTCAATAACAAGAGATGTTTCTGGAGAAGGTGTTCAGCAAGCATTACTTAAAATTATGGAAGGTACAGTAGCTAGTGTTCCTCCACAAGGTGGAAGAAAACATCCACAACAAGAATTTTTACAAGTAGATACTACAAATATTTTATTTATTTGTGGTGGAGCTTTTGCTGGTCTTGATAAAATAATCTCACAGAGAGATAAAGGAACCTCAATAGGATTTGGTGCAGATGTTAAAAATACTCAAGATAAAAAAACTGGTGAGTGGATGAAGGCTTTAGAGCCTGAGGATTTGTTAAAGTATGGTTTAATACCAGAATTTATTGGGAGACTACCAATGATTGCTACTTTAGATGATTTAGATATTAAATCTTTAGTTAAGATAATTCAAGAACCTAAAAATTCTCTGACAAAACAATACCAAGAGTTATTTAAATTAGATGGAGCTAAACTAATATTCAAAGATAATGCATTAAAAGAAATAGCTCAAAAAGCAATTAAGAAAAAAACTGGCGCTAGAGGTTTGAGAGCTATAATGGAAAATATATTATTAAAAACTATGTATGATTTGCCTGGAATGGATAATATAGAAGAAGTGATTATTGACGCAAATGCAGCCAAAGGTGTCTCTGATCCAATTTTAGTTCATTCAAAAACTGATTCGAAGTCAATAAAATCAGGTAAAACTACAGCGGCTTAATAACCTTAATAAATCTTAAAAATATATTGCAATATTTTATTTAATATCCATATTCATGATATGGATGTAAAATTTTCATTGCCACTTTTACCTCTAAGAGACATTGTTGTGTTTCCAAGCATGGTAATACCTTTGTTCGTAGGAAGGGATAAATCTATCTCAGCTTTAAATGAGGTTATGAAGAAAGAAAAAAAGATAATTCTTGTTACACAAAAAAATTCAGAGATAGATGATCCTAAAAAGACTGATATTTTTTTACAAGGTTGCGAGGGCAATATATTGCAACTTTTAAAGCTACCAGATGGAACAGTCAAAGTTTTAGTTGAAGGTATTAGAAGAGTTAAAATCTTAGATTTTGTTGATAATCAAAAATTTATAACTTGTAATTATTCACATTCTAAAGACGAGAATGAAAAAAATGAGGATCTTTATCCTCTCGCAGCAACCGCATTGCGAAGATTAGAGAAATTAACTTCAATAAATAAAAAAATTTCTAGTGAAACTATTAATTCTATCAAAGAATTAAAAGATCCTTCTCAGATTGGAGATAATATTGCTTCACATTTATCAGCAACAATTCTTGAAAAACAACAAATTTTTGAGACTCTAGACGTTAAAAAAAGACTTAATGCGATAATTAAAATCATGGAGAATGAGACAAGCATTATTGGAGTAGAAAAACGAATTAGAGGAAGAGTTAAAACACAAATGGAAAAAACTCAAAGAGAATATTATTTAAACGAGCAACTTAAAGCGATTCAAAAAGAATTAGGTGAAATAGAAGATGGAAAAGATGAGAGCACAAGTTTAAATAAAGCAATTTTAAAATCAAAAATGCCTAAAGATGTTGAAAAGAAATGTTTACAAGAACTTAAAAAATTAAAAAATATGAGCCCAATGTCAGCAGAGGCAACAGTTGTGAGAAATTATCTTGATTGGATGATAGAGCTGCCATGGCATAAAAAATCCGAAGTTGATATTGATTTAAGTAAAGCCTTAAATGTTCTTGATAGAGATCATTTCGGTCTTGAAAAAGTTAAAGAAAGAATAATTGAATTTTTAGCTGTTCAAAAAAGAATGGAAAAAATCAAAGGACCTATATTATGTTTAGTAGGACCACCAGGTGTCGGAAAAACTTCATTGGGTAAATCTATTGCGAAAGCTACAAATAGAGAGTTTGTAAGAATGTCTGTGGGTGGTATGCGAGATGAAGCAGAAATAAGAGGTCATAGAAGAACTTATATCGGTTCTTTACCAGGAAAAATTATTCAAATGATGAAAAAAGCTGGAACTAAAAATCCCTTAATCTTGCTAGATGAAATAGACAAGATCGGAAATGATTACAGAGGTGATCCTTCATCTGCTTTATTAGAAGCTCTTGATCCCGAACAAAATTCAACATTTAATGATCATTATTTAGAAGTAGATTATGATTTGTCTGATGTAATGTTTGTAACAACTGCGAATACTTTAAATATACTTCCACCTTTATTAGATAGAATGGAAGTTATAAGATTAGCAGGTTACACAGAAGATGAGAAAATAAGCATAGCTAACAAATATCTTTTGCCAAAACAAATTAAAGATAATGGCGTAAAAGAAAAAGAGATGAACCTAAGCGATGATATAATTAAAGAGATTATTCGAAGTTATACTAAAGAGTCAGGTGTGAGAAATTTAGAGAGAGAAATTTCTAAAGTTGCAAGAAAAGTTGTAAAAAAAGTTGTCTCAGGTGAGGAAAAAGAAGTTAATATTGACACTAAAAATTTAAGTGATTTTTTAGGTGTACCAAAACATAAATTTGGTGAATTAGAATCTGAAAATAAAGTAGGTATAGTTACTGGTTTAGCATGGACTGAATATGGTGGAGAGATTTTAAAAATTGAGACTGTTACAATGCCCGGGAAAGGTAAAATGCAAATTACTGGTAAACTTGGGGATGTTATGCAAGAATCTGTTAAAGCAGCAAAATCATTTGTAAGATCAAAATGTCTTGAATACGGAATTATCCCTCCAATTTTTGAAAAAAAAGATTTTCACATTCACGTGCCTGAAGGAGCGACACCAAAAGATGGTCCATCGGCAGGAATAGGAATGGTAACATCAATTGTTTCCTCAATAACCAACATTCCTGTAAGAAAAGATGTGGCTATGACTGGAGAAGTTACTATTACTGGTCAGGTACTGCCGATTGGAGGATTAAAAGAAAAATTATTAGCTGCACACAGAGCTGGCATTAAAGAAGTTTTAATACCAAAAGAAAATGAAAAAGATCTAGTCGATATGCCTAAAAAAATTGTAGATGAAATTAAAATTACTCCTGTCGAATACGCTGATGAAGTTTTAAAAATTGCTTTAACAAAAGAATTGAAAAAGACTGAATGGGTAGAAGTTGATTTAGCTAAAAAAGATGACAAATCCCAAGCTAGTATTCAATAATAATTAATTTACATTTTCTGAACCTTGATGTATTAGTTAACATCATTTTTGGGCGGTTAGCTCAGTTGGTAGAGCATCTCGTTTACACCGAGGGGGTCAAAGGTTCGAGTCCTTTACTGCCCACCAAAATGAATCACAAGTGGGGGTGTAGCTCAGTTGGTTAGAGCGATCGCCTGTCACGCGATAGGTCGAGGGTTCGAGTCCCTTCACTCCCGCCACTTTAAAATTTATTTGTTATTTTAGCACTTTTAATATTGATAATTGTTATCAATTATACTGTATATTTTGAATAATGTGACCTATCACCACTTCATCTAGCTATAAAAAATGATATATATTCCACAATGACTGCGGAATTTTTAAAAGATTATCTACCAATAATTTTATTCCTAATTATTGCATTAGGTTTAAGCTGTGCATTCATTTTAATCAATTTTATGTTATCGCCTAAAAATCCTGACCCTGAAAAATTATCGGCTTACGAGTGTGGATTTGAACCATTTCAAGACTCAAGAATGGAATTTGATGTAAGATTTTACTTGGTTGCAATATTATTTATTATTTTTGATCTTGAAATAGCCTTTTTATTTCCTTGGGCTATTTCTCTTGGGAATATCGGATTATTAGGTTTTTCTTCAATGATGATTTTTTTATTCATACTTACCATTGGTTTTATTTATGAATGGAAAAAAGGTGCATTGGACTGGGAATAATTAAAATTTAAATGAATAATAAGCTAGAAAAAATTCCAGAAGAATTTAAACAACTTGCAGAAGATTTCGGTAAGAATGGATTCATAACCACATCACTTGACAACCTAATTAATTGGTCAAGATCAGGTTCTTTGCACTGGATGACATTTGGTTTGGCATGTTGTGCTGTTGAAATGATGCAAACTGCTATGCCAAGATATGATCTTGAAAGATTTGGAGCTGCACCAAGGGGATCACCAAGACAATCTGATGTTATGATTGTTGCTGGTACATTGACAAATAAAATGGCACCAGCTTTAAGAAAAGTTTACGATCAAATGCCTGAACCTAGATATGTGATATCAATGGGAAGTTGTGCTAATGGAGGAGGCTATTATCATTATTCATACTCTGTTGTTAGAGGATGTGATCGAATTGTTCCAGTAGATGTATATGTACCTGGATGTCCACCCTCAGCAGAGGCTTTATTATATGGAATATTACAACTTCAAAAAAAAATTAGAAAGAAAGGGTCAATAAGTAGATAAAAATGAATTTAAATGACTTAGAAAAAAAAATTAATTCTGAATTAACAACTAAAATTAATTCAAGTCATATAAAACACAATCAACTTTATTTTGAGATAGATAAAGATGATTTACTAGATGTTGTTTTGTTTATTAAGACAAATAAAAATACAAAATTTAGACAACTCATTGACATAACAGTTGTTGATTATCCTGAACAAACACAAAGATTTAAAGTTGTTTATTTATTTTTAAGTCATGAATTCAATCAAAGACTTATAGTAAGTTATTTTATAAGTGAAAATGAAATTATACCCACGCTTACATCTGTATTTCCTTCAGCAAATTGGATGGAAAGAGAAGTTTTTGATATGTATGGTGTTAATTTTAAAGATCATCCAGACTTAAGAAGAATTTTAACTGATTATGGATTTGAAGGCCATCCATTGAGAAAAGACTTTCCTTTAACAGGCCATCAAGAAGTTAGATATAGTGAAGATAAAAAAAAGGTAATAAACGAACCCGTCAAATTAGAACAAAATTATAGAAATTTTGATTATGAAAGTCCTTGGGAAGGAACAAAATACATTAAAGAAATTCAAGATATAAATGACAAAAAAAATTAAAAATCTTAATTTAAATTTTGGACCTCAACATCCTGCTGCTCATGGAGTATTGCGATTAATTTTGGAATTAGATGGAGAAGTTGTAGAAAAAGCAGATCCACACATAGGTTTGCTACATCGAGGGACAGAAAAATTAATTGAAAACAAAACCTACATGCAAGCGGTACCTTATTTTGATAGATTAGATTATGTTGCACCGATGAACCAAGAACATGCTTTTGCATTGGCGATAGAAAAAATCTTAAATATCGAAGTTCCCATAAGAGCTCAATTTATTAGAGTAATGTTTTGTGAAATAGGTAGAATTTTAAGTCATATATTAAATGTAACTACTCAAGCCCTAGACGTTGGTGCGCTTACTCCATCACTTTGGGGTTTCGAGGAAAGAGAGACTTTAATGACATTTTATGAAAGAGCATCAGGTTCTAGATTGCATGCTAATTATTTTAGAGCTGGAGGTGTTCATCAAGATCTACCAAGAGGATTAGAGAGTGATATTGGAGATTTTTGTGAAAATTTTCCTAAAATTATAAATGATCTAGAAAAATTATTAACTGATAACAGAA
The DNA here is from genome assembly GCA_902627645.1 of uncultured Pelagibacteraceae bacterium. Lineage (GTDB taxonomy): Bacteria > Pseudomonadota > Alphaproteobacteria > Pelagibacterales > Pelagibacteraceae > Pelagibacter. The sequence continues at coordinate 44,740 of CACOJX010000001.1, read as the reverse complement.
TATTCAAACAACGAAATGTTGATATTGGAATAGTAAGCAAAGAGGATGCATTAGACCATTCATTTTCAGGAGTTATGTTAAGAGGATCTGGAATACCTTGGGATTTAAGAAAATCACAACCCTACGATTGTTATGAACAAATGGAATTCAAAATTCCAGTTGGTAAAAATGGTGATTGTTACGACCGGTATTTATGTAGAATTGAGGAAATGAAAGAAAGTGTATCAATTATTAAGCAATGTTTAAAAAAAATGGAAAAAGGTCCTGTAAAAAGTTTTGATGGGAAAATCACTCCTCCTTCTAAAAAAGAAATCAAACAATCTATGGAAGCCCTTATACATCATTTTAAATTGTTTACAGAGGGTTATCGTGTACCAAAAGATGAAATTTATACTGCAGTTGAAGCGCCTAAAGGTGAATTTGGAGTTTATTTAATTTCTGATGGTTCAAGCAAACCATATAAATGTAAAATAAGAGCACCAGGTTTTTCACATTTGCAATCTATGGATTACTTAATTAAAGGACATATGTTAGCAGATGTTCCAGCAGTGCTTGGATCTTTAGACATAGTTTTTGGAGAGGTAGATAGATGAGTTTGAGAAGGCCAGCTAAAAATCAACCAAAAAGTTTTGAATTTAACTCTTCATCTATGGATGCTGCAAAAAAAATTATTGAGAAATATCCTAAGGGTAAACAGAAAAGTGCTGTCATGGCATTATTATATTTAGCTCAAAAACAAAATAATAATTGGATACCTTTAGCTGCTATGAAATATATCGCAAAATTTTTAGATATGCCTTACATCAAAGTTTATGAAGTTGCTACATTTTACTCAATGTATAATTTGTCTCCAGTCGGAAAATATTTCATTCAGGTTTGCACCACAACACCATGCATGATCAGAGGGTCAAATAAATTAGTTGAAGCATGTAAGGAAAAAATTTCAGAAAAAGAGTTAGAATTAAATAATGATAAAAGTTGTTCTTGGATGGAAGTAGAATGTTTAGGAGCTTGTGTAAACGCCCCAATGATGCAAATAAATGATGAATATTATGAGGATCTTGATAAGGAAAAAACTTTGAAAATCTTAGATAAGATTCTTAAAGATGAAATGCCAAAACCAGGATCTTATAGAGGTAGAATAAATAATGAACCAGAAAATAAGAGAACAACATTGATGGATCTTAAAAATGCTTGAGGATAAAGATAGAATTTTCCAAAATTTATATAATGATTTAGGTTCTGATGTTATTTCAGCTCAAAAAAGAGGAGATTGGGTAAAAACAAAAGAAATCACTGATAAAGGAAGAGATTGGATAATTAATGAGATTAAAAACTCTCAATTAAGAGGAAGAGGAGGTGCTGGTTTTCCGACTGGTTTAAAATGGTCATTTGCTCCAAAAGAAATAGGATCAAGACCACACTATCTAGTCATAAATGCAGATGAGTCTGAACCAGGCACTTGTAAAGATAGAGATATTTTGAGATTTGAACCTCATAAATTAATAGAGGGTTGTTTAATAGCATCTTATGCAGTTCAAGCTCACGTATGTTACATTTATATAAGAGGTGAATATTTTGTTGATGGTCAAAAACTCCAAGCTGCAATAAATGAAGCTTATGAAAAAAATTTAATTGGAAAAAATGCTGCAGGTACTGGATGGGATTTGGATATCTATATTCACTACGGAGCAGGAGCTTATATTTGTGGCGAAGAAACAGCTTTACTTGAAAGTATTGAGGGTAATAAAGGGCAACCAAGACTAAAACCACCTTTCCCAGCTCTTATAGGACTTTATGGATGTCCAACAATAATCAATAATGTTGAAACCATAGCTGTAGTTCCTACAATTTTACGAAGGGGTGGTAAATGGTTTGCATCTCTAGGTAGAGAAAAAAATACAGGTACTAAAATTTTTTGCATATCTGGAAATGTAAATAATCCATGTAACGTTGAGGAAGAAATGAGCATTCCTTTAAAAGAGTTAATTGAGGTTCATGCTGGTGGTGTAGTTGGTGGTTGGGATAATTTACAAGCGGTTATTCCAGGTGGCTCTTCGATGCCTTTAATTCCAAAAGAAAAATGTGAAACTCTTACAATGGATTTTGATTCACTAGTTGAAGAAAAAAGCGGACTAGGAACTGCTGGTGTAGTTGTAATAAACAAAGATCAAGACATAATTAAATGTATGGCAAGAATAGCTCGTTTTTATAAACATGAAAGTTGTGGTCAGTGTACTCCATGTCGAGAAGGATCAGGTTGGATGTGGAGAATGCTTGAGAGAATGTCGAAAGGTGAAGCATCTAAAGATGAAGTTGAGATGTTGGCAGATGTGACTAAGCAAATTGAAGGTCACACTATTTGTGCATTTGGGGAAGGATCTTCTTGGCCAGTACAAGGTTTATTAAGACATTTTAAAGATGAAATAAAAAAAAGAAATAAATTTGATCCTATTGTAAGGGAAAATAAGAATATTCCTTATTTAGTTGATCAGCACTTATTGGATAAAAATGCTTAAATTAAAAGTTAATGACACTGAAGTTGAAGTTGAAGAGGGTCTTACCGTACTTCAAGCATGTGAAAAAGCTGGAGTTGAAATTCCAAGATTTTGTTATCATGAAAAATTATCAATAGCTGGAAATTGCAGAATGTGTTTAGTTGAAATGGATAAATCTCCTAAACCTATTGCATCTTGTGCAATGCCAGCAGCTGATGGAATGATTATAAGAACTAATACTCCAAAAATAGAAAAATCAAGAAAAGGCGTTATGGAATTTTTATTAGCCAATCATCCATTAGATTGTCCAGTATGTGATCAGGGTGGTGAATGTGATCTTCAAGATCAATCTATGTTTTATGGAATAGATAAATCAAGATTTAAAGAGAACAAAAGATCAGTACCTGATAAAAATATGGGTCCTCTAATCAAAACTCAAATGACGAGGTGCATACATTGCACGAGATGTGTAAGATTTGCTACTGAAATAGCAGGTGTGCCTGAGTTAGGAGCAATAGGACGTGGTGAGGATATGCAAATTACTACTTATTTGGAGCAATCTGTTCAATCTGAATTGTCTGGAAATGTTATAGATTTATGTCCTGTTGGAGCGTTAACTTCAAAACCCTATGTGTTTGAGGCAAGACCTTGGGAATTAAAGAAAACAGAAAGTATAGACGTAATGGATGCAATTGGATCCAACATAAGAATTGATACTTATGGTTGGGAAGTTAAGAGAGTTTTGCCAATTATTAATGAAAATATTAATGAAGAATGGATTTCAGATAAAACTAGATATGCTTGTGACGGGCTATTAAATCAAAGACTGGATACTCCATATGTAAAATATAATAATAAATTTGAAAAAGCATCATGGAATGAAGTTTTAAAGATTATAAAATCAAAAATAGAAAATACTAAAAAAGAAAAAATATGTGGTTTTGTTGGTGACCTTACTAATATGGAAACATCTTTTATTTTTAAAGAATTTTTTGATAGAACAATTGGTATAAACAACTATGAGTCTAGATCGCACCAAAGCTTTTTAGATATTTCTGATAGAAGAAACTACTTATTCAATTCAACAATTAATGGAATAGAGGAGGCAGATTTAATTTTGTTGATCGGGACAAACCCAAGATTTGAAGCAACGATGCTTAATGCCAGAATACGCAAAGCATATTTAAACAATAAAACTGAAATTATTTCTTCAAATGATGTAGGTGATTTAACTTATCCATATGAGAATTATGATGGAAAAACATTTGTATTAAAAGATATGATTGAAAATAAAAATGATTTGTCACAAAAAATTTTAAAATCAAAAAAACCTATGATTATTTTAGGAGACTCATTTTTTAGACTTAAATCTTCAAATTATTTATTTATTTCTTTAAAAGATTTTTTGATTAAAAATAATAAGATTACTAATGACTGGATGCCATTAAATACTCTGTCTACAAATGCCTCTACTGTTGGAAATTATGATTTAGAATTAATAAAAGAAAACAGTAATCTAATAAACGAATTAAATGAAAATAAATTTGAAATAGTTTTTCTAATCGGTCAAGATGATTTAAAATTTAATAAAAAAAATGAATTTGTAATTTATCAAGGCAGTCATGGTGATAGAGGTGCTGAAATAGCTGATATAATATTACCTGGAGCAGCTTTCACAGAACAATCTGGACATTTTACAAATTTAGAGGGAAAAGTTCAAAAGGCCTATAAAGCATCCTATCCTCCAGGGGAAGCTAAAGAAGATTGGCAAATAATCAATGATTTAGCAGAATTGATGAACAATAGAAAACTTTTTAATGATAAAGATGAACTTAAAAGTAGTATGTTTAATTTTTTGAATCTTAAAAAAGAAAAGCAAAAATCAAACTTCACAAATAAAGAATATAAAAGTGATTTTATTAATGAAGAAATTAAGATTCAATTTAAGGATTATTATTTTTCAAATGTAATAGCACGTTCATCAAAAACAATGTTAGATTGTAATAATTCAAAACTTAACATAAAACGTACGGGTACAGAAGGCTAATAATGGAATATGTAAATATAATCTTTCAAGAGGTTTATAAGATTTTATTTCTTCTTGTTCCAGTTTTGGTATCAGTTGCCATGATAGTTTGGCTTGATAGAAGAGTTTGGGCATTTGTACAAAAAAGACAAGGTCCAAACGTTGTTGGACCATTTGGATTACTACAATCATTAGCAGATGCTTTAAAATATATTTTCAAAGAAATAATTATTCCTGCCAGTTCAAATAAAATAATTTTTATACTAGCACCAATAATTACGATGACATTAGCTCTAATTGCTTGGGCAGTTATACCATTTAGTGAAAATCAGGTTTTAGCAAATATTAATGTCGGGATATTATATATTTTTGCTGTTTCTTCTCTAGGTGTATATGGAATTATTATGGGAGGTTGGGCATCAAATTCAAAGTATCCTTTTTTAGGATCAATAAGATCGGCAGCACAAATGGTGTCTTACGAAGTTTCAATAGGTATTATAATAATAAATGTTTTACTTTGTGTTGGATCCTTAAATCTCAATGATATTGTAATTGCACAAAACGATATTTGGTTTGTAATCCCATTATTTCCAATGTTTGTAATATTTTTCATTTCAGCTTTAGCGGAGACAAATAGACCCCCATTTGATTTACCAGAGGCAGAAGCAGAATTAGTAGCTGGATATCAAACAGAATATTCTGGGATGATGTACGCAATGTTTTGGCTAGGAGAATATGCAAATATATTATTAATGTGTGCTTTAGGATCAATTTTGTTTTTAGGTGGATGGTTATCTCCAATAGATATATATCCATTTAATTTAATACCTGGTGCTATTTGGCTTATCTTCAAAATTTTATTTTTATTTTTCCTTTTTGCCTTAGTTAAGGCAATTGTTCCTAGATATAGATATGATCAATTAATGAGACTTGGTTGGAAAATATTTCTTCCCTTATCATTAATTTATGTAGTATTAACGGCAAGTTACCTTTTTTATTTTAACCTCTTACCCACAATTTAAATGAAAATTACAAGATTTTTAAAAACTATTTTGATGATAGACTTTATTAGTGGTTTATTAATGGCTATTAAAGAAATCTTTAAGCCAAAAAAAACAATTAATTATCCTTTTGAAAAAGGAAAAATTAGTCCAAGGTATCGAGGGGAACATGCTTTAAGAAGATATCCAAATGGGGAAGAAAGATGCATTGCTTGTAAATTATGTGAAGCGGTTTGCCCAGCTCAAGCGATTACCATAGAGTCATCTCAAAGAGAAGATGGAAGTAGAAAAACCACAAGATATGATATTGATATGATGAAATGTATATATTGTGGTTTATGTGAGGAGTCTTGTCCTGTAGATGCAATAGTTCAAGGTCCAAATTTTGAATTTTCGACAGAAACTCGAGAAGAATTATATTACACTAAAGAGAAGCTTTTAGATAATGGGGATAGATGGGAAAATATTTTAGCAGCAAATATTAAATCTGATAATCCATATAGATAAAAAATGATAGCTCATTCGATTTTTTTTTACTTTTTTTCAATTGTTGCAATTATTTCCGCAATAATGGTTACTGCTTCAAAAAATACGGTTCACTCAGTTTTTTTTCTAATACTTGATTTCATTAGTATTTCTTGTCTATTTATAATGATTGGAGCTGAGTTTTTAGGAATGATTATGTTAATTGTTTATGTTGGTGCCGTAGCAGTTTTATTTTTATTCGTAGTTATGATGTTAAATGTAGCACAACAAAAAAATCAATGGTTTTCATCAATGTCAAGCTCTTCTCATATACCTGTAGGAGTCATAATAAGTGCAATTATTTTTTTTGAATTAATTATTGTTATAGGTGGGTGGAAATATAAACCGGATTTAGTTGAGTCAATTGATACGTCTGTAAATAATGGGCTAAGTAATACTCATTCCCTTGGTCAGGTTTTATATACAGATTATATTCACATTTTTCAAATTAGTGGAATGATTCTTTTGATTGCAATGATAGGAGCGATTGTTCTTACATATAGACAAAGAGAGGGTGTAAAAAAACAGAGCTATTTAAAGCAAATTTCTAGAGAAAGATCTGAGGGTGTGGAGGTTTTAGAAGTTCAATCAAACAAAGGTGTAAAAATTGATGATTGATATAGGCTTAGGACATTATTTAACTTTAGGAGCAGTTATATTTACCATAGGTGTTATTGGAATTTTTTTAAATAGGAAAAATATTATTGTTATTTTAATGAGTATTGAGCTGATACTATTGGCTGTTAATATCAATTTAGTATCTTTTTCAATATTCTTAAATGATTTGTCAGGTCAAGTTTTTACGTTATTTATTTTAACTGTGGCAGCAGCTGAGGCTGCTATTGGTTTGGCAATCATAGTTGTTTATTATCGAAACTCTGGAACTATCCGGGTAGAGGAAATAGACACGTTAAAAGGGTAGAATGGAAATTTCAATATTAGTATTACCTTTGCTAGCATCAATCATAGCTGGTTTTTTTGGAAAATTAATTGGAGACAGAAATTCTGAAATTGTTACAAGTTTGTTAGTAACAATCTCTGCTATCTTATCTACAATAGTATTTTACAACGTAATAATCAATCAGTATCAAGAAAATATTATTATTGCTACCTGGATAAATTCTGGATCTTTAGAAGTAAATTGGTCAATGAAAATTGATACATTATCTGCAGTTATGTTAGTCGTTGTAACATCAGTCTCATCATTAGTTCATATTTATTCAATTGGTTACATGTCTCATGACCCCCATAAACCCAGATTTATGGCCTACTTATCTTTATTCACTTTTGCAATGTTAATGTTGGTTACCTCAGATAATTTTATTCAATTGTTTTTTGGTTGGGAAGGAGTTGGTCTTTGTTCATATTTTTTAATTGGTTTTTGGTTTAAAAAAGATACAGCTAATTCAGCAGCAATTAAAGCATTTGTAGTTAATAGAGTAGGAGATTTTGGTTTTGCTTTAGGAATTTTTTTGATTTTTTATTTATTTGGTACTGTAAATTATAGCGAAGTTTTCGAATTGATACCCACAATCATTGACGAAAAACTAATCTTTTTAGGAATTGAATTAAATTCAATAGATTTAATTTGTTTACTTTTATTTATTGGGGCAATGGGGAAGTCAGCTCAAATATTACTACATACTTGGCTACCAGATGCTATGGAGGGCCCAACACCTGTTTCTGCACTTATTCATGCAGCAACAATGGTAACAGCAGGTGTTTTTTTAGTAGTAAGATGTTCACCAATATATGAATATTCAGAATTAGCATTAAACATAATTACAATTGTTGGCATGAGCACAGCTTTTTTTGCAGCAACCGTCGCTCTTGTTCAAACTGATATTAAGAAAATAATTGCTTACTCAACATGTAGTCAGTTAGGATATATGTTTTTTGCTACCGGTGTTGGAGCATACAATGTAGCAATGTTTCATTTATTTACCCATGCTTTTTTTAAAGCTTTACTATTTTTAGGATCTGGGTCTGTGATACACGCATTCAAAGATGAACAAAACATTAATAACATGGGAGGAGTATGGAAAAAATTACCATACACTTATACCTTAATGATAATAGGAACCTTGGCTCTTACTGGTTTTCCTCTACTTTCTGGATTTTACTCTAAGGATGCAATTATAGAATTTGCTTATTTGAGAGGCAATACAGCTGGTTTTTACGCAGCTGGTATTGGAATTTTAACAGCTTTTTTAACATCAATTTATTCATGGAGATTAATATTCAAGACATTTCATGGTGACTACAATAATAAAAATATTAAAATTGAGGATACACATGAATCTCCAATGGTAATGTTGGTTCCTTTATTCTTGCTTTCTATTGGAGCGGTATTTGCAGGTTTTACTTTTAAAGAATTATTTATCGGTCAAAATAGTGTCAATAATTTTTGGCAAGACTCGATTTTCTTTTTAAAACCATTGAGCACTGATCATCCTCCCACTTGGTTTTTATTAACAACACCTATATTGGTGACAGCATCAATACCAGTAGCTTATTATTTATTTGTAAAAAATAAAGATTTACCAGAAAAAATATCGACAACTAATAAACCATTGTATCAATTTTTGTTGAATAAATGGTATTTTGATGAAATTTATGATGTACTAATTGTCAGCCCATCAAAAAATCTTGGACTATTTTTATGGAAATTTTTTGATATTAAATTGATTGATGGATTTGGACCTGATGGTATTTCAAATCTGATTAAAAAATGCTCTCTAAAAGCAAATAAATTTCAAAGCGGTTATATATATCAATATGCATTTGTAATGTTACTTGGTTTTTCTGCTTTATTAACATTTTTAATTATAAGATAATGAATTTTCCTATTCTTTCTTCACTTATCTTATTGCCGACTATTGGGGCTCTATTTTTATTTTTTACAAAAAGTAATAGAGAAAATAATATTACTGTTAAATATGTTGCGTTATTTACATCGTTAGTAAATTTTTTCTTATCCATTTATTTATGGATATTATTTGATCAATCAACATCAGAATTTCAATTTGTAGAGGATAGAGTTTGGATTGAGAATCTGATAAATTACAAAGTTGGAATTGATGGTATCTCAATTTTATTTGTTATATTAACAACATTTATAACACCACTATGCATTATCTCAGTTAACAATTCTGTAAAAACTAGATTAAGTGAATTTTTAATTGCTATCTTAATCATGGAGTCTTTTATGATTGGTGTTTTTTGTTCATTAGATCTTGTTGTTTTTTACTTATTTTTTGAAGCAGGATTGATACCTATGTTTTTGATTATAGGAATATGGGGTGGAGCTAGACGAGTTTATTCAGCATTTAAATTTTTTTTATATACTTTGTTAGGTTCCGTTTTAATGTTAGTTGCAATAATTTCTATATATTGGATATCTGGCACTACTGATGTAGTTCAACTTTATGAACTAGGTATAGATGCTAAATATCAAAATCTTTTATGGTTAGCTTTTTTTAGTTCTTTTGCAGTTAAAACGCCGATGTGGCCAGTTCATACTTGGTTACCAGATGCTCATGTTGAAGCGCCTACTGCAGGATCCGTTTTATTAGCTGCAATCTTACTTAAAATGGCTGGATATGGTTTTATCAGATTTTCCTTAGGCTTGTTTCCTGTCGCTTCAGAAATTTTTACACCTTTAATTTATACGTTAAGTGTAATTGCTATTATTTTTACATCTTTTATTGCTTTAATGCAGGAAGATATGAAAAAGCTTATTGCTTATTCCTCAGTAGCACATATGGGTTATGTAACTTTAGGTATTTTTACAATTCAACAGCAAGGAATTGAAGGAAGTATAATTCAAATGATTAGTCATGGTTTAGTATCAGCTGCACTTTTTTTATGTGTTGGAGTAATTTATGATCGTATGCATTCAAGATTGATTAATACATATGGCGGTATTGTTTCTATAGTTCCAAAATATGCAGTTTTGTTTATGATTTTTACGCTTGCAGCTCTGGGTTTACCAGGAACGAGCGGTTTTGTTGGAGAGTTTTTAATTTTAATGGCAGCATTCAAAGATAATTTTTTAGTAGCTGTTATTGCAAGTTTTGGAGTAATTATAGGTGCAGCATATATGCTTTGGTTATACAAAAGAGTTATTTTTGGAAAATTAGTCAATTTGGATTTAAAACAAATGTTAGATCTAAATAAATCAGAAATGTTCATTTTATCATGCTTAGCTGCACCTACGTTAATTTTTGGATTTTATCCGGAACCTATAATTAATACTATTGAAGTATCAATAAGTGATTTAATTAAAGTTTATAATATTAATTTAATAAATAATTGAGATGATTAATATAGAATTTATATTTCCTGAAATTTTTCTTTCATTGTCTATTATGTTTTTACTTATTTTAGGAGTTTTTAAAAAGAATAGTTCGAAATTAATCCAAAATATATCTTTAATAGTTTTACTTATAACAGCTGTAATAACTTTGAATGAAACTTTTGGTACTTCTCAAATGTTTTTGTTTAATAATAGTATGGTCATCGATTATCTATCATCATTTATGAAAATAATTACTTTGTTAGCTGCTTTTTTAGTTCTAGTAATATCATCTAACTATTTGAAAACATTTAAAATTTTTAAAATTGAATACCCAATTTTGATCCTAAGTTCAGTTCTAGGAATGATGATCATGATAAGCTCTAATGATCTTATAGTATTTTATATGGGTTTAGAACTTCAGTCACTTGCATTATATGTTTTAGCAACATTTAATCGAGATCAATTAAAATCCTCAGAGGCTGGACTAAAATATTTTGTTCTAAGTGCATTATCTTCTGGTTTATTACTTTATGGATGTTCTTTGATCTATGGTTTTACGGGTACTACAAACTTTAATCTTATAACAGATCAATTAAATTCAAACGAATATGCATTAACGTTTGGAATTGTTTTTATTTTAGTAGGTTTAGCTTTTAAAATTTCAGCTGTTCCTTTTCACATGTGGGCTCCTGATGTATATGAAGGATCACCAACTTCAGTAACTTTGTTTTTCACAATGGTTCCAAAAATAGCCGCACTTACAGTTTTTATAAGATTTTTATATGTTCCTTTTTTAAATTTAATCGATCAATGGCAAATGATAATAATTTTTTTATCAATCGCATCTATGCTCTTTGGTGCAATAGCAGCTATTGGTCAAACTAATTTAAAAAGACTTATAGCTTATAGTTCTATAGGACATGTAGGTTACGCTCTAGCTGGCTTAGCTACAGGGTCTAATGACGGAATTCAAAGCTCCGTAATTTACATAACAATTTATATATTAATGAATTTAGGTTTGTTTTCATGTTTACTAATGATGAAAAGAGATAATAATTATTATGAAAATATAGATGATCTATCTGGTTTATCAAAGAATCATCCATTATTATCCATATCATTGCTAGTGATTTTATTTTCTTTGGCTGGAATCCCGCCGCTTGCAGGTTTTTTTGCTAAATTTTACATATTCAAGTCTGTTTTAGAACAATCAATGTACTTTTTAGCTATAGTTGGATTATTGTCTACTGTAGTCGCAGCATTTTATTATTTGAGAATAATAAAAATTATGTATTTTGATAAAGAAAAAGAAAAATATGATACAGACCATAGTTTATGGCTTAAATTTTCACTCGCAGCTTCTACGTTATTAATTCTGATATATTTTATATTTCCCGGTCAATTAATTGAGGTGGTATCAAGAATTAATATTATTTGATGAAATTTAAAATTTTTAGATTTAAAAAAGTAAATAGTACAAATAATAGAGCAATAAAGATAATTAAAAAAACTAATTATAAATATGGAATGATTATTTCAGAAACTCAAAGCAGTGGACGTGGTCAATATGGTAAAAAATGGATTTCTTATAAAGGAAATTTATTTGTAAGTTTCTTTTTTGAATTAAGTAATATTAATATTTCAATAAAAAAACTTACCAGACTGAATTGTCTCGCCGTTAAGAAATTACTTTCGATTTATACAAAAAAAAGAATTATCTTGAAAAAACCTAATGATTTATTGATAAATAAAAGAAAAATTTCTGGGATATTGCAAGAAAGATTAAAAAAATTTGGTGAAAATTATTTAATTGTAGGGATTGGAATTAATTTAACTAAAAGTCCAAATATAAAAAATTATCCTACAACAAATCTTCATGAATTATTGAATAAAAAAGTCCCTAAAAATAAAATTGAAGATAAACTTAAGAAAATTTACGAGTTACAATTAACTAAAATATATAAAAGGAAATAATTAGATGTACATTTTAGGCGATATAGGCAATTCAGATACCAAGGTATTTCTTGTAAACTCAAAACAAAAAATTATTAAAAATATTATTTTACCATCAAAAAAAATTAATAATAAAATTTTAAATTTAAAATTTAAATATTTAATAAAGAATTTCAATTCAATTGAAAAAATATTATTCTGCAGTGTAGTACCAGAAACTTTTAATTTTATTAAAAATTTTTTAAAAAAAAAAACAAATAAAAGATGCTACGAGGTAAAAGACTTAAAACTAAAGTCTTTAATAAATATTAAAGTTAATTTTAGACAGGTTGGTTCAGATAGATTAACTAATGCCATCAGTATGCTAAATAATAAAGATAATTTTATTATATTAGATTTTGGTACTGCTACTACATTTGATGTAGTAATAAAAAATAATTACAGAGGTGGAGTTATAGCTCCTGGATTAAAAATTTCTTTGAATACTTTATCTCATAAAGCGACTTTAATCCCAAAAATTAATTTAAAAAAAATTAAAAAGACTATAGGTGTTGATACAATAAGTGCGGTAAGATCTGGTTTTTTTTGGGGATATGCAGGTTTGATTGACAATATAATTAATTTGATTAAGAAAGAGACTGGTAAATCTTTTAAGCTAGTTATTACTGGAGGTTTTTCAGATTTATTTAAAAGTTCTATTAAAACTAAATTAACGCTAAATAAGAATATAACTTTAAAAGGTCTATATAAAATTTCTAAATTGATTAAATAAATGAAAGACGAATTATTATTTTGTCCACTTGGTGGATCTGGTGAAATTGGAATGAATATGAATCTTTTTGGTTATGGTCAACCAGGAGATCATAAGTGGATTATGGTAGACATAGGTGTAACTTTTGCTGATGATACTCTTCCTGGAATTGATCTTATTTATCCAGACCCAGGTTTTATCGTTGAACGGAAATCTAATCTTTTAGGCATTGTTTTAACACATGCACACGAAGATCACATAGGTGCAATAGCTCATTTATGGCCAAAGCTTAAGTGTAAAATTTTTGCTACACCTTTTACAGCAATATTAATTAAAGAAAAATTTAGAGAGAAAAACATAGATATAACAAAAGATTTAGAAATTGTTGAGTTAAATGGTAAAGTTTCTTTAAAACCTTTTGATATAGAATATATAACTTTAACACACTCTATTTTAGAACCTAATGGGCTTAGAATTCAAACTCCCGCAGGTGTAATATTGCATACTGGTGACTGGAAAGTTGATCCAAACCCTCTAATTGGTGATGAAATAAATTCAAAAAGATTAAAAGAAATTGGTGATGAGGGAGTTCTTGCAATGATTTGTGACTCCACCAATGTTTTTAGTCCTGGTAGATCTGGCTCCGAATTAGATGTGAGAAAAAATTTACTAAATATTATGAGTCGCTTAAAAAAAAGAATTATAATTACTTCCTTCGCATCAAATGTTGCTAGGATGGAAAGTGCTTTTTATTGTGCTGAGAAAACAGGGAGACAAATATCATTGGTTGGCCGATCAATGCACAGGATTTATAAAGCTGCAAGACAGTGTGGTTATATGAAAAATACAATTGAACCTATAGACCCAAGAGAAGCTAAAAATTTTTCTAGAGAAAAAATTGTATATTTATGCACTGGTAGTCAAGGAGAACCAATGGGAGCTATGATGAGAATTTCTAACTATACACATCCTGATGTATTTATTGAAAAAGGTGATTCAGTAATTTTTTCATCTAAAATTATACCTGGGAATGAAAAAAAACTATACAAATTGCACAATCAATTAGTCAAAGATGGAATAGAAGTTATATCAGAGGAAACTGAGTTTATTCATGTGTCAGGACATCCAAATAGAGAGGATCTTAAGGACATGTATGATTGGGTCAAACCTAAATGTGTTATTCCTGTGCACGGTGAACATAGACATATGATTGAACACATAAGTTTTGCAAAAGAAATGCAGGTACCTCATCCTGTTCAAGTCGAAAATGGTGATATAGTAAAATTATATCCAGGTGATCAACCTGAAATTTATGATAAAGCACCAAGTGGAAGATTATATTTAGATGGAAATGTGAGCGTCGAAGAGGACTCTCAATCAATAAAAGACAGAAAAAACTTAGGGAGCAATGGTTATTTAGAAGTAACAATTTTAATTACACCTAAAGGAAATATTCATAATAGTCCAATAGCCACATTTAGAGGACTGCCAATATATGAAAGAGAAGAATTTTTATATGGGCTAGAAGATGAAATAGAAAAAACAACAAGATCATTTAATCTTGACAATAAAAAACAAGAACACAATCTTATCGATGCTCTTAAAATTGCATGTAGAAGATTTACCAAGGAAAAAACAGGAAAAAAACCGTTCACAAACATTAACTTAGTTAAAATTTGATGAGTGTTACTGGTCTAGCTATAATCTACATAATTATTTGGTGGATTGTTTTTTTTGCAATTTTACCAATTGATGTAGAAAGACAAAAAAGTACAAAAGTTGATGGTGAAGACCCTGGATCACCTGAAAATCCCAAAATATTGAAGAAATTCATTTATTGTACTGGAATAACAACGATTTTGTTCATTATGATTTATTTATTAATGAAATTTGAATATTTGAATTTAAGAAATATAATCATCTAAATGTACATTTCTAAATCATTTATTCCAATCTTAAAAAACACTCCATCGGAAGCTAAGATAAAATCACACCAACTAATGTTGAGAGTTGGAATGATTAAACAATCTTCTGCGGGTATTTACTCCTGGTTGCCGCTAGGTTTCAAGGTAATGAAAAAAATTGAAAAGATAGTAAGAGAGGAACAAAATAAAATTGGAGCTCAAGAAATTTTAATGCCTACAATTCAGTCAAGTGAAATATGGAAAGAAAGTGGACGTTATGAAGATTATGGTGAAGAAATGCTTAGAATAAAAGATCGTCAAGATAGGGAAATGCTTTATGGACCTACTAATGAAGAATTAGTTACTGATATTTTTAGAAGTTCAGTCAAATCTTACAAATCGCTTCCACAGCTTTTATATCATATACAATGGAAATTTAGAGATGAAATAAGACCAAGATTTGGAATTATGAGATGTAGAGAATTCTATATGAAAGATGCATACTCCTTTGACATTAATGATGAAGAAGCATTTTTTTCATATAACAAATTCTTTCTATCTTATTTAAAAACATTTAAGAGATTAAATTTAACAGCAATACCTATGGCTGCTGACACTGGACCAATAGGAGGAAATCTTTCACATGAATTTATTATTTTAGCAGAAACTGGTGAAAGTAAGATTTACACTGATAAAAGAATTTTTGATTTAGATAGCGAAGGCACAAAACTAGAAAAAAAATCTTTAGAGGACTTAAGAAAAAAATACGATCAATTTTATTCAGTCACAGATGAAAAATTTGATAAAGATGAATTTGAAAAAAAAGTATCAGAAAAAAATCGTTTGCAAACAAAAGGTATTGAAGTTGGACATATTTTTTATTTTGGAGATAAATACTCGAAACCAATGGGAGGATCAGTTGACCTACCTGGTGGTAAAAAAGATTTTGTAAAAATGGGGTCATATGGAGTGGGTGTCTCAAGATTAGTGGGGGCAATAATTGAAGCTAAATACGATGAAAAAAATGAAGTCATGAAATGGCCAATTTCTGTTGCTCCTTATGACATAGCAATAATTCCGGTTATGAGTAAAAATGATAACTCAACTTTAGAAAAAGCAAATAATATTTATTTGGAGCTTAATAAATATAATTTGAGCGCAATAATTGACGATACGGATGAAAATTTTTCTTCAAAAATAAAAAAAATGAATTTAATAGGTGCTCCATATCAGATCATTATTGGAAAGCAAACAGATGGTGATCTGTTAGAATTTAAAGAAGTTGGAAATGATTCACAGAATTTAAAACTTAAAGACATTATTAATATAATTATTGAACAAAAAGCAAAAAATTGATTTCCACATTAGAAAAAGAAATTACATTTAGATTTCTAAAAGCTAGAAAAAAAGACGGTTTTTTAAATATAATCTCGATTTTTTCTTTTATTGGAATAAGTTTAGGCGTAGCGGTCTTGATAATTGTGATGTCTGTGATGAATGGTTTTAGGTCAGAGCTAATTAACAAAATTGTTGGTTTTAACGCACATATTACGGTTGAGTCATACGAAAATGAAATTGTTGTCGGTGATCTTAATAAAGAAAACCTGAATTTGATATCAAATGATTTAATATTAAGTAATTCAGGTGAAGCTGTAATAATCCGAAAAGACATTTCAAAAGGAATAGTTTTAAGAGGATATTCTAAAGAGGATTTTTCAAAATTAGAGATAATTAAAGACGAGTCTTTCTTAGGAGATAGAAATAATCTAAAACAAAACTTTATATCAATTGGTAAAGAATTAAGTTTTACACTTGGAATTAAAATAGGTGATGATATTACAATAATGTCTTCATCAGGAGTTGAGACAATTATTGGTAGTTTACCTAAAAAGAAAACATTTACAGTTATTTCACTTTTTGAAAGTGGTTTGGCAGATTTTGATAATAATGTGGCTTTTATAAATTTGAACACACTAGAGGAACTTTTCAATTTAACCAAAAAAGATAGAAATCTTGAAATTTACTTAAAAAATCCTCAAAATATAGAGAATCAAAAATTTATTGTACAACAAATATTCCCCAATCAATTTGTTTACAGTTGGGCGGATACAAACAGCTCATTATTTTCTGCTCTTAAAGTCGAGAGAAATGTAATGTTTATTATATTATCATTGATTATTATTGTGGCAGCTTTCAATATTATCTCAGGTTTAACAATATTAGTTAAAAATAAAACACGTGATATAGCAATTTTAAAATCAATTGGCGTATTAAATAAATCAATTATTAAAATATTTTTCTTAGTTGGTATAATTATTGGAACCTCAGCAACAATTTTTGGAATTTTTTTAGGAGTAATTTTTTCAATGTATGTTGAAAATTTAAGACAATTTCTAAGTGATATTTTTAATATAAGTTTATTTCCTGAAGAAATTTATTTTTTGAGTTCTATGCCTTCAGAGATTGATCCATCTTCAATTTTTATAATTTCCTTATGCTCAACATTAATAACTACAATTGTTTCTATATTTCCTGCTCTTAAAGCTGCAAAATTAGATCCTGTTCAAGCACTTAAATATGAATAATTTAATTCAACTTTCAAATTTAAACAAAACATTTCTTAATGAAAAAAAAATACATGTATTAAAAAAGATTAATTATAAATTTAAAAGAGGCAAAATTTATTCATTGATGGGGCCATCTGGATCAGGTAAATCGACTCTTTTAAATTTATTGTCTTTAATTGATCGTCCTACTTCAGGCTCGATAATAATTGAAAATGATCAAATAAATTTTAAAAATTCACAAAAAAATGATCTTTTAAGAGCAAATAAAATAGGAATAATTTATCAACACGATAATTTACTCTCAGATTTTACAGCAATAGAAAATATATACCTGGCAAGTCTCGCTGCTGGAAATACTAAAGAGTCTGCTATTTCTAAATCTAAGATTTTATTACGAAAAGTTGGTCTTACAAGTAGATCAAATCATTTCCCTTCGCAATTATCAGGTGGTGAAAAACAAAGAATTTCTATAGCTAGAGCATTAATAAATGATCCCCAAATTATTCTAGCCGACGAACCAACTGGTAGTTTAGATTTAGAAACTGCCAAGGAAGTTTTCGAAATTTTAAAAAAACAAATAAATTCTAATAGATTAATCATTTTTGCAACCCATAATAGATTTTTTGCAGATAAGTCAGATTGCTTATTGGAAATGGTTAATGGTAGTATAAAAACCATTAATGGCTGAGTCTAATAATCAAAGTTTTAATCATTTAAAAATTCATTCACAATATTCTATCTGTGAAGGTGCAATTAAAATAGACGATTTAAAAGACTTTTCAAAAGAAAATAAGGTAAGTTCTCTTGGGTTATGTGATACATCTAATTTATGTGGAGCTTTAGAATTTGCAGAAAAAATTTCTAAAATTGGCACCCAACCTATAATTGGAACCCAAATTAATTTTAAATATGAAAATGAAATAGGTTTATTACCATTATATGCTTTAAATGAAATTGGTTATAAAAGAATAATAGAACTATCTTCATTATCATATCTTAAAAACGATGAACTTTCTGAACCTTCATTAGATTTCAATGAATTATTGAGTAAAAATGATGGTGTCTCATTATTTTCTGGCACAGTTAATGGTTTATTTGGTAAGTTATTTGACAAAGGTAAGTTCACTCAAATAGAAAATTTATATTCAAAATTAAAAGAAAAATATAATGATCGTTTTTATATTGAAATTCAAAGACATGGTGACCTAAATGAGAAAGGATTTGAGAAATACAATCTAACAAAGTCTTTTGAGCTTAAAATACCATTAATTGCTACAAATGAAGTTTTTTATTTAGAAAAAAATATGCATGAAGCACATGATGCATTGATGTGTATTAAAAATAAAACCTATATAAATGAAAAAAATAGAATAAAATTAAGTGATCAACATTATCTTAAAAAAAATTATGAAATGACAGAATTATTTTCTGATTTACCAGAAGCCTTAGAGAATAATTATAATTTTGTATATCGTTGTAGTTATAAACCGCTATCTTCAAAACCAATTCTTCCTAATATTAGTACGGAAAAGGGTGGTGATGCTGATGAGATATTAAAAAAGGATTCTTTAGATGGTTTATCAGAAAAATTTACAAAAGTTTTTAAAATCAAAAAGGATGATCTTTTATTTAATAAAAAATATTTAAAATATAAAGATAGATTGAATCATGAACTAGATATTATTATTGAAATGAAATATGCGAGTTATTTTCTAATAGTATCAGATTACATAAAATGGGCTAAGGATAATGATATTCCTGTAGGTCCTGGAAGAGGTTCTGGCGCAGGTTCACTTGTAGCTTGGTGTCTTTCTATTACAGATGTTGATCCTATAAAATTCAATTTAATTTTTGAAAGATTTCTTAATCCAGATCGTATATCTATGCCAGATTTTGATATCGATTTTTGCGAGGAAAAAAGAGATTTAGTTTTTGAATATTTAACAAAAAAATATAAAGAAAGCGTTGCTCATATTATTACTTTTGGAAAATTAAAAGCCAGAATGGTAATTAGAGATGTGGGAAGAGTTTTGGGACTTGCTTATGGATTTGTTGATAACATTTCTAAGATGATTCCATTTGATCCTTCCAGACCTCAAAATTTGACTGAATGTATTGCAGGAGAACCAAGACTACAAAAATTAATTAATGAAGATCCGAGAGTAAAAAAACTTACTGATCTTTCACTCAAACTTGAAGGTTTAAACCGGAACGTTGCAACTCATGCAGCAGGAGTAGTTATTGCAGATAAAAAACTAACCGAAATCGTTCCTTTATATAAGGATGCATCCACAGACTTATTACTACCGTCAACTCAATTTGATATGTATTCTGCAGAAAATGCTGGGCTCATTAAGTTTGATTTTTTAGGATTAAAAACTCTAACAGTTATTAATAACACTCAAAAATTAGTTAGAAAAAAGAAAAAAGATTTTAACATTGAGGAAATTGATTTTGAGGACCAAAAAGTTTTTGAATTATTGTCGTCTGGTAAAACAGTTGGTTTATTTCAGATAGAAAGTGCAGGTATGCGGGAAGCGCTAATTCAAATGAAACCAAACCATATTGAGGATATAATTGCTTTAGTTGCATTATACAGACCAGGTCCTATGAGTAACATACCAACTTATAACGATTGTAAAAATGGCAAACAAACACCAGATTATTTACATCCATTACTTGAGGATATTTTAAAACCTACGTATGGAGTTATTATATATCAAGAACAAGTAATGCAAATTGCACAAAAGTTATCAGGTTTTACTGCTGGTCAGGCAGATATTTTAAGAAGAGCGATGGGTAAGAAAAAAAGATCAGAGTTAGAAAAACAAAAACAAAATTTTATAAATGGAGCTGTTAAAAATGGCATAAGTAAAGATGTAGCTGCAGGAATTTTTTTAAAAATCGAACCTTTTGCAGAGTATGGATTTAACAAAAGTCATGCTGCAGCATATGCAATAATTTCATATCAAACGGCTTTTCTTAAGAAGTATTATCCAAAAGAATTTATTGCAGCTTCAATGAGTATGGATATTTCAAATCAAAATAAATTAAATGAGTTTTACGAAGAACTTCGAAGACTTAAAATAAACATTAAAAGACCAGATATAAATGAGTGTTTTGCTGATTTTAAAACAGATAATGAAAATTTTTACTATGCATTGGGTGCTGTAAAAGCTGTTGGATATGAAGCAATTTCCAATATTGTTAAAGAAAGAACTAAAAATGGAAGGTTTAAATCAATTATAGACTTTATAAATCGTATAAACCCTAAGGATATTAATAAATTACAACTCGAAGGATTAGTTAAAGCAGGAGCTTTTGATAGTTTAAATTCAAATAGAAATTCTTTATTTAACTCAATTCCAAATCTTATTACGAAATCAAAAAATAATTTTGAAAATAAATCAAACAATCAAATTGATTTATTTAGTGATAATGAAAATCAAGATAATGAAATATTATCAAAATTTAATGATTGGAAATTTGAGGAAAGACTTGCTAAGGAATTTGAGGCTGTAGGTTTTTTCATTTCAGATCATCCTTTAAATCAATTTAAAGATTTTTTTGATGATTACAATATTATGGATTTTTTAAAATTTAATAATTCTCCCGATTTAAAAGAAGCTAATATCGCATGTACATTATTAAAAATTCAAGAAAGAAAAACGGCAAAAGGAACTAGTTATGCAGTCTTAAAACTTACTGACTTATCAAGTGTTTTTGAATTATTTATTTTTTCAGAAGTTTTGAATTCTAATCGTGAAAATTTAAAAGAAGGGAGTTCTTTTTTTTTAACACTCTTTAAAACAGTTTCAAATGATGAAAATAGAATGACAAGAATAAATGTCCAAAAAATTGTTTCCTTAAAAGATTTGTTTAATCGACCAATTTCTGAGGTTATATTTACAATCAAATCTAAAGACCAAATGGAAAAACTTTCAAAGATATTAAATGAAGAGGGAAAAACAAAAATTTCTATTAAATTAAAAGACAATGAAAATATACTTTTATTTAAATTGGAAAATCCTAGAAAAGTAGACCGTAAATCTCTAAATTTGCTAAAAAATCAAGATATTTATTCAAATATTAGCTAATTTTCCTTGTCAAAATACTTATATATAGTACATAAGCGTTAAATTAATAAATACGCACACAGTATTTGGTTTTATACCTCCGGTCCGAAAGGAAATTACTGTGGTGGCTTAACCGGGAAAAAATATGAAAATACCTAACGTAACAATACAACAACTATTAGAAGCTGGAGTTCATCTTGGTCATAAAACTTTAAGATGGAATCCAAAAATGAAAAAATATATTTTTGGTAAAAGAGACTCCATTCATATAATTGATTTAACTCAAACCTTAGAGTTAACTAAAATTGCACTAGAAAAGGTCTTTGATACAGTCTCAAATAATGGAAAAATTTTATTCGTATCAACTAAAAAACAAGCATCAGAGGCGATTGCAGAAGTTGCAAAAGAAACTGATCAATATTTTGTGAATTACAGATGGTTGGGTGGTATGCTCACTAATTGGGGGACGATTTCGAATTCAATAAAAAAATTAAAAAAATTAGAGACAGATTTAGTATCTGAAAACAGAGGCTTTACTAAAAAAGAACTTTTAAAAATGAACGTAAAAAAAGATAAGTTACAAAGATCATTAGGTGGTATTGCTGAAATGAAAAAAATACCTGATTTGGTATTTATTATTGATACAAATTATGAGTCTCTTGCGATACAGGAGTCTGTAAAACTTGGAATTCCTATTATTGCAATATTAGATAGTAATTCAAATCCTGATGGCATAGATTTTCCTATACCTGGAAACGATGATGCTAGAAGATCAATTGATCTTTATTGCAATCTAATTAAAGAGACAATTGTTAGTGCAAAAAAAGTTTCACAAGTAATTGAAACCAAAAAACCATCAGAAAAAAAGGAAAAATCAGACAAAATGAAAACTGTTGCCGAAATAGATAGAGATAAATTAGAAAAAAAATTTTCAAAAAAAAAAACAGATAAACTTAACTAATATGAGCGATATAGAGAAAGTAAAGAAATTGAGAGAAGCTACTGGTGCAGGTTTTAAAGACTGTAATTTGGCTATCAAAGAGTCAGAAGGGGATTTAGATAAAGCAGTTGAAATTTTAAGAGTTAAAGGAATTTCAAAAGCCTCAAAAAAAATGTCAAGAGATGCAAAGGAGGGTGTTGTTGCAATTAGTGGTGATGAAAAAAAAACATCAGTTATAGAGGTAAATTGTGAAACTGACTTTGTCGCAAAAAATAATGATTTTATTGATTTTGTAAAAGAAATAAGTGAACTAAATAATGAAAATAATTCTGATGTTGAAAAATTAAAAAAAGCAAAAATGAAAAATGGTATTTCTGTTGAAGAAAATTTAGTAGCATTAATAGCAAAAATAGGGGAGAAAATTACAATTGGTAAAACGAGAACTATATCAAATTCTTCTTCAGTTAATTACCAATATCTTCACACAGTGGTAAAAGACAACTTAGGAAAACTAGCAGTTATTGTTTCATTAGAAACAAAAAATAATTCAGATATTGTCAAAACATTTGGTAAACAATTGTCAATGCATATAGCAGCATCAAATCCTCTAGCATTAGAGTCAAATTTAATTGATAAAAAAATCATTGATAAAGAACAGGAGCTAGTTACTGAGGAGCTTAAGAATTTAGGAAAACCAGAGGATATAGCTAAGAAAATAAGTTTAGGTAAGATGAATAAATTTAAAGAGGAAAATGCTCTTCTTACTCAAGCTTGGGTGATGGAGCCAAAAAAAAAAGTCAAAGATGTATTAAAAGAACTTGCTATAAATGACTTAAAAATTAAGGAGTTTAGTAGAATTAAAATAGGCGAATAATGTTTGATGAAAAATCACATAGCCTCAAGATGAATAAAGCCATTGATGTCTTTTCAAAAGAATTGTCATCACTAAGAACGGGTAGAGCAAATGCTGCAATGTTAGATTTAGTTAAAGTTGATGTCTATGGCCAGCAAATGCCAATAAATCAATTAGGTAGCATTACAACACCTGAACCTAGAATGATAAATATCCAAGTTTGGGATCAAAACAATGTAACTCTAATAGACTCATCAATTAAAAAATCAGAATTAGGTCTCAATCCACAAATTGATGGCCAATTAATTAGATTACCAGTACCAGAGTTAAATGAAGAGAGAAGAAATGAATTAAAAAAAATGATTAAATCAATGGGAGAAAAATGTAAAATCTCAATTAGAAATATTCGAAGAGATGCAAATGAAGAGATCAAAAAACTTCTTAAATCAAAAGAGATAGGTGAAGATGAGGAAAAATCGTATGAGAAGAATGTTCAAAATATTACAGATAAACACATCTCTATTGTTGACGAGAAAGTTGCTACTAAAGAAAAAGAAATAATGACCATATGAACCCTTTGAATCATGTAGCCATTATCATGGATGGTAATGGAAGATGGGGACTGAAGTTTAAAAATTCAAGGAATGCTGGACACAGAGAGGGTTTAAATACAGTTGAAAAAATAATCAAATCATCAATTAAACAGAAAATTAAACACCTTACTCTTTATGCATTTTCTACAGAAAATTGGAAAAGACCAAAAAAAGAAATTAAGTATTTATTTAATCTTTTAGAAAATTTTTTAATAAATAAAATTGAAGACCTTCATAGAAAGAATATAAAACTTAAGGTTATTGGAGTAAAAAATTTTTCTCCAAAATTAAATAATTTATTAAAAAAATCTGAAAGAAAGACTGAGAAAAATAATATATTACAAATAAATCTAGCATTAAATTATGGCTCAAAAAATGAGCTAATTAATGCATTTAAAAGTCTTCAAAAAAAAAGGATTAGTATTAATGAAAAAAATTTATCGAAACATTTATTGACCAAAAATATACCTGATCCAGATATATTAATAAGAACTGGTAATACAAAAAGATTAAGTAATTTTTTATTATGGCAATTAGCTTATACAGAAATATTTTTCGAAAAGAAATTGTGGCCTGATTTTAATGAAAAAGACTATATTAAAATTATTAAAAAATTTAAAAATATCAAAAGAAATTTTGGAAAAATATGATCAATAAAGAATTACAAAAAAGAATATTAAGTTCAATTATTTTGATACCAATAACAGTTTTTTTTATTATTGAAGGGTCAATATTTTTTATATTCTTTTTAAGTTTATTTTTTTTAGCGACGATTTATGAATGGATAAAGATGTGTAAAAACAGATACTTAACGATATTTTTAGGTATTATGTTTTTAATTTTTTCTTTTTTTTCTGTGTATTATATTAGAGAAAATTACGGTCACATATTTTTTCTTTTTATAGTACTAATTTGTATTTTAACAGATATTGGAGGTTTTGTTTTTGGAAAAATTTTAAAGGGTCCTAAACTAACAAAAATTAGTCCAAATAAAACTTATTCTGGAGTATTAGGTGGTTTTTTACTTCCCTTGGCCATAAGTTTATTTTTTTTAAATTATACAGATACAGATTTTTTTGAAAATGACCCCACAAAAATTTTGATTGGTATATTATTTATTTCATTAATAAGTCAAATTGGAGATTTAATAATTTCATACTTCAAAAGATTAGCAAAAATTAAAGATACAGGAAAAATTTTACCTGGTCATGGTGGTCTATTAGATAGAATTGACGGAATGATATTTGCTTTTCCTGTTTTATTTTTAATTATAAAGATGTTTTATTAATGAGTAAAAAAATTGCAATTCTTGGTTCTACTGGTTCTATAGGTTTAACAACATTAGATATATTAAATAAAAATAAAAAAACATTTAAAGTAGAGTTACTATCCACTAACAAGAATATTAAAAGAATAAAAAAACAAATTAAAATTTTTAAAGTTAAAAATATTGTTATTCATGATGAAAAAATTTTTTATAAAAATAGATTATTTTTTAAAAAATCAAATGTAAATGTTTATCAAAATATTTCAGATTTTAGAAAGAATTATAAAAAAAGACTTGATTACTCTATGTGTGCAATCACTGGTCTCAATGGATTAGAGTCTACCTTAGAAATCATTCAATCTACTAAAAGAATCGCAATAGCAAATAAAGAGTCTATTATCTGTGGTTGGAATTTAATTAATGATAGATTAAAAAAATACAAAACAAAATTTATACCAATAGACTCTGAACATTTTTCAATTTTTGAACTTATTAAAAATGACAATATAGAAAATATAAAAAAGATTTATATTACGGCATCAGGAGGTCCTTTTTTAAACATTAAAAAATCAAAATTAAGTAAATTTATTCCAAAAAATGCTATTAAACATCCTACATGGAAAATGGGAAAAAAAATTTCAATTGACTCATCAACATTGATAAACAAAATTTATGAATTAATTGAAGCAAAAAAAATATTTAATTTAGACTATAATAAATTTCAAATAATAATTGAACCAACTTCTTATGTACATGGTATTGTTGAATTTTACAACGGAATTTGTAAAATTTTAACACATCCAACTTCAATGGAAATTCCAATATATAACTCACTTTTATTTAATAAAAAAATTTTGAAAATATCTGAGAATTTTGAATTTAATAAAATGAATAATTTAAATTTTCAAAAAATTGAAAGTAATAAATTTCCTGTTTTTAAAATTCTAAAAAAACTCTCAAATACTGACAGTTTATACGAAACTGTTTTAGTAACTGCAAATGATGTATTAGTTGATTTATTCCTTAAAAAGAAAATTAAGTTTTATGACATTTATAAAATCCTGAATCAAATTTTGGACTTGAAAGAATATAAAAGATACAAGATTTTAAAGCCTAAAAATCTCAATCAAATCACTAAATTATCTAAGAATGTTCGATTGAAAACACTAACTTTAAGTGTACAATCCAGAGTTTAATTTTTTATGAAATACTTAGTTACAGTTTTCACATTTTTATTTTTTTTGATTAACAACTCTCATGCTGTTGTAATCAAAGATATTAAAATTAATAATAATAAGAGAATAACAAAAGAAACAATTATAACTTATGGTAATATTAAATTTAATAAAGATTACAGTAAAAAAGATTTAAATGACATTATTAAGAGCCTATATGATACAAATTTTTTTAAAAATTTAACTCTTAATGTTGAAGGTCAAACAATCATTTTAGATATTGAAGAAAATAAGATTATTCAAAGTGTGATCATTGAAGGGGTTGAGTCTAATAGAATCAAAGAACAAATAAAGAAAAATTTATTTTCTAAAGATAAATCTCCATTTTTAATTGAAAAAGTAAAAATTGATGAAAATAGAATGAAAATTTCTCTAAATTCAATTGGTTATTATTTATCAGATGTAAAATCTAAGATTATTGAAAATTCAAATGATACTGTAAATTTAATTTTCGAAGTAGATTTAGGCAAGAAGTCAAAAATTACAAAAATAGATTTTGTTGGTGATAAAAAGATTAAAGATAGAACTTTAATGAGTGTTATTATTTCAGAGGAGGCAAAATTTTGGAAAGTAATTTCAAACAATAAATATGTAAATAAAGATTTAATTGAAAGAGATAAAAGACTTTTAAGAAATTTTTATCTTAACAAAGGTTATTACGATGTAAATATCCAGTCAGCGACTGTAAAATTTTTAGACGATCAATCATTTAAATTGACTTATAAAATTGATGCAGGCAATGTTTACACTATTAATGATACAAAACTTGTTCTACCAATTGACTACGATGAGAAGAATTTTGAAGACGTAAAAAAAGAGTTAGATAAACTAATAAATAAGTCATATTCAATAAATAAAATTTCAAAAGTAGTTGAAGAAATTGATAAAGTTTCTTTATCAAGAGAATATGATTTTATTAATGCTAATTTTACCGAGACAAAAGTTGATGACAAAAAATTAGATATAACTTTTACAGTGACTGAAAGTGAAAAGTTTTATGTTGAAAAAATTAATATATTTGGAAACAATATCACGCATGAGTCTGTAATTAGATCAGAATTAGAGGTAGATGAAGGTGACCCATATAACGAATTGTTAAGTGCTAAATCTATTAACAATCTCAAAGCTTCTAACTTATTTAGAACTGTTAAAACCTCAATAAGTGATGGCAAAGAAACAAACACTAAAATCATAGATATCACTGTAGAGGAAAAACCTACTGGTGAAATTATGGTTGGAGCTGGTGCTGGTACACAAGGTGGTACTCTTGGATTTTCTGTTAAAGAAAATAATTTTCTTGGTAAAGGTATTAAGCTTAATACAAGTCTAGATCTCACAGAAGACTCTGTTAAAGGCATTTTTGCTGTGACTAATCCAAATTTTAATTATACAGATAAATCTTTATCAACTTCTATAGAAAGCACAAAAATTGATAAATTAACTGATAGTGGATATGAAACTACAAAAACTGGATTTTCTTTTGGGACTGGTTTTGAACAATTTGAAAATCTATATTTTACTCCAAAGATCTCGAATTTTTATGAAGATTTAGAAACTAAGGCATCTGCAAGTGCAAATTTAAAAAAACAAGCTGGTTCGTATTTTGAAACTAAATTTAGCTACGGATTAGACTATGATATGAGAAATCAAAGATTCCAAACTTCTGAAGGTTTTAGAAGCTACTTTAAACAAACTATACCACTAATTTCAGATGAATATTCGCTCGGAAATCTTTATGATTATAAAACTTGGCACAAGTTACCCAATGATATGGTTACAAGCCTTAGCGTTTTTGGAAGAACAGTTAATTCACTTGCTGGCGATGACGTAAGAGTAACAAATAGATTCTTTTTACCTAGAAAGAAACTTAAAGGATTTAATACAAGAAATGTTGGCCCTGTCGATGCAAATGACTATGTTGGTGGTAACTACGCAGCGGCAGTAAACTTTGATTCTACTTTACCTATGTTTTTTTCTACGCTTGAAAAAGTAGATGTTAGATATTTTTTTGATGCAGCAAATTTATGGGGAGTAGATTATGACTCAAATGTAGATCAATCCAACACAATAAGAGCATCCACAGGTTTTGTAATAGACTGGTTTACACCAATAGGTCCACTTAACTTTTCACTATCTCAGGATTTGTCAAAAGCTGATGATGATAAAACAGAAGCTTTTCAGTTTAGCTTGGGAACTACATTTTAGACATGCGAAAAACACTAGGAATTTCTTTTTTTATTTTTTTTAGTTTTTTTCACTTATCCTTTGCTGATGAAAAAATTGCTTTTATAGATGTTGATAAAATTATTAATTTATCAGATTTTGGAAAAAAATCTTATAAAAAAATTGATGAAGGTTATGAAAAAGAAAAGAAAAAATTATTAAAAATAGAAAAAGATCTAGTCGCAAAGGAGCAAGATATTTTAAAACAAAAAAATATTTTAAATGAGGAAGAATTAAATAGTAAAATTGAAAATCTCAAAAAAGAAATTAATGATTTTAAATTAAAAAGAAATTCAACAAATGAAAAGTTTGCTAAGTTAAAACTAGATAAAACCAATGAAATGGTTCAAAGTCTAAATAAGATTTTATCTAAGTATGCTGAAGAAAATAATATTTCATTAGTTATGCAAAAAAAATATATTGTAATAGGTAAAACCGGATTAGATATAACTGATAATGTTTTAAAAATTTTTAATAAAGAAGTTAAATAATAGAATACTTAGAATTTGATGAGCGAAAAAAACAAACTTAATAAAGATGAAATAGCAGATTTGTTACCACATCGTGAACCAATGCTATTAATTGACGAGTTAAAAGATATCAAAAAATTGCATTCGGCAACTGCTATAATGAATGTTAAAAAAAATGGTTTTTATGTTCAAGGACATTTTCCTAATAATCCTGTGATGCCAGGTGTTTTAATTGTTGAAGCGTTTGGTCAAGCTGCAGCAGCATTAACTGCTCATGGTATAGATAAAAAAGAATATGAGAATAAATTAGTTTTTTTGATGAGTGTTGAAAAAGCTAGATTTAGAAATCCAGTAATACCTGATTGTAAATTAGAACTAAATATTGAGGCAATTAGATCACACGGTAGAGTCTGGAAGTATAAGGGTGAAGCTTTTGTAGAGGGCAAAAAAATGGCTGATGCTCAATGGTCAGCTACTATTGTCGATAGAAAATAATTAGTAACAATAGTTGATACATAGAATATTAAATCTTTTGATAGATATTCTTCTATGTTGAATCCATTTTTTAAAAATGTTGGTCCTTTTACTATTGAGAAAATACTATCCAAGATAGATATTGAAAATAAGGAAAATTTCAAAAAGGATAAAATTCACAATGTTGCAGATTTAGTTCATGCAACAAAAAAAGATTTAACCTTTTTACATTCAAGAAATTATTCTTCTTTTGCATCAAAAACTAAAGCTTCTTATTGTGTTACTCTAGACAGTCTTTCAAAATTTCTACCTGACAGTTGTAAAAAGATTATTGTCAAAAATGTATTATTAACAATGGCAAAAATTACTAAAGAATTTTATCCAAATTCGGTTGTTGATGATTTTGATAACTCTGTGAAAGATATATCTAAAACAATATTTAAAAAAAGAGTTAAATTTGGAAAAAATGTTTTAATAGGTAAAAATGTTAAAATAGGAAAAAATTGTTTAATTGGTCATAATACGATTATTGAAAAAAATGTAGTAATTGGTTCTAATTGCTCAATAGGTTCAAATGTTATTGTTAGAAATACGATCATTAAAGATGACGTCTCTATTTTAGACGGATGTATAATTGGTAAAAAAGGTTTTGGTTTTTTTCCAAATAAATTAAAAAATATTCGATATCCTCACATTGGAATTGTAATTATTAATGAAAATTGTGAAATTGGATGTGGTTCAACCATTGATAGAGGATCATTATCTAATACAATAATTGGTAAAAATACATACCTGGATAACCAGGTACACATCGCTCACAATAACAAAATTGGGGATAATTGTATTGTTGCGGGTCAAGTTGGTTTTGCAGGAAGTTCAACATTAGGTAACAATGTTATGATTGGTGGACAAGCTGGTATTTCAGGGCATTTAAAAGTTGGAAATAATGTCCAAATTGGAGGTGGTAGTGGTGTAATAAATGATATACCGGATAACACCAAAGTTATGGGATACCCAGCAAAAAATTTAAGAGAATTCATAAAAAATAATAGATGATTGATAAAACTGCAATAATAGATCCAAAAGCAAAATTAAATAAAAATGTTCAAGTAGGTCCTTACTGTATTATTGGTCCTAATGTTGAAATAGGAGAAAATACCATAATTCAATCACATGTAAATATTACAGGTAATGTTAAAATTGGCAGAGGAAATAAGATATTCCCATTCGTATCTATAAATGACCCACAAGATTTAAAATATGCTGGAGAACCAACCAGTCTAATCATAGGAGATAACAATAAGATCAGAGAATATGTAACAATTAATCCAGGAACTGTTGGTGGAGGTGGTAAAACAATTATTGGAAATAATTGTTTATTCATGATCTCGTCACATATTGCTCATGATTGTCAGGTGGGAAACAATGTAATAATTGCAAATAATGTTCCATTGGGAGGACATGCAATTGTTGAGGATAACGTTGTTATAGGAGGTAATTCCGCAGTGCAACAATTTACAAGAATAGGCAAGATGGCAATGATTGGTGGAATGACTGGTGTATTACATGACGTAATTCCTTATGGATTATCAACGGGGAATAGAAATTCATTACAAGGATTAAACTTAATAGGTTTAAGAAGAGCCAAGTTTGAAAACAAGGATATTTTAGGCCTAAGTGAAGCCTATAAGGAGATTTTCGCCAATAAGAATATCAATGAAAATATAAGTAAATTGAATGGTTCTTTTAAGGAAAATCCATTAGTTAAGAATATAATTGATTTTATAACAAAAGATAAAAAAAGATCTATTTGCACACCATTTTCGTAAAATGATAGGATTAATTTTTGGTGACACTGATTTTCCAAAGGAAATTCTTAAAACTGTTAAAAAAAGAAAAATAAAATACTTGATAATTGATTTGTCAAAATCAAAGAAATTTAAAAAAGATAGAAAATCTTATTCAGTTGCTATAGGCCAATTTGGTAAAATCATTAATATTCTTAAG
The DNA here is from genome assembly GCA_902627645.1 of uncultured Pelagibacteraceae bacterium. Taxonomy (GTDB): domain Bacteria; phylum Pseudomonadota; class Alphaproteobacteria; order Pelagibacterales; family Pelagibacteraceae; genus Pelagibacter. The sequence continues at coordinate 13,077 of CACOJX010000001.1, read as the reverse complement.
GAGAATAATTGTAAAAAAGTCTTATTTGCTGGAAAGGTAAATAAACCAAACTTTTCGAGACTGAAATTAGATTTTAAAGGTATTTATTATATTCCTAGGATTATCAAAGCATCTAAACTTGGAGATGCAGCAATACTTAAAGAAATTATTAAGATATTGGGCCAAAACAAGATCAAAACTGAAAATTCACTTAAATTTAATCCTGAACTTTCATTAAAAAAAGGCAATTATTCAAAATTTAAACCAAACAAACAAGACCAATTAGATATTAAAAAAGCAATTAAAACTTTAAATAGTTTAAGAGAATATAATTTTAGTCAAGGAGTTGTAGTTAGAAATAATAAAGTAGTTTCTATAGAAGGAAAAGGTGGAACAAAAAAAATGCTTGAAAAAAGCAGAAATAAAAAATTTAGAAATCATGGTGTTTTAGTTAAGTTTCCAAAAAGGAAACAAGACTTGAGAGTAGATCTTCCAACGATTGGATTAAATACTTTTAAACAATGTAAAGTTGCTGGATTAAAAGGAATTATTGTTAAAAATAGACAACATGTATTTTTGGATCAAAAAAAATGTATTAGTTTTGCTAATGCAAACAAGATTTATTTACAAGTGAGATAATAATGAAAAGAATATTTATAGTAACGGGTGAACCATCTGGAGATAAACTTGCTTCTAAAGTTATATCTAAACTTCAAAAGAACAATCCTAGTATTGAGTATTCATGCGTTGGTGGAACACATTTAAATTCATTAGGAATAAAATCTATTTTTAATCTTAAAGAGATTACCTATATTGGATTTACTAGTGTTTTATTTAATATTTTTAAAATAAAGAATAGAATAAATAAAACTGTAGAGGAGATAATAAAATTTAATCCAGATATTTTGTTTAGTGTAGATAGTCCCGATTTTACATTAAGAGTTGCTGAAAAAGTCAAAAAGTTAAATAGTGGGATTAAGACAGTTCATTATGTGGCTCCACAAGTATGGGTTTGGCGAGAGGGTAGAGTAAAAAAGTTTAAAAAATTCTTAGATCATATTTTATTATTATTTGATTTTGAAAAAAAATATTTTGATAAAGAAAATATTCCAAATACTTTTGTTGGACATCCATTATTAGAGTACGAAACAAAAGATAAGATAGATCTATCCAACATCATATCAAATGATAAAAAGATTATTTCTCTTTTTTCTGGTAGTAGATCATCTGAAGTAAATTTACTTTTACCTATATTAATTGATTTTATAAATATGATGAATACAAAATTTGATAATTTTACTTTTGTATTTCATGCAACTGAAGAAAATAAGAATTTAATTAATGAAAAGATTAATAATGTAAATCTAAAAAATGTCGAAGTTATTTCTGATGACAATATTAAAAAGCAAATATTAAGTAAATCTACTTTTGCAGTTTCTAAATCTGGCACAATTTCTCTTGAAATCTGTAATGCAAAAGTTCCTTGTATAATTATTTATAAAATGAATTTCCTGAATTTTCTTATTGTTAAATTACTTGTTAAAATTAAGTTTGCTAACATCATTAATATTATTAATAACAAAGAAATAATTCCAGAATTGATACAAAAAGAATGTAATGCTAAAGAGATTTACAATTCTGTTGTTTACTTTTTGAAAAATCCAGAATTAATGACAAAACAAATTAATGATTGTGAGGAAACTTTAGATAAAATAAGATCAAAAACCTCATCTTCTGATGAAGCATCTTCAGTATTAAGCAAGTTTCTTACTAGTTAATCTTTTTGTAACTTCTTCTTTTCCAAGAGAAATAATTATATCATATATTCCAGGTCCAAATTTTGACCCTGTTAAAGCTATTCTTAAAGGCTGCCCAACTCCTTTAAAATTAGTATCGTTTGATTTAATTAACTTATTCACTATTGGCTCTAATGTTTCTTTACTAAGTTTATCAACACTAGCAAATTGAGTATTGAAATCAAAAATGACCTTTTTGGCCCTTTCATCAATTAACTTAATATCATCTTGATTGAAATTAATTTCATCAACCATTATATATTGGCCATTATCAAATATATCTTCCAGAGTTTTAGCTTTGTTTTTTAGGAAGGTAAGGGATTTTTTAATCTTATCTTTTTTATCTGATTGAATTTCACTTTTATATAATTTGCAATACTCAGTTAATTGATCAAATAAATCATTTTCATCGATATTCTTTATATAGTGTTCATTCATTGATAAAATTCTACTCATATCTAGTTTTGAAGGAGATTTACCAATTCCTTCGAGATTAAAATGCTTAATACTTTCATCTAAAGTAAATATTTCCTTATCTTTATAAGACCATCCCAATCTAAGAAGATAATTCCTAAGAGCATCAGGCATAATACCGATTTTAGAATAATCATCTAACGTAGAGGCCTTGTCTCTCTTTGATAGCTTCTTTCCCTCAATAGTATGTATTAAAGGTATATGTGCAAATGAAGGTATTTCCCATTTCATAGCTTGATAAATTTGGATTTGTTTAAAAGTATTAATTTTATGATCATCACCTCTAATTATATGTGTCATATTCATTTGGTGGTCATCAACTGATGCTGATAAGTTATATGTAGGTGAACTATCATTTCTTAAGATAACAAAATCCTCAATTGTATTATTATCGATTTCGACATCTCCTTGAACTAAATCTTTTAATACAGATGTCCCATCTATTTTACTTTTAAACCTAATAACTGGTTTTATATCTTTTGGAGCATCAGTTTCTTTTTTATCTCTCCATTTTCTATCGTAAATGTAAGGAATTTTTTTTTGCCTTGCTCTCTTTTTTTGTTCTTCTATTTCTTCACTTGAGCAGTAACACTTATATGCATGGCCGTTTTTGAGTAATTCGTTTGCAACTTTTATGTGATCTTTTATTTTTTTTGATTGTATATATTCTTCTCCATCATAATTAATACCAATCCATTTAAGAGATTTAATTATTTGATCTTTATATTCATCTTTTGATCTTTCTTTATCAGTATCTTCAACTCTTAAATAAAAATTGCCTTTTTGATTTTTAGAATATAACCAATTAAATAAAGCTGTTCTAACACCTCCAATATGCAAAGGTCCAGTAGGGGATGGAGCAAATCTTGTTGCTACTTTTTTCATTAAAAATATTTAGACTATTTTACTAGAAGTTTCTATATAAAGATACTAATACGCCCTGTACTTTTACTCTATCAGGGCCAAAAATTTTAGTTTCGTAGTTTTTATTTGCACTTTCTAGTGCTACAACTTTACCTTTTTTTCTAATTCTTTTTAGCATGGCTTCATGTTCATCAATTAATGCAACAACTATTTTTCCATTATCAGCTGTGTCAGTTCTTCTAATGATAACTGTATCTCCTTCGTTTATCCCAGCCTCAATCATCGAGTCTCCTTGTACTTTAAGACCAAAATAATCACCATTTTTTTCTAAGTTACTAGGTAATGGAATTCTTGAAACCTCATTTTGAATAGCTTCCACAGGAGTTCCTGCAGCTATTTTACCTAAAACAGGTACTTCGACATCATCAGACAAAGGTTTATCTTCGTCTAAACCACCTTTAATAACACTTGGTGAAAAACTATTGTAAATATCATTTGCTGAAGCTGTTTCTGGTAATTTAATCACTTCTAATGCTCTCGCTTTATGAGCAAGTCTCTTAATAAATCCTCTTTCCTCTAATGCGCTAATTAACCTATGAATACCTGACTTAGACTTTAAATTTAATGACTCCTTCATTTCTTCATAAGAAGGAGATACACCAGAGCTTCTCAACTTCTTGTTGATAAATAAGAGTAGGTTTTTTTGTTTTTTAGTAAGCATAAGAACAAATATCGTACAAAATCTGTTCTACAAAAGTTCTCTACAATTCACAATAGCAAAAAAAGCAAGTAAAATATGGGATTATTTGGCTAAAGAACGGAAAAAATAGAATTATTATCTAAATTCTTCAAAAGTGATTCACCAATTAAAAAAGTTTTAATAGAAGTTTTGTTTGAGAGTTCTAAAAGTTCATCTTTTGTTTTTATTCCACTTTCAGAAATTAATGGACCAGGGTGATTAACTAAAACATCATGAATATCAAAAGTTGTATTTATGTCAGTTTTTAAAGTTTTTAAATTTCTATTATTTATTCCAATTAAAGCATCTTTAAATCTTAAAGCACGCTTTGCCTCTTCAACAGTATGAACTTCTACAATTACCGACATATTTAACTTAAGTGCTTCATTATATAAATCATCAGCTAGATTATCACTTACACCAGCTAATATAATCAATATTGCATCAGCTCCATAGCTTTTTGCTAAAGGTATCTGAAATTTATCTATAAAAAAGTCTTTACACAAAATCGGCAAATTAACTTTTTGTTTAATTTTACTAATATGTATTAGGTTTCCTAAAAAAAAATCTTCTTCAGTTAAAACTGATAAACAAGAAGCATTATTATCATTATATATGTTAGCTATTCTAACAGGATTATAATCTTTGATAATAATACCTGCTGAAGGGCTAGCTTTTTTAATTTCAGCAATAATTGAAAATTTATCATTTTTTATATTATCTTTAATTTTCTCTTTAAAATTAATAAATGTTTTATTTGCACTAATTAATTTGTTTAATGAGTCTAGTGGAATAGTTTTTTTTAAATTTTCTATCCGTTCAATTTTTTTTAAAATTATTTTTTCAAGTACATTCTCAGCCATTTTGAATTTTTTCTAAATGTTTAATAACTTTATTTGATAAGATATGCTCTCTTGCGCTATTATATGCGTCAGCAAAATTTTGATAAGTTTCATTTACAATTAATCCTGCAGCAGCATTTAAACAAACAGCTTTAGAAAAATCATTATCCTCACCATTAAATATATTAATTATTTTATTTGCATTAAATTTTGCATCATCACCAACAAGGTTATCAAATTTATCAGCATTAACATTTAATTCTTTGGGGTTAATAACTATTTCAGAAATTTTTTTATCTTTTAATTGAATAACGTTAGTTTTAGCATAAGGTGAAATTTCATCTAAACCATCCTCACTGTTTACAATCCATGCAAATTTAATATCTAAATTATTTAAGGCGTTTGCAAATATTTTTAAAAGTTTTTTATCAAAGACACCGACAACTTGTTTTTTTACTAAAGCAGGGCTGCTTAAAGGTCCAATCATATTAAATATAGTTCTTTTCCCAATTTTTTTCCTAGTTGGACCAACAAACCTCATGGCACTGTGATAATTAGGTGCAAACATAAAACCAAAATTATTTTTTTTAATTTGAGTTTCTATATCATTTGGTTCTAAATTAATTTTTATATTTAGAGCCTCCAAAACATCGCCTGATCCACACTTAGAAGATACAGCTTTATTTCCATGTTTCGCTATTTTAACGCCCATACTTGAAAGTAGCAAAGCAGATGCTGTAGATATATTAAGTGTATTCATGCCATCACCACCAGTACCACAAGTATCAACACAATTATCTATATTTACTCTTTTGGACTTATTTCTAAGTACAAAAACTCCACCTGCTATTTCATCTGAAGACTCACCTTTAGCTGACAAAAATGTCAAAAAATTAAATATTTCCTGTTCCTGAGCTTTGCCCTCCATTAATAATTCAAAAGCAGATTTGCTTTCATCAAAAGATAGATTTTCTTTATTTCTGATCTTTTCTATGAATTGTCTCATAAATTAAATTCTTACAAAGTTTTTTAAAATTTTAATACCCAATTTAGTTTTAATACTTTCAGGGTGAAATTGCACTCCGTGAACGTCATATTTTATATGTTGGATACCCATAATTAACCCGTCTTTAGTTTCAGCAGTAATCTTAAGATCTTTTGATAATGATTTTTTATCAATAATTAAACTGTGATAACGGGTTGCCTCAAAAGTTCGTGGAAGATTTTTTAATATGCCTATCTTTTTTGAGATTATTTTACTTGTTTTTCCATGCATTAGAATTTTTGCCTGGGTAATTTGAGATCCAAAAACCTGTCCTATTATCTGATGACCTAGACATACTCCAAATATAGGTATTTTTTTATATAAAGTCTTTACGATTTTAAGACAATTACCAGATTGGTCTGGATTACCAGGTCCAGGTGAAATTACAATTTTGTTATATCTTCTTTTTAATATTTCATTCGATGTAATTTGATCATTTCTAATTACATCAACATTTACTTTCAAAGATGATAAATAATGGTAAAGATTAAAAGTAAAACTATCGTAATTATCAATTAAAATTATTTTTTTCATTTTAGTGCATTAATTAGGGCTTTAGCTTTATTCACTGTTTCTTCGTATTCTTTTATTGGTTTACTGTCTGCAACTATTCCGGCACCAGCTTGAACATAAAATTTATTTTTTTTGGCAACTGCGGTTCTTAAAGCGATACATGTATCAAATTCGCCATTTGCAGAAAAATATCCTATTCCACCAGCATAAACTTTTCTTTTTGAAGTTTCTAATTTATCAATTATTTCCATAGCTCGTATTTTGGGAGCTCCAGAAACCGTTCCAGCAGGAAAACCAGCTAAAAGAGATTTAAATTTTGAAAATTTTTTGTTGTATTCTCCTATAACGTTCGAAACTATATGCATTACGTGAGAATATCTCTCAATAATAAAACTTTCTGTCACTTTAACAGAGTTTATCTTAGAAACTTTTCCAGCGTCATTTCTTCCTAAATCTAATAACATTAAATGTTCAGCTAATTCTTTTTTGTCTTTAAGAAGATCTTTTTCGTTATAAAGATCTTCATTTAAATTAATACCACGGGGCCTAGTTCCAGCAATAGGTCTTACTGTAATTTTATTATCTCGAAGCCGTACTAATATTTCAGGACTTGCACCAATTATCTGGAAATCACTGAAATTAAAAAAAAACATAAATGGTGATGGATTTGTTGTTCTTAATTTTTTATATATTTCTAATGGTTTTTTTATTAAGTTTGCCTCAAATCGTTGGCTTAAAACAACTTGAAAAATATCACCTAATTTTATGTATTGTTTAGCTTTATCAACCATTTCTAAAAATTTATTCTTGGAGGTATTGGACTTGACCTTAATATTTTCAAAAGCTCTCTTAGTCTTATCTGATAAATTTTTTATTGATGATTGTATTGTCAACCTGAAAAGTTCAGATTTTATTTCATCAAATTTTTTTTTGTAATCTTTAATTTTTTCGTCATGATAGATATTTATGATATAAAAAATTTCTTTCTTTTGATTATCATGTATGACAAGTGTTCTGGGTCTTAATAGTCTTACATCAGGTAAATTTAAATCATTTTTACAATTACTAGGGATGTTTTCAACATATCTTATACAGTCATATGAAAAATATCCTGAGATTAAAGAGCAAATATTGGGTAATTTTTTAGGTGTATTAAATTTAAATTCTTCAATAATTTTTTCAATTAATATCTTGGGTTTTTCTTTTAGCTTAATTTTCTTTTTATTTTTGATTAAATAAGAATTTTTATTGTTAAATTCCCAAATTTTATCAGGATTTCGCCCAAAGATAGTATATCTACCCTTAATTTTACCTTTTTCAACCGACTCAAATATAAAACTATTTTTTTCTGTGAGAAAATTATCTATTAAATTTACAACCTCATCATCATTTTTTACTTTTTTGGACGTATATATAATTTGATTTTTTTTGCTTCTATGTCGAAACTTGAAATCTTTGAAGCCTCGATTTATTATCATTTGAAGAAATTTTTAACTCGTTCTATTGTTTTTTGATTTAATACCACATTATACTTTTCATTTAAAAGTAAATCGTATGATTTAAGAATATTATTTCTGGTGTTTGAATTTTGTTTACTTATATATTCTTTGAATTTTTTATCATCTTCAATTCTATCTAAAGTCATAATTTTCAAAATTCTGGCTAAATATGTATTATTTTTCTCATCACTTATTAAAGTAAAAGATTTAGGTGGTAATGAATACAAAAGTTCAACAGAGTTAATTTCGAACTTTTTATTGTCTCTAACAGAATTTAAAACTAAAGAATTAATATTATTCTTCCCCATTAACACAAAGTCATTATCGTTAAATTTTTTATTATTGATTTTATCAAATAACTCTTTGTTATAGTTAAATTTATTTCTTTGAGAAATTAAATCGATAATCTCATTTTTTAAATCTATATCGCTTAAATCTGGTGAACGTTTTTCTAATTTACTTATTTTATAAATAATATAATTATTTTCATCCTCAAAAATATCAAATTTGATATTTTTTGACTCAAATATTTTTTTTTCAATATTGCTTTTTTCTTGTGAATATCTAAAATTTTCTACATTGATAGTTTTGATATCGGAACTAGATAAAATTGACTTCAAATCCAAGTTATTTGATATGTTCATTTCTATTTCATCAATTTTGTCAAAAAAAGCTTGGTTAAACTCATCTACACCAATCAAATTTTTTGGATTTATAATCGCATATTCAAAATCAATATATTCAATTTTTAATTGATCCTCATTTTCATTTAAAAAATCTTTAATTTCTTTTTCAGTTATTTCATTTTTTTTTTTATAAAAATTAGCTAAATTAATATATTCAACTTCAATTTTTTGATTTTCCTCTATAAACATTTTTTTAGCTAGGAAACTAGGTGTGGATGTGCCTGCTCCTATATAATCAAACAATTTTTTTTGAAGTTCACGGTCTTTTAATCTAAATTCAAAACCTGGTGCTGATTGATTATTTTCTAGTAAAAATTTTTCATATTTTATTCGATCAAAATTTCCATCTTCATCAAAAAAGTTTTTATTTGTTTTAATTTTTTTTGATAAAATTTTTTTTGAAATAATAATATTTAAATCTTTTATTTCCTGCTCTAACAAAGTAGAAGATATCAAAGTAGATAATAACTCTTCAATAATATTATTATCTAAATTAGCTCGTATAGTTTTTTCAGGAATATTTGATTTATTGATATGATCAATAAAATCTTGAGTAGAAATATTAATATTATTTATTTTTGCAATATTATTTGTATTTCCACTACTAAACATACTACCCATACCCCAAAAAACAAATGGGATAATCATAATAAACACAAGCAACCCAGCAAATTTGGTTTTTGCAAAATTTCTAAAACTACCTATCATATTATTATAAATTTATTGATCTATAAAAAGCAAACCTATAGATTAAAATGCAGCATATGACAAATAAATATATGTATTTTATTGCTAATTGGAAAATGTTTGGTGTTTTAAACACTTTAAATACACTACATAAATTCATTAAATTTTTTAGAAAATTCAAAAAAAAAAGATTTGCTAAAATAATATATTGTCCACCAAACACTCTCATTCGTCCCATGTCAAAAAAATTAAAAAATATTTCAATAGAAGTTGGAGCTCAGAATTGTCACGAAAATGAAAACTATGGCTCATTCACCGGTTCAGTTAATTCAAAAATGCTCAAAAGTGTAGGGGCCAAGTATATCATTCTTGGACACTCTGAAAATAGGCAATCTGGTGATACTGATAAACTTATAAATATGAAGATTAAAAGCGCCTTAAAAGCAAATCTTAAAATTATTTTTTGTATTGGTGAAACTATTTCTGAAAAAAGGAAAAAAGCTACTAAAAGAGTTTTAGAAAAACAGATTAAATTGGGTTTGAAAAGTATAAAAAATAAAAAACAAATTTTAATAGCTTATGAGCCTGTTTGGTCTATTGGCTCAGGTATTATTCCTAAAAACAAAGATCTTTCTGAAACAGTAAATTTCATTAAAAGAAAATTTAAAAATAACAAAGTTCTCTATGGGGGATCTGTGAATTCTAAAAATATAGATCAATTAAAATTGGTTAAAAATATTGATGGCTACTTAATCGGCGGTGCTTCTCAAGACACGAAAAAATTTATTGATATAATTAAAAAAACATATAATTAACCCTCATGGAAAATATATTACTTGTGATTAATATAGTGTTAGCTTTGATTTTAGTAATATTGGTTTTAATGCAAAAATCAGAGGGCGGCGCACTTGGCATAGGTGTTTCACCAGAGAGTTATATGTTTTCAAAAACTGCAGGTAATTTTATGACTAAAGCTACAGCAGTAGTAGCTACTTTATTTATAATTTGCAGTTTAGCATTAACAATAGTTTCTAGAGACGAATTGATTCCCGCAACATCAGTTTTAGATTCAGTCGAGGAAAAATCAGAGGATACACCAGCTATTCCAGAGAATAATTAATCCTTTTCTTTTTGTATTTTAAGGTCTATAACATAATTCCATGGCGCGATATATTTTTGTCACTGGCGGCGTGGTTTCATCTTTAGGAAAAGGTTTATCATCAGCATCTCTAGCATATTTGTTAAAATCTCAAGGATATAAAGTTCGATTAAGAAAAATGGATCCTTATCTAAATGTAGATCCAGGAACGATGAGTCCATTTCAACATGGTGAAGTATTTGTAACAGATGATGGCGCTGAAACAGATTTAGATCTAGGTCACTATGAAAGATTTACAAATATTTCCTCAAAACAATCAGATAATATTACTACTGGTCGTATTTATAGTGATGTAATAAAAAGAGAGAGAAAAGGAGGGTATCTTGGAAAAACCGTTCAAGTTATTCCCCATATTACTAATCGAATTAAAGAATTTATAAAAAAAGATATCACGAATGAAGATTTTGTTATTTGTGAAATTGGAGGTACTGTGGGAGATATTGAAAGTCTACCGTTCGTTGAAGCTATAAGACAATTCTCAAATGAAAATGGAAAGTCAAAAACATTATTTATTCATTTAACTTTTGTTCCTTTTTTAAAATCTTCTGATGAAATTAAAACTAAACCAACTCAACATTCGGTTAAAGAATTAAGAAGCATTGGTATTCAACCTGATATAATAATTTGTAGATCTCAACAATCAATACCATTAGATCAAAGAAAAAAGATATCTCTATTTTGTAATGTTCCGATCGAAAATGTAATCGAAACGGTTGATGTAAGAACTATTTATGAGGCTCCAATTAGTTTTTTTAATCAAAAATTAGATAAACAAGTTTTAAAATATTTTAAAATTAAATCAAAAAAAAGAGCTAATTTAAGTCCATGGAAAAAAATTACTAAAATAGTTTTAAGTACAAAAAAATCTATCAATATTGCAATTATTGGTAAATACGTGAATCTAAAAGATGCTTATAAATCTTTGGATGAAGCTTTGATACATGGAGGTATCTCTAATAAAGTAAAAGTAAATTTGGTTAGAATAGAGTCAGACCATTTGAAGAATAATGAAATCAAAAAAAAGCTTAAAGATGTTTCAGGTTTATTGATACCAGGTGGTTTTGGCAAAAGAGGAACTGAAGGCAAGATTTCTGCTATTAAGTATGCTCGGGAAAATAAAATACCATTTCTTGGTATTTGTTTTGGAATGCAAATGGCAATAGTTGAGTTTGCTAGAAATAAATTAAAGCTTAAAAAAGCTGGTTCAAGAGAGCTTGATAGAAAATGTTATCCAGTTATCGGCTTGATTAATGAATGGGATAAAAATGGAAAAATAATTAAGGGAACAGACAAAGATTTAGGTGGAACAATGAGACTAGGCCTATATGAAGCAAAATTGAGAAATAATTCTGCCATAAATAGAATATATAAATCAAGATCAATTAAGGAAAGACATAGACATAGATATGAAGTTAATAATAATCTTAAAGATCAGTTTGAGAAGAAGGGGTTAATTTTTTCAGGTATGTCGCCAGATAATAAATTACCAGAAATAATCGAGCTTAAAAATCATCCGTGGTTTATAGGAGTTCAGTTTCATCCTGAATTTAAATCTAGACCTTTGGCTCCCCATCCTTTATTCTCGTCTTTTATCAAAGCTGCAAAAAATCACAAATGAGTAATATTAAAGTAAATTGTGAAAATATAGAAATTTCAAATAAGAATAAAATTTGTATTATTTCTGGACCTTGTCAGCTAGAGACAGAGCAACATGCAATTGACATGGCTGGTAAAATTAAAGAAATTACATCAAAATTTGGTCTTGGATTTATTTACAAAACCTCTTTCGATAAAGCAAATAGAACAAGTTTAAAAGGAAAAAGAGGAGCAGGTTTAGAAGCCTCATTACCAGTGTTTGATAAAATTAAAAAAGAATTAAAAGTTCCAATCTTAACTGATATACACAATGCTGAACAATGCGAGATTGTAGCAAATCACGTTGATGTTTTGCAGATACCAGCTTTTCTTTGCAGACAGACTGATTTATTAATTGCTGCTGCAAAAACTAATAAAATTATTAATGTAAAAAAGGGTCAGTTCTTAGCACCTTGGGATATGGTTAATGTTACTAAAAAAATTTCAGAATCAGGAAATGATAAAATATTAGTGACAGAGAGGGGTGCAAGCTTTGGTTATAATACTTTAGTATCCGACATGAGATCTTTACCTATTATGGCAAGAAATGGATATCCTGTAATTTTTGATGCAACACATTCTGTTCAACAACCTGGTGGTCAAGGAGAAAAAAGCGGTGGTCAAAGAGAATTTGTTGAACACCTTGCTAGAGCCGCCGTAGCTGTTGGTGTTGCAGGAGTTTTTATTGAAACTCATCAAGATCCAGACAAAGCTCCTTCTGATGGACCTAACATGGTACCATTAAATAAACTAGAAGATCTTCTTAAACAATTAAACGACATAGATAATCTTATAAAAAATTAAGTGAGTAAAATTCTTAAAGTTAAAGCAAGGCAAGTTTTTGACAGTAGAGGAACTCCAACTATTGAAGCAGAGGTACATGTAAAAAATCAAAGTGCTAAAGCTATATGTCCATCTGGTGCATCAACTGGATCACATGAGGCATATGAAAAAAGAGATATAAAAAATAAAAGATATTTGGGCAAAAGTGTTTTTTTAGCAGTCAATTTGATTAACACTAAAATTTCTAAAGCATTAAAGAATAAAAACATTCATGACCAAGAAAGAATAGATGAAGTACTAATCAATTTAGATGGAACAAAACAAAAAACCAAACTTGGAGCTAATTCAATTTTAGCTGTTTCAATAGCTGTTAAAA